>CAVVAX010000001.1:0-42278 GCA_963746275.1 uncultured Alphaproteobacteria bacterium
TCGCAAGCGCGTTCGGAAGAGCTTTGGACGCATCGCCGCCGCCGTGCCGATGCCGAACCTGATCGAGGTGCAGAAGAGCTCCTACGATCAGTTCCTGCAGCGCGAGGGGCCGGCGGACCAACGCTCCGACAGCGGCCTGCAGGAGGTGTTCAAGTCGGTCTTCCCGATCAGCGACTTCTCCTCCCGCGGCACCCTCGAGTTCGTCAAGTACGAGTTCGAGGAGCCCAAGTACGACGTCGAGGAGTGCCAGCAGCGCGGCATGACCTACGCCGCGCCGCTGAAGGTGACGCTCCGCCTGGTCGTCTGGGACGTCGACGAGGAGACGGGCGCCCGCTCCATCCGCGACATCAAGGAGCAGGACGTCTACATGGGCGACATGCCGTTGATGACCGACAACGGCACGTTCGTCGTCAACGGCACCGAGCGGGTGATCGTCTCGCAGATGCACCGCTCGCCCGGCGTGTTCTTCGACCACGACAAGGGCAAGACCCACGCCTCGGGCAAGTACCTCTTCGCCGCCCGGGTGATCCCCTACCGCGGCTCGTGGCTGGACTTCGAGTTCGACGCCAAGGACCTCGTCTACGTCCGCATCGATCGTCGGCGCAAGCTGCCGGTGACGACGCTGCTGATGGCGCTCGACGGCCGCGCCACCGAGCTGCTGCGCCAGGAGCGCGGCGCCGAGGGCCGGGGCCTGGAGCAGGCCGAGGTCACCGGCATGACCGCCGAGGAGATCCTCGACTACTTCTACGACAAGGTGACGTTCCACCTCGGCGACGGCGGCTGGAAGACCGAGTTCCGCCCCGAGCGGATGCGCGGGGTGAAGCTGCAGCGCGACCTCATCGACGCGAACAGCGGCGAGCGCATCGCCGAGGCCGGCACGAAGCTCACGCCCAAGCTGCTGCGCGAGCTGTCGCGCCAAGGGCGTCACCGAGCAGCTCGTTCCCGACGAGGATCTGGCCGGCCGCTACATCGCCGAGGACGTCATCAACGAGGAGACCGGCGAGATCTTCATCGAGGCCGGCGAGGAGATCACCGAGGCCAACCTCGAAGCGTTGAAGAAGGCCGGCATCGTCGAGATCCGGTCGCTGGCCATCGACCACATGAACGTCGGGCCGTACATCCGCAACACCCTGGCCGTCGACCGCAACTCCAGCCGCGAGGAGGCGTTGTTCGACATCTACCGGGTGATGCGCCCGGGCGAGCCGCCGACCATCGACACCGCCGAGGTGCTGTTCCGCGGCCTGTTCTTCGACCCCGAGCGCTACGACCTCTCGGCGGTCGGCCGGGTGAAGATGAACTCCCGGCTCGGCTTCACCACCGACGATTCGCTGAGGACGCTGCGCAAGGAGGATGTCCTCGCGGTCGTCAAGGTGCTGGTGGACCTGAAGGACGGGCGGGGCGAGATCGACGACATCGACCACCTCGGCAACCGCCGGGTGCGCTCGGTCGGTGAGCTGCTGGAGAACCAGTACCGCGTCGGGCTGCTCAGGATGGAGCGGGCGATCCGCGAGCGGATGAGTTCGGTCGACATCGACACGGTGATGCCGCAGGAGCTGATCAACGCCAAGCCGGCCGCGGCGGCGGTGCGCGAGTTCTTCGGCTCGTCGCAGCTCAGCCAGTTCATGGACCAGACCAACCCGCTGTCGGAGATCACCCACAAGCGAAGGCTGTCGGCGCTGGGCCCGGGCGGGCTGACGCGCGAGCGCGCGGGCTTCGAGGTGCGCGACGTGCACCCGACCCACTACGGCCGGATCTGCCCGATCGAGACGCCGGAGGGGCCGAACATCGGCCTGATCAACTCGCTGGCGACGTTCGCCCAGGTCAACCGCTACGGCTTCATCGAGACGCCGTACCGGCGGGTCGAGGAGGGCCGGGTGGTCGACGACGTCATCTACCTGTCGGCGATGGAGGAGGGCAAGTACACCATCGCCCAGGCCAACGCCGAGCTGGACGGCGAGGGCCGGTTCACCTCCGACCTGATCAGCTGCCGCCGCGGCAACGACTTCGTCATGGCGCGGGCCGGCGACATCGACTTCATCGACGTCTCGCCGAAGCAGCTCGTCTCGGTCGCGACCGCGCTGATCCCGTTCCTCGAGAACGACGACGCCAACCGGGCGCTGATGGGCTCGAACATGCAGCGCCAGGCGGTGCCGCTGCTCAGGAGCGAGGCGCCGCTGGTCGGCACCGGCATGGAGATGGCGGTCGCCCGCGACTCCGGGGCGGCGATCGTGGCCAAGCGCTCGGGCGTGGTCGATCAGGTGGATGCCACGCGCATCGTCATCCGCGCCACCGGCCAGACCTCGCACACGTCGCCGGGCGTCGACATCTTCAACCTGCTCAAGTTCCAGCGTTCGAACCAGAACACGACGATCCACCAGCGGCCGCTGGTGAAGGTGGGCGAGACGGTGGAGGCCGGCGACATCATCGCCGACGGGCCGTCGACGCAGCTGGGCGAGCTGGCGCTCGGGCGCAACGTGCTCGTCGCCTTCATGCCGTGGCAGGGCTACAACTTCGAGGACTCGATCCTGATCTCCGAGCGGCTGGTCCGCGACGACGTCTTCACCTCGATCCACATCGAGGAGTTCGAGGTGATGGCCCGCGACACCAAGCTCGGCCAGGAGGAGATCACCCGCGACATCCCCAACGTCGGCGAGGAGGCGCTGAAGAACCTCGACGAGGCGGGGATCGTCTACATCGGCGCCGAGGTGAAGCCGGGCGACATCCTGGTCGGCAAGGTGACGCCCAAGGGCGAGACGCCGATGACGCCGGAGGAGAAGCTGCTCCGGGCGATCTTCGGCGAGAAGGCCGCCGACGTCCGCGACACCTCGCTGAAGGTGCCGCCGGGCGTTTCCGGCACGGTGCTGGAGGTGCGCGTCTTCTCCCGCCGCGGCGTCGAGAAGGACGCGCGGGCGCTGGCCATCGAGCGCTCCGAGATCGAGCGCCTGGCCAAGGACCGCGACTCCGAGCGGGTCATCCTCGAGCGCAACTTCCACAACCGGCTGCGCGAGATGCTGCTCGGCCAGACCATCGTCAGCGGGCCGAAGGGCATGACCAAGGACGAGGTCGGTCAGCGAGGAGATCCTTGCGAGCTTCACCCCCGGCCAGTGGGCGCAGACGGTGGTGGCCGACGACGCGGTCATGGCCGACGTCGAGGCGCTGCGCTCGGCCTTCGAGGAGGGCATCTCCCGGCTGGAGCAGCGCTTCGAGAACAAGGTCGAGAAGGTGCAGCGCGGCGACGACCTGCCGCCCGGCGTGATGAAGATGGTCAAGGTGTTCGTCGCGGTGAAGCGCAAGCTGCAGCCGGGCGACAAGATGGCCGGGCGTCACGGCAACAAGGGCGTCATCTCCAAGATCATCCCGATCGAGGACATGCCCTACCTGCCCAACGGCACCAACGTCGATATCGTGCTTAACCCGCTCGGCGTCCCCTCGCGCATGAACGTCGGCCAGATCCTGGAGACGCACCTGGGGTGGGCCTGCGCCGGCCTCGGCGAGCAGATCGGCGACATGGTCGACGGGGCCCGGCGGAACGGGGCCGGCGAGCTTCGCGAGCGGCTGAAGGAGATCTACGGCGAGCACCAGTTCGCCGAGCAGATCGCCGATCTGGCCGACGAGCAGATCCTGGAGCTGGCCGAGAACCTTCGGCCCGGCGTCCCTGTGGCCTCGCCGGTGTTCGACGGGGCGCGCGAGAGCGACATCGTCGAGCTCCTCGGCAAGGCCGGGCTCAACGTGACCGGGCAGGCGACGCTCTACGACGGCCGGACCGGCGACGAGTTCGCGCGCAAGGTGACGGTCGGCTACATCTACATGCTCAAGCTGCACCACCTGGTCGACGACAAGATCCACGCCCGGTCGATCGGCCCCTACAGCCTGGTCACGCAGCAGCCGCTGGGCGGCAAGGCCCAGTTCGGCGGCCAGCGCTTCGGCGAGATGGAGGTCTGGGCGCTGGAGGCCTACGGCGCCGCCTACACGCTGCAGGAAATGCTGACGGTGAAGTCCGACGACGTGTCCGGGCGGACCAAGGTCTACGAGTCCATCGTCCGCGGCGACGACACCTTCGAGGCCGGCGTGCCGGAGTCGTTCAACGTCCTCGTCAAGGAGCTGCAGTCGCTCGGCCTGAACGTCGAGCTGAACTGACGCTCCTTCGGCGCCAGGGAGCCGCGGGCTTGCCCCCGCGGCTTTCGCGCCTGAACCGATCTCCTTGCGGGAGAAGACCCGATGAATGAGCTGTTGAAGATTTTCGGCCAGGTCGGCGGCACCCAGCGCTTCGACGAGATCCAGATCTCGATCGCGAGCCCGGAGCGGATCCGCTCGTGGTCCTTCGGCGAGATCAAGAAGCCCGAGACGATCAACTACCGGACGTTCAAGCCGGAGCGCGACGGCCTGTTCTGCGCCAGGATCTTCGGTCCGACCAAGGACTACGAGTGCCTGTGCGGCAAGTACAAGCGGATGAAATACAAGGGGATCATCTGCGAGAAGTGCGGCGTCGAGGTGACGCTGCAGAAGGTCCGCCGCGAGCGCATGGGCCACATCGAGCTGGCCTCGCCGGTGGCGCACATCTGGTTCCTCAAGTCGCTGCCGAGCCGGGTGGGCTTGCTCCTCGACATGACGCTGAAGGACCTGGAGCGGGTCCTCTACTTCGAGAACTACGTCGTCGTCGAGCCGGGGCTGACGCCGCTGAAGCTGCGCGAGCTGATCAGCGAGGACCAGTACCAGAAGGCGATCGAGGAGTACGGGGAGGACAGCTTCAGCGTCGGCATCGGCGCCGAGGCGATCCGCGAGATGCTGAAGGCGATCGAGCTCGAAACCGAGCGGGCGACGCTGCGCGTCGAGCTGAAGGAGACGACGTCCGAGGCCAAGCGCAAGAAGCTGGTGAAAAGGCTGAAGCTGATCGAGGCGTTCATCGAGTCCGGCGCCAGGCCGGAGTGGATGATCCTGGAGGCGATCCCGGTCATCCCGCCGGAGCTGCGGCCGCTGGTGCCGCTCGATGGCGGCCGCTTCGCCACCTCCGACCTCAACGACCTCTACCGCCGGGTGATCAACCGCAACAACCGACTGAAGCGGCTGATCGAGCTGCGGGCGCCGGAGATCATCATCCGCAACGAGAAGCGGATGCTGCAGGAATCGGTGGACGCGCTGTTCGACAACAGCCGCCGCGGCCGGCCGATCACCGGCGCCAGCAAGCGGCCGCTGAAGTCGCTGAGCGACATGCTCAAGGGCAAGCAGGGCCGGTTCCGCCAGAACCTGCTCGGCAAGCGCGTCGATTACTCCGGCCGGTCGGTGATCGTCGTCGGCCCGGAGCTCAAGCTGCACGAGTGCGGCCTGCCGAAGAAGATGGCGCTCGAGCTGTTCAAGCCGTTCATCTACTCGAAGCTCGAGCTCTACGGCATGGCGACGACCATCAAGGCGGCGAAGCGCATGCTGGAGAAGGAGCGGCCGGAGGTCTGGGACATCCTCGAGGAGGTGATCCGCGAGCACCCGGTGCTGCTCAACCGGGCGCCGACGCTGCACCGCCTGGGCATCCAGGCGTTCGAGCCGGTGCTGATCGAGGGCAAGGCGATCCAGCTCCACCCGCTGGTCTGCGCCGCCTTCAACGCCGACTTCGACGGCGACCAGATGGCGGTGCACGTGCCGCTGTCGCTGGAGGCGCAGCTGGAAGCGCGCGTGCTGATGATGTCGACCAACAACATCCTCAGCCCGGCCAACGGCAAGCCGATCATCGTGCCGTCGCAGGACATCGTGCTCGGGCTCTACTACCTCAGCATGGATCGCGAGGGCGAGCCGGGCGAGGGCAAGGCCTTCGCCGACATCGGCGAGATCCACCACGCCCTGGAGGCGCGCGCGGCAACGCTGCACTCCAAGATCCGCGCCCGCTACAAGACCGTGGATGCGGACAACCAGCCGATAACGCTGGTCGTCGAGACGACGCCCGGGCGGATGCTGCTGTCGGAGACGCTGCCGCGCCATCCCAACGTGCCGTTCGACCTGATCAACCGGCTGCTGACCAAGAAGGAGATCTCTGCGGTCATCGACGCGGTCTACCGGAACTGCGGCCAGAAGGAGACGGTCATCTTCGCCGACCGGATCATGGGCCTCGGCTTCTCCTATGCGTCCAAGGCCGGCATCTCCTTCGGCAAGGACGACCTGGTCGTCCCCGAGACCAAGGTGGCGCTGGTACGCGCCACCGAGGACCGGGTGAAGGAGTACGAGCAGCAGTACCTCGACGGGCTGATCACCCAGGGCGAGAAGTACAACAAGGTGGTCGACGCCTGGGCGCACTGCACCGACCAGGTCGCCGACGCGATGATGCAGCGGATCTCGACGACGGCGCCGGGCGAGATGGTCAACTCCGTCTACATGATGGCCCACTCCGGCGCCCGCGGCTCGGCGGCGCAGATGAAGCAGCTGGCCGGCATGCGCGGGCTGATGGCGAAGCCGTCGGGCGAGATCATCGAGACGCCGATCATCTCCAACTTCAAGGAGGGGCTGACCGTTCTCGAGTACTTCAACTCGACCCACGGCGCGCGGAAGGGCCTCGCCGACACGGCGCTGAAGACGGCCAACTCCGGCTACCTCACCCGCCGGCTGGTCGACGTCGCCCAGGACTGCATCGTGCTTGAGGACGACTGCGGCACCACCAACGGCATCACCGTCCGGCCCGTGGTCGAGGGCGGCGAGATCGTCTCGGCGCTGGGCGAGCGGCTGCTCGGCCGCTGCGCCGCGGACGACGTGCTCGATCCCGTCAGCGACCGGGTCATCGTCCACGCCGGCGAGATGATCGACGAGGACGCGGTCGCCGCCGTCGAGGCGGTGGACCTGGAGGCGGTGAAGATCCGCTCGGTCTTGACCTGCCAGACCCACAACGGCGTCTGCGGCAAGTGCTACGGCCGCGACCTGGCGCGGGGAACGCGGGTCAACATCGGCGAGGCGGTGGGCGTGATCGCCGCGCAGTCGATCGGCGAGCCGGGAACCCAGCTCACCATGCGCACCTTCCACATCGGCGGCGCGGTCCAGCGCGGCGCCGAGCAGTCAAAGGTGGAGGCCTCGGCCGACGGCACGATCCACCTGCGCAACTGCAACACCGTGCGCAACAGCTCCGGCGTGCCGGTGGTGATGAACCGCAACGCCGAGATGGTCCTGAGCGACGCCCAGGGGCGGGACCGGGCGCGCCACCGCCTGCCGTACGGGGCCAAGCTGCTGAAGGAGGACCGCGTCGAGGTAAAGCGCGGCGACCGCCTGGCCGAGTGGGACCCGTACACCCTGCCGATCATTACCGAGCGCGAGGGCATGGTGCACTACGTCGACCTGGTCGAAGGCGTCTCCGTCGTCGAGCAGGTGGATGAGGCAACCGGCATCGCCTCGAAGGTGGTCATCGACTGGAAGTCCCAGCCCAAGGGCAGCGAGCTCAAGCCGCGCATCACGCTCCGCGACGAGAACGGCGATCTGCTCACTCTCGAGAACGGCCTGGAGGCCCGCTACTTCCTGTCGGTGGACGCGATCCTCTCGGTCGAGCCGGGGCAGAAGGTGCACGCGGGCGACCTGCTCGCGCGCATTCCCCGCGAGTCGGCGAAGACCAGGGACATCACCGGCGGCCTGCCGCGGGTGGCCGAGCTGTTCGAGGCGCGCAAGCCCAAGGACCACGCCATCATCAGCGAGATCGCCGGACGGGTCGAGTTCGGCAAGGACTACAAGTCGAAGCGGCGAATCGTGGTCGTGCCCGAGGAGGGCGAGGGCGATCCGCGCGAGTACCTGATCCCCAAGGGCAAGCACATCAGCGTGCAGGAGGGCGACTTCGTCGAGGCCGGCGACCCGTTGATGGACGGCAACCCGGTGCCCCACGATATCCTGCGGGTGCTGGGCGTCGAGGCGCTGGCGGCCTACCTGACCGCGGAGATCCAGGAGGTCTATCGGCTCCAGGGCGTGAAGATCAACGACAAGCACATCGAGGTGATCGTCCGTCAGATGCTGCAGAAGGTCGAGATCACTGAGCCCGGCGACACCACCTTCCTCGTCGGCGAGCAGGTCGACCGGATGGAGTTCGACGAGTTCAACGACAAAGCGATCAGCAACGGCGAGCGTCCGGCGGAGGGCCTGCCGGTTCTCCAGGGCATCACCAAGGCCAGCCTGCAGACCCGGTCGTTCATCTCCGCCGCCTCCTTCCAGGAGACCACGCGGGTGCTGACCGAGGCCGCGGTCTCCGGCAAGATCGACGCGCTGCAGGGGCTGAAGGAGAACGTCATCGTCGGCCGGCTGATCCCGGCCGGAACCGGCAGCGTCATGAACCGCTACCGCCGGATCGCGGCCGAACGCGACCAGCAGGCGGCGGTGACGCACGAGGAAGCGGCGGAAGACGCGCCGACGCCGTTGCCGGTGCCGAGCCAGCGGCCACAGCCGGAGGCCTCGGACGCCGAGTGAGCCATGGTCCGGCCGCGGTCACCGATGGTGGGGCCGCGGCCGGCGCCTTCCTCTCGCCCCGGTGGAAGTTCATCAGCCATTGTTGCTTGACGGGGTGAAACGCACCCCATAGTATCCGCCACCTTCCGATGCGGGACCGGTGGTGGACTTCTCAGTCCAAACGCGGTCTTGGACGAGACAGGAAAAAAATCTGGCAAGGCGCTGAGGGCGCGGGAAAAACGAGCCTCCTGGCTTGTTTTGTCTGTTGCCCTTCGATTTGCCGGGAGTTCGGGTCACAAAAAGCAAGCCGGCATTGGGCGATGTCGGCGTCGAGGGTCTGGAATGCCGACGATCAATCAGCTGGTTCGTAATCCGCGCAAGGCGCCGGTGACACGCAACAAGGTGCCGGCGCTGGAGGGCTCGCCGCAGAAGCGCGGCGTCTGCACCCGCGTCTACACGACGACGCCGAAGAAGCCGAACTCGGCGCTGCGCAAGGTGGCGCGCGTGCGCCTGACCAACGGCTTCGAGGTCACCAGCTACATCCCCGGCGAGGGCCATAATCTGCAGGAGCATTCGGTGGTGCTGCTGCGCGGTGGCCGGGTGAAGGACCTGCCGGGCGTTCGCTACCACATCATCCGCGGCGCGCTGGACACCCAGGGTGTCAGCGCGAGGCGCCAGCAGCGCTCCAAGTACGGCGCCAAGCGGCCGAAGTAGGGGGTCAGCCGATGTCGAGACGCCGAGCCGCCGAGAAGCGCGACATTCTTCCCGACCCCAAGTATGGCGACATGCTGCTCACCAAGTTCACCAACGGGCTGATGCTGGACGGCAAGAAGTCGATCGCCGAGCGCACGGTCTACGGCGCGCTCGATCTGATGGAGAAGCGGACGCGGCAGGACCCGCTGAAGACGTTCCACGAGGCGCTGGAGAACGTCCGGCCGGTCCTCGAGGTGCGCTCGCGCCGGGTCGGTGGCGCCACCTACCAGGTTCCGGTGGAGGTGCGGACGACGCGGCGGCAGTCGCTGGCCATCCGCTGGATCGTCGACGTGGCGAGGAAGCGCTCTGAGAACACCATGGTCGAGCGGCTCGCCGGCGAGCTTCTCGATGCCGCCAACAACCGCGGCGCGGCGGTGAAGAAGCGTGAGGACACGCACCGCATGGCGGAGGCCAACAAGGCCTTCTCCCATTATCGCTGGTAGCCGCAGCAGGATCCCGCACCGATGCCTCGGACGACGCCGCTCGAACGATACCGCAACATCGGCATCATGGCCCACATCGATGCGGGCAAGACGACGACGACCGAGCGCATCCTGTATTACACCGGCCGGTCGTACAAGATTGGCGAGGTGCACGAGGGCACCGCGACGATGGACTGGATGGAGCAGGAGCAGGAACGCGGCATCACCATCACCTCGGCGGCCACGACCTGCTTCTGGCGCGAGCACCGGGTCAACATCATCGACACCCCCGGCCACGTCGACTTCACCATCGAGGTCGAGCGCAGCCTGCGCGTCCTCGACGGCGCGGTCGCGGTGTTCGACAGTGTCGGCGGCGTCGAGCCGCAATCGGAGACGGTCTGGCGGCAGGCGGACAAGTACAAGGTCCCGCGCATCTGCTTCGTCAACAAGATGGACCGGATGGGCGCGGACTTCTTCCGCTGCGTCAAGCAGATCGGCACGCGGCTCGGGGCCACGGCCGTCGTGGTCCAGTTGCCGCTCGGCGGCGAGGCCGAGTTCATTGGCGTGATCGACCTCGTCCGAATGCGGACGATCGTCTGGAAGGACGAGAGCCTCGGCGCCGAGTTCGTTTATGGAGAGATCGCCGGGCCATACCTGGAGCAGGCCAAAGAGTATCGGCTGAAGCTGGTCGAGGCGGCGGTCGAGCACGACGAGGCGGCGCTCGAGCGCTACCTCGAAGGCGAGGAACCGGACGAGGCGACGCTGGTCCGCTGCATCCGCGCCGGCACTGTGTCTGGAAGCTTCGTTCCCGTGCTGTGCGGCTCCGCTTTCAAGAACAAGGGCGTGCAGCCGCTGCTGGACGCCGTCGTCGATTTCCTGCCGTCGCCGTTGGAGGTTCCGCCGATGCACGGGGTGAAACCCGGCAGCGACGAGGAGGTCGAACGCAAGAGCTCCGACGACGAGCCGTTCGCGGCCCTCGCCTTCAAGATCATGAGCGATCCGTTCGTCGGTACGCTGACCTTCGCCCGCATCTATTCCGGTATCCTTGAAAGCGGGTCGGCGGTGCAGAACAGCGTCAAGGAGAAGAGCGAGCGCATCGGCCGGATGCTGCTCATGCATGCCAACAGCCGTGAGGACATCAAGGAAGCGCGCGCCGGCGACATCGTCGCCATCGCCGGGCTGAAGCTGACGACCACCGGCGACACCCTGTGCGACCCCCGCCGGCCGGTGCTGCTCGAGCGGATGGAGTTCCCGGAGCCGGTCATCGAGGTCGCGGTCGAGCCCAAGACCAAGGCCGACCAGGAGAAGATGTCGGTGGCGCTCTCCCGGCTGGCCAACGAGGATCCGTCCTTCCGGGTCTCGATCGACGCCGAGAGCGGGCAGACCGTGATCAAGGGGATGGGCGAGCTGCACCTCGAGATCATCGTCGACCGGATGAAGCGCGAGTTCAAGGTGGACGCGGCCGTCGGCGCGCCGCAGGTCGCGTACCGCGAGACCATCTCCAGGACCGCCACCGTCGATTACACCCACAAGAAGCAGACCGGCGGCGCCGGCCAGTTCGCCCGCGTGGCGATCCGGTTCGAGCCGCAGGAGCCCGGCAAGGGCGTCCAGTTCGAGAGCGCGGTCGTTGGCGGCTCGGTGCCGCGCGAATACGTTCCCGGCGTGCAGAAGGGGATCATGCAGGCGGCGCAGACCGGCGTCATCGCCGGTTTCCCGATGATCGACTTCAAGGCCGTGCTCTTCGACGGCGCCTCCCACGACGTCGATTCCAGCGTGATGGCCTTCGAGATCGCCGCCCGGGCCGCCTATCGCGAGGGCATTGCCAAGGCCGGGCCGAAGCTGCTCGAGCCGTTGATGCGGGTCGAGGTGGTCACGCCCGACGACTACATGGGCGACATCATCGGCGACCTGAACAGCCGCCGCGGCCAGATCTCGGGGATGGACCAGCGCGGCAATGCCCGGGTCATTACCGCGCTGGTGCCGCTGGCGACGATGTTCGGCTACGTCAACACGCTACGGTCGATGAGCCAGGGTCGGGCAACCTATACCATGCACTTCGACAAGTATGCGGACGTGCCCCAGGCGATTTCCGAAGAAGTCCGACAACGCTTGGCAAGTTAAGGCCAGTACCCGAGTTACGGAGCAGCGAGATGGCGAAGGCGAAGTTTGAGCGGACGAAGCCGCACTGCAATGTTGGGACGATCGGCCATGTTGATCATGGCAAGACGACGTTGACGGCGGCGATCACCAAGGTTTTGGCTGAGGCTGGTGGGGCGACGTTCGTTCCGTTCGATCAGATTGACAAGGCTCCGGAGGAGAAGGCGCGGGGGATCACGATCTCGACGGCGCACGTCGAGTATCAGACCGCGAACCGGCATTACGCGCATGTCGATTGCCCGGGTCATGCCGACTACGTGAAGAACATGATCACCGGTGCGGCGCAGATGGACGGGGCGATCCTGGTGGTGTCCGCCGCCGATGGGCCGATGCCGCAGACCCGCGAGCACATTCTTTTGGCTCGCCAGGTCGGCGTTCCGGCGATCGTGGTTTATCTGAACAAGGTCGACATGGTTGACGACCCGGAGCTGTTGGAGCTGGTCGAGCTGGAGCTGCGGGAGCTGCTGTCCAGCTACGACTTTCCTGGCGACGACATTCCGATCGTCAAGGGCTCGGCGCTTTATGCTCTGGAGGGTCGTGACGGCGAGATTGGGCCGCAGTCGATCCTGGAGCTGATGAAGGCGGTGGACAGCTACATTCCGCAGCCGGAGCGGCCGAAGGACCAGCCGTTCTTGATGCCGATCGAGGATGTGTTCTCGATTTCGGGCCGCGGCACGGTGGTCACCGGCCGGGTGGAGCGCGGGGTGGTCAAGGTTGGCGAGGAGGTGGAGATCGTCGGCCTGAAGGCCACGACCAAGACGGTTTGCACCGGCGTGGAGATGTTTCGCAAGCTGTTGGACCAGGGCGAGGCCGGCGACAACATCGGCGTTTTGTTGCGCGGGACCAAGCGCGAGGACGTCGAGCGTGGCCAGGTCCTGGCCAAGCCGGGGACGATCACGCCGCACACCAAGTTCGCCGCCGAGGCCTACATCCTGACCAAGGAGGAGGGCGGCCGGCACACGCCGTTCTTCACCAACTACCGGCCGCAGTTCTACTTCCGGACCACGGATGTGACCGGGACGGTGGCGCTGCCCGAGGGCACCGAGATGGTGATGCCGGGCGACAACGTCTCGATGGAGGTGACGCTGATCCAGCCGATCGCCATGGACGAGGGCCTCCGGTTCGCCATTCGCGAGGGCGGCCGCACGGTCGGCGCCGGCGTCGTCGCCAAGATCATCGAATAGCCGAAAGCGGTCGGGCAACGAGACGCGGACGGCGGAACAGGACACTGCATCGATGGATAAGCAAAACATCCGGATCGGCTTGAGGGCCTTCGATCATCGCGTGCTCGATCAGTCGGCGCGCGAGATCGTCAGCACCGCCCGCCGCACCGGGGCGCAGGTGCGCGGTCCGATTCCGCTACCGACCCGGATCGAGAAGTTCACGGTGCTCCGCTCGCCGCACATCGACAAGAAGTCGCGCGAGCAGTTCGAGATCCGCACCCACAAGCGGGTGCTGGACATCATTGACCCGACGCCGCAGACGGTGGACGCGCTGATGAAGCTCGACCTCGCCGCCGGCGTCGACGTCGAGATCAAGCTGTAGGGGCAGGACGGATGAGAACCGGTCTGATCGCCCGCAAGCTGGGCATGTCCCGGGTGTTCCGCGATGACGGCAGCCATGTGCCGGTGAGCGTGCTGCAGGTCGAGGGCTGCCAGGTGGTCGCCCAACGCACCGCCGAGCGCGACGGCTACACGGCGCTGCAGCTCGGCGTCGGCACCCGCAAGGTGAAGAACGTGACCAGGCCGGAGCGCGGCCACTTCGCCAAAGCCGGGGTCGAGCCGAAGCGGAAGGTTGCGGAGTTCCGGGTCGACGGTGATGCTCTCATCGAGGTCGGCGCCGAGATCACGGTGGATCATTTCGTCCCCGGCCAGTTCGTGGACGTCGTCGGCACCTCCATCGGCAAGGGCTTCGCTGGCGGCATGAAGCGCCACGGCTTCGGCGGCCTGCGTGCGACCCACGGCGTCTCCGTCAGCCATCGTAGCCTGGGCTCGACCGGCAACCGGCAGGATCCCGGGCGGACCTTCAAGGGCAAGAAGATGGCCGGCCACCTCGGCGACAAGCGGGTGACGGTGCTGAACCTCGAGGTCGTCGGCACGGACGTCGATCGTGGCCTGATCCTGCTCAAGGGCGCGGTTCCGGGGGCCGAGGGCGGGCACCTGCTGGTCCGCGACGCGGTGAAGAAGCCGAAGCCCGAGGGCGTGCCCTTGCCGGGGGCGATCCGGCAGGCTGCGGCGCAGCCGGACACTGCCGCGCCGACGGAAACGGCGGTGGATGCCGAGGCCGCGGCTGACGCGCCGGCCGGCGAGAACGGGGAATAGCGGTCGTGCAACAGGACGTCGTCAACCTGGAAAGCGAGAAGGTCGGCACCGTCGAGCTGGACGATGGCATCTTCGCCGTCGCGATCCGCCCCGACATCCTTGCGCGCGCCGTCGCCTGGCAGCTCGCCAAGCGCCGCGCCGGAACGCACAAGGTGAAAGGGCGGAGCGAGGTCGCGCGCACTTCGAAGAAGCCGTACAAGCAGAAGGGCACCGGCCGCGCCCGCCAGGGCTCGCTCAAAGGTCCGCACATGCGCGGCGGCGGCGTGGTGTTCGGCCCGACGCCGCGCGACCACTCCCACGACCTGCAGAAGAAGGTCCGGCGGCTGGCGTTGAAGACGGCGCTGTCGGCCAAGATCGCCGCCGGCGAGTTGGTGATCCTGGACAAGGCCGAGCTCGACGCGCCCAAGACCAAGGTCCTGGCCGAGCAGCTGCGAAAGCTGGGCTGGCGCAAGGCGCTCCTGATCGACGGGCGGGCCATCGAGGCCAACTTCGCCCGGGCGGCGCAGAACATCATCGGCCTCAACGTGCTGCCGACGCAGGGCGCGAATGTCTACGACATCCTCCGTCACCAGACCGTCGTGCTGACGACGGCCGGGGTCGAAGGTCTGACGGAGCGACTGACATGAACCGGCGGTTCGGCAAGGCCAGCATGACGATCAGCAATGAGCGCAAGCTCGAGATCATCCGCCGGCCGGTGATCACCGAGAAGACGACGCTGCTCGGCGAGCACAACCAGGTGGCGTTCCTGGTGTCGCTGGACGCCTGCAAGCCGGAGATCAAGGCGGCGATCGAGGACCTGTTCAAGGTCAAGGTGAAGGCGGTTAACACGCTGATCGTGAAGGGCAAGACGAAGCGGACGCGCGGCCGCCCCGGGCGCCGGTCGGACGTGAAGAAGGCGATCGTCACCCTGGCGGAAGGCCACTCCATCGACGTGACCACGGGGCTCTAGGCGGGACTGCAGGCGAAGATGGCACTCAAGAACTTCAGACCGACGACGCCCGGGCAACGCGGCCTCGTCCTGATTGACCGCTCCGCGCTGTGGAAGGGCAAGCCCGAGCGCAGCCTCACCGAGGGCCTGCACGGCACCGGCGGGCGCAACAACGCCGGCAGGATCACGGCGCGCCGTCGCGGCGGCGGGCACAAGCGGCGCTACCGGGTGGTCGATTTCAAGCGGCGCAAATTCGACGTCCCGGCGACGGTGGAGCGTCTCGAGTACGACCCGAACCGGACCGCGTTCATCGCCCTGGTTCGCTACGAGGACGGCGAGCTTGCCTACATCCTGGCGCCGCAGCGCTTGAACGTGGGCGACAGCGTCGTCGCCGGCACCGCCGTCGACATCAAGCCGGGCAATGCGCTGCCGATGCAGAACATCCCCGTCGGGACCATCATCCACAACGTCGAGATGAAGCGTGGCCGGGGCGGCCAGATCGCCCGCGCCGCCGGTACCTACGCGCAGCTCATCGGCAAGGACCAGGGCTACGCTCAGTTGCGGCTGAGCTCCGGCGAGCTGCGGGTGGTCCGGGCCGAGTGCCTGGCGACCATCGGCGCGGTGTCTAACCCCGACCAGCAGAACATCAAGATCGGCAAGGCCGGACGCAGCCGCTGGCTGGGCAAGCGGCCCTCGGTGCGCGGCGTTGCCATGAACCCGGTCGATCATCCGCACGGCGGCGGCGAGGGCAAGACCTCGGGCGGCCGGCATCCGGTGACGCCGTGGGGCAAGCCGACCAAAGGCAAGCGCACCCGGAACAACAAGAAGACGGACCGGCTGATCATGCGCCGCCGTCACGCAGCCAAGAAGTAGCAGGAGGAAGAGGGCGTGCCGCGCTCGGTTTGGAAAGGTCCCTTCGTCGACGGCTATCTGCTGCAAAAGGCGGACAAGGTTCGCTCGTCGAAGCGCAACGAGGTGATCCGCACATGGTCGCGCCGCTCGACGATCCTGCCGCAGTTCGTCGGCCTGACGTTCGGCGTCTACAACGGCCGGAAGTTCATCCCGGTCCTCGTGACCGAAAACATGATTGGGCACAAGTTCGGCGAGTTCTCGCCGACGCGGACCTTTTTCGGTCATGGCGGTGACAAGAAGGCACGACGGGGTTGAGCAATGGGTAAACCAGGCTTCGAGCGCAAGCTCGCCGACACCGAGGCGGTTGCCATCGCCCGCCACCTGCGACTCAGCCCGCGCAAGCTCAACCTGGTGGCGGAGAGCATCCGCGGCCTGAGCTGCGACCGGGCGCTGGCGGAGCTGCAGTTCTCCCGCCGGCGGATCTCGAACGAGGTGCGCAAGGTGCTGCAGTCGGCCATCGCCAATGCCGAGAACAACCACCAGCTCGACGTCGACCGGCTGTTCGTGGCCGAGGCCAGCGTCGGCAAGACCATGGTGATCAAGCGCTGGCGGCCCCGGGCGCGGGGCCGGGTCGGCCGGATCGAGAAGCCGTTCAGCCAACTCCGGCTGGTCGTTCGCGAGCGCGAGGAGCACGTCTGATGGGGCAGAAGGTCAACCCAATCGGCCTCAGGCTGGGGATTAACCGGACCTGGGACTCCCGCTGGTTCGCCGACGAGAGCTACGCCAGGCTGCTGCACGAGGACCTTAAGATCCGCAAGTACGTTCGCCAGCGGCTCGCTCAGGCCGGGGTGTCCAGGATCGTCATCGAGCGGCCGGCGAAGAAGGCGAGGCTCACGATCCATACCGCCAGGCCGGGCGTCGTCATCGGCAAGAAGGGCGCGGACATCGAGAAGCTGCGCAAGGACCTGTCCACCATCACCAAGTCCGACGTGCACCTGAACATCGTCGAGATCCGCAAGCCCGAGATCGAAGCCCAGCTCGTCGCCGAGAACGTCGCCCAGCAGCTCGAGCGGCGGGTGTCGTCGCGCCGGGCGATGAAGCGGGCGGTGCAGTCGGCCATGCGTCTCGGCGCCCAGGGCATCCGGATCAACTGCGGCGGCCGCCTCGGCGGCGCCGAGATCGCCCGCTCGGTCTGGTACCGCGAGGGCCGGGTGCCGCTGCATACGCTGCGCGCGCATGTCGACTACGGCCAGGCGGAGGCCCGCACCACCTACGGCGTCTGCGGCGTCAAGGTGTGGATCTACAAGGGCGACATCCTCGTCAACGACCCGATGGCGCTCGACAAGCGCGCCGCCGAACAGCAGACCGCGCGTTGATCGGCGCGGCGAACACGAACCTGAATTAGGCGTTTAGTCATGCTCAGCCCGAAGCGGACAAAGTACCGCAAGCAGCACAAAGGCCGCATCCACGGCAAGGCCAAGGGTGCGACGGAGCTCAACTTCGGGGCCTTCGGCTTGAAGGCGATGAGCCCAGAGCGCATCACCGCGCGCCAGATCGAGGCGGCCAGGCGGGCGATCACCCGGCACATGCGCCGCACCGGCAAGGTGTGGATCCGGTTGTTCCCGGACGTGCCGGTGAGCAGCAAGCCGGCGGAAGTGCGCATGGGCGGCGGCAAGGGCTCGCCGGAGTTCTGGGTGTGCCGGGTAAAGCCGGGGCGGATCATGTTCGAGGTCGACGGCATCCCGCGCGAGCTTGCCAAGCAGGCCCTGACGCTGGCGGCGGCGAAGCTGCCGGTGCGGACCCGGTTCGTTTCCCGCTCGGGCGAGGAGGGATAGGCCGTGGACGCCAACGAGTTGCGTCTCAAGACCGACGACGAGTTGAGCGACCAGCTGGTGGGCCTGCGCAAGGAGGCGTTCAACTTGCGCTTTCGCGCCGCCAGCGGCCAGCTCGAGAACACGGCGCGGGTGCGCGATGTGCGGCGCACGATCGCGCGGGTGAAGACCATCATCAGGCAGCGCAAGCAAGCCGCGCCTGCGGGAGCGTAGCGGGGAAGCCATGCCGAGGCGTGAGTTACAAGGCGTCGTCGTCAGCGACAAGGGAGAGAAGACCGTCGTCGTTCGGGTCGAGCGGCGGGTCATGCATCCCCTCTACAAGAAGACCATTCGCCGGTCGAAGCGGTACCACGCCCACGACGAGGCGAACCGGTACAAGGTCGGCGACACCGTGCGCATCCGCGAGTGTCGGCCGCTGTCCAGGCTGAAGCGCTGGGAAGTGGTCGTCGAGGGCGAAATTGCCGGCGCCTAGGACGTGAAGGGTGAAGAGAGATGATCCAAGTCGAAACGAACTTGGACGTGGCCGACAATTCCGGGGCGCGACGCATTCAGTGCATCCGCGTCCTCGGCGGCTCGCGCCGGCGCTTCGCCGGGGTCGGTGACATCATCGTCGTGTCGGTGAAGGACGCCATTCCCCGCGGCCGGGTGAAGAAGGGCGAGGTCCTGCGCGCGGTCATCGTGCGCACCGCCAAGGACATCCACCGCGCCGACGGCTCGGCGATCCGCTTCGACCGGAACGCAGCGGTCTTGATCAACAAGCAGGGCGAGCCGATCGGCACCCGCATCTTCGGCCCCGTCACCCGCGAGCTCCGGGCCAAGGGCTACATGAAGATCGTTTCGCTGGCGCCGGAGGTGCTTTGAGATGGCGATCAAGCTCAAAATCAAGAAGGGCGACCGGGTCGTCGTCACCACCGGCCGGAGCAAGGGCCGGACCGGTGAGGTGCTCAAGGTGATCCCCAAGGAGAACCGGGCGATCGTCCAGGGCGTGAACATGGTCAAGCGGCACGTCAAGCCGAAGATGGGGGCCGAGGGCGGCATCGTCGAGAAGGAGGCAGCGATCCACATCTCCAACCTGGCGCACCTCGATCCGGCAAGCGGCGAGGCAACACGGGTCGGTTTCAAGTTTCTCGACGACGGCCGCAAGGTGCGCTTCGCCAAGCGTTCTGGCGAAGTGATCGACAGGTAGGGACGGGCGCGATGGCACGGCTTCGCGAGCGCTACAAGACGGAGGTCCGCAAGGCTCTTCAGGAGGAGTTCAACTACCCGAACCCCATGGAGATCCCGCGGCTGACCAAGATCGTGCTCAACATGGGCGTCGGCGAGGGCTCCCAGGACCGCAAGAAGGTGGATGCGGCCGCGGCGGAAATGGCGCAGATCGCCGGCCAGCGGCCGGTGATCACCAAGGCGAAGAAGTCGATCGCCGGCTTCAAGCTCCGCGAAGGGATGCCCATCGGCGTGAAGGTCACGCTCCGCCGCGACCACATGTTCGAGTTCCTCGACCGGCTGGTGAACATCGCGCTGCCGCGGGTGCGCGACTTCCGCGGCGTCTCCGCCAAGAGCTTCGACGGCCGCGGCAACTTCGCCATGGGGGTGAAGGAGCAGATCATCTTCCCGGAGATCAGTTACGACAAGGTCGACCAGATCCGCGGGCTGGACATCGTGATCTGCACCACCGCCAAGAACAACGCCGAGGCCAAGGCCTTGCTCAAGGCCTTCGACATGCCGTTCAGCAACTGAGCGCCTAGGAGAAGAGAACCGGATGGCCAAAAAAAGCCTGGTCGAGCGAAACAAGAAGCGGATGGAGCTCGCGAGCCGCTATGCCGAGCGCAGGGCCGAGCTCAAGCGCTTGGCCGCCGACCGCACCGTCTCGCCGGAGGAGCGGTTTGCCGCGCGCATGCGCCTGGCCGAGCTGCCCAGGAACTCCTCGCCGGTCCGTGTCCGCCTGCGCTGCGCCCTGACGGGCCGCCCGCGCGGCAACTATCGCAAGTTCGGGCTGTCGCGCATTGCGCTGCGGGAACTGGCGTCCGCCGGCCAGATCCCGGGCATGGTCAAGTCGAGCTGGTAAGGGAACCGCGGCCATGTCCATGACCGACCCGCTGGGTGACATGCTGACGCGCATCCGCAACGGGCAGACGGCAAAGAAGAGCGCCGTCACCTCGCCGGCTTCCAAGCTGCGCGCCTGTGTGCTCGATGTGTTGCAGCGAGAGGGCTTCATCCGCGGCTACTCCGCCGTTGAGCTTCGGCCCGGCATCCACGAGCTCAAGATCGAGCTGAAGTACCACGAGGGCCAGCCGGTCATTCGCGAGATTAGCCGGGTGTCGAAGCCCGGCCGGCGGGTGTACTCGAAGATCAAGGATCTGCCGCGGGTCTATAACGGCCTCGGCGTCGCCATCTTGTCGACGCCGCGGGGCGTGATCTCCGACGCCGAGGCCCGCGACGCACACGTCGGCGGCGAAGTGCTCTGCAAGGTATTCTAGTCAAGGAAGGCTCGAGACCACCATGTCGCGCATTGGCAAACACCCGGTTCAGGTGCCCGGCGGCGTCAGCGTTTCGCTGGCCGCGGGGCGGCTGACGGCGAAGGGGCCGCACGGTGAGCTGGCGGCGCCGCTGATGGACGAGGTTGTCGTCACTCAGGAGCACGGCGCCATCGTCGTGCGGCCGCGCGACGAGACTCCGCGCTCGCGGGCGATGTGGGGAACGGCGCGAACGGTCGTCGCCAACGCCGTTCATGGCGTGCATGCGGGCTTCTCCCGCAAGCTGGAGATCGCCGGCGTCGGTTATCGCGCCCAGGTGCAGGGGCGCGACCTTGTCCTGCAGCTCGGCTTCAGCCACGAGGTCCGTCACGCCATCCCCGAGGGGATCAAGATCGAGTGCCCCGATCCGACGCACATCACCGTCCACGGCGCCGACAAGCAGCTCGTCGGCCAGGTGGCGGCGGAGGTTCGCGCTTATCGTCGGGCGGAGCCGTACAAGGGCAAGGGCATCAAGTACGACGACGAGATCATCCGGCGCAAGGAAGGCAAGAAGAAGTAAAGCCATGGCCGAGACACGAGGATTGTTTGAACGGCGGCGCTGGCGGATCCGCCGCCGGCTGGTCGCGGCGGCGAAGGATCGGCCGCGGCTGTCTGTCTTCCGCTCCAACAAGCACATCTACGCCCAGGTCATCGACGACCGGGCCGGCTGCACCGTTGCGTCGGCGTCGACCCTGGACGCAGCGCTGAAAGACGCGGCCGCCTCTGGCGCCGACGTTGACGCGGCGCAGCAGGTGGGCAAGCTCGTCGCCGAGCGAGCTTTGGCCGCCGGCGTCACCACCGTCATCTTCGACCGCGGCGGTTACCGTTATCACGGCCGGGTGAAAGCCTTGGCCGATGCCGCCCGGGAAGCCGGGCTCGGGTTCTGAGGAGCAAACCGATGGCGCGCAGACCATCCGGAAGCAAGCGCGGCGACCGGCCGCAGGGTGAGGACGCGGACCTCACCGACAAGCTCGTCCACATCAACCGCGTCGCCAAGGTGGTCAAGGGTGGCCGGCGGTTCTCCTTTGCCGCCCTGGTCGTGGTTGGCGACGGCCGCGGCCGGGTCGGCTACGGCACCGGCAAGGCCCGCGAGGTTCCGGAAGCGATCCGCAAGGCGACGGACCACGCCAAGCACAGCATGATCCGGGTGCCGCTGCGCGACGGCCGCACCCTCCACCACGACGTCGTCGGCCACTATGGCGCCGGCAGGGTGGTGCTGCGCTCTGCGCCCGCGGGCACCGGCGTGATTGCCGGCGGGCCGATGCGGGCGATCTTCGAGACCATGGGTGTGCAGGACGTGGTCGCCAAGTCGCTGGGAACGGCCAACCCGCACAACATGATCAAGGCGACCTTCGCCGCGCTCCGCAACATCTACTCGCCACGGGCGGTGGCAGCGAGGCGCGGCAAGAAGGTCGGCGACATCATTGCCCGGCGTGGCGACACCGCGCCCCCGGCCGAGCCGGCGAGGGCATGAACATGGCCGAGAGCGCCAAGGCTTCGGTGAAGGTGACGCAGACCAAGAGCCCTATCGGCCGCAGGGCCGACCAGCGGCAGACGCTGATCGGCCTCGGCCTGAACAAGATCGGCCGCAGCCGTGAGCTCGAGGACACGCCGTCGGTCAGGGGCATGATCGCCAAGGTCCGCCACCTGCTGCACGTGGAGAACGAAGGGTAGGCGACGGTTTATCCAGAGGTGCGCATCACGCCCTAGGCTGGAGACGTCATCGCGAGCCGCGGAGGCGGCGTGTCGATCCAGGTCGGTGGGAAGAAGTGCTGGATTGCTTCGTCGGCCTCGCCTCCTCGCAATGACGACGGGGATGAAGCCGCGGACAAGGGACAAGAGAACGATGAGACTGAACGAAATCCGCGACAATCCGGGCGCGCGCAGCCCGCGCAAGCGCGTCGGCAGGGGCATCGGCTCTGGCACCGGCAAGACCGCGGGCAAGGGCCACAAGGGACAGAAGGCGCGAAGCGGCGGCGGCTCGCCGCCCGGTTTCGAGGGCGGGCAGATGCCGCTCTATCGCCGCCTGCCCAAGCGCGGCTTCAAGAACCCGTTCCGCAAGGAGTACGCCGAGGTGAACCTCGGCGCCCTGCAGCAGGCGATCGACCGCCAGCGGCTCGACCCCTCGGCGACCGTGGACGAGGCGGCGCTGCAGGCAGCCGGCCTGTTCCGCCGCCGCCGCGACGGGGTCAGGCTGCTTGCCAAGGGCGAGCTCAACGCTGCGCTGACGTTGCAGGTGACCGGCGCCTCGAAGGCGGCTGTCGCCGCCGTCGAGAAGGCGGGCGGCAGCGTCGTCGTCACCGGCAAGCCGCCGGTTCCGGCCGAGCCGCGGCCGAGCCGCCGGGTGAGCAGCCGACGGAGACGGCTGACTAGCTTCGGGAGAGCGACCCATGGCCTCCGCTGCGGAACAGCTCGCCGCTAGCCTCAATTTCGGCGCCTTCGCCCGCGCCACCGAGCTCAAGAAGCGGATCTGGTTCACGCTGGGCGCGCTCATCGTCTATCGCCTCGGAACCTATATCCCGATCCCCGGCATCGATCCGGCGGCGATCACCGACATCTTCAACCGCCAGGCCGGCGGCATCCTCGGCATGTTCAACATGTTCGCGGGCGGCGCGCTGGGGCGGATGACGATCTTCGCGCTCAACATCATGCCGTACATCTCCGCCTCCATCATCATGCAGCTGATGACGGCGGTGGTGCCGACGCTCGAGTCGCTGAAGAAGGAGGGCGAGGCGGGGCGCAAAAAGATCAACCAGTACAGCCGCTACCTCACCGTGCTGATCACGGCCGGCCAGGCCTACGGCATCTCCGTCTGGCTGGAGAGCCTGCAGTCGAGCGTGGGGCCAGCGGTGCACGATCCGGGCTGGCTCTTCCGGTTCTCGGTGGTCGATCACCCTGATTGGCGGCACCATGTTCCTGATGTGGCTGGGCGAGCAGATCACCGCGCGCGGCATCGGCAACGGCATCTCGCTGATCATCTTCGCCGGCATCGTCGCCAACCTGCCGCACGCCATGGCGGCGACCCTTGAGCTAGGGCGCACGGGTGCAATCTCGACGGTGTTCATCATCGCCCTGATCGTCATCGTCATCGGCGTGATCTTCTTCGTCGTCTTCATGGAGCGGGCGCAGCGGCGGATCCTGATCCAGTATCCGAAGCGCCAGCACGGCGCCAAGGTCATGGGCGGCGAGAGCACCCACCTGCCGCTGAAGATCAACACCTCCGGCGTCATCCCGCCAATCTTTGCCTCCTCGATCCTGCTGATGCCGGTGACGCTGATCGGCTTCGCCGCAGGCCAAGGTCCGGCCTGGCTGAACTCTGTCGCGGCCTACCTCGGGCACGGCCAGCCGTTGTATCTGATCTTCTATGTGGCGCTGATCGTCTTCTTCGCCTTCTTCTACACCGCCGTCGTCTTCAGCCCCGCGGATACCGCCGACAACCTCAAGAAGTATGGCGGCTTCGTCCCCGGCATCCGCCCGGGCAAGAACACCGCCGACTATCTCGACAAGGTGCTGACCCGGCTCACCGTCGTCGGCGCGGCCTATCTCTCGTTCGTCTGCATCCTGCCCGAGATCATGATTTCGCGGTTCGCTGTACCGTTCTACTTCGGCGGCACCAGCCTGCTGATCGTGGTGACGGTGACCATGGACACCGTCGCCCAGATCCAGTCGCATCTGATCGCCCACCAATACGAAGGCCTGATCAAGAAGGCCAAGCTGCGGGGAAGAGGGAGGCGCTGATGAACGTCGTGCTGTTGGGGCCGCCGGGCTCGGGCAAGGGAACGCAGGCGAAGAGGCTGGAGGACACCTTCGGCATCGCCCAGCTCTCGACCGGGGACATGCTGCGGGCCCAGGTTGCCGCCGGCAGCGAGATTGGCAAGAAGGCCGACGCGATCATGCGCGCCGGCCAGCTCGTCCCCGATGACATGATCATCGCGCCTCATCGGCAACAAGCTCGACGCCGACGAGTGCAGGACCGGCTTCATTCTCGATGGCTTTCCGCGCACGGTGCCGCAGGCCGAGGCGCTCGACGTGATGCTGAAGACCAAGGGGCTGAAGCTCGACCACGTGCTCGAGCTCGCGGTTGACGACGAGGCCATGGTCGAGCGGATCAGCGGCCGCTTCTCCTGCGCCAAGTGCGGCGCCGGCTATCACGACAGCTTCAAGCAGCCGAAGGTGGCCGGCGTCTGCGACGTCTGCGGCTCGACCGAGTTCGTCCGCCGCGCCGACGACAATGCCGAGACGGTGCGCGAGCGGCTGAAGGCCTACCACGCCCAGACCGCGCCGATCTCGGCCTATTACGAGCGGCAGGGGATCCTGAAGCGGGTCGATGGCATGGGCGCGATCGATCAAGTCAGTAAGGACTTGACAAAAGCTATCGGTGGCTAGTGGCGGGGTTGACGCCGGGGCCGGGATACCTATAATCCCGGCTCCCTTCATCCCGGCGAATCCACTTACCGTTCGCGCAAGCAGCAAGGAGAGCGTTCGTGGCGCGTGTTGCTGGAGTTAACATCCCCACGCAGAAACGCGTGGAGATTGGTTTGACCTATATTCATGGGATCGGTCGCAAAACCGCCCATGAGATCTGCGCCCGGCTCGGCATTCCCGCCTCGCATCGGGTCCAGCAGCTTTCGGACAGCGAGGTGTTGCGTATCCGCGAGATGATTGACAGCGACTACCGCGTCGAGGGCGACCTCCGCCGCGACGTCGCGATGAACATCAAGCGGCTGATGGACCTGGGTTCGTACCGGGGTCTGCGGCACCGCCGCGGCCTCCCCGTTCGCGGCCAGCGCACCCACACCAACGCGCGGACTCGCAAAGGCCCGGCCAAGCCCATTGCCGGCAAGAAGAAAGTCACCAAATAGCTATTTAAGGATCGGAGATGGCGAAGCCTGGCACGCAACGTGTCCGCAGGCGCGAGCGGCGGAACATAACGTCGGGCGTGGCGCATATCAGCGCCTCGTTCAACAACACGATGATCACCATCACCGACGCCCAAGGCAATGCGATCGCCTGGTCCTCGGCCGGGGGCCAGGGCTTCAAGGGCTCCCGCAAGTCGACGCCCTACGCCGCGCAGGTCGCGGCGGAAGATGCCGGGCGCAAGGCGCAGGAGCACGGGATGAAGACCCTCGAGGTCGAGGTCAAGGGGCCGGGGGCCGGACGCGAATCTGCCCTGCGGGCACTTCAGACCGTCGGCTTCACGATTACCGCGATCAGGGACGTTACGCCGATTCCGCACAACGGGTGCCGCCCGCGGAAGCGCCGGCGCGTCTAGCCCCAGCGGCCGGTCATCGGCTGCGAGCGGCTTTGCCGAGCGCTTGCGGGCGCCTCGCTTTGCCCGTGACATTAGCGAACGTGAGGAACCCCCTGTGATTCAGAAGAACTGGCAATCGTTGATCAAGCCGACGAAGCTGGAGATCGTGTCCGGCGCCAACGCCCGCTGCGCCGCGACGATCGTCGCGGAGCCGCTGGAACGCGGGTTCGGCCTGACGCTGGGCAATGCCATCCGCCGGGTCCTGCTGTCCTCGCTTCAGGGCGCGGCGGTGACCGCGATCCAGATCGAGGGCGTCCTGCACGAGTTCTCGATGATCCCCGGCGTGCGCGAGGACGTCACCGACATCGTCCTGAACATCAAGTCGCTGGCCCTGCGCATGGGCGGCGAGGGGCCGAAGCGCATCCGCCTCGTCGCCGATGGGCCCGGCGAGGTGACCGCGGGCATGATCCAGACGACCCACGACATCGAGGTGATGGGCCCCGACCTCGTCATCTGCACCCTGGACCAGGGCGCGCATCTGGTCATGGAATTGGTCGTTGAGAGCGGCAAGGGCTATGTGCCGGTTTCCGCCTCGCGCAGCGAGGATGCGCCCATCGGGCTGATCCCGGTCGACGCCATCTTCTCGCCCGTCCGCAAGGTGTCCTACAAGGTCGAGAACACCCGCGTCGGCCAGGTCACCGACCACGACAAGCTGTCGATGGAGATCGCCACCAACGGCGCCGTCACGCCCGGAGGACGCGGTCGCCTTGGCCGCCCGCATCCTCCAGGACCAGTTGCAGCTCTTCATCAACTTCGACGAGCCGCAGGCGGCGTTCGAGGAGGAGCGGCGCGACGAGCTGCCGTTCAACAAGAACTTGCTGCGCAAGGTCGACGAGCTGGAGTTGTCGGTCCGCTCCGCCAACTGTTTGAAGAACGACAACATCATCTACATCGGCGATCTGGTGCAGAAGACCGAGGCCGACATGCTGCGAACGCCCAACTTCGGCCGGAAGTCGCTGAACGAGATCAAGGAGGTGCTGGCGCAGATGGGCCTGCACCTCGGCATGGAGATCAGCAACTGGCCGCCCGAGAACATCGAGGATCTGGCCAAACGGCTCGAGGAGCCGTACTGAGGGTCTTCCGCCCGACCAGGCGGTCACGATAAGGGGATGATTGGCCATGCGCCACAGGATGAGCGGCCGCAAGCTCAACCGGAGCAGCAGTCATCGCAAGGCGATGCTCGCCAACATGACGACGTCGCTCCTGCGCCATGAGCAGATCATCACGACGCTGCCCAAGGCCAAGGAGCTGCGCCGGGTTGCCGAAAGGATGATCACGCTGGGCAAGCGCGGCGCCTTGCACAACCGCCGCCAGGCCGCCTCCTATCTCATGGAAGACGACGTCGTCCGCAAGCTGTTCGGGCCGCTCGCCGAGCGCTACCGCGAGCGCGCCGGCGGCTACACCCGGGTGCTCAAGGCCGGCTTCCGCTACGGCGACAACGCGCCGATGGCGGTGATCGAGCTGGTCGACCGCGACCCCGCCGCCAAGGGCGCCGACGACAAGGCTCGGGTCGAGGCCGAGCGCGCCGCCGCGGAAGCGAACGCCGCCGCCTGACACCGCATCGTAGGGCGGATCAAGGCGCAGCCGGATCCGCCGAATGGAGTTGCCGGCGCCCATGCGTCGGATTACGCCTGCGGCTACTCCGACCTACGCCGCCACCGGTGAGGGTCGTCGATCGCGGCCAGGAAGGTTGCCGTGAGCAGACGCAGGCGCGAGCCCGAGCCCCCCGCGTCCCTCTTCTCCGACCAGGCGCCGCGGCCGCTGGCCGACCGGCTGCGGCCGGCGAAGCTTTCCGACGTCGTCGGCCAGGATCACCTTCTCGCCGCCGACGCGCCCATCGGCCGGATGGTCGCCAGCGGCAAGCTCTCCTCGATGATCCTCTGGGGTCCGCCGGGCACGGGCAAGACCACCATCGCCGCGGTTGCTCGCCGCCCACACCGACCTGCACTTCGAGCCGCTCTCGGCCGTCTTCTCCGGCGTCGCCGACCTCCGCCGGGTCTTCGAGGAGGCGAGGCGCCGCCGGCTGGATGGCCGCGGCACGTTGCTCTTCATCGACGAGATCCATCGCTTCAACCGCGCCCAGCAGGATGGATTCCTTCCTTACGTCGAGGACGGCACGATCATCCTCGTCGGCGCCACCACCGAAAACCCGTCCTTCGAGCTCAACGCGCCGCTGCTGTCGCGGACCCAGGTGTTCGTGCTCCGCCGCCTCGATCACGAGGCCTTGGCCGAACTCGTTGCCCGCGCCGAGCGGATGCTTGCGCGCGAGCTGCCGCTGAGCGAGGACGGCCACGAGGCACTGCTGGCCATGGCCGATGGCGACGGGCGCTACCTGCTCAACATGGTGGAGGCGCTGGCCGACCGGCCGGCGGAGCCGAAGCTCGACGCCGCCGGCGTCGCCGAGGCGGTGCAGCGGCGGCTGCCGCTCTACGACAAGGCGCAGGAAGGCCACTACAACCTCATCAGCGCCCTGCACAAGTCGCTGCGCGGCTCGGACACGGACGCGGCGCTCTACTGGTTCGCGCGGATGCTGGCCGGCGGCGAGGATCCGCTGTACGTCGCCCGCCGGCTGGCCCGCTTCGCCGTCGAGGACGTGGGCCTCGCCGATCCGCAGGCGCTGGTGCAGGCGCTGGCCGCCTGGGACGCCTACGAGCGGCTCGGCTCGCCGGAAGGGGAGCTGGCCCTGGTCCAGTGCGTCATCTATCTCGGCACCGCGCCAAAGTCGAACGCCGCCTACAAGGCGGAGGGCGCGGCGAGGAGGGCGGCGCGCGAGACCGGTTCGCTGATGCCGCCGATGCACATCCTCAACGCGCCGACGAAGCTGATGCGCCAGCTCGGCTACGGCGATGGCTACGTCTACGACCACGGGACGACCGAGGGTTTTTCCGGGCAGACCTACTTCCCGGAGGGGATGGAGCGGCAGCGGTTCTACTTACCCCGGCGAGCGCGGCTTCGAAAAGGAGATCGGGGCGAGGCTCGCCTACTGGCAGCGCCTGCGCGAGGGTGGCGGTCGTGGCTGACCTGCCGGAGAACGCCGCCGCCCGCGGCCGGGTCGAGCTGCGCGAGGTGAGCGAAGCGGACCAGGGCGTCCGCCTCGACCGCTGGTTCCGCCGCCACTTTCCTGCCGTGCCGCATGGACGGGTGGAGAAGCTTCTGCGCGGCGGGCAGATCCGCGTCGATGGCCACAGGGCGCGCGCCGACCAGCGGCTCGAACCGGGGGAAGTGGTGCGCGTCCCGCCGCTGGCCGAGCCGGAACCTGCGGCGAAGAAGCCGCCTCAAGCGCCTGGCGCGCCGGTGCCCGCCGATCTCGCGGCGCTCCGCTCGTGGATCCTCTACGAGGACGACGCCGTCATCGTCCTGAACAAGCCGCCAGGCTTGGCGGTGCAGGGCGGCAGCGGCACCCGCCGGCACCTGGACGGCATGCTCGGCCTCCTCAGCCGGAGCGGCGAGCGGCCGCGGCTGGTCCACCGGCTGGACAAGGACACCTCCGGGGTGCTGATCCTGGCCCGCAGCGCCGCCGCGGCGGCGTTCCTGACCCGCGCCTTCCGCGACCGCGCCGCCTCCAAGCTCTACTGGGCGATCGTCGTCGGCGTGCCGGAGGTGGCGCAGGGCCGGATCGACCTGCCGCTGGCGAAGAAGCCGGGGCCGGCCGGCGAGCGGATGGAGGCGATCGAGGTGGGCGAGCGAGCGATCACCGACTACGCCGTCATCGAGCGCATCGGCAAGCACGCCGCCTGGCTGGAGCTCGATCCCGCTCACCGGCCGCACCCACCAGCTTCGCGTCCACTGCGCCGCCATGGGCACGCCGATCCTGGGCGACGGCAAGTACGGCGGCCGCGCTGCCTTCCTCAAGGACGCCGCCGCCATCCGCGCCCTTCACCTCCACGCCCGCAGGCTGACCGTGCCGCACCCCGCGGGCGGGCTGCTCACCGTCGAGGCGCCGCTGCCGGAGCACATGCACCAGGCGTGGCGGCTGTTCGGGCTGAGCGAGCCGGCGGCGACGCGGCCGCGGCGGCATGCCGAGGCGGCGGAAGGCTCAGCCCGGGCGCCGGCGAAACACCGTCATCAGCGCCGGCAGCACGATGACCGTCGAGGCCAGCGTCAGCCCGATCGCAATCGCCAGTAGCAGGCCCATGCCGGCGATGCCGGGATGCGCCGAGAGCGCCAGCGTCCCGAACGAGGCGACGGTGGTCAGGGCACTGAAGATCACGGCGCGCGGCGTGCACGAGCTCATCATCGCCCCGGCCTCGCCCTCCTGACGTTCGCGGATCACCAGGTTCAGGCTCGCGGAGACGCCGAGGCCGAACAGCAGCGGCAGGACGATGACGTTGGCGAAGTTGAACGGCATATCGAAGGCCGCGGAGGCCGCGACGGTGAGCAGCGCCGCGAGCAGCAGCGGCGCGAACACCAGGGCGATGTCGCGGACGTTGCGCAACAGGATCACGAGCAGCAGGGCGATGCCGGCGACGGCGATGGCCGCGGCTTCGAGGAAGGCGATCTCCACCGCCCGCCCGGCCTCGACGATGATCACCGGCGCGCCGATGGCGTCCGGCGCGATCGCCTGCACCGCCGCAACGAAGCGGTTCAGGGCCGGGGTATCCTCCGCCACCCGCTCGCTCGGGTAGATCTCGACCCGCGCCCGGCCGTCCGCCGCGATCCAGCGCGAGCGGAGATCCTGGGGCAGGTCCTCGAGGTCCACCGGGCCGGCCTGGAGCAGGGTGCGCAGCGTTTCGAGCTGCCGCGGCAGCCCGGTCAGCAGCGCCGCTTCGAGCCCGCCCAAGAATGCCTGCTCGTCGCGCGCTGCCGCGAGCCCGTCCAGCGCCGCCAGCAGGCGACGGGCCGCGTCGGCTGCGGCTCGGTCCGTGGCGGCAAGCGCCGCGAGAGCGCGTCTTCAGCCGGTCGAGCGCGCTCATGATCTCGGCCGGCGTCGGCGGCGCAGCCACGTCCGCGCTTAGCGACGGCTCGAGGATCAGGGCGAGGCCGTCGATGATGGCGAGCTTCTCGTCCTGCGCGCTCGGAACGAAGCTCGCCAGCGTGCGGGCGCCGGCCACCTCGGGAAGGCTTCGCGCCTTCTCGGCAATGGCCTCCGCGGCGGCAAGATCCTCGGCCAGGGCCGCCACCGCGTAGGCCTCGTTCAGGCCGCTGGCCATCAGGTCGTAGAGGGTCGCGACCGACTCGGCCTGGGCGTCCTTCAGGTGCAACGGGTCGAAGTCGAAGTGGGCGCGGGGCGCGATGAGCAACGCGCCGGCGGCGACGAGGCTCGCCGCCGCGAGGATCGGCTTCGGCCGCCGCTCGGACCAGGCGCGCAGGCGGTCGAGGAGGTTGTGCTGGAACTCGCCCGCGTCCTCCGGGCGCGGCCGGCCGGGGACGAGGCTCAACAACGCCGGGAGCACGCTAAGGCTTGCCACAAGCGCGATCGCCATGCCGGCGCCGGCGATCAGGCCGAGCTCGGCCAGGCCGACGTAGTCGGTCGGCAGGAAGGCGAAGAAGCCGATGGCGGCGCAAAGCGCAGAGAGCGTCAACGCCCCGCCGACGCCCGTGGCGGCGCGGCCGAGCGCCGGAGCGTGATCGAGGCCGAGGTCGAGCCCCTCCTTGTAGCGCAGCGTGTAGTGGATGCCGAAATCGACGGCGAGGCCGATGAACAGGACGAAGAACGCCACCGACAGCAGGTTCAGGGTGCCGACGAGGGCGATGGCCGCGGCGGCGGTGAAGACCAGGCCGATCAGCACCGTCGCCAGCGCCGCTAAGGACAGCTTGAGGCCGCGGAAGCAGAGATAGGCGAGGAGGCCGACGGCGGCGAACGAGATCAGGATCGGCGTCATGCCGTCGAGGTCGGCGCTCTTCAGCTCCTCGTCGGCGAGCGCCGCGTCGCCCGTGAGCCGGACCCTGACCCCGTGCGCGTCGTCGAGGCCAAGGTCGGCGGCCAGGGCCCGGATGGCGGCGATGGCGCCGGCAGCTGGCTGCAGCGAGGCGTAGTCGAGCGGCGGGTTGAGGACGATGATGCGCCGCAGTTGCTGGGCGTCCGGCTCGGCGCCGAACATCAGCGCCTGCCACGACAGCGGCGCCGGCCGGCCCGTCGCTTCCGCTTCGACCGCTCGGGCGATGGCATCGAGCGCGGATGCGATGGGCATGGCGCCGCCGTCCGCCGCGTCGGCGTTCTCCACCGCCAGCGCCAACACGGAGAACAGCCCGCGCAGGCTGGGATCGGCGGCGAGACTGGCGATGAACGGCTGGGCGGCGGCGAGCTGATCGGCCACGGCCGTGAGCCGGCCAGGGTCGAGGAACAGCAGGCCGTTGCGGCGGAAGAAGTCGTCGCCGGCTGGATCGAACACTGGCGCCGAACACCTCGGGCCGGGCGCGAAAGCCTTCCGCCAGCGCCGTCCCGGCAGCATCGGCGCGCTCCGGGCTTTCGGCGTCGATGACGACGACGATGGTCTCGACGCTCCTGGGGAACGCCGCCGCCATCGCCCGGTCGGCCTTGCGGAACGGAAGCTCCGCCGACAGCATGTCGACGGTGTTGGTGTCGATCGCGACCGCCCGGACGGCGTAGACGCCGGCCGCCGCTGCCGCCACCAGCGTCAGGGCGACCACCGACCAGGCGAAGCGGCGCATGAGGCCGGTCCAGCGGTCGAGCAGGCGGATCATCGCGATGCCATCGGCGCGGGGTCCGTGGATGACGGCAAGAGGGCAGACTCGTGGCGGCAGGGCGTGATACCCGGAGCGCGTGGATTAGGCAACGCCCGGCGCGCCGGCATCATTGCGAAATGACCGTCGCCGGCTAAGTCTTAGGCGTACCATCGAGCGCCACGCGGGTCGGCCGTTGCCGCCGGCAAGGGCGCGTGGGCCGGTCGAGGGGCCGGTCGACGGTCGGAAGGCTGAGGAGGAAGAGGAGGGGTCCATGGCCATTTTCGGGCCGGGTTCGCAAGATCCGTGGGGAGACGCGGTCAGCGTACTCCGCCGGATGCAGGAGGAGATGAACCGGACGCTGGCGGGGAGGCGGGAGCGGCGTCGTCGCGGCGGAGTATCCGCCGGTCAACGTCTGGCGCGGCGAGGAGGGGATCGTCGTCACCGCCGAGGTGCCGGGCGTGAGCCTCGACGACATCGAGGTGGTCGTCCACCAGAACACGCTCACCATCAAGGGCCGGCGGGATCCCGCCGCCGGGGTGGCGGAGGCGAGCTACCATCGCCGCGAGCGCATCGTCGGCCCCTTCGCCAGGACCATCGCCCTGCCGTTCAACGTCGACGCGGGGCGGGTGTCGGCCACGGCGGACGCCGGCGTTCTCACCATCGAGTTGCCGCGCCCGGAGGCCGACAAGCCCAAGCGCATCCACATCGCCACCGCCTGAGGGGGACGAGAGAGATGGTCGACACACCCACGGCAACCGGCGCCGGCCGCAGCGCCGAGGCGACCCGCAATCGCCCAGTGTCCACGCCTGCCGCCGACATCCACGAGACCGAGGACGCGCTCGTGCTCCTGGTCGAGATGCCCGGCGTCCGCCCCGACCAGGTCGAGGTCGGCCTGGACAAGCGGGTCCTGACCATAACCGGCCACGCCTCGGCGCGGCGCCACGAGGGCTACTCTCTGGCGGTCTGTGAGTACCGGCCAGGCGATTTCGAGCGGGTGTTCACCTTGTCCGACATGATCGACGAGGGCGGCATCGAGGCGCTGATGAAGGACGGCGTGCTGCGGCTCACCCTGCCTAAGGCCAAGGCGGAGCCGGCGAGGACGATCAAGGTCAAGGTTGGCTGACGGAGGGCCCAATGGACATCCGCGATCTTATGCCGTGGGTGGCGCGGCGCGGCGTCACTCCGGTTGCAAGCGGCGATCACCCGCTGCACACCCTGCAGAGCGAGCTGAACCGGGTGTTCGACAGCCTGCTGCGAACGATCCCCGGAGGCGGGGCGGCCGCGGCGGTGGCGCCGTTCCTGGGCGAGGGGCCGAGGGTCGACGTTGCCGAGACCGAAACCGAAATCAAGGTCACGGCCGAGTTGCCCGGCCTGGAGGAGAAGGACGTCGAGGTGTCGCTCGGCGGCGACCTTCTCACCATCAAGGGCGAGAAGAAGGCCGAGTTGGACCAGCGGCTGCTCAACTACCACGTCAGCGAGCGGGTTTTCGGCGCCTTCAACCGCTCGATCCCGCTGCCGCCGGGAATCGATGCGAACGCCGTCACGGCAGTCTTCCGGAACGGCGTGTTGACAATTACCGTTCCGAAGACGCAAGAGGCTGTGCATGAGGCCAAGCGCATCGCGGTGAAGACCGACTGAGCGGGCTCGTTGCCGGCGGGGCGCGCACGCAGCTGACAGGATCCTGACGATGCGATGGATGGCCCCGTGACTGCCCCGTCGGCGCTGCTTCGCGCCATGGCCCTGGCGCTGCTCGTAGCGCTCGTTCCGGCGCCGCTTCCGGCGGCCGCGCCGGCCGCAGTGCTCGAGGGCGACATCCCGAGCCTCGCGCCTGTGCTGGAGAAGATCACCCCGGCGGTGGTCAACATCTCGGTGACGTCGGCGGCGCCGGTGCAGCAAAACCCGTTGCTGCAGGATCCCTTCTTCCGCCGCTTTTTCAATCTCCCGGACTCGGTCCCGCAGGCGAGGCCCAGGATGAGCGCCGGCTCCGGGGTGATCGTCGACGCCCGCCGCGGCTACGTGCTGACCAACAACCACGTCATCGAGAATGCCACCGACATCGCCGTGACGCTGAAGGACCGGCGGCAGTTCAAGGCCAAGCTCATCGGCCGCGATCCCGAGACCGACATCGCGCTGTTGCAGATCGAGGCGCGCGACCTGACGGCGCTGGTGGTGGGGAACTCCGATAAGCTGCGCGTCGGCGACTTCGTCCTCGCCATCGGTAATCCCTTCGGCCTCGGCCAGACCGTCACCTCGGGCATCGTCAGCGCACTCGGCCGCAGCGGTCTGAACATCGAGGGCTACGAGGACTTCATCCAGACCGACGCCTCGATCAACCCCGGCAACTCCGGCGGCGGCCTGGTCAACCTGCGGGGGGAGCTTGTCGGCATCAATACCGCCATCGTCGCCCCTGCCGGCGGCAACGTCGGCATCGGCTTCGCTGTGCCCACCAACATGGCCAAGGCGGTGATGGATCAGCTCGTGAGCTTCGGCGAGATCCGCCGTGGCCGGCTCGGCATCGCCATCCAGGACGTCACTCCCGACCTGGCCGAGGCGCTGCGCCTGGACCGGCCGACGGGCGCGGTCATCACCAACGTCGAGCGCGGCTCCTCGGCGGAACGCGCGGGTCTCGCCTCCGGCGACGTCATCGTCGCGGTCAACCGCGACCCCATCGACGGCGCCTCCGATCTCCGCAACCAGATCGGCTTGGCCCCCATCGGCGAGAAGATCGAGCTCGAGCTGATCCGCGAGGGCAAGCGGCGCACGCTTACCGCGGAGGTAGCGAAAATCCGCATCGCCAGCGCCCCAGCGGGGGAGGCGACGCCGCAGCTCCAGGGGGCGATGCTGCGTGATATCGACCCGGCCTCCGGCCGGTCCGGCGGTGGCGTGCTGGTGGCCAGCGTCGAGCGCGGCAGCCCGGCGTGGCGGCTCGGCCTGCGTGACGGCGACGTCATCGTCGCCGTTAACCGCAACGAGGTCGGCTCCGTTGCCGAGGCGAGCCGGGCGCTGAGCCGGGCCGGCCCGGTCGTGGCGCTCAACGTGCGCCGCGGCAACACCATGCTGTACATGGTCGTGCGCTAGGCGCGGCGCTGCCGCGGGCCCTGAACGGGCGCCATTTCGTCGCGCTACCGCAATTGAACCGCCACTGAAACAGCCGTAATGTCCCGGCCCTTTCCAGGGGAGCGGGACACACCAATGAAGTACACATCGGCTCTGGTTGTTACGGCGGCGGCGGCAATGACCAGTCATGTCGCCCTGGCGCAGACGCCGCCCGGATCGGTTGGCATCGAGCAGGCGCCGGCTGCCGCACCCGCCCAGGGGGCCAGGATCCTGTTGGGCGGCATTGTCGGCATCGCCCCGGACTACGAGGGCTCCAACGACTACGTGGCGGCGGTTGCGCCCATTGCCAGCGTCCGCTGGGCGGAGGGGTATGGCGTCTCGCTCGGCCCCTCGACCATGCGGACCTACCAGCTCCGCGGCGATCTCTTGCCCAGCCGCAACTGGAGCTTCGGGCCGCTGCTCCAGCGCCGCAGCGGGCGCGGCGGCGTCGATGACCCCCGGGTCGACAACCTCTCGGACATCGACCCGGCGTGGGAGGCCGGCGGCCACTTCGGCTACCGCCTCGGCATCGATCCGAACAACCCTGTGACCACGCTCGGCATCAACATCCAGGCCGCGGCCGACATCTCCGACGAGAGCAGCGGCTGGCTGGTCCAGCCCGGCATCGACTACATCACTCGGTTCTCCCCCCAGTGGCTCTTCAACGCCCGGCTGTTCTCGACCTACGCCGACGAAAACTACATGCAGGAATACTTCGGCATCGGCGCCTCGAACGTCCGCGACAGCAGGCTCGGCTTCTACAACGCCGACGCCGGCTTCAAAGATGTGGGCCTTCGCGTCGCCGCCGATTACCAGGTCAGCGAACGCTGGAGCGCCGGCGGCGGCCTGCAGTACATCCGCCTCATCGGCGACGCCGAGGACAGCCCAGTCGTCAAGCGGGGCTCGGAAGATCAGGTCTTCGGCGGCGTGTCCGTCAGCTACCGGTTCTAGCTCGGTTTGTGCTTGGGTTGATGCACAGAAGTCACGAGGGTGGCATCGACCCTGTTTTGGAGCGCCGTTCTGTACCCGCGGTCGGTACCCGCGGGCTTGTCAATGGCTTGTCCCGGGGCACGAGACGCATCGGTGATTTTGTGGCTGGTCAACAGGCGCCAGTGAGCAACTGGCATGCCCGCTGGGGGGTCCACTTCCAAGGCCTCCACCAGGGTGAGCGTCACCGCGGGCGGCAGGGCCTGAAGTTCGGCATGGCCCTTGCGGCTGACCGGGCGGGCGATCTCGACGCTGCCAAAGCGCAAGGCGAGGACCGCCGTGCGGGCAGCACGGCCGGGAGCGGCCGGCAGATCGATGCTCATGCGCGCGGCTTCGGGAAAGCTGGCGGCGCGCTCGAACAGGCGCGAGCCGTCAGTGAGCACGCGGTCCTGGCCGGCGCGGATCAAGACCTCGACGCCCGAAGGCTTGCAGGCGAAATCCTCGTAGATGTCGCCTTCACGATCAGCGATGACGGTGACGCAGGCCGCCCCCGACGTCACCAGATCGGCGGCGCGTTCGGCGCCGTCGAGCCAGCGCCGGCTTTCCTTCTCGGCGAAGGCCTTGTCTTTGTACTGCCCCCGCTTGCCACGGGCCCACGAAGACCTGGATCGCCGTGACGAGCACGGCGATGACGGCTGGGGTCTTTGCGGCGGCGCCGGTCGCCTGCGACCTGGTGGCCTCCGCGTTCACGTCACCCGCGGGCTTGTCCCGCGGGTCCACAGTGGAGTGCCGCGTCGGCTGCGCCTCCTTGCAATGCCCCGGCTTTGCTTCAAGCAATCGCAAGCTGCTCCAACTCAGCCCGAGGTGGCCGGTCGAGGTGCTGCCCGGCCGCAGCCGCGGGAGGCGACCAGGCCGTGCGCGCAGCCCGGCGGGGCATTCGTGTCCCGCGCTAACCACAACTAAAGGACGCGCTACGTTAAGTTAGTTATCTCTTTACGTGTTTCCCATACAGTGGCATGATCAGGTTGTACGATCTCTTGTGAACACGCACAGGTAGTACATCATGCCACTCCGGGCCGCCCTCGGCATCGACCTCCTGCCCTTCGCCGAAGCAGCACGTTCCCCGGCGGCCGTCCCGGAGCCGGCGGCGACTTGCGCCTTGAGCGGGGGACGTGGCGGCAAAGGCGCAGCGGATCTCCGGCTGGCGCAGCTTCTCTGTGCCCGGGTCTGCCACGACCTTATCGGCGCTGCCGGCGCCATCGAAACCGGCGTCGATCTCCTCGCCGAGGACAATGCGGACCAGGCCGACATCTTCGACCTGATCGGGCTCAGCGGCCGCCAGCTCAACCGCCGGCTGGCCTTCTACCGCCTCGCGTTCGGCATGACCGGCCGGGCCGGCGACACCCGGGCGCCGGCCGAGGCTAGGCGCCTTGCCGAAGGTTTCCTCGACGGCGGCCGAGTGGTATTGCGCTGGCGGATCGATGGCGGGGCCGCCGAGGACGGCCGCATTGGCGCCAACGAGACCCGCCTGCTCCTGTGCGCGATCCTGGTCGCGGCCGAGGGGTTGCGGCGGGGCGGCGTGCTCAGCGTGCGCCTGGAGCGGAGCGGGACGGGCACGATGCTGGTGCTCGACGCAGAGGGGCGGGACGCGGCGATCACCGACGCGGCCGGCGTCGCCCTCTCCGCCGGCGCCGGGCTGGATGCGGTCACGGCGCGGACCGTGCCGGCCTACTACCTCGGCCTGCAGCTCGGCACTCTGGCCGCCGAACTCGATGTGCAAAAGAGCGCGGAAGGCTTCAGCCTGCGCATCAGCGTCCCGAACGCGAAGGTGCTCTTGGCTGCAGAAGAAGATTAGCGAGCCCGGTCAGGGACAGCCCCCAAGGTCACGTTACCTTTCGAAGAATCGTCGGGGCGAGAGGGTTCGAGCCTCCGGCCCCCACCTGCCGAAGACATCGACGCCGCCGTCCGCCCGGAAGAGCAGGGTCTGGTAGGGTTCGGCCCCAGCGCCTTCCATTCCTGGTGCGCCGGCCGGCATGCCTGGCGCCGAAAGCCCCAGCGCCTGCGGCCGTTCGGCAAGGAGCCGGCGAATGTCCGAGGCCGGGACGTGTCCCTCGATGACGTAGCCGCCCACCACCGCCGTGTGGCAGGAGGCGAGTCCGGCCGGCACGCCGTATGTGCTGCGGGCCACTGACACGTCCTCGACCATGCGGGTCTCGACGCTGAAGCCGTCGCGCTGGAGATGCTTCACCCAGTCGCCGCAACAGCCGCAGTAGGGCGACATGTGGACCGTAACCTCCTGGGCTTGCGATGTCCGTGGCTGCCACAACACCGCCGCTGCGGCCGCGGCGATCACCAACAGCCCGACGGCGAGCGCGGATGATCTCCGGAGGGTTCTTCCGGGCGGCAGTTCCTGCCGTGACATGGCTTTCTCCTGATGACTGTGCATTGCGAATACCGGGCGCGCTTCAACTCGCCGGTGCCGGCACCGGCCGGTCCTTGGCCTGATTTGCCCGAAACGCCGGCAGCCGCCAGCCCTTGACCACGCCGTAGATGGCCGGGATGACGATCAGCGTCAGGATGGTCGACGAGATCATTCCCCCGACCATGGGCACGGCGATGCGGCGCATCACCTCCGAGCCGGTGCCGGTGGACCACAGGATCGGCAAGAGCCCGGCCATGATCGCGACCACGGTCATGATCTTCGGCCGCACCCGCTCCACCGCGCCGACCATGATCGCCCGGGCCAGATCCTCGCGGCTCGGCTCGCGGTTTGCGGCGGCGCAGGCGCGCTTGATCTCGGCCCAGGCGTGGTCGAGGTAGATCAGCATGATGACGCCGGTCTCGGCGGCGACGCCGGCCAGGGCGATGAAGCCGACCGCCACGGCGACGCTCATGTTGTAGCCGAGGCCATGGACCAGCCACAGGCCGCCGATCAGCGCGAACGGCAGCGCCAGCATGACGATCAGCGTCTCGGTGATCCGGCGGAAGTTCAGGTAGAGCAGCAGGAAGATGATCGCGAGCGTCACCGGCACGACGATCTGCATCCGCGCTTCCGCGCGCTCAAGGTACTCGAACTGGCCGCTCCAGGTTGCGTAGTAGCCTTGCGGAAAGGTGACCTGCTCGGCCACCGCCTTCTGCGCGTCGGCGACGTAGCCGCCGATGTCGCGGTCGCGGAAGTCGACGAAGATGTAGACGACGAGCTGGGCGTTCTCGGTGCGGATGCTGGCCGGGCCCTTGGCGAGGCTCACCCGGGCGACCTGGCCGAGCGGAATCGTTCCGCCGCCGGGCGTGGCGATCAGGGCGTCCGAGGCGATGGCCCGCGGGCTGGAGCGGAAGGCACGCGGGTAGCGGACGTTGACGGTGTAGCGCTCGCGCCCCTCCACCGTGGTCGTCACCGCCTCGGCGCCAAGCCCGGTGCGGATCACCTCCTGGACGTCCTCGATCCTGAGGCCGTAGCGGGCGAGGGCTGTGCGGTCCGGCTCGATCTCCAGGTAGTAGCCGCCGAGCACCCGCTCGGCGAAGGCGCTGGTCGTGCCGGGCACGGTGCGCACCGCCGCCTCGATCTCGCGCGCCAGCCGCTCCAGCCCGGCCAGATCCGCGCCGAAGACCTTGATCCCGATCGGCGTGCGGATGCCGGTCGACAGCATGTCGGTGCGGGCCTTGATCGGCATGGTCCAGGCGTTGCTGATCCCCGGGAACTGCAGCGCCTGGTCCATCTCGGCGATCAGCGTGTCGGTGGTCATCCCCTCGCGCCAGGCACTTTCCGGCTTGAGGTTGATCACGGTTTCGAACATCTCGAGCGGCGCCGGGTCGGTGGCGGTGGCGGCGCGTCCGGCCTTGCCATAGACCGAGGCAACCTCCGGAAACGACTTGATGATCTCGTTCTGCTTTTGCACCAGCTCGCTCGCCTTGGTGATCGACAGCCCCGGCAGCGTCGCCGGCATGTAGAGCAGGGTGCCCTCGTTCAGGGTCGGCATGAACTCGCTGCCGATGTGGACGGCGGGATAGATCGAGACGCCGAGGGCCACGACGGCGGCGAGGATCGTCGGCGTCTTGGCCCTGAGCACCAGGCGGATCAGCGGCCGGTAGGCCCAGATCAGGACGCGGTTGATGGGGTTCTTGTGCTCGGGCGTGATCCGGCCGCGGACGAACAGCACCATCAGCGCCGGGACCAGCGTCACCGACAGGAAGGCCGCCGCCGCCATGGCGAAGGTCTTGGTGTAGGCCAGCGGCTTGAACATCCGCCCTTCCTGCGCCTCGAGGGCGAAGATCGGCAGGAACGACACGGTGATGATCAGAAGCGAGAAGAACAGCGCCGGGCCCACTTCGACCGCGGCGTCGACGATCGACTGGATCCTGGGCGTCTCCGGCGCGGCGCGCTCCAGATGCTTGTGGGCGTTCTCGATCATCACGATCGCCGCGTCGATCATGGCGCCCACCGCGATGGCGATGCCGCCCAAGGACATGATGGTCGAGTTGATGCCGAGCGCGTGCATGGCGATGAAGGCCATCAGCACGCCGACCGGCAGCATGATGATTGCCACCAGCGCGCTCCTGACATGCAGCAGGAAGACGAAGCAGACCAGGGCGACGATGATGCTTTCCTCGATCAGCGTCCGTTTCAGCGTGTCGATGGCGCGTTCGATCAGCTCGGAGCGGTCGTAGACCGGCTCGATGCTGACGTCCTCGGGCAGGCTCGGGCCGATCTCGGCGATCGTCTGCTTGACGTTCTCGATCACGTCGAGGGCGTTCTCGCCGTAGCGCTGGATGGCAATGCCGCTGACGACCTCGCCCTGGCCGTTGAGCTCGGCGAGGCCGCGGCGCTCGTCGGGGCCGAGCTCGACCCGGGCAACGTCGCGGAGCAGCACTGGCGTCAGCCCTTCCGCCTTCAGCACCACCTGTTCGAGATCGTCGATCCCGCGCAGGTAGCCGCGGCCGCGAACGACGTACTCGGTCTCGGCCATCTCCACGACGCGGCCGCCGACGTCCATGTTGCTGGCGCGGATGGCGTCGATGACGTCGGCGAGCGGGATGCCGTAGCCCTTGAGCCGCAGCGGGTCGACGGTGACGGCGTAGGTCTTGACGAAGCCGCCGACGACGGCGACCTCGGACACGCCTTGCGCCTTGGTCAGGGCGAAGCGGATGGACCAGTCCTGGAGGGTGCGCAGCTCGGCGAGCGTACGTTTGGCGCTGAGCACGACGTACTGGTAGACCCAGCCGACGCCGGTGGCGTCCGGGCCCAGCGTCGGCGTCACGCCGGCCGGCAGCCGGCCGGAGGCGAAGTTGAGGTACTCGAGCACGCGCGAGCGCGCCCAGTAGAGGTCGGTGCCGTCCTCGAAGATGATGTAGACGAAGGAGACGCCGAACATCGAGAAGCCGCGGACCACCTTCGAGTGCGGCACGGCGAGCATCGCGGTGGTCAGCGGAAAGGTGACCTGGTCCTCCACCACCTGCGGCGCCTGGCCGGGATACTCGGTGTAGACGATCACCTGGACGTCGGAGAGGTCGGGGATGGCGTCGATGGGGGTCTTGGCGACGGCGTAGAGGCCGACGCCGACAATGAACACCGTCCCCAGCACGATCAGGAACAGGTTGTGCGACGACCAGCGGATGACGGCGGCGATCATCAGTGCTGGTGACCCTCACCGCCCGAGAAGCTGCCCAGCGCCGCCTTGAGGTTGCTCTCCGCGTCGATCAGGAAGTTGGCGCTGACCACGACGCGTTCGCCGGCCGCGACACCGTCCAGCACGGCAACGTAACCGTCGGCCCGTTCGCCCAGGGAGACGGCGCGGGGCTCGAAGCGCCCGTCGCCGTGGTCGATCAGCACGACCTGGCGGTGCCCGAGTCCAGCACCGCGGATTCCGGGACGGCGAGGACGTCCCGCGGCCCGAGCGGCGACGTGATCTCGACGTTGGCGTACATGCCGGCCTTGAGCAGCTCGTCCGAGTTCGGCATCTCGATCCGCACCCGTGCGGTCCGCGTCTGCTCGCCGACAACCGGATAGATGAAGGCAACGCGACCTGCAAAGCTTTGCCCAGGGTAGGCTTTGACCGAAACGGTTGCCTCCTGGCCAACGCGAACACCGGCCAGGTCCTGCTCGAAGACATCGGCGATCAGCCACACCGTGGACATGTCGACGATCCGG
>CAVVAX010000002.1:0-11638 GCA_963746275.1 uncultured Alphaproteobacteria bacterium
CCGGATCGTCGACATGTCCACGGTGTGGCTGATCGCCGATGTCTTCGAGCAGGACCTGGCCGGTGTTCGCGTTGGCCAGGAGGCAACCGTTTCGGTCAAAGCCTACCCTGGGCAAAGCTTTGCAGGTCGCGTTGCCTTCATCTATCCGGTTGTCGGCGAGCAGACGCGGACCGCACGGGTGCGGATCGAGATGCCGAACTCGGACGATCTGCTCAAGGCCGACATGTACGCCACCGTCGAGATCGCCGCGCCGGTTGGTCCGCGCGAGGCGCTGAGCGTTCCCGAATTCGCGGTCCTCGACAGCGGAGCGCGCCAGGTGGTGTTAATCGATCACGGCGACGGGCGCTTCGAGCCCCGCGCCGTCTCCCTGGGCGAACGGGCCGAGGGTTACGTTGCCGTGCTGGACGGTGTCGCAGCCGGCGAAAGCGTCGTGGTCAGCGCCAACTTCCTGATCGACGCGGAGAGCAACCTCAAGGCGGCGCTCGGCAGCTTTGCCGGAGAAGGTCACCAGCACTGATGATCGCCGCCGTCATCCGCTGGTCGTCGCACAACCTGTTCCTGATCGTGCTGGGGACGGTGTTCATTGTCGGCGCCGGCATCTACGCCGTCGCCAAGACCCCCATCGACGCCATCCCCGACCTCTCCGACGTCCAGGTCATCGTCTACACCGAGTATCCCGGCCAGGCGCCGCAGGTGGTGGAGGACCAGGTCACCTTCCCGCTGACCACCGCCATGCTCGCCGTGCCGCACTCGAAGGTGGTCCGCGGCTTCTCGATGTTCGGCGTCTCCTTCGTCTACATCATCTTCGAGGACGGGACCGACCTCTACTGGGCGCGCTCGCGCGTCCTCGAGTACCTCAACTTCGCCTCCGGCCGGCTGCCGGCCGGCGTCACACCGACGCTCGGCCCCGACGCGACCGGCGTCGGCTGGGTCTACCAGTACGTCGTGCTCAGCGCCAAGCGCACCCTGGCCGAGCTGCGCACCCTGCAGGACTGGTCCATCCGCTTCGCCCTGACCAAGGCGCAAGGCGTCTCCGAGGTCGCCGGCGTCGGCGGCTTCGTCAAGACCTACGCCGTCACCGTCGACCCGCTGCGGCTGAAGGGCTACGGCATCCCGCTCGCCGACGTCATCGACGCCATCCGCGCCAGCAACATGGACGTCGGCGGCCGCGTCGTGGAGATGGCCGAGACCGAGTACGTCGTGCGCGGCCGCGGCTATCTCCGCGGGATCGACGATCTCGAACAGGTGGTGCTGAAGGCGGAAGGGCTCACGCCGGTCTTGCTCCGCGACGTCGCCCGGATCGAGCTCGGCCCGGACGAGCGCCGCGGCCTCGCCGAGCTCAACGGCCAGGGCGAGGTGGTGAGCGGCATCGCCATCCAGCGCTACGGCGAGAACGCCCTCGACGTGATCGAGAACGTCAAGCAGACGATCGCCGAGATCGGCCCGAGCCTGCCCGAGGACGTCAGCATCGAGCCGGTCTACGACCGCTCCGAGCTGATCGAGCGCGCCATCGACACGCTGAAACGGACGCTGATCGAGGAAAGCATCATCGTCGCCCTGGTCTGCTTCGTCTTCCTGCTGCATGTCAGGAGCGCGCTGGTGGCAATCATCATGCTGCCGGTCGGCGTGCTGATGGCCTTCATCGCCATGCACGCGCTCGGCATCAACTCGACCATCATGTCCTTGGGCGGCATCGCCATTGCGGTGGGCGCGATGATCGACGCGGCGATCGTGATGATCGAGAACGCGCACAAGCATCTGGAGCGCGCCGCGCCGGAGACGCCGCGGCTGCAGGTTCTCGTCGACGCGGCCGTCGAGGTCGGCCCGGCGCTCTTCTTCTCGCTCCTGATCATCACCGTCTCGTTCCTGCCGATCTTCGCCCTCGAAGCGCAGGAGGGGCGGATGTTCAAGCCGCTGGCCTACACTAAGACGTTCGCCATGGCGGCGGCCGCCTTCCTGTCGGTGACGCTGGTCCCGGCCTTGATGGTGCTGTTCGTCCGCGGCCGGATCGTTCCCGAGCACAGGAACCCGATCAACCGCTTCCTGATCTGGGTCTACCGGCCGGTCATCCGGCTCGTGCTCAGGGTGAAGACGCTGACGGTTCTGGCCGCTCTGTTGGCGCTGGGCGTCTCGGTCTACCCGGCGGTGCACATCGGCAGCGAGTTCATGCCGACGCTGAACGAGGGCACGCTGCTCTACATGCCGGCGACGCTGCCGGGGCTGTCGATCACCAAGGCGGCCGAGCTGGTGCAAAAGCAGAACGAGATCATCAAGTCGTTTCCGGAGGTTGCCTCGGTCTATGGCAAGGCCGGACGCGCCGCCACCGCCACCGACCCGGCGCCGCTCGAGATGTTCGAGACCGTGATCAACCTCAAGCCGGAGAGTGCCTGGCGCGACGGGCATGACCACCGACGCGCTGGTCGCCGAGATGGACCAGGCGCTGCAGTTCCCGGGGATCAGCAACGCCTGGACAATGCCGATCAAGGCCCGCATCGACATGCTGTCGACCGGCATCCGCACGCCGATCGGGATCAAGGTCTTCGGCGCCGATCTGGCCGGGCTGGAGCGGCTGGCGCGCGAGATCGAGGCGGCGGTACGTACCGTGCCCGGCACGACCAGCGCCTTCGCCGAGCGGGTGCTCGGCGGCTACTACCTGGAGATCGAGCCGGACCGCACAGCCCTCGCCCGCTACGGCCTCAGGATCGCGGACGTGCAGGAGGTGATCCGCACCGGCGCTCGGCGCCGAGGCGGTCACGACCACGGTCGAGGGGCGCGAGCGCTACACGGTCAACGTCCGCTACCCGCGTGCCTTCCGCTCCAGCCCGCAGGCCATCGCCTCGGACGCCCTGATCGCCACGCCCGGCGGCGGAACGATTCCGCTCGGTCAGATCGCCCGGGTGCAGCCTCGCCAAGGGCCCGGCCAGCATCCGCACCGAGAACGCCCAGCTCGTCGTCTACATCTTCGTCGACTTCCGCGACCGCGACATCGGCGGCTACGTCGCCGACGCGCAGAAGGCGGTGGCCGAGCAGGTCACCTTTCCGCAAGGCTACTACGCGACCTGGAGCGGCCAGTTCGAGTACCTTGAGCGCGCGGAAGCGCGGATGAAGATCGTCGTGCCGGTGACGCTCGCGATCATCTTCCTGCTGCTCTACCTGAACTTCCGCCGGATCACCGAGACGCTGATCGTGATGCTGTCGCTGCCCTTCGCGCTGATCGGCGGCCTGTGGCTGGTCCATGGCCTCGGCTACAACATGAGCGTCGCCGTGGCGGTCGGCTTCATCGCCCTGGCCGGCGTCGCGGCCGAGACCGGCGTCATCATGCTGATCTACCTCGACCACGCCTGGGCCGAGATCAAGCGCGCCTGCGCCGCCGCAGACCGCGAGCCCGAGCCGCGAGGATCTGGCCCGGCGCAATCATGGTCGGCGCGGTGGAGCGGGTGCGGCCGAAGATGATGACCGTGGTCGCGATCATGGCCGGGCTGCTGCCGATCCTGTGGTCCACCGGCACCGGCTCGGAGGTGATGCGCCGCATCGCCGTGCCGATGGTCGGGGGAATGATCTCGTCGACCATCCTGACGCTGATCGTCATCCCGGCGATCTACGGCGTGGTCAAGGGCTGGCGGCTGCCGGCGTTTCGGGCAAATCAGGCCAAGGACCGGCCGGTGCCGGCACCGGCGAGTTGAAGCGCGCCCGGTATTCGCAATCCACAGTCATCAGGAGAAAGTCGTGTCACGGCAGGAACTGCCGCCCGGAAGAACCCTCCGGAGATCATCCGCGCTCGCCGTCGGGCTGTTGAGTGATGTGCGTCAAGTTCAGCAAATTGGTCATGGCTGCGGCTGTGGTTGCGCCTGTGGGGAACGCGGCAGCGTTGTCCACAGGCGTTCTCATGCCGCTTGGCGCAGCGCCTCCTTCTTGAGCTCCCGCAGGTAGTCCATATTCAGGTAGCGGTGAGCCTCGAGCCAGTCTTCGTGGATCTCGACGCACAAAGCGCGGACCAGCCTGAGGCAGCTCCCGGCGTTGGGGAAGATGCGCACGACGTGGGTGCGGCGCTTGATCTCCTCGTTCAACCGCTCCAGCATGTTGGTGCTTTTCAGGTGCTTGTGGTGCTGGCGAGGCAGCCGGTAGAAGCTCAGCGTTTCCTCGATGTTCTCTTCCACCCAGCCCACCAGCCTGGAGTATTTGCCCTGCCATTTCCCGATCCAGGCGGCGAGATCGGCGCGCGCTTCGGCCAGGTCACGCCGATCGTAGATCCAGCGCAACTCCTGCAGGCAGTCGTCGTCCACCTTCCGCGGCACGTAGTCGAGGGCGTTGCGCAGGAAGTGCACGTAACAGCGCTGATAGACGGCTTCCGGCAGGACCTCGCGGATTGCGGCCCTCAGCCCGGCATGGTCGTCGGCGACGACAAACTCGATGCCGCCAAGCCCGCGCTGGCGCAGGCCGAGGAGGAAGTCTCGCCAGCTCGATCGGCTCTCCCGGTTGGCCAGCTCGACGCCGAGGACCTGGCGGCGGCCGTCCCAGTCGATGCCGATGGCGATCATGACCGCCTGGCTGGCGATCACTCCGGCCTCGCGCACCTTCTCGTAGCGGGCATCGAGGATCAGGTAGGGAAACGGCTCCGCCAGCCGGCGGGAGGCGAACTGCTCCAGGCTCTCGTCCAGCGTCTTGTTGATGGCGCTGATCGACGACGCGGAAAAGCCGTGGCCGCACAGCTTCTCGGTGATCGCCTTAACCTTCCGCGTCGACACGCCCTGCACGTACATCTCCGCCAGGGCCGCCACCAGCGCCCGCTCGGAGCGCTGATAGCGGGCAAACAACTCGGTCGAGAACCGGCCGTCACGGTCCTGCGGCACCCTGAGCTCCAGCTTGCCCACCCCCGTGATCAGCGTCCGGCTGTAGTGGCCGGAGCGATAGGCCAGCCGCGACGCCGTCCGCTCGCCCTTGCCGGCGCCCACGGCCTCGGTCATCTCCGCTTCCAGCATCTCCTGCAGCGTCCTTTGCACCACCGTGCGAATGAACCCCTCGTCAGCCGCCAGCAGCGCTTTCACGTCGATGCCTTCGCCCTTACCTTTCCGCTCGGTCATGGTGTGCTTCCTTCATCAGGATCGGTGACCTCAACATCACCCGCATACCATGACCAACCTGCCTCCCGCTAATTTGCAGAACCTCCAGCACGCTACCGGCTGTTGGTGATCGCCGCGGCAGCAGCGGCGGTGCTGTGGTCGCCGCGGACGTCGGACGCCCAGGAGGTCACCGTCCACATGTCCCCCTACTGCGGCTGTTGCGGCGACTGGGTGAAGCATCTCCAGCGCGACGGCTTTAGCGTCGAGACCCGCATGGTCGAGGACGTCTCCGCAGCCCGCAAGGAGCACGGCGTGCCGGCCGGACTCGCCTCCTGCCACACGGCGGCGGTGGGCGGCTACGTCATCGAGGGACACGTCCCGGCCTCGGACATTCGCCGGCTCCTTGCCGAACGGCCGCAGGCGTTGGGGCTTTCGGCGCCAGGCATGCCGGCCGGCGCACCAGGAATGGAAGGCGCCGGGGCCGAACCCTACGTGACCGTTCTCTTTCGTGCCGACGGGCAGCACCGACGTCTTCGCCGGACACCGCTAGCCCGGAAATCTCACCGGGTCTCCAGTAGTCGCGGATTTGGTGCTGGAGGCGGTGGCTGAAGCGTCGGCGCTGGTCGAGGTGACAGCGGCGTTGCCATGGTTCGCGCTGTGGCGGTTGTGCTGGCGGGCTTGTGCCACCTTCGCGAGTCTCAGCGGATGCGCGGTTTCGGCGGCGTTTTGCCGCAGGGTCTGCGCGCTCTGGCTGGTGGTAGCGGCGGTCGGCTCAGCCGGGCGGTGCGCGCAGAGGGGTGCACAGGCGGGCGTGGGCGAGGGCGAAGGTCGCTTGCTGCGGGCAGGCCGAGGCCATGGCGATCTTGATGCGGCGCACGGAGAGCGTCACCCTGGCGCCGATTTTCAGGAGCTTCAGGCGGATGCTGCCGCAGCTGGCGTGCGCCAGCTCGGTGCCGGTGAGCGCCATCCGGCGCAGGCCGGTCATCAGCACGTAAGCGAAGGAGGAGAACCACAGGCGCAGCTGGTTGGCGGCCATGGTCGCGGTCGAGGTACGGTCCGCGAACAGGTCGAGCTGGCATTCCTTGATCCGGTTCTCCATCTCGCCGCGGGCGCAGTAGAGCTGCTCGTAGACGGTCCTGGCGGCGATGGCCGGGTCGAGCGAGGTGACGACGAAGCGCGGGTTCGTGCCTTTGTCGAGGTGCTCGGCCTTGCCGATGACCCGGCGGGTGCGGCTCCAGCTGTCGCGGGTCGTGTAGAAGAACTCCTTGAACCGCCGCGCCGGTTTGCCGATCTGGGCGTGCTCGGCCCTCGCCTCCTCCAGTTCGGCCTCGATGGCGGCGAGCAGCCTGGCGTTGCGGGCGAGACCGAAGAGATAATCGACGCCATTGGCTTCGCACCAGGCCATCAGCGCCTCGCGGGCAAAGCCTGAAGTCGGCGCGCAGCATGACGCGGACCTCGGGCCAGCGCTCGCGGATGCGGCCGACGAGGCGCGCGATTTCCTCCACCGCTCCCGAGGCGGCGTCGATGTTCGCCCGCCTCAGCTTCGCCGCCAGCAGGTGCCGGCCGCAGAAGACGTAGAGCGGCAGGTAGCACCAGCAGTCGTAGTAGCCGTGGAAGAACCGCCCTTCCTGGCTGCCATGCAGCGGGTCGTCGGTGGCGTCGAGGTCGAGGACGATCTCCTTTGGCGCCTCGTCGTGGGCGTCGAGGAAGAGATCGACGAACAGCCCCTCGATCGCGCTCCTATCGACGGCGATCTTCCGGTAGCGGTCGCACGAGCTGCGCGGCGCATGCTCCAGCCGATTGATGGTGCTCTTGCCGGCCAAAGCCGCACACCCCTTGCGCTGCGGCGCCAGCCGGTCGGACCACAACGCCAGGACCGGATCGAAACGAAGGGCGTCGTGGTCGTTGACGTCCTCGTAGCCCAGGGCAAGGCCGACAATGCGCTGGCCGATCAGGGTGCGCAAAGCGTGCACCACCCGCTGCGGGCAGCGAGCGTCGCTGAAGCAGGCCGAAACCCGCCGGCTCAGCCCGATCGCCCGGTCAGCCTCGCGCAAAAGCAGTGCCCCGGCATCCGAGGTCAGCACTCCGCCGTCAAACGCCGCCACCACCCGCCGGCCGGCGAAGCCTTCGAACTCAAGCTGTTCTGCGCTACACTCCGTCTGCATCGGACCCCGCCTTCGGAACCTGACAAGTCGTTCTCGCAAAACAACTTTCTCAGATTCCCGGGGCCGATGCACCTACCTCCGGTGAGATGTCCGGGCTAAGCGCGCGGTCGCGATGACGTCCTCTTAGGCTTGTACAACCCGAAGCTAGAGCGCTCTAGCGGGCGGGCGCGTGGCAACCTTAGAGGGAACAGATTGCCGGATCTACACCATCATGTTCCACGTGGAACATTCCGTGAACATCTACCTCGCTGCCCCGCGCCGGCCTGGTCGGCTCTCCGCCTCAGTACGACCGCGGCAGGGCGAGGACGTGCTCGGCGAGGTAGGCCAGGATCAGGTTGGTCGAGATCGGCGCGATCTGGTAGAGCCGGGTTTCGCGGAACTTCCGCTCGACGTCGTACTCCGTGGCGAAGCCGAAGCCGCCGTGGGTCTGCAGGCACATGTCCGCGGCCTGCCACGAGGCATCGGCGGCAAGCAGCTTGGCCATGTTCGCCTCCGCCCCGCAGGGCGCGCCGGCATCGAACAGGCCGGCGGCGCGCTCGACCATCAGGCTCGCGGCTTCCGTTGCCGCGTAGGCGCGGGCGATGGGGAACTGGATGCCCTGGTTCTGGCCGATGGGCCGGCCGAAGACGACCCGCTCGCAGGCATAAGCGCTAGCCTTGGCGATGAACCAGCGGGCGTCGCCGATGCACTCGGCGGCAATCAGGATGCGCTCGGCGTTCATCCCGTCGAGAATGTAGCGAAAGCCGCTGCCCTCCTCGCCTATAAGGCTGTCGGCCGGGATCCTGAGCTCGTCGAAGAAGAGTTCGGTCGTGTGGTGGTTGATCATGGCCCGGATCGGCTTGATTGTGAGGCCCCGGCCTGCGGCCTCGCCGAGATCGACCAGGAACACCGACATGCCGTCGTGCGGCCGGGCGGCCTGGTCGCGCGGCGTCGTCCGAGCGAGCAGCAGCAGCAGGTCGGAGTGCTCGGCCCGCGACGTCCACACCTTCTGGCCGTTGATGATGTACTCGTTGCCGTCGCGCACCGCAGTGGTGCGGATCCGGCTGGTGTCGGTGCCGCTGGTGGGCTCGCTCACCCCGAACGCCTGCAGCCTGAGCGAGCCATCGGCGATTTTCGGCAGGACCGCCCGCTTCTGCGCCTCGCTGCCGTGGCGCAGCACGGTGCCCATGGTGTACATTTGCGCGTGGCAGGCGGCACCGTTGCAGCCGCTCTTGTGGATCTCCTCCATGATCGCCGCCGCTGCGGCGAGAGGCAGGCCGCTACCGCCATAGGCCTCCGGGATCAGGGCGGCGAGGTACCCAGCCTCGGTTAATGCGCCGACGAAGGCACTCGGGTATGCGCGCTCCTCGTCGAGCCGGCGCCAGTAGTCACCGGGGAAGCCGGCGGAGAGCGCACGGACACCTTCGCGAATATCTTCAAATGTTTCCCTCATGGGCCATATCCAGTAAAAGCTGGCTACCTCAGTTTTAGCGAGCGCCGCGGCACCGCCGCCAGGGGCGAAATATCAGGGCGAGACATGGACAGGCGAAGCAGCACCGACATCATGGGGGAGACCCTGAACCTCGCCAATGCCACTGTCATCGACGTGGGTTGCGGTGACGGCTGGCTGACGCGCTTCCTGGCGGCCGGGGGCGCGCACGTCACCGGCGTCGAAGTCAGCCCGAAGGCGCTCGCCCGCGCCCGCTCGATCAAGCCGGTGGCCGATGAGCACTATATCCAGGGGCTGGCCGAAGACCTGCCGGTCCCCAGTCGGTCGGCCGACGTCATCATCTATTTCAACAGCCTGCATCACGTCGATGCCGACGGGTTGATGAAGGCGTTGCGCGAGGCGGCGCGGGTGCTGCGCTCCGGCGGTATCCTCTACATCTCCGAGCCGATGCCGGAGGGGCCGTATTTCGAGCTGATGCAGCCGGCCCATGACGAGACCCTGGCGCGACAACGGGCTCAGGATGCGCTGCGCTTCGCCCCCGAGTTCGGCCTGCTCCTGGAGAAGCATCTCACCCACCTCGACACCGTCTTCTTTCCCGATTTCCAAGCCTTCCACGACCGGCTGACCTCGATCAACCCGCACATCCGCGATCTCTTCGAGGAGCAGGAGGAAGAGATTGCCGCCAATTTCCGCCGCCTCGCCATCCAGCGCGAAGACGGCTGGGAGTTCGAGCAGCCGATGCGGGTGACGGTCCTGCGCCGAAGCTGAGGCTGCGGATCGGCCCAATCTGGCGGCTGCGTGGATCTGCCGCGGCTATCCCCACAGCGCCGGGTCCGGCGGATGGACCAGCCCGCCGGCGTAGGACAGCGCCGGCTCGCGGTCGCGGGCGAGCCACAAGGGCCCATCAAGGTCGACGATCGAAGCCCCCTCGCCCAGCAGCGTCGCCGGCGCCATGGCCAGCGAGGTCGAGACCATGCAGCCGACCATCACCGCGAGGCCCCGTGCGCGCGCCGCTGCGGCGAGCGGTAGCGCCGCGCTCAGCCCGCCGGTCTTGTCGAGCTTGACGTTGACCATGCGGTAGCCTTCGAGCCGGTCGAGCTCGGCGATGGTGTGAAAGCTCTCGTCGGCGCACAGGGCGACCGGCGAGGCGAACCCGGCTAAAGCCCCATCCCTTCCCGCCGGCAACGGCTGCTCGATCATCTCGACGCCCAGCTCATGCAGCGGGCCCACCAGCCGCTGGAGCATCTGCAAGGTCCAGCCTTCGTTGGCGTCGACGACCAGCCGGGCATCGGCTGCTGCCGCCCGAACCGCGGCCACCCGCTCGAGGACGGCCTCGCCGCCGACCTTGACCTTCAGCAGGCTCGCACCCGCGGCCACGGCGTTGGCGGCCGCGGCGGCCATCCGCTCCGGCGCGTCCAGCGACAGCGTCGTCGCCGTCGGCAGCGGCTTCGGCGAGCCCAGCCCCGCCAGGGTCCAGACGCGCACGCACGCCCGTTTCGCCTCGAGATCCCAGAGCGCGCAGTCCAACGCGTTGCGGGCGGCTCCGGCGGACAGTGCCGCCTGCAGCGCCTCGCGGTTCATGCCGGCGGCGATGGCATCGGCAAGCGCCTGGATCGCCGCGATCACGCCTTCGACCGTCTCGCCGTAGCGGGCATACGGAACGCACTCGCCACGACCGATCCCGCCCTCGTCCTCGATCTCGGCCACCACCACCTCGGCCGCAATTTTCATCCCCCGGGCGATGGCGAAGGGCCTAGCCAGCGGCCAGGTCTCGTGGCGAACCGCGAGCCGCCGCATCATTCAAGCAGGCGGTCGGCGATGGCGGCAACGCCGGTTTTCAGCGGATCGACGCAAGGCAGGCCCAGCTCGGCTTCGAGCCGGGCGAGGTAGGCCTCGCCCTCCGCCTTCGGCATCTCGCTGGTGTTGACCGCGACGCCGACGCAGCGAACCTCGGAGCTGGTCAGCCGCGCCGCGGCGACGTTCGCCTCGATGCAGGCCGCGATGTCCGGAAGAGGCCGGTTGGGCAGGCCGCGCATGTGGCTGCGCACAGGCTCGTGGCACATGACCAGCGCGTCGGGCTGGGCGCCGTGGAGCAGGCCAAGGCTCACGCCGGCAAAGGACGGGTGAAACAGCGAACCCTGCCCCTCGATCAGGTCCCAGTGATCCTCTGCCGCCGCCGGAGCCAGCCATTCTGCGGCGCCGGAGATGAAATCGGCAACCACCGCGTCGACGGCAACGCCGGCGCCGGCGATGAAGATGCCGGTCTGGCCGGTGGCGCGGAAGTCGCAGGCTAGCCGGCGGGCGCGCATCTCCCGCTCCAGCGCCAGGGTTGCGTACATCTTGCCGACCGAGCAGTCGGTGCCGACGGTGAGCAGCCGCCGGCCGGAGCGCGGCTCACCCGTGCCGACGCCAAAGGTGCGGAGCGGATGGCGGACATCGTGCAGGTGGCAGCCGTTCACCGTCGCCAGGGCGACGAGGTCGGGGATGTCGGTGAGCCGGTCGTGCAGGCCGTTCGCCAGGTCGAGCCCTGCGCGCAGGGCGGCCGCGAACGTCTCAATCCAGTGCCCTGGGATGGTCCCGCCGGCATTGGCGACGCCGATCAGCAGCGTTCGCGCGCCCGCCCCCGCACCCTCCTGGACACTCATCACCGGCAGGTCGAGGGAGACCCGGCAGCCATCGAGCCGCACCTGGCCGACGCACAGTTCCGGCCGCCACTGCAGGACGCCGACGGCCGATTTCGCCGCCAGCTTGTCGCGGGCATCGCCCACGAACAGGAGGTAGGGCTGCTTCAGCATTTTGCTCCCCGAGCGCCAGCGATGCGCGCCGCGAGTGTAGCCGAAGGTCCGCTGAGTTGGCGAGGGGCCGGCCCGATCGGACCGTGGAGGAAGCCGCCACAAGGCCGGTGACGGTGTGTCGCCGCGAAGCGGAATGCATCTTCAGAGGCCGGAAGATGTTGACACCACCGCTAAAGTTGTCTTTGTTGA
>CAVVAX010000003.1:0-73803 GCA_963746275.1 uncultured Alphaproteobacteria bacterium
GTTGAGCACGGCGAACTCCGGGACGGCGAGAACGTCCCGCGGCCCGAGCGGCGACGTGATCTCGACGCTGGCGTACATGCCGGCCTTGAGCAGGCCGTCGGGGTTGGGGATCTCGATTCGCACCTTGGCGGTGCGCGTTTCGGCGCCGACGGTCGGGTAGATGAAGGCGACACGACCGGTGAAGCTCCGGCCAGGGTAGGCCTTGACGCCGACCATCGCCTCCTGGCCGATCTGCACGCCGGCGAGGTCCTGTTCGAAGACATCGGCGATGACCCAGACGGCCGACAAGTCAACGATCCGGTAGAGCGCATCGCCCCGCATGAACCGCATCCCCTGGACCGACGGCTTCTCAATCACGGTGCCGGTGACCGGCGATGGGATCGTCACCCGCGCCCGCGGCTCCCCGCCGCGCTTGAGGCTCGCCAGCGTGCCCGCGGGGACGTCGAGGAAGCGCAGCCGCTGTTCGGCTCCCGCCAGCAGCTGGCGCGAGGTCCCCGCACCCTCGCCGCCGCCGCCCTCCGCGATCGACTGGCGCAGCAGCGCGTACTCCTGTTGCGCCAGGACCAGGTCCGGCGAGTAGACCTCCATCAGCGGCTGCCCTTGGCGCACGGTCTGGCCGGTGGTGTTGACCAGGAGCCGCTCGATCCAGCCCTCGTAGCGGGTCGAGACGACATACGTCCCCCGCTCGTCGAACTGCACCGTGCCGACCGCGCGCACCGGGCGAACGAGGTTGCGACGGGCCACCGGTTCGCTCTGCACGCCGATCATCTGGATCCGCTCGGGCGAGATCCGGACGACGCCTTGTGCGGCGGCTTCGGCCTCCTCGGCATAGACCGGGATGTAGTCCATGCCCATCGGGTCCCTTTTTGGCACCGGCGAGGTGTCCGGCAGGCCCATGGGGTTGCGGTAGTAAAGCGGCTTGCGCTCCCCCTGGGCAGGTCGAGCCGCCGCTGCCGGGGCCTCTTCGCCATGCTGATGCGCCGGGGCTTCGGCCGAACCTTCGTCGGCATAGACGGGGATGTAGTCCATCCCCATCGCGTCCGTCTTCGGCACCGGCGAGGTGTCCGCCCCTCCCATCGGGTCCTTGTAGTAGAGCACCGCCCGTGCGCCCGGCTCGGCCCGGTCGCCATGGCCGGCGTGCTCGTTCACCCGCTCGGAACCGGCTAACCAGGCGGGAGGAGCCTGCTGCTGCTCCGACAGCCAGTAGCCGCCGGCGAGCCCGAGGGCGGCGGCGAGGAGCGCCACGGCGGCGAACGCGAACCACCTCACAGCTCTTCTCCGATCACCCGCTCGATCTCGGCGAGGCGCACCTGTTGCAAAGCCAGCAGGGTGACGCGGTCCAGTGCCACGCGCAGCACCGCCTGCTCGGCCAGCAGCACGGCCGGCAGATCGACCCGGCCAAGCTGGTAGCCGGCCAAAGCCGACTGCAGCACCACCTTGGTCTGCGGGATATTGACGTCGTTCAGGATCCGCTCGCCATGCTGGGCCGAGACCAGGGCCGCGTGTGCGATGCCGATCTGGCTTTGCAGGTCGAGGCTGGTGGTTTCGCGGCGGGCCTGCGACGCCGCGAGCCTCGCCTGCGCCTCGCCTTCCCGTGCCCGGCGCAGGCCCCACTGCAACGGCACGTCGAAGGACACCATCGCCTCGTAGCCACCGAAGTCGCGGTCACGGCCTTCGTCCCTATCGAAGACCGAGAGGCCAAGGGTCACGTCCGGATACCAGTTTCTCCGCACCAGCTCCGCCGCGCGGCGGTCGGCGGTGATGCGCGCCGCATCCATCGCCAGCTCAGGACTGGCCTGCCGCGCCCGATCGATGAGGGCTTCGAGCCCGAGCGCCTCCGGTGGTGGAACAGGCCGCAGCTCCGCCGGCGGCGCCAGGGGAGTCGCGACCGGCCGGTTGAGCAGGGCGTTCAGCTGCGCTTGCCACGTCCGGCGGTCGCCACCGAGGCGTGCCAGGTCCGCCTGCAGCCTGCCGCGCTCCACCTCGGCCATGACCGCCTCCTGCTGGCCGCCGGCACCTTGCGCGTAGCGGCTTTGGGCGACGCGGGCGATGGCCGCCACTGTTTCCAGCAACTCCTCGTTGATGCGGATCGCCTGCTCGGTCGCGTAGGCGTTGGCGAACACCACCTTGATCCGGGCCGCCAGCTCGGTCTCGACGGCGCGGCGCTGCCCGGCGGCGGCGTCCGCTTCCGCCATCGCCATCTTCCGCTCCAGGCCGAGTTTCCCCCACAGCGGGATCGTCTGCTCGACCGTGTACTTGATGCGGCCGAGCGTGTCCGGGGCGTAGCGGTTGCCGTCGCCGGTGATGTCCTCGAACTCGGTGCGCAGCATCGGGTCCGGGTAGCGCCCAGTGGCGCCGACCCGAAGCTGCGCCGCATGAGCGTCGAGCGCCGCCGCCGCCAGCGCCGGGTTCATCGCCCGGGCAGTCGCCAGCATCTCGTTCAGCGACCGGCCGAGCGGCTCTCCGGCGCCTCTGCCCGGCGCGGCCTGCACCAGCGGCCCCTCGGCCGCCACCGCAGGCGACGGAGAGAGGAAGCCGGCGAACAGGCAATAGAGGGCGAGGGGCGCGAAACGCCGCATGCCGTTCGGCATCTAGGCGACGTGGCGCGTGCGGTTTGGGCAGATCGAGCCCAAAATGGAGCGCTTGCGCTTCTGGCGGCGGTACCGGCAGGCGGGCCAGGAACTCATTTGGCCTCCGAAGCATGACCTGTGGACGACCAGGAAACCGTACCCGCACGGCGTCTCCGCAATTTTGCCGGATTGTAAAAAAGAGTTGCCGGCTCCGCCCGTGCACGTCCCCGCACGGGAAACACTTCGTTACCGGGCGGCAAAGCACCAGCATCGTCGAGCGCGTACGGTGTCTTCGACCCGCTTGCCAGAGGAACGCGATCGTCGTCTACCTGTTCTGCGCCGACGGGGGGATGAAGGTCGTGCTCGCCCTGACCTTGCCGGGGCAACGTCAGCAGCTCGGCCGCTACGCGCCCCATTGGGCTGGGCGGATGGACTGAAGGGCCGATGGACTAAGGATGGACCGGGAAGCGCACATCCTCGTCGTCGATGACGATAGCCAGGTGCGGACCCTCCTCGGGCAGTTCCTGCGCGAGAACGGCTACCGGGTCACCGGCGCCCGCGACGGCCGCGAGATGCGTGAGACGCTGGCCGGCGCGGTGATCGACCTGATCATCCTCGACCTGATGCTTCCCGGGACCTCCGGGATCGATCTCTGCCGGGAGCTGCGCAAAGCATCCTCGGTTCCGGTGATCATGCTCACCGCCAAGGGCGAGGATACCGACCGCATCGTCGGCCTCGAGGTGGGCGCCGACGACTATCTGCCCAAGCCGTTCAATCCGCGCGAGCTCTTGGCGCGCATCCGCGCCGTCCTGCGCCGCGCCGCCGCCGGGCCGCGAGAGGCGGCGGCGGGTGGCCGGATGATCACCTTCGCCGGCTGGACGCTGGACACCCTGCGCCGCGAGGTGACGTCGCCGGCCGGGGTCGTCGTCGACCTCAGCGGCGGCGAGTATGACGTGCTGATCGCGCTCGTCGAACACCCGAACCGCATCCTCTCGCGCGAGCAGCTGCTGGAGCTGGCGCGCAACCGCGCCTCCAACCCGTTCGACCGCAGCATCGACGTCCAGATCAGCCGCATTCGCCGCAAGTTCGAAAGCGACGGGAGCGCGCCGCCGCTGATCAAGACGGTGCGGGGCGCCGGCTACATCTTCCTGCCGACGGTCAAGCGGTGCTGAGGCGGCTGATCCCCGATACGCTTGCCGGGCGCACGACCGTCATCTTGCTGTTCAGCCTCGGCCTGTTCCATCTCTGGAGCATCTGGATCTACCAGCTCGGCATCGAGGAGCTGCTGGGGAGCACGCGGGAAGAGCACCTCGCCGAGCATCTAATCTCCGTGCAGCGCGTGGTCGCCGGCCTGCCCGTGAACGAGCGGGAACGGACGGCGCATACGTTGTCCACCGCAACCATGAAGATCCATTGGAGCGCGCGCAGCCTGGTGAACCCGCCACGCTCCGAAAGCCCGCGCGCTGCGCCGATCCGCAAGCGGCTGCGGGGCCTGGCGCCCGACATCGCCGACGGCCAGGTCCGCCTCGCCTTCGCCGACGAAGGCGCTTCACCTGCGGCCGCCGACGCCGACCAGCATCTGCTACTGGCGTCGGTCCGGTTGCCGGATGAGAGCTGGCTGAACTTCAACATCTCGACGCTACCCGTGGCCGCCGCCGCGGATGACCACGGCGTGCTCGCCTCGATGAGCGCGATGGCGCTGGGCACCCTGCTCGTCTCGGTGTTCCTGGTCCGCTCGGTGACGGCGCCGCTACGCTCGCTTTCTGCCGCTGCCGATCGCATCGGAACCAGCGCCGCCTCGCCGGAGCTGCCGGCCGAGGGGCCGCGCGAGGTGAGGGCAGCGGCCAGCGCCTTCAATCGCATGCAGGCCCGGATCAAGCGCCTGATCGAGGACCGGACGCAGACCCTCGCCGCCGTTTCGCACGACCTGAAGACACCGATCACGCGGCTCAGGCTGCGCGCGCAGTTCGTCGCCGACCACGACCTGCGCCGGACGATCGAGAGCGATCTCGATGAGATGGAGGCGATGATCCAGTCGACGCTCGACTTTCTGCGCGGCGACGCCACCGGGGAGGAGGTGCGCACGGTCGACATCGCCACCATCCTGGATACGGTCTGCGATCATCTCGTCGATGTCGGCCACGACGTCGTCCTGCTGGAGGCATGGTACGCGCCGCTTGCCTGCCGGCCGCTCGCGCTCAAGCGGGCGTTCGGCAACCTGGTCGAGAACGCACTGAAATACGGGCAGAGGGCCCGCGTCGCCCTCGTCAGGGACGCCGGCGAGTACGTCGTCACCATCGCCGACGACGGCCCGGGCATCCCGCCGGCCGAGTTCGACCGGGTGTTCGATCCCTTCTACCGGCTGGAAAGCAGCCGCAGCCGCGAGACCGGCGGCACGGGACTAGGGCTAACGGTCGCGCGCTCCACGGTCCTCGCCCATGGCGGCGAGGTTCGGCTCGCGAACCAGGACGGCGGCGGCTTGTGCGTCACCGTCCGCCTGCCGGCGCCGCCGCCTGCGCAGGGGCCGTAGCGGCGCCGCTCCGTAACGGCCTCGAACTTCTCGGGGTGCGCATTTCGTGCGCTCCTCCCGAACTCCTCCCGAGCTCCTCCCGTCGGCGTGGTTTGCGGAAAGGGTACGCTCGACCGGTTAGGCCTGGGCGATGGCCCAGGTCATCACCGGAAGAGCGGGGTCGTTCTTCAGGCTCCGGCCGAATCCGTACATCCGCCAACCATGGCGGAAGTTGGCGACCGCGCACCGCCGGTTCCACCACGACCCGGTCCTGATCTTCGCCGCCTCGAACCCAGCGTCCTCCAACAGCCAGCGCAGGCCGCTATCCGTCCAGCGAGTGCAGTCGTCGGGGTAGCCGTGGACCTTCAGCAGGAACGGCGCAAAGCAGAGGAAGTGGCCGCCGGGACGCAGCATGGCACGGACGTTCCGCGCGGCGGTCCAGGGTGTGCGCACGTGCTCGAAGACCTGATCGGCGATGATCAGGTCGAACCGCTCGGAAAGAACGTCGCGGCAGATGTCGAAGTCGGGAAAGGAGACGGTCCTGTACGACCGGAAGGGAAGCTGCCGCCAGTAGTGCCCGGGCGCGATCTCGAGTGTGTCGAGCGCGGCAATGCCCACCTCGTCGAGCCAGGCCCGCGCCTGCCGGTAGGCGACAATGCGCACCCAATGCGTCGCATCGAACCCGACCGCCTGGAGAACCCGCCGAAGCCGCTGGCGATCAAAGCGCCCGAGAAGCGCCGCCTTGAGCGCGCCGGGCGCATCGCTGCTCGTCGATCCCATCTTGGTTCCGCCGTTTCCTTGCGAGCGGGCGGAAGCTACTCGACGCGGCCAGGGATGGCAACGAAGCGGTGCTGCGCAGAAACCTCTGGGTACGTGCATTCGCTCCGCGCGGCTCGCGATGCCGCAGATCGGCGAATTTCATCTTTGTTTCCATGAGGTACACCCGCTCCGCCCGGTTCGCGCCGACACGCCAATTCCTCGTTCTTGAACATCGTGTAAACTGCACGCGGTCGCTCTCCGCGCGAGAGCGCGCATTGAAACTCGCGGGCGAGGGCCGTTTGCGTGGTGAAGCGACGTCGCTCCCCGCGCGGGAGCGCGGATTGAAACCAATCCCCAAAACTGCGATCAAAACTCGCGGCGGTCACGTCCCTGGTGATGGTGTAGCTGGCGGAGGCAGCCGCGAGCGAGCGCGCCGTGGGGTAGCGCTGTAGCGAGCGAGCGGCGGCTTGGCTGGTCAGCGATGGTTCGCCGATAAGGTTGGGTTGCGAACATCAACCTGGAACCAGATATGTGGGCGATTGGCGGCCCTAAGGCGGTGTTGGTCCTCGATGAGTGCAGGGTCGCCGGTACTGAGCGAGCGAAGGATCGCCGCAAGCGTGGTCTTGCCTCGCCCGTTTTCGGCATAGACCAACGTCAGCGGGCTCAAAGTGAGATTTGCGCTGGCATTGACAGAGTCGAACTGGCCGACATTGCGAAGTAGGTGGAATCGCTCGATCGTCATGACACCCCCGGGCACCAGGGATTCATAGCGGAATTGGCCGCAAGCAAAAGAAGTCTGATGTCAACTGTCGCTTGAGTGCGCTCACCAGGCGTTCATCGTCTGCTCTGGCATCCTCGTTCGCCGACGCCCTGCAGGCGATGCCAGGACTCGGCACCCCGCCGATTACCTGTCTTTCTTCGCTAGCGTACGATGACCCCCTGAGCGTTGTTGCAGCGCCCCAATTCCTGTCCTTCCTACTCATCCCCGATCCAGGGCCGCGCGTCGCGCGGGCCCGCAAGCGAATGGGAACGACGTGGCGGTCAATCACCAGCAATCGGAAGCAGCCTCACGCGGTGCACGCATGTTGCGCACCGCGCTGGGGCCTGCGGTCGCCCAATTCCTGGAAGACCCCGCGATCGTCGAGGTGATGCTCAACTCCGATGGGCGGCTCTGGGTCGACCGGCTCTCTGACGGCCTGTCCGATACGGGAGAGCGCCTCTCGGCGGCCAGGTGATGACCAACGAGGCGTCCGCGCTCGTCGACACCGACGCTGCGAACAAGGCCGCCGACGCCGACATGGCCCTGCAGGAGCTTGGGGCCGACTATGCCGGCCAGGCCTATGTGACTGCCCCGTCACCGTCTGGGACGCCGATCCGCGCACGGCCGACGAGAAGCTGCGTTTGGTGGAAAAAGTGATCCAGGGCCGCGACTTCACCGCGATGCCCGAGACCATCAACGGCGTTCACGCCTGGCTCGGTTCGCTGCCCGGTCATATCTACGCCAACGTCCGGCAGCCGCCGATATCCACCCTGAACCTCGCCCACATGATCCCGCTCTCGGCGGTGTGGGCGGGGCCGGAAAGCGACGAGCATTTCGGTGCGCCGCCGCTGCTCTATGGCAAGACCGAGGGCAGCGCGCCGTTTCGCTTTTCGCTGCATGTCGGCGACGTTGGCCACGCTGGTCGTCGGGCCGACGGGCGCGGGCAAGTCCGTGCTGCTCGCGCTCATCGCGCTTCAATTCCGGCGCTATCAGGGATCTTGGCGCAGTGGGCGCGCAGGTCATCGGGCGTGATCTCGGTCAGGAGACGATTCCGCCAGACGGGCATAAGCTCTCGCTCGAAGATCGAGCGGCGCATCGCGCGCGTGCTGTCGGCCATCGGCGCGCCCGCCAGCCACTTCTCGCCGAACTCGCCGAAGCTCTTGGCTTCCTTGATCCGGCGCTTCTCCCGCTGTTTCTCGACGGCGGGGGACCGCCCCTCACTGATCGCCCGGCGCGCGTCCAGGCATAGTTCGCGAGCCCGGGCGAGCGAGATCCATCTCGGGCGTACTTGCCGAGATAGACGGTCTCCCGCCTGCCGTTCAGCCGATAGTCGAGCCTGAAGGAGATGGCGCCCGACGGCGCGAACACGCACGTACATGCCGTCGCGGTCCGTCACCTTGCACATTTTGGCTCTTGGTTCAGGCACTTGAGTGCCGCATCGGTCAACATTCGGGGCCTCCTCGCGGAAAAGTACCGTCACTCGGTTTTTGGAGGCCTTAGCGACAAAAGCGCTTCCAGTTCAATGCTTTAGATCGAAAAGTACCGTCACGAGCCTCATTCCCCGCGACGGCCAGACGCGATTCATGCCCACCGATAGCTACCGATAGGTGGCGGTGAATTATTTAGCTAGGTTTTCAAATGGTTGCGTCGCACTGTGGCGTAGTTTCGGATACCCTCGGATGGGCAAAAATTATTCCCACTCGATGGTGCCGGGGGGTTTCGAGGTGAGGTCGTAGACGACGCGGTTCACCCCCTTGACCTCGTTGACGATGCGAGCGGCGACGCGGGCGAGGAAGGTGTGGTCGAAGGCGAAGCTGTCGGCGGTCATGCCGTCGGTGGAGGTGACAGCGCGCAAGCCCGCCACCTGATCGTAGGTGCGGGCATCGCCCATGACGCCGACGCTGTGGATCGGCAGCAGCACGGCGAAGGCCTGCCAGATGGCGTCGTAGAGGCCGGCCTTGCGGATCTCGTCGATGAAGACGGCGTCGATCCGCCGCAAGAGCGCGCAGCGCTCGGGCGTGACCTCGCCTAGGATGCGCACGGCGAGGCCGGGACCGGGGAAGGGGTGGCGGCCGAGCAGCGCGTCGGGCAGGCCGAGCTCGCGGCCCAAGATCCGCACCTCGTCCTTGAACAGCTCGCGCAGCGGCTCGACCAGCTCCAGGTTCATCCGCTCCGGCAGGCCGCCGACATTGTGATGGGACTTGATGGTGGCGCTGGGGCCGCCGTGGACCGAGACGGATTCGACCACGTCCGGGTAGAGCGTGCCCTGGGCGAGGAAGTCGGCGCCGCCGAGCTTGTTAGCCTCAGCCTCGAAGACGTCGATGAAGGTGGCGCCGATCCTCTTGCGCTTGCCTTCCGGGTCGGTGACGCCGGCCAAAGCCCCGAGGAACGCCTGCGACGCGTCGACGTGAACGAGCGGGATGTTGTAGTGGTGGCCGAAGAGCTCCACGACCTCGGCGGCCTCGCCTTCGCGCAGGAGCCCGGTATCGACGAAAATGCAGGTGAGCTGATCGCGCACGGCCTCGTGCAGCAGCACCGCCGCGACCGAGGAATCGACGCCGCCGGAGAGCCCGCAAACGACCCGGCCGCGGCCGATCCTGGCGCGCGCTGATTCGATGGCCTGGTCGCGGAACGCGGCCATGGTCCAGTCGCCGGTGCAGCCGGCGATGCGGTGGGTGAAGTTGGCAAGCCACTCGGCGCCGCGCGGGGTGTGCACCACCTCCGGGTGGAACTGCACGCCATAGAGCCTGCGGGCATCGTCGGCGATGGCGGCAAACGGCGCACCTGAGGAGACGGCGATGGAGCGAAAGCCCGGGGGCAGGGCGCTGACGTGGTCGCCGTGGCTCATCCACACCGGCTGGCGCTGGCCGCGCGCCGCCTCGCCGAAGAGGGCGCAGTCGTCGACCACCTCAATGTCGGCGCGGCCGAACTCGCGGGCTTCCCCGCGCTCCACCGCGCCGCCCAGAGCGGCCACCACCACCTGCTGGCCGTAGCAGATGCCGAGCACGGGCACGCCGCGGTCGAACAGCCCAGCGGGTGGCCTAGGTGCGTCGCCATCGAGCGCCGAGGCGGGGCCGCCGGAGAGGATCACGGCCTTCGGCGCGAAGGCGTCGAGGAAGGCGTCGTCGACCCGATGGAACGGGTGGATCTCGCAGTAGACGCCGCTCTCGCGCACCCGTCTCGCGATGAGCTGGGTCACCTGCGAGCCGAAGTCGACGATCAGCACCCGCTCGGTCATGGCGTCGTCTCATGGTGCGCGACCGGAGACATAGTTGACACTATGGACCGGAGACATGGTTGACAGTCTCCCTGCAACAGTTCGCCCATGCTGGAGGGCGCCGGCCAGACGATCTCCGGGCGCCGCTCGATCAGGACCGCCCTGAGCTTCTTCGCACCCCAGCTCGGCCGCTCGCGCCGCAACTCGAGGATCGCCGCCGCCACCTCGTCGGTCATCGCCCGGCCAGGGTGGTGCGGCGCCCGCGAGCGCGGCCGCAAACCCTCGAGACCCGCAGCCTCATACCGACGCAACAGCGCATAGCCGGTCTGGCGGCTGACCCCGTAACTCTCACAGAGCGCAACCATGGTCATTCCGCCACGCTTCCAGTCGGCCACAAATCGAAGCTTCTCCTCCTCCACCGAGGCACCCCAGCCCATGACACTCCTCCCTGCTCAGCAAGAAGAGTGTCAACCATCTATCCGGTCCAAATTGTCCAGAATGTATCCGGATCGGACCGTGGCGGCAGCCTCACCCCGACCCTCTCCCGCGAGCGGGAGAGGGAGGACCCGCGGAGCGGGAGGGTGAGGGGTCGATGGCTTAGGGCGCCGGCGACCGGGCGCGGCCGTGACAGGTAAGCGGAGCGAGCAGGCGGCTAGGGCGGTAGGTGATGAGGTTGCAGCACCAGCCCAACAATAGCGTCATCGCGAGCCGCGCAGCGGCGTGGCGATCCAGTCCTCAATGCACTGGATTGCCGCGTCGGCTTCGCCTCCTCGCAATGACGCCAACGGGTTCTGGTTCAACTCATCGCACCGTCCTTACCGCTGCGCCACCGCCGGGGCGTGGCCCAGGGGCTCGATGTACGGGCTCTTGTAGCTCTGCAGCACCTTGATGTAGTTGGCCCGCTCGAACGCCGACGGGTCGCCAACCTTGAGCTGGCTCATCGAACCCTTCATCTGCCTGACCGAGTTCGTAGCCGCGCCGGTCCATCCAGCCGCTCATGCCGTCGAGCAGCGTCTTCATGTGGCCGACACCGTTGCGCAGCAGCGCCGAGGTGGTCATCACCGCGTCGGCTCCGGCCATCACGTACTTGATCACCTCGACCCCGGTTTGCACGCCACGGGTCGCCGCCAGCGAGCACTTCAGCCGGCCGTGGAGGACGGCGATCCAGAGCAGCGGCAGGCGGATCTCACTGGCCGAGCTCAACTCCAGGTCCGGCACCACCTCGAGCTCGTCGAGGTCGAAGTCCGGCTGGTAGAAGCGGTTGAACAGCACCAGGCCGTCGGCGCCGCCTGCGACCAGACGCTTCGCCATGTCGCCGGTGGAGCTGAAGAACGGGCTCAGCTTCACCGACACCGGCACGGTGACCGCCGACTTCACCGCCGCGACGACGTCGAGATAGCGCTGCTCCACTTCCGAGCCGGTGATGTCGATGCCAGCGGGGATGTAGTAGACGTTAAGCTCGATCGCCTTGGCGCCGGCCTGCTGCATCTCCTTGGCGTAGTCGGTCCAGCCGGCCTTGGTGATGCCGTTGAGGCTGGCGATGATCGGGATGTCGGTCGCTTCGGTCGCCTTGCGGATCAGTTCCAGATAGGACTCAGGGCCGACCCGGTAATCCTCGACATGCGGGAAGTAGGTGAGCGACTCCGCGAACTGGTCGTTGCCGGCCTCGATCATGTAATCGAAGAAGTCGTTGTCGTGCTTGATCTGCTCTTCGAACAGCGAGAACATCACGACCGCCGCCGCGCCGGCATCCTCCATGCGTTTGATGCCGTCGAGCGTCCGCGACAGCGGCGAGGCCGAGGCCACGATCGGGTGCTTCAGCTCGAGCCCGAGATACGTCGTTGCCAGATCCATTTCAGTGGAATCCTTGTGCTTTCGTCTGTCCGTGTCGCACCCGCAGATGCGGCATCCGCCTCGGTGCCTCGCCTAAGGTGGACACCGATTATCACCACGCCGTCATCGCGAGCCGCGAAGCGGCGTGACGATCCAGAGCAACCCCGCTGGATTGCTTCGTCGGCTTCGCCTCCTCGCAATGACGCCGTAGGCCTCGGCCGGCCTAGCCCACCGCCGCCATCTCCTCATAAAGCTTCCACTTCCGCTCCACCGCCTCCTGAGCCATCGCCATCAGCCGGTCCGCCTGCTTGGGGTTGGTCCGAGACAGCATCCGGTAGCGCAGCTCGTTGTCGGCGTAGTCGCGCAGCTTCATCGTCGGCCGGGGCGAGTCGAGCACGAACGGGTTCTCGCCCGCCGCCCGGACGTCCGGGTTGTAGCGGATCAGCGGCCAGTAGCCGGAGTGGACCGCCCGGCTCTGCTGGTCGAGGCCCTGGGTCATGTTGATGCCGTGGGCGATGCAGTGGCTGTAGGCCAGCACCAGCGACGGACCCTGGTAGGTCTCGGCCTCGCGCAAGGCGAGCAGGGTCTGCTGCGGGTTGGCGCCCATAGCCACCCGGGCGACATAGACGTTGCCGTAGGAGATCGCCTGCAGCGCCAGGTCCTTCTTGCCGACCTGCTTGCCGGCGTTGGCGAACTTCGCGACCGCCCCGAGCGGCGTCGACTTCGACGCCTGGCCGCCGGTGTTGGAGTAGACCTCCGTGTCAAGCACCAGCAGGTTCACGTCGCGGCCCGTCGCCAGCACGTGGTCGACGCCGCCAGAGCCGATGTCGTAGGCCCAGCCGTCGCCGCCGATGATCCAGATGCTGCGCCGGACCAGATGATCGGCGACCGAGGCGAGCTGGCGCGCCGCGGGTGCGGAGATCGTCGTCAGCTTCTGCTTCAGCGCCGCGACCCGCTCGCGCTGCTTGCGGATCTCGGACTCGGTGCGCTGCTGCGCTGACAGCAACTCCTGGACCAGGACGGTGCCGATCTGGGCGCTGAGGTCGCTGAGCAGCATGTGCGCCATGAACATGTGCCGATCGGCGGCGAGGCGCATGCCGAGGCCGAACTCAGCGTTGTCCTCGAACAGCGAGTTTGACCACGCGGGGCCGCGGCCCTCGCTGTTCACCGTCCACGGCGTCGTCGGCAGGTTGCCGCCGTAGATCGACGAACAGCCGGTGGCATTGGCGACCATTAGCCGGTCGCCGAAGAGCTGCGAGACTAGCTTCACGTACGGCGTCTCGCCGCAGCCGGCGCAGGCGCCGGAGAACTCGAACAGCGGCTCGAGGAATTGGGCGCCGCGGACGGTGGAGAAGTCCACCCGCGAGCGCTCGTTCACCGGCAGGGTCTCGAAGAAGTTGACGTTGGCCTTCTCCAGTTCGACCACCGGCTCTTTCCAGTGCATGTTGATGGCCTTCTTGCCGGCCTCCTCCTTGCTCTTCGCCGGGCAGACCTCGACGCAGAGCGAGCAGCCGGTGCAGTCCTCGACGTAGATCTGCAGGGTGTAGCGGGTGTCAGGGAAGCCGCGGGCGTCGATGGGCGCCGACTTGAAGCTTTCCGGCGCCGCCTCCAGCCGGCTCTTGTCGTAGAGCTTCGAGCGGATCACGCCGTGCGGGCAGACGAAGCTGCAGTTGCCGCATTGGATGCAGATCTCCGGCTCCCACACCGGCACGAACTGGGCGATGTTGCGCTTTTCCCACTTCGTCGTGCCGCTGGGGTAGGTGCCGTCGATCGGCATGGCGCTCACCGGCAGCGCATCACCCTTGCCGGCCATCATCATCGCCGTGACCGACTTGACGAAATCGGGCGCCTGGTCTGGCACGACCGGCTTCAGCTCGATGCTGCTGGTCACCGCCTCGGGGATCTTCAACTCATGCAGGTGCGCGACCGTGTGGTCGACCGCCTCGAAGTTCTTCTGGACGATCTCGTCGCCCTTCTTGCCGTAGGTCTTGCGGATCGCGGTCTTGATCTTCTCGATCGCCTTTTCGCGCGGCAGCACGCCGGAGATGGCGAAGAAGCAGGTCTGCATGATGGTGTTGGTGCGCGTGCCCATGCCGGTGTCGCGCGCCACCTTCGCCGCATCGATGACGTAGACCTTGAGGTTCTTCTCGATCATCTTCTGCTGGACGCTGCGCGGCAGGTGGTCCCACACCTCGTCTGAGCCGTAGGGGCTATTGAGCAGGAAGGTCGCGCCCTCGGCGGCGTACTCCAGCACGTCCATCTTCTCGATGAAGTTGAACTGGTGGCAGCCGATGAAATTGGCCGTCTGGATCAGGTAGGTCGAGCGGATCGGCTCGCGGCCGAAGCGCACGTGCGAGATCGTCTGCGAGCCCGACTTCTTCGAGTCGTAGACGAAGTAGCCCTGGGCGTAGAAATCCGGATCCTCGCCGATGATCTTGATGGTGTTCTTGTTGGCGCCCACCGTGCCGTCGGCGCCGAGGCCATAGAACATCGCCCGGAAAACGCTGTCCGGCTCGGTCAGGAAGGTCGCGTCGAACGGCAGGCTGGTGTGGGCAACGTCGTCGATGATGCCGATGGTGTAGTGGTTCTTCGGCGCCTCCTTCTTCAGCTCGTCGAGGAGGGCTTTCACCATCCCCGGGGTGAACTCTTTCGACGACAGGCCGTAACGTCCGCCGGTGATCTTCGGCATCGCCGCGGTTGGCATGGACCCCGCTGCCATCGCTTCCGCGAAGCTGGTGACGACGTCGAGGTAGAGGGGCTCGCCGGTGCCGCCTGGCTCCTTCGTCCGGTCGAGCACGGTGATCGCCTTCACCGACGACGGGATCGCCGCCATCATGTGCTTCGCCGAGAACGGCCGGAACAGGTGGACCTGGACGACGCCGACCTTCTCGCCACGCTCGGCCAGAAACTCGACGGTCTCGCGCGCCGTCTCGGCGCCCGAGCCCATGATGATGATGATGCGCTCCGCATCCGGGGCGCCAAAGTAGTCGAACAGTTTGTAGTGCCGGCCAGTGAGTTCGCCGAACTTGGCCATCGCGTCTTCGACGATGGACGGCGTCGCCGCGTAGAAGACGTTCACCGTCTCCCGCGATTGGAAATAGACGTCCGGGTTCTGCGCCGTGCCGCGGATGAACGGGTTGTCGGGGTTCAGCGCCCGGCGGCGGTGGGCGATGACGAGGTTGTCGTCGATCATCTCGTGCATGACGGCATCGGGGATGAGGAAGACCTTGTTGACCTCGTGCGAGGTGCGGAAGCCGTCGAAGAAGTGGATGAACGGGAGGCGCGACTCGAGCGTCGCGGTTTGGGCGATCAGCGCCAGGTCGTGCGCTTCCTGCACCGAGCTCGAGCAGAGCTGGGCGAAGCCGGTCGGCCTGACCGCCATCACGTCCTGCTGGTCGCCGAAGATCGACAGCCCCTGGGTCGCCAGCGCCCGGGCGGCGACGTGGATGACGCAGCAGGTCAGTTCGCCGGCGATCTTGTACATGTTGGGGATCATTAGCATGAGCCCCTGGGAGGCGGTGAAGGTCGTCGTCAGCGCGCCGCCCTGCAGCGCGCCGTGGACGGTTCCCGCCGCGCCGGCCTCGCTCTGCATCTCGACCACGTCGGGGATGTTGCCCCAGATGTTGGTCTTGCCTTCGCTCGCCCACTGATCGGCGAGCTCCGCCATCGTCGAGGAGGGAGTGATCGGATAGATCGCGCAGACCTCGTTCACGCGGAAGGCAACATAGGCGGCCGCCTCGTTGCCATCGATGGTGGTTACGGCAGTGTCAACCATTCGCTCCCTCCGCTCAGGCCGCTGCCCGGGGCGCCCGTTCGGGCGCCGCCGCGCGGCCCGTCTGTTCGTTCGTCGTCTCGTCGTTCATCGTCTTCCCGCGTAGCACCGCGGCGTCTATCGGCCCTGGCCCGGCTCCGGCATCATCTGGATGGCGTGGCACGGGCACTGCTCGAAGCAGATGGCACAGCCGGTGCACAGATCATAGTTGTACTCGTAGCGTTTGCCGGGTCCGAGCTTGATGATCGCGTCCTCCGGGCAGGCGCCGAAACAGCCGTCGCACTCGAAGCAGTTGCCGCACGACAGGCAGCGCTTGGCCTCGTAGACCGCGTCCTTCTCGGCCAGCCCCTGAACCACCTCCTCGAAGGAGGTGCGCCGCCGCAGCAACTCGGTATGGCCTTGCGGCCTTTGCGATGCGTCGGTGTAGAACCACAGGTGCAGCTTCTCGAAGTCGGCGAGCCCGCCCTTCGGCGGCTTGCTGTAGGTCTCGCCGCGCAGGTAGGCGTCGATGTTGCGCGCCGCCTTCTTGCCGTGGCCGACACCGATGGTCACGGTCCGCTCCGAGGGCACCATGTCGCCGCCGGCGAACAGGCCGGGGAAGCCGGTCATCATGTTCGGCCCGACGATGACCGTCCCGTCTTTCTGGAACTCGACGCCCGGGACCTTCTTCAGGAAGCCGGTATCGGTGTCCTGGCCGAGGGCGAGGATCAGGTCGTCGGCCTCGATGGTCTCGAACTGGCCGGTGCCGCGGGGGCGGCCGTTCTCGTCGATCTCCATGACCTCGACGGTGAAGGCGGTCTCGTCGATCGACTTGATCGTGCGCAGCCAGTGGATCTTGACGCCTTCCTCGATGGCCTCGTCGGCCTCGAACTCGTGCGCCGGCATGTGCTCGCGGTCGCGGCGGTAGATGATCATCGGCTCGACGCCGAGGCGCATCGCCACCCGCGCCGCATCCATGGCGGTGTTGCCGCCGCCGTAGATCGCGACCTTCCGGCCCAGCTTCGGCGCAACACCGGATTCGACGTCGCGCAGGAAGCTCACCGCGTCGAAGATCTTCGCCGCGTCGCGGCCGGGAATCTCGGTCTTCTTCGACAAGTGCGCGCCAACGGCGACGAAGGCGGCGTCGAAGCCGCCTTCCTCCATCTCGGCGGCAAGGTCTTCGACCTTATGGTTGAGGACGATCTTCACCCCCATCCGCTCGATCCGGCGGATCTCGCCGTCGAGGACGTCGCGGGGCAGGCGGTAGGCGGGAATGCCGAAGTGCATCATCCCGCCGGCCATGGGCCCGGCCTCGCGGATCTCGACCGAATGACCCATCAGCGTCAGGTGGTGCGCGGCCGACAGGCCGCTTGGCCCGGCGCCGACGATGAGGATGCGCTTGCCGCTGGCCGCCGAGGCGATCCGCGGCGTCCAGTTCTGCTCCAGCGCCATGTCGCCGAGGAAGCGCTCGACGGCGTGGATCGTCACCGCCCCATCGAGCTGGTCGCGGTTGCAGCTCGTCTCGCAGGGGTGATAGCAGACGCGGCCATGGACCGCCGGCAGGGGATTGTCCTTGAGGATCGTCTCCCACGCCTCCATGAAGCGCCCGGCCTGGGCGTGCCCGAGCCAAGCCTGGATGTCCTCGCCGGCGGGGCAGGCGTTGTTGCAAGGAGGAAGCATGTCGACGTAGATCGGCCGCTGGCTGCGGACGGGCCCAACGCCGCGTTCGTGGCTCAGGTCCGGTGGAAGGGTCAGGTCGGTGGGTCGGCTCATTATCCTTGTGCTCCTCCTCGCGCCGGCAGCCACGCTGCCGCAACTCGCGCTTGAAACCAGGACAACGCCCTCATCTCGCACAGGACCGGGACGGGGCCTACGGTGGCAAACGCGATCTTGTTAAGGTCAACTATAATCTAAATAAGCATCAAGACTTCGGCGCACAGATTGGCCCGCACGACCGCCTGCGGATGAGTTTCAGTACGAACTACAGGGCACGTTGACGTGCCGAGGCGGCCTTATCCTCCCTCGCCGTTGTTATTGTTATTCAACATCGGCTTTAAGCCTCAATGGCCGCACCATAGCGCCGTTCCCCAGGTAAGACAAGACCACCGTCCGTGCTATTCCCGTGGCACCGGGCAGGGTTGCGCCCGCCGCGTGGCGGCGGGTCAGCCCGAGCCGTCAGAGGTGTAGTTCACCACGAGAGGTCTCCCGGCCGGCGCCGCGAGACGCTGATCTTCCGCCGGCGGATGAGCGGGCGGATGAGCGGGCGGACGATGGCACGGCGCCCACAGCGCACCGCCGCACGGCGCCCACAGCGCACCGCCAGCAGAGCCTCCGGCTTAGCCGGCAGTCGCATCGCAGCAGCTCCTTGCCGGATCTTCAACTCCTGCCGCTGGTCGCGCTCTGCGCCGGATTCCGACCCTCAAGCAGGTAATGCAGCACGGCGCGTTCATGGTAACGGCCGGCGTCATACTTCCAGGTCAACTTGTAGAGAGGGCAGCGCGCCTGATCGATCTCGTCCTTGATCGCGGCATCCAGTTCGGCAAACAGACCATGCTCCTGCAGACGGTGAGGGCCGTCGGCGTTGATCTTCGCGGTTTGGCTCCAGATGTCGCGGCACGCGGGGTCGTCGGCCACGAGCTTGGCGAACAGGTAGTGGAGGGCGAAGTACGGGTAGATCCTGAGGAACCGGGTCACGAAGGGCGAGAACCAGTGCCTGGTGGTGTTTTCGTTGCGGTTGAACCAGCGCGTCGCCTTCCTCTCAATCCCTTTGCCCCATCGCCCCTTGAACCTCGGGCCGAGCTCGAAACGATGCTTCGCCCAGTATTCCGTGAACTCCACCTTCATCTTGGCCGGTATCGGATTGCCCTTCGCGGCGGCGAGGAACCAGCTGGATATGAGCCGGTCCGGCCCCGGCCGATGAAAGCAGAAGAAGCCGCTGCCCATGCATTCGTGCAGCCACTCGTCCAAAGGCCGCATGCAGTAGACGGTCGCGTCCACCCAGACGCCGCCGTGGCCGGCGAGCAGGTACACGCGCACCAGGTCGGCCAGGTGGTTCTTCTCGAGGCGAGCGAGCTTATCGTCCGGCACCTCCAGCCGCACGTGACACCCCAGGCTGTCTCGATCCAGGACCACGATCTCCCACGACGGGTTCTTCTCCTTCCACAACTCCAGGCACTTGCGGACGACGAGCGGGGCTTGGTCCAGGCCCTGGTACCACAGGAAGTAGATGGTTCGGGGGAGCACGCTCACCTCGCGCAAGCCTGTTCTATTTCATGGCATCGCCTGCCGCGGTCTGCCGCTGGTCTGCCGCTGGTCTGCCGCCGGCCTGCCGCCGAGGATGAGTAGCGTCCTGCGGCTCGCCTGTGCAAGATGAGCCGAGGCTGCCTAACGACCGCCTCGGCAGTCATCACCGGCGCGGCCGCTGCGGAGGCGTCGCGTACGCGAGGGACGGATCATGTTTGGCTCGCTCATCCTGGCCATCGTCGTGTTCGTCGCCAGCCACGTCGTGCTCTCCAGCCTGCCGATCCGCGACCGCCTGACCGCAGCTATGGGCGAGCGTGGCTTTCGCGGCGGATACTCGGTGATCGCCATCGCCCTGCTGGCCTGGGTCGTCATCGCCTACAACGCTGCGCCGGTCGTGGAGCTCTGGTCGCCGCCGTCCGCCCTGCGTCATCTCTCCCTGCTGCTCATGCCGATCGCCTGCGTCTTTCTCGTCGCCGGGCTCACCACCCCCAATCCGACGGCCGTCGGCGCCGACACCGCCGCGCACATCGCCCGCGCGCCGGTCGGGATCTTTCGGGTGACTCGCCATCCGGTAATGTGGGCCGTCGCTCTCTGGGGCCTTGCCCACGTGATCGCCAATGGTGACGCGGCCGGCCTGATCCTGTTCGCCGGCTTGACGATCCTCGCCATCGCCGGCGCCGCCCACAGCGACTTCCGCCGCCAGGCGGTTCTGGGAGAGCAGTGGACGGCGTACCGGGCGCAGACCTCGTTCATTCCCTTCAAGGCGATCCTGCTGCGGCAGACCCGGTTTCGCGCTGGCGAGATTGGCTGGGCACGGCTCGCAGGCGGCCTTGCCCTGTTCGCCGCCTTGCTGCTCGCTCACCCCTGGCTGTTCGGGGTCTCGCCGCTCTACGGCTGAGCGGTCCAGCCGAGCTATAGGTTCGCGAGCGTCAGCACCTCGTGCGGCTCGCGCACGCCGCGGAGCACATGGACGCCGAGCGAGAGCAGAGGCTCCTCCACCAGCCGCGCCAGCTCGGCCGAGAGCACCAGCGGCCGGTCCAGCGTCTTGCACATGGATTCGAGCCTGCGCCGCCTCGTTGGCGGCGGCGCCGATGACGGTGAACTCCAGGCGCTGGTCGACGCCGATGTTGCCGTACATCACCGCGCCGATGTGCAGGCCGATGCCGAAGCGCAACGGAATCTCGCCGCGTTCCAGCCGGCGCTGGTTGAGCGCGTCCATCCGGGCGATGGCCTCGCGCGCCGCGGCCAGCGCCCGCGCGCAGGCGGCGACGGGCCGGTGGGGCGGCAGGCGACGCTGCCTGCGGTCCCGGCACCGCCCAAGGGGAAGATCGCGAGCAGGGCGTCGCCGATGTAGCGCAGAACCTCGCCGTCATGCGCCAGAACCGAGCCGGCCATGGCCTCGAAGTAGCCGTTGAGCAGCTCGAGGAAGACCGGCCGCGGCAGCGCGTCGGCCAGCGGCGTCGAGCCGCGCAGGTCGGAGAACCAGATGACGGCGTCGATGTCCTCGCCGTCGCCGCGGCGCACGAGCCCGTTCAGCACGCGCTCGCCGCTGACCCGGCCGAGGTAGGTCTCGAGAATCGTCCGCGCCGTCCGCCGCAGCGCATGCACCTCGAGCAGGCGCGAGAGCACCGGCAGCATGCCGTAGATGGCCTCCAGCTCGCCGGTGGAAAAACCGCCGGGGCGGTCGGCGGCAAAGGTGATGGCGCTGCGGCGCGCGTCCGAGAAAACGATCGGCATCGCCACGTAGTCGGTCGCTCCCTCCGCGCGCAGCTCCTCCAGGACCGGATAGTCGAGGGCGATGCCGGGGACGTCCAGGCGGCGGCGGACGCCGCCGACGCCGTCGTCGAAGATCGCCTTGAACGGGCTCGACTGGTAGCGCTCTTCGTTGAGGATGGCGTAGGTGGCGTTGAATTCCTCGAGCTCCGCGCGCCCCTGGGTCCAGGTGTAGCTGGTGCCGAGGTACTGCGGATGCAGGGTGCGCACGTGCAGCCGCATCCGGCAGAGCGGGATGGCGAGCGCGACCATCCGCTGGCAAAGGCCGCGGACGAGGTCGGGCAGCGCCGGCGCATCCCAGCCATCGCCCAGGATCCACTCGACCAGCGGGTTCGCGGCGATGGCGCTGGCCTGAGCCCGGTCAGGGTCATGAAGCGCGGCGGGCGGCATCGGCGGCACTCCGGCAAGCGTGGATCGCGGGGAGGATAGGCGCGGCGGCGGCAACTGCCAACGCCGCGCTTGGCACGGCTCTTGAGTGGCCCGGCCGGCGACGCTTGCCGGAGCGTGCGGCTGAACCGCAGGCAAGCTTGCAGGGAAGGTCTATGGCGGCGAGTAGCTTTGCCCCTCGTTCGAGTCGGACGCGAACCGGCTCGGGCGGGAGAGGCCGCCGCCGCTGCCGGTTCCGCCACCAGTTTCGCCGCCAGTTCCGCCGCCAGCGTGGCTTTGTCGGCTGGTCGGCTGGGACGGGCCTTTCTTCGGGGCCGAAATCGAATATATTCTGCTCTGGGAGGCTGCGCCAAGCCGCTTCCAACCTTAGCAGAATGTTGCACAAGTGCTGCTCAATCCGGCGCCTTAACGAGCGAAGGATCCGATGCATCGATAAGTCGCCAGGACAAGAACCCGAATGACGGCACGCCCAACTCGGGGGTTGTCACGAAGTCGCGGGCCAAGACCAAGAAGCCGGCGATGTACAAGGTTCTGATGCTGAATGACGACTACACGCCGATGGAGTTCGTCGTCCACGTCCTCGAGCGGTTCTTCGCCAAGAGCCACGAGGAGGCGGTGCGCATCATGCTTCATGTGCATCACCGCGGGGTCGGGGTCTGCGGCGTTTTCACCTACGAGATCGCCGAGACCAAGGTGAACCAGGTGATGGACCTGGCGCGCCAGCACCAGCATCCGCTGCAGTGCACGATTGAGAAGGACGGATCGGAATAGGGGCCGGCATGCTGTCACGCAATCTTGAACAGACGCTTCATCGCGCCCTGGCCCTGGCCACCGAGCGCCGCCACGAGTACGCGACGCTGGAGCACCTCCTGCTCGCCCTGATCGACGATCAGGATGCGACGCCGGTGCTGCGGGCCTGTGGCGTCGACATCACCCAGATTCGCCAGGAGTTGAGTCAGTTCGTGGACAACGAGCTCGACAGCCTGAAGACCGCGGTGGTCACCGACCCGAAGCCCACGGCCGGGTTCCAGCGCGTCGTCCAGCGTTCGGTGATCCACGTGCAGTCGTCGGGCCGGGAGGAGGTGACCGGCGCCAATGTGCTCGTCGCGCTCTTTTCCGAGCGCGAGTCGCACGCGGTCTACTTCTTGCAGCTCCAGGACATGACGCGGCTCGACGCGGTCAACTATATCGCGCACGGGATCGCCAAGGTCGGGGGCGAGAGCAAGCGGCGAAACGTTCATGGTGCCGACGAAGAGAACAGTGGCGAGAAGGTTGTGCGCAAGGGTCATGAAGCCTTGGAAACATACTGCGTCGATCTCAACCGGAAGGCCTCCGAAGGGCGCATCGATCCTCTGATCGGCCGCGACGCCGAGATCGAGAGGACGATCCAGATCCTTTGCCGGCGCAACAAGAACAACCCGCTGTTCGTCGGCGACCCCGGCGTCGGCAAGACGGCGCTGGCCGAGGGCCTGGCCTGGCGCATCGTCCGCGGTGAAGTGCCGGAGGTGCTCCGCCAGGCGACGATCTTCGCCCTCGACATGGGCTCGCTCTTGGCCGGTACCCGCTACCGCGGCGACTTCGAGGAGCGGCTGAAGAACGTCATCTCCGAGCTGGAGGCGACGCCCGGCGCGATTCTGTTCATCGACGAGATCCACACCGTGGTCGGCGCCGGCGCCACCAGCGGCGGCTCGATGGACGCATCGAACATCCTCAAGCCGTCGCTGGCCTCGGGCAACCTCCGCTGCATGGGCTCGACGACCTACAAGGAGTACCGCAACCACTTCGAGAAGGACCGGGCGCTGGTCCGCCGGTTCCAGAAGATCGACATCTACGAGCCGTCGGTCGAGGACACGGTCAAGATCCTGCGCGGGCTCAAGCCCTACTTCGAATCGCACCACTCGGTCCGCTACACGCAGGAGGCGCTGCGCGCCGCCGTGGAGTTGGCAGCGCGCTACATCAACGACCGCAAGCTGCCGGACAAGGCCATCGACGTCATCGACGAGGTGGGCGCAGCCCGCATGCTGCTGCCGGCGAACCGCCGGCGGACCACGGTTACCGTGCGTGACGTCGAGGAGGTGGTGGCCAAGATCGCCCGCATCCCCCCCAAGAGCGTCTCCAGCGACGACCGCAAGGCGCTGCTGACCCTGGAGCGGGACCTCCAGACGGTGGTGTTCGGCCAGAACGGCGCCATCTCGGCGCTCTCCAGCGCCATCAAGCTCGCCCGCGCCGGCTTGCGCGAAAACGAGAAGCCCATCGGCTGCTACCTGTTCTCCGGCCCGACAGGCGTCGGCAAGACCGAGGTCGCCCGGCAGCTCTCGCACATCCTCGGCATCGAGCTGGTTCGCTTCGACATGTCGGAGTACATGGAGCGTCACAGCGTCTCCAGGCTGATCGGCGCCCCGCCGGGCTACGTCGGCTTCGACCAGGGCGGGCTGCTCACGGACGCCATCGACAAGCAGCCGCATGCGGTGCTGCTCCTCGACGAGATCGAGAAGGCGCATCCGGACCTGTTCAACATCCTGCTGCAGGTCATGGACCACGGGAAGCTCACCGACCACAACGGCAAGAGCGTCGATTTCCGCAACGTGATCCTGATCATGACCACCAACGCCGGCGCCGCCGAGATGGTCAAGCCGGCGATCGGCTTCGAACGCGAGGCCCGCGTCGGCGACGACACGGAGGCGATCGAGCGGATGTTCACGCCGGAGTTCCGCAACCGTCTCGACGCCATCATCCCCTTCGCCGGCCTGTCGCCGGATACGGTCGGGCGGGTCGTCGACAAGTTCGTGATCCAGCTGGAGGCACAGCTCGCCGACCGGCAGGTCACCATCGAGCTCACCGACGAGGCGCGGCAGTGGCTGGCGACAAGAGGCTACGACCAGCGCTTCGGCGCCCGGCCGCTGTCGCGGGTGATCCAGGAGCACATCAAGAAGCCGCTCGCCGAGGAGCTGCTGTTCGGCCGGCTGGAGAAGGGCGGGCTGGTCCGCGTCCACCTCGAAGACGGCAAGATCGCCTTCGATTATCCGGATCCGACGGCCGTCGCACCCACGCCGCGGAAGAAGCCGAAGGCGACGCAGGAAGTAACGTAAGCCGCCGCCGACCCTCTCCCGCACGCGCCAGTGTCGGCGAGAGGCGGCGCCGCGCGTCCGTTCGCGCGAGCAGCCGCGCCGCGGCTCGTGTACGCTTCCTCTTCGGGCAGAAGATCCCGCCGCGGGTGGAACCTCCGCGCCGCTGTCATGTTGTCGTCATGCCTCAACGACAACCGTGGGAGGGTCTCATGAGCGGCGACACCAGGATTTCCACGGCGACACCAGGATTTCCACCAACCCCGGCGACGAGGCCGAGCCCGGCACGCCCGGCAGCGGCGAGGCGCCATGCCCGAAGTGCGCAGGATCCGGCAAGCAGGGCGACAAGGAGTGCCCGAACTGCGGCGGTACCGGGCTGATCACCGAGGGCGTCGGCGGCGCGTAGCCCGGTTCTCACTGAAGAACTTTACGGCGCTTCAGATCGCGCCTTCGACCACGGCGGTGAGCCAGTCGGGCAGGTTGTCAACGATGTGGTCGACGTAGTCGAAGTCGGCGCCTTGCGCGCCGACGTCGGGCCGGGTGCGCACCCAGACGGTGGTCATGCCTAAGGCGGCGGCGGGTTCGAGGTTGCGAGCCATGTCCTCGACCATCACCGAGGCTCGGGGGTCGAGGCCGAAGCGGGCGACGACGCTGCGGTAGGTTTCGGGCTCGGGCTTGGGCATATAGCCGGCCTCGACGATGTCGAAGATGTCGGCAAAATGGTGGCCGACGCCGAGCTGGTTTAGCACCCGCTCGGCGTGGCCGACCGAGGCGTTGGTGAAGACAATTTTCCGGCCGGGCAGCGCCGTCAGCGCCGCCTCCAGAGCGGGGCTCGGCGTCAAAACGCTCACATCGATGTCGTGCACGTGCTCGAGGAACGCCGCCGGGTCAACGTCGTGGCGGTTCATCAGCCCGCGGAGCGACGTGCCGAACTCGTGGAAGTACTCCTTCTGTAGCCGGTAGGCCTCGTCCAGGTCGAGGCCGAGGAAGGCGGCGATGTATCCGCGCATCCGCTCGTCGATCTGCGAGAACAGGTTGATCGAGGCGGGATACAGCGTGTTGTCGAGGTCGAAGACCCAGGCGGCTGCGTCGCGCAGCGGCACGATCCTTCGCCTGTGCTCGGCCGTTGCTGGGGCGGACGGGGAAGCCATGGCCGCTATTTGTCTCCGCGGCGGAGGCCGAGGCAAGCCCAAAACAATCGGCGTCAGCGGCCGAGGAGCACGTCGCGGGCCCGGTTCACCTGCGCGGCAAGATAGTCCGAGCCGCCACGGTCGGGGTGCAGGCCGGCGATCAGCCGATGGTAGGCGGCCTTGATCTCGGCTTCCGAGGCGCTCGGCTCGAGGCCGAGCGTTCGCAGCGCATCCTCCCTGGACATGGCCGCCGGTTCGCTGGAGCCGGTGCGCGCCTGCTCGCCCTGGCTCGCCGCGTGCTGGCGCCAGTCGGTGAACGTGCGGTCGAGATAGGCCTCAAGCAGCTGCGCGGATTGCGGATCCTCTCGGCGATAGCCGGCAAGGAGCGCGATCAGCGCGGCCTGGTCCATGTCGCCGAGGCGTCGGCCGGCCTGCTCCCCGCTCACGATCTCGCCGTCGAGTTGCCCCGACGCGTGGTCGAGGCTCATGTGCAGGAAGCGCGTGCGGATCGACGATGTGCCGCCACCGGCCACGCCACCCGCAGGCGTGCCGGCGTAGCGTCCCCCGCCCGCCCCCGCTGTGCCGAACGTCCGCAAGGCCCACGGCAGCAGGAACGCCGCGGCACCCAGAGCCAGACCGAACCGGCCGGTGACGATGAGGGCGAGTGCTGCGACGATGATCAGGCCGATGCCGACCCGCTTCAGCACCTTAAGCAGCGTCTGGGCGTCGACGTGGGTGTACCAGCGGGCGAGGAGGAGAAAGCCGCCGAGCGCGGCAACGCCGAGGAGCAGGTAGGTCACCACCGGCTAGCCGCCATGCATCTGGTTGGCAATCTGCTTCACCGCGCCGCCGCGCTCGATCGCGACCTTCTCCAGCGCGCTCTGACCGCCAGCGGCAAACACCGCGACGGCGCTGAGCAGGGTCTTCAGCACGTGCGGGCTATTCGGATCGAAGCGCAAGGCTGCCCCGCCGGTGAGCCTGGCGATCTCGCCAAAGGCGAAGGCGGCGCGTTCGTCGCGGCCCTCGTGGAACATGAAGGCCGGCACCCCGAGCAGCCCGAGCTCGCCGGCAAGCCCGGCCAGGCCGTCGATATCCTCCTCGACGCAATCGCCGACGAAGACCAGCGCCGCGACCTTGCGCGTGCGGGTCTCGTTGATGGCGTGGCGCAGGACCTTGCGGATCTGCGTCCGCCCGGCATGGCAGCTCACCGAAGTCATCAGCCGCAACAGGTCCTCCGTACGGTCGACCCAGTTGCTGGCCCTGAACTCGTCGAAGCCGCGGTAGAAGCATAGCTGGATCTCCAGTCCGCCGATCGCGGCCGTCTCGACGAACATCTCGCCCTGGATGCGCGCGGCGCGGTCCCAGGTCGGCTGCCGGCTGGCGGTGGCGTCCAGGGCGAACAGCAGCCGCCCGCGCGCGCCCGCCGGTCGGGTCCCGGGCATCCGCGTCACCTGATCGAGGAAGGCGCTGACCTCCTGCTCCGAGGCCGGCTTGGCGGGAACCTTGGCGTCGCTGCTCATGCTCGTGTGGGTCTCGTCCGGCGCTGCTATCTCAGTGAGATAGGCGGATACCGGCGGGCAATCCAGCGCACCTGGGCGGGGCGAAGCGGGGGCGAAGCGGGGGCGAAGCGGGGGCGAGGCAACGCCCGCCTTGCCGGCCCCGTCGACGCATGCGCATATCCAACCGGCGAGAAAGGCGCGGGGCGCAGCCATGGCGGAACGGGTCGAGTGCGTCGTCATCGGCGCCGGGGTCATCGGCCTTGCCGTTGCCCGCCATCTCGCCCGAGCGGGGCGCGAGGTCGTGATCGTCGAGGCGGCTTCGGCGTTCGGCACCGAGACGAGCGCGCGCAACTCCGAAGTCGTCCACGCCGGCCTCTACTATGCGCCGGGGAGCCTGAAGGCGGCGCTGTGCCGGAGCGGACGGGACGAGCTCTATGCCTACCTCGCTGAGCGCGGCATCGAGCACCGGCGCTGCGGCAAGCTGATCGTCGCGGCCAAGGAGGACGAGGTCCCGGCGTTGCGGGCGCTTGCGGCCAGGGCGCGGGCGAACGGCGTCGAGGACGTCCGCATGCTCGACGGCCCTGCCGCGCGGCGCATGGAGCCGGAGCTCCGCTGCGCCGCCGCGCTGCTCTCGCCGTCCACCGGGATCCTCGACAGCCACGGCTACATGCTGTCGCTGCTGGCCGAGGCCGAGGCCGCCGGCGCCGTCCTGGGGCTGAACAGCCCGGTCGCCGGTGGTGCAGTGGCCGAAGACGGGATCCGCCTCAAGGTCGGCGGCGCGGCGCCCATGACGCTCGCGGCACGAATGGTGGTGAACGCCGCCGGGCTTCGCGCCCATGCCGTCGCAGCGGCGCTGGCGGGCTTTCCCAAAGGCCACATTCCGCAGCTGTGGTACGCCAAGGGCAACTACTTCGCGCTGCACCAGCGGCCGCCGTTCACCATGCTGGTCTACCCGCTTCCCGATCAGGCCGGGCTCGGTGTGCACTACACCCGCGACCTCTCTGGCGCCGGCCGTTTCGGCCCCGACGTCGAGTGGATCGAGCGGATCGACTACGCGGTGGATCCGGCCCGGTGCGAGCGCTTCTACGCCGCGGTCCGCCGCTACTGGCCAGGCTTGCGCGACGGCGCGCTCGCCCCCGATTACGCCGGGATCCGGCCGAAGCTCGCGCCCGTGGGTGCTCAGGCCGCGGACTTCCTGATCCAGGGCCCCGAGGCGCATGGCGTGCCGGGCCTGGTCAATCTCTTCGGCATCGAAAGCCCCGGCCTCACCGCCTCGCTCGCCGTTGCCGAGGCTGTCGGCGAGCGGCTGGGCGTTCCCGGCCCGGCCGACTGAAGGCGTTCGCTAACGCAGGCGCGCCGCCCGGGCTGAGCGTCCCCTCGGCGGGAGCGGCGGCCCGCATAAGGGGTATGTCTGGCATGCGCGGTCCGCTGTTGTCGCCAATTGGGCGCAAGACTAGGCTGGATTGCGTCATAAGCAAGGCGCGCGAACGCGATAGCGGCGCAGGGACGCGGCAGAGTTGCCGTGGGAGGCTCCGTCTCTGGAGGCGCAGGCACGTTGGGTCGAGCCATGGGGGTTCGCCGGGTGCGGTGAGCCATCTTGGGGCATGGAGACCGACATGGGTACCTACACTGGAACACCGGTTGGCGACACGATCACGCAAAGAACGCTATCTTCAGGCGTGCGCGCGCAGCCCGCCGGCACAAGACCATCGCCCGCGACGGACGTGATCGATGGCGGCGACGGCAACGACGACATCAATGGTGGCGGCGGTGCCGACACCATCACGGGCGGCACCGGTCAAGACGAAATCATGATCGAGGGTGCCGGCAGCACCGTGTACGGCGGCGAAGGTGCCGACCGGCTTTACGTAACCTACAAGACGACAGGTGAGCCCAAGGGCGCCGTCACGCGGTTGTATTGCGGCGACGGCAACGACATAGTCGGTGGCGGAATGGCGTCGCCGGACTTCGATTTTCCGGACGTGACCCTGTACGCGTACGGCGAGGGCGGGAACGATATCCTCGAGGTCCCTACAGGGTATGTGGATGTCACCTATAGCGTCGGCGAAAATGTTCTCGTAGGTGGCCCTGGAGACGACGCCTACCGTATCCATGACGCCCGGGACACGATCGTCGAGCAGCCGGGCGAGGGCTACGACAGCGTGAATGCCTTCGCCAGTTACGGTCTGCCCGCGAACGTCGAGAAGCTGGCGCTCTTCGCCAGTTGGGACGACATCGCCTGGACCGGCATCGGCAACGACCGGGCCAACGTGATCGTCGGCGGCGAGGTCCGCAACACCATAGAGGGCCGCGGCGGGAACGATGTCTTGTACGGGGATGGGTCCTCGCACCACCAGGAGCTTGGCGAGACCGACGCGGACACCATCCGCGGCGGCGCCGGTAACGACCTGATCTACGGCGGTACCGGCCGGGAGGTGGACGACTGGGACGCCGCGGATGAGCTCTATGGCGACGACGGCAACGACCGGATCTTCGCCCAGTTCGGCGACGACGAGGTCTACGGCGGGACCGGCGCCGACGAGCTTGCGGGCCAGGCGGGAAACGACCTCCTCGTCGGCGGGGACGGCAACGACCGGCTGGGCGGCGGGACCGGCAACGACCGGCTGTATGGCGGGGGCGGCGGTGACGTGCTCTCCGGCCGCAGCGGCGCCGACCTGCTCTACGGCGAGGGCGGCAACGACCGCTTCGTCTACGAGACGACGGCGGACTCGACCGCCGGCGCGGCCGGACGCGACACGATCATCGGCTTCGGCAACGTCGGCCCGGCAACGGGGGACGTCATCGAAATTGCCGCGATCGATGCGGATGCGGCCAGCGCCGGCAACCAGGCCTTCGCCTTCATCGGAGCGCAGGCGCCGACGAAAGCGGGCGAACTCGGCGTCTCCGCCAGCGGCGACGACACCCTGATCCGCGGCGAGGTCGACGGCAAGGCCGGCGCCGATTTCGCGATTCTGGTGTCGTCCATCACCGCCGAGCCCGGCGACTGGGCGGCGCAAGACTTCATTCTGTAGGCGGTGGCCACAACGGGGACCCCCGCAGAGCGCGCGGGGGCCCCCTTCTCTTCTTGACCGCACGCCGCTGCTGGCTTCGGTAGGGGCCGGTCGGCGCTCATCAGGCCGCGACCGCGGCTTCGACCTCGTGACGGCGCCCCTCGGGCTCGCGCAGGACGTAGCCGCGGCCCCACACGGTCTCAATGTAGTGCTCGCCGTCGGTCGCCTGCGCCAGCTTCTTGCGCAGCTTGCAGATGAAGACGTCGACGATCTTGAGCTCGGGCTCGTCCATGCCGCCGTAGAGGTGGTTGAGGAACATCTCCTTGGTCAGCGTCGTGCCCTTGCGCAGGCTGAGCAGCTCGAGGATGCCGTATTCCTTGCCGGTGAGGTGCAGCGGCCGGCCGTCGACCTCGGCGGTGCGGGCGGCAAGGTTCACCGCCAGCTTGCCGGTGCGGATGGTCGGCTGGGCGTGGCCCTTGGAGCGGCGGACGATGGCATGGATGCGGGCGATGAGCTCGCGCTTGTCGAACGGCTTGGTCAGGTAGTCGTCGGCGCCGCCGCCAAGGCCGCGGACCTTGTTCTCCGGCTGGCCGAGGCCGGAGAGGATCAGAACCGGGGTCGTCACCCGCGCCTGGCGCAGCCGGCGGAGCAGCTCCATGCCGTCCATGTCGGGCAGCATCAGGTCGAGGAGGATGATGTCGTAGTCGTAGAGCTTGGCGATCTCGAGCCCGTCCTCGCCGAGGTCGGTCGTGTCCACCACCATCCCCTCAGACTTGAGCATCGTCTCGACGCCGCGCCGTGCCGACGGATCGTCCTCGATCAGCAGAACTCGCATTGGCCGAACCCCCTGTTGAAACCTTAAGCAGCAACGTCCGATTAACTACTCCAGAAGGTAGCACGAGGGTCAAAGCTGAACAACTAAAAAATGTACGCAAATGAGGGTACACGCTTTGCGGGAAGATCCTGCCGGGGCCGGGATTTACCCTTCATTAAGCTGCCCCCGGCAGACTTGCGGCGTCTACTGGACCCCCCGCGCGGAGCTCGCTCCCACGTGTTTGCCGCCACCAGTGCCGCCGTCCACGCGATCGAGCGGCTGCCGGAGTACACCGTCTACGGCCGGATCAGCGCCATCGTCGGCCTGCTGATCGAGGTCGAGGGTCTTGCCGGCTGCCTCGCCATCGCCGATCGCTGCCGGATCGAGCGCCGCGGCGGCAGCGCGGTCGACGCCGAGGTCGTGGGCTTCCGCGCCGGCCGGGCCATGCTGATGCCACTCGCCGGCGTCGAGGGCTTGGGCCCCGGCTGCCGGGTCGAGGTCGGCGGCGGGCAGCCGGTCATTCATCCCAGCGCCGCCTGGTGCGGCCGCGTTCTGAACGCCTTCGCCGAGCCGATCGACGGCCGCGGACTCCTGCCGCCGGGGCAGCGGGCCTATCCACTCCGCCGCTCACCGCCGCCGGCGCATCGTCGCGCCCGGGTCGGCGGCAAGCTCGACGTCGGCGTGCGCGCGATCAACGCCTTCCTCACCTGCTGCCGCGGCCAGCGCCTGGGGATCTTCGCCGCCTCCGGCGTCGGCAAGTCGATGCTGCTGTCGATGATGGCGCGCCACACCGAGGCCGACGTCGTCGTCATCGGGCTGATCGGCGAGCGCGGCCGCGAGGCCCGGGAGTTCATCGAGGACACGCTCGGCGAGGAGGGCTTGCGCCGTTCCGTCGTCGTCGTTGCCACCTCCGACGAACCGCCGCCGGTCCGCCGTCAGGCGGCGCTGACGATGATGGCGGTGGCCGAGGCCTTCCGCGACGAGGGCCGCGACGTGCTGTGCCTGATGGACAGCGTCACCCGCTTCGCCATGGCGCAACGGGAGATCGGGCTCGCCGCCGCCGAGCCGCCGGCGACCAAGGGCTACACGCCATCCGTCTTCAGCGAGCTGCCGAGGCTCCTCGAGCGCGCCGGGCCGGGCGGGCCGGGGCAGGGATCGATCACCGGCCTGTTCACCGTGCTCGTCGAAGGCGACGATCACGACGAGCCGGTCGCCGACGCCGTCCGTGGCATCCTCGACGGCCATATTGTGCTGGAGCGCTCAATTGCCGAGGCCGGCCGCTACCCCGCCATCAACATCCTGCGCAGCGTCTCCCGCGCTCTGCCGCGCTGCAACTCGGCAGAGGAGAACGCCATCATCGAGGCGGCGAGGCGGAAGCTCGCCGCCTACGACGGGATGGCCGAGCTGATCCGGCTCGGCGCCTATCATCCGGGCAGCGACGCCGAGCTCGACGCGGCGATCCGGCTGCAGCCGAAGCTGTCCGCATTCCTCGCCCAGGCGCCCAAGGAGCAAGCCCCACTCGCCCGCGTCTACACCGACCTCGCCGCCATCCTCGCCGAGGGTCGATAGGCACGAGGTCCAGAACAACGGCACGGCTTCGAGACTTATTGCCCTGCGCGAGCGTTGGCGCGCCGAACAGAAAGGCCGTCATCGAATCCGTTGTGGAGCCGCCGTCCTGAACCCGCAGTTCGTTGCCCGCGGGGCTTGTCCCCGGGGACGGCGGCGATGATTGGCGTCTTGCCGGGCGTGCCGCGGCCGCTTTGCCACCGGAGCGTTCGCCACCGAGATAGGCGTCGTCCATCTCGACCCGACCGGTCAGGCGTTTGCCGGCATCCCGCTCCATCATCACCTGCATCAGCTTGTGTTTGAGCTTCCAGGCGGTGTTCTGGGTCACACCGAGGCGACGGCCGAGTTCGAGGCTGGAGATCCCGCCCTTGCTCTGCGTCAGGTGGTACATGGTGCGAAACCAGGTGCGCAGCGGCACCTTGGTCGAGGCGAAGATCGTGCCGGCGATCAGCGAGGTCTGCCGGCGGCAGGACGTGCACTGGTAGAGGGCACGGGTCTTGATGACGCAGTGATTATGCCCGCCGCAGCCGGGGCAGACAAAGCCACGCGGCCAACGCCAGCCGAGCACAGCCTCCCGACACCGATCCTCGCTCCCGTAAAGCTCATCGAACCGCGCTTCGCTGAGCCCTTTCTGAAACTGAACACGATTGCGCGCCACTAAAGACATGGATCGGCGCAACAGGTGCGGCGATGACGGCGAACAACCGATCGTCATCGCGAGCCGCGCAGCGGCACGGCGATCCAGGGCAAAATCTTTTAGATTGCCGCGTCGGCTTCGCCTCCTCGCAATGACGATCTCCTCTCTTGCTTGCACCTGATCACGCGACGCTCGTCCCTCAGGCGCCGATCTTGCCGCCGTCGAGGCGGGTGATGACCAGCGTTGCCGAGCGCGGTACCTGCTCGCCGCCGTCCGGCCAGTGGCTGCGCAAGGTGCCGGCGGCGAAGTCCTCCGGGGAGGTCGAGGACCCGGGGTGCTGGACGTTGACGAACATGCTCGTCTGGTCCGGCGTCGTGATCACGCCGGTGATCTCTTGGCCGACGGGCCCGGTGAGGAAGCGGCGGATCTCGCCGGTGCGCGGATCGGCTGCCAGCATCTGGTTGTTGCCGAAAACGGCGTAGGGAGGCTTGTTCTGCACCTCCTCGCCAATGTCGGTCTCGATCCACAGCCGGCCGTCGGCATCGCACCAGAGCCCATCGGGGCAGGCGAAGATGTTGTCGTCGCCCAAAGCCTTCCCGGCGACGGTGCGGCTTGTTTCCTTCGCGCCGGCGAGGACGAAGAGCTCCCAGGTGAAGGAGGTCGCGGCATGGTCGCCGCCCGCTTCGCGCCAACGGACGATCTGGCCGAAGGTGTTCAGCGCCCGCGGGTTTGCCGCGTCGACCTCTGCCTCCGTCCTGCGGATGTTGTTGGTGAGCGTGAAGTAGACCTCGCCGGTATGAGGGTCGATGGCGCCCCACTCCGGCCGATCCATCTTGGTCGCCCCCGCCTTGTCGGCAGCGAGCCGGGTGTTGACCAGGATGTCGGCGAGGTCGGCGAAGCCGTTCTCCGGCGTCAGCCCGTTCTCGCCCGGGCGCAGCGCCAGCCAGGCGCCGCTGCCGTCCCTGTCGAACCTGGCGACGTAGAGCGTGCCCGCATCCAGCAGGGCGCCGCTCGCCGTCTTCGGATCGTAGGGCTCGGCGGAGACGAACTTGTAGATGTACTCGAACCTCGCGTCGTCGCCGGAGTAGCAGACGACCGGCTTGCCGGCCACGGCGGGGGCGAAGATCACGCCCTCGTGGGCGAAGCGGCCGAGGTGCGTTCGCTTGACCGGCGTGGACTCGGGTCGAACGGGTCGATCTCGACCATCCAGCCGAAGGCGTTCGGCTCGTTGCGGTAGTCGGAGGCGGCCTCGCCGGCCTTGGTCGAGGCGTCGAAGCGGAGGTACTCGTCGGCGCCGCCTTCGGCAAGCTCCCAGGCGTAGCGCGAGCGCTCGGTCCTGACGCCGTAGCGGGCATGCTCGCGCGGCAGGTTCGGCTTCTCCCCGGCCACATCGCCATTGCGGAAGTAGGTCGCCCAGTTCTCCTCGGCGGCCATGTAGGTGTTCCAGGGCGTCGGGCCATGGGAACAGTTGTTCAGCGTGCCACGCACCCGCGTCCCGTCCGGGCTGTACTTGGTGCGAAGCTGCGCCGCACCCCGCGCCGGCCCGGCGATCTCCATCGGCGTCAGCCCGGTGATGCGGCGGTTGCGCGGATCGTCGACCACCGTCCACTCCGCGTCGCCGCGGCGGCGGATGCGCACGACGGTGACGCCGTGGGCGTTGAGTTCCTTCAGCACCTCGTCGGCGTTGCGCACGCCGTTCTCGACGATGACGTCCTCGTCGGAAACGGGCTTGCCGGCGTAGGCGGCATGGAGGAACCGTGGCTCGACGTACTCGTGGTTCAGGACCAGGAGGCCGTCGGTCGAGCTGCCGTCGATGGGAAAGAAATGCATCCCGTCGTGGTGGCTGCCGACCTGGCGGGCCTGCTCGGCGCCGGTCGCGGCCCGCGAGAACTGGCCCGTTCCGTCAAGCGGCGCGCCCCACGGCACCAGCACCTGGACGCGGTAACCCTCGGGCACGACCACGGCGTCGGCTTCGCTGGTGGGCACCGCCTTGAAGCCGAGGAGGCTTTTCTCGCCCGCCGCGGTCTCGGCCCACGCCGGCCGCACGCTGAGCGTCGGGGCTAAGGCCACCGTTACCGCCGCCGCCAGCCCTCCAGCGAGCACGCCCCGTCGCGACGCCCGCGCCGCCAGCACCTCCGACAGCGTCGGGTTGCCGGACGGATTGTTGATCCCCTCGTCGCCGCGATCAGACATTCCCGCTCCTCTGCTGGCCCGTTGCACCGGCGGGCGGCTCACCCGCTCGCCTGATGTGGGCCCGAGCTTAGCGGGCGAATGTTACAGTTGCTCGCATCCCGGCCGCGGATTGGCGCCGCCGGCGAGCCGGCTCAGGCAAGTCCGCTGAGGAAGGCGATGCCGACGACCGCGATCAGGCCGCCCAGCGCCCGCACCGCAACCCGGCCCGCCTGCCAGCGCGAGGCCGTGCCGACGGCGATGCCGACCAGGTGCAGAAGGCTCGTGCCGATGACGAAGCCGAGGGAGTAGGCGACGGCGTCGGCCGCGGCGGGAAGCTCGGTGCCGTGGGCATGGCCGTGGAAGATGGCGAAGAAGGCTACGACCAGGCCGGCCGCCCACAGCGGGATGCGCCGGCCGGCTGCGACCATGACGCCCAGGACCAGCGCGGAGGCGGCGATGGCGACCTCGACGCCCGGCAGCGGCAACGCCGGCGAAGCCGAGCGCGCCGCCCGACGACCATGACCAGCGGAAACAGCAGCGGCAGGAGGAAGAGGGCGGGCGCGCCGAGGAAGGCGCCGAGCAGGCCTACCGCGACCATGGCGGCGACGTGGTCCGGGCCGGCCAGAGGATGGGCGAAGCCGCTGGCGAAGCCGCCGATCATGCCGGCCGCTCTCATGCGCGAAGGCCGGCCCCGCGGCGAGCGCCGCCGCGCCAGCGCCAGGACGAAGGATGGTTTGCCGATCATGCGCATGTCCTCGCTCTCCCGTTCTAGGGGCCCCATTGACCCTGCCGTGCCGCAGGCCTGCGAAAGGCTTGCGAAGCCGACGTCCGCGCGACGTGTAGCAGAGGCGGCAGATGCCGGCAAGGCAGCGGCCCCGCGCCATCTCCCGCGCCAACGTCGGGCTCAGCGCTTGCGTCGTTCAAGGATGTCGAGGATGAGATGGAGGAGCTCGTCCGGCCGGTTGGTCAGGCCGAAGGCGAAAGGCGGCAGGCCGCGCTCAGGCGCGAACTCGCCCACATAGAAGATGACCGGCAGGGCGGGGTGCGAGTCCTTTAGCTTCGAGAGCATGGTCAGACCGGCGGTCGCGTCGTCGCCGCGCTTCAGGTCGCTCAGCACGATGTCGTAGGCCTTCTTCTCGTCGATCAGCGCCAGCGCTTCCTCCGTGCTCTTCGCCGTCTCGACGTCGGTGCGGAGCTGGTGGAGCATCTTGATCTCGTTGAAATTGTTCTCCGGGCCGTCGTCGACCCAGAGAATCTTCGCCCGCTGCAGCCGGCCGAGATTCCGCGCCGCCCGCTCCATCACCAGGCTCGCCGCCTCTTCGCTGACCTGGACCTGCCAGTTCTTGTGCTTCTGCGCCAGGGCGACGGCGGCCTGGATCCCCTCGCGGACGAACGAGCACTCGATGCCGCCGATCTTCAGCCCCGTGACCAGCGGCAGGAGCTGGTTGCGGATCGGGCGATAGAAGATTGCAACGACGATGATGGCGACGATCAGCCAGAAGACGCTGGGGAGGATCTTGACGAGCTCGATGAGCACCGGCTCGGTGAGAAGGGTGCCGCCGCCTGTCGCTGCAGTGTCCATCGCCTGATCCAGATCCGCGACGGCGCCACCTCGCCAGACGAGGGACAAGACCACGATACTCACGTCTGCGTGAGCGGGTGCGCCGTCCTTTTCACGAATGAGTATCAGTCTTGGACAATTGGGTCCAAGTGCAATATCCTCTCGCCAAAATGAACAAGACACGGGGAAGGTCTGGCGATGGCGGACACGGCCGTGCAGGACAACCATACCCAGTCGATTGTGGGCGCGCGGCCGCAGCCTGCGGCTGGTAGCGGCGACGCTGCGGATCTACCGTATCTCGGGATCGCCACGGCGCTGCGCCGGGGGAGGGTCGTGCCGTTCCTCGGCGCCGGCGCGTCGGTGTTCCATCGCCCGCGCGGGAGCCCCGCCGATCCCCTGTTCTGCCCGCCGACCGGGATGGCGCTGGCCGAGCGTCTGGCGGCCCTGGCCGGCTTTCCCGACGGCGCCGACGCAAACCACCGGCAGAACCTGCCCCTGGTCGCCTCGTACTTCGGGCTGGTTGCCCTCGGCGACGGCTTCCTCCGCGAGGAGCTGCGCGAGGTCTTTTCGCCGGAGTTCGAGCCGAACGTGCTGCACCGCCTGCTCGCCTCCATCGCCAAGGAGAAGCCGCAACTCGTCGTCACCACCAACTACGACGACATGGTCGAGCGCGCCTTCGACCGCGCTGGCGTCCCCTACCATCTCGTCGTCACCAACATGGGCGACATCGAGAAGGCTGGGTCGCTGCGGCACAAGCCACCCGGCGGCAACACCTACGACCTGGTCCAGCCGAAGAAGCTCGATGCCTCCTTGGAAGAGGCGTCGATCATTTACAAGATGCACGGCAGCATCAATCGCATCAGCCGGCGAGGATGACAGCTACGTCATCACCGAGGAGGATTACGTCCGCTTCCTCGGCGGCTTCTCATCGAAGCAGTCCGTGCTCGTGCCGCCGCTGCTCGCGGCGATGATGAAGACCCGGCATTTCCTGTTCCTCGGCTACAGCCTGCGCGACTGGAACCTGCGCGTGCTGCTGGACATGCTGTCGCAGTTCGACAACAACGCCAGCCGGCTGCAGTCCTGGGCAATCCAGTACGACCCCGACATCGTCGAAGAGCGGATCTGGGAGCGGAAGTCGGTCAACGTCTTCGGTCTCGACCTGCAGACGTTCGTCGACGACCTGGGCAAGGTCCTCGGCGCCCCCGCCACGCCGTCATGAACTTCGACCGCCGGGCGGAACCGGAACGGCTCGAGGCCGAGGCGGTCCGATTGCCCGTACCGGGGCCTCGCCCCGTTCGCCGAGCGCGATTACGACTACTTCTTCGGCCGCAACAAGGACGCGAGCCAGATCGCCGCGGCCACCATCACCGAGAGCCTGTCGGTGCTGTTCGGCCCGAGCGGCGTGGGCAAGAGCTCCGTCCTCGGCGCGGCGCTGCCGCGCGCGCTCAACGGCATCATCGACGGCACCTTGATGGTCTACGCCTCCCGCTGGGAGGCCGGCTTCTACCCGACGCTGCTGGCGCAGGCGCGGGAGCGCGCCGGCTTCGCCGAGGATGTCACCGTCGCCGCCTCCCTGGAGGCGCTGGCCGAGCAATGGATCGCGGCGCGCGGCACGCCGGTCGTCTTCGTCTTCGACCAGTTCGAGCAGTACTTCCTCATCCCGCTCAGGGCCGAGAACCACGACGAGGGCATCGAACCCGGCTTCGAGGTCGACCTCGCCCGCACCGCCAACCGCCGCGACCTCGACTCCCACGTCCTGATCAGCATCCGCGAGGACGCGCTCCACGAGCTCGAACGCCTGCGCGGCCGCTTGCCGGCCATTCTCAGCGATCCGATGCGGCTGGACTACCTCGACGAGCCGGCGACGCGGGCGGCGATCTGCAAGCCGCTGGAGGTGTTCCGCAAGCGCTACGGCGAGACCGCCGGGCCGGTGGAGATCGAGGCCGAGCTCGTGGCCGAGGTGCTGGCCAGGGCGCGCAGGCCGACCGACCCGCAGCACTACGAGACGCCGTACCTGCAGCTGGTCCTGGAGCGGCTGTGGTACGAGGAGCGGCGGGAGACCTCGCCCGCCCTGCGCTTCGCCACCTACGACCGGCTGCACCGCTGGGAGGGGATCGCCAACAGCCACGTCCGCCACACCCTGGAGACCTGCCTGAGCCAGGAGGAACAGGCGCTGTGCGCGGCGATGCTCGACCGCATGGTCACGCCGTCCGGGATGAAGATCACGCTGCCGGCCGAGGATCTGGCGGCGATGGTCAAGGCGCCGCCGGAGCAGATCACGGAGGTGCTGACCGCGCTGGGTCACCCCGAAAGCCGGATCATCCGCACCGTGACCTCGGCGCAGGATCCCGGCCGCAAGCGCTACGAGATCTTCCATGACGTCCTCGCCCGGCCGCTCTTGGCCTGGAAACACGCCTTCGACGCCGAGCGCGAGCAGCGGCGGATGCGCGAGGAGGCGGAGGCCGAGCAGCGGCGCGTGCGCGAGGAGGCCGAGGCCGAACACGCCCGCCAGCAGCAGCAGATCGAGGAGCAGACGCGGCGGGCCGAGGAGCAGTGGCGCATCGCCAGACGCTTCCGCCGCATCACGCTGGCCGTCACCATCCTCGCGCTCTTGTCGATGCTGTTCGCAGGCTGGGCCACCTACTCCTACCGCGAGGCGGCGATGCAGCGCGCCCGGGTGCTGGCGATGCGCGCCGATCTTGCCACCGACGGCGGCGACAGCCGCCAGGCCATGCTGCTGGCGCTGGAAGCGCTGCCGGAGACGGCGGGGCCGCTCGAATGGCTGCGCCGGCCGATCCTGCCGGAGGCGGTGCGGGCCCTGGAGCGGGCGCTGTTCCGCCCCTTCGGCCGGACGCTGGATGGCCACTCCGACCGGCTGGTCCGCGTCGCCTACAGCCCGGATGGCTCAGCCATCCTGACGGCGTCGGAGGACCGCACCGTCCGGATCTGGGACGCCGGGGCGGCCATTGGCGGCACGCCGAGACTAAAGCTGCAGCACGGTTCGCCGGTCGGCTCGGCGCGTTTCAGCCGCGACGGCCGGTTCATCGTCACCGCCGGCCAGGACGGCTGGGCCAGCGTCTGGCGGGCCAGCGACGGGGTCAAGCTCACCGAGTGGCAGATCAGCGTCGGCCGGCCGACGTTCGTCGACATGAGCCCCGACAACCGGATGATCGCCGCCGTCGCCTATGGCGACAATGCCGGGCTGTGGTCCTGGGATCCGGAGCAGCCGGTGGAGGAGGGGACACTCGGCGAGCCGCCGAGGAAGATCGCCGAGCTACGCGATGCCGATGGCGTCACCCACCCCGAGGGAACCAACTACGTCACCTTCGACGCCACCGGCGAACGCGTCGCCACCACGTCTTGGGGCGGCGCGGCCCGCGTCTGGACCGCCATGGACGCGCGCCTCGTGCGCACCCTGCCGCGGGCGAAGGGCGACCATCAGGGCCGCTGCCCGGAGGACGGGCAGGGCCACTGCGGGCCCGTCACCTTCGCCGCCTTCAGCGCCGCCAACCCGAACCAGCTGGTCACCACCTCCCACGACCGGACCGCGCGGATCTGGAATCTCTCGACGGGCAAGGTGATCCGCTCCCTGGTCGGTCACGAGCGGCCGGTAAGCGATGCTTCGTTCGTCGGTGACGGCGCCCGGGTCATGACGGCTGCGCTGGACGGGACCGTGCGCATCTGGGACACCATGAGCGGCGAGATGCTCCAGGTGCTGCAGGGGCCGTCGCTGGTGGCCGGAACCAGCGCCACCGCCTCGCTCAGCCCCGACGAGCGGACCATGGTCGCGGGCTTCGCCAACCCGTCCGCCTACGTCTGGGTCGTGCGTGGCGACCTGCAGCCGTTCGTGCTGCCGCGGCTCAGCGACGCTGTGCCGTCGGCCGCGCTTAGCCCCGACAACCGCCTGCTGGTTGCCGCGACCGGCATCTCGGTCGGCCCCTACGACGCCGAAAGCGGCCGCAGCGTCGGCTCGCCGCTCTACCTGGACGCGGCGGCGATGTCCGTTGCGATCAGCCCCGACGGCAACGACATGCTCCTCGCCGAGGGTGGGCGCGCGGACGTGCTGCGCATCGACGGCTGGAGGGAGGGCGCCGCCCCCCGGCGGCTGCGCCAGCTCCACGGCCACGACGGCCTGGTACTGTCGGCGGTCTACTCGGCGGACGGCAAACGCATCGTCACCGCCTCGCAGGATGGCACCGCAAGGCTGTGGAGCGCGGGGAGCGGCAAGCCCACCTCCGAGCCGCTGCGCCACCGCGACGCGGTCTTCTCGGCCACCTTCGACCGCGAGGGCCGGCGGGTGCTCACCGCCTCCTTCGACGGCACCGTGCGCATCTGGACCGCCGACGAGGGGGCGCTGGTGCGGCTGATCGATGTCGGCGCGCCGGCGCTTGAGGCAATGTTCACCTCCGACGGCCGCCACGTCGTCGTCACCACCCTGGATGTGCCCGGCGAGCCGATCGTGCGGCCGCCGTTCTTCCGCACCGCAACGGCCCTGTGGGAGGTGGAAACGGGCAGGCGCGTCGGCGACGAGGACCGCGAGGCGTTGCAGAACGTCAAGTTTCTGCAGCTCGCCAACCATGTCGTCGTCGGCACCGAGGACGGCGTGATCCGGCTGTCCGGTGCGCTCGACGACGAGCCGGTTGCGGTTCTGCCCGGCCATCGTGGGTCGATCGCCAGGATCGTGACCAGCCCGGGCGGCGAGCGGCTGGCGACGATCTCAGCAGACGGCATCGTTCGGGTGTGGAAGTTGCCACCGGCAAACCCGCACAAGCTGGTGGACTACGCCAACGGCATTGCCGATCAGTACCTGACGCCGGAGCAGCGGCAGTTCTCCGATGCGGAACGCGACGCCCTCGGCCTCGGCAAGCACCCGCTGCCGTTTCGCGAATGGCTGGGCCTCACCCTGCGTTCGATGATGCCGGTGTAACGGCGCTAGCCGCCGGTTCCTCGCCAACTGCGAGGTGCTGGTCCAGGAACTCCAGCACGATGGCGTCGATGGCGTGATAGGTGAGGTTGTTGTGGCCGGCGCCGTCGATCCAGCGGGCCTGCTTCGGCTCGGCAGCGGCGTCGAAGAGGGCGCGGCCGAAGCGCTGCGGCACGACGATGTCGTCCTCGCCGTGGACGAGGAGCAGCGGCGCGTTGATGCCGCCGACCTTGTCCCTGGAACTCGAAGCGGTCCTTGATCAGGGTGCGCACCGGGGCAAAGGGGTAGCGCCGCGCCGCAACGTCGACGACCGATGAGGGCGCCCCCTCGCCGATGACCGCGGCGAAGGGCCTCCCGGCCGCGGCCTGTTCGGCGGCGAGGTGGATGGCGACGGCGCTGCCGAGCGACTCGCCGTAGAGCACCACCCGGCCCGACGGAACACCTTGGGCCTCGACGAAGCGCGCCGCCGCCCGGGCGTCCTCGTAGAAGCCTTCCTCCGACGGCGTCCCGGCATTACCGCCGTAGCCGCGATAGCCGACCAGAAGAACCCCGAGGCCGGCGTTGAGGTATGGGCGCACGCGCTTGGCCCGGGCGGAGATGTTGCCGCCGTTGCCGTGGAAATAGATCATCGTCGCCCGGCCGTCCTGCGCCGGCTTGTACCAGGAGCGCAGCGCCAGGCCGTCGGCGGTCGCCAGCGTCACCTCGCGCATGTCGCCGGCGCCGACGGCGGCGGGGCTGCCGACGTGCGAGGTGGGCAGGAACAGCAGGTTGCGCTGGAAGACGTAGAGGATGCCGACGACGAGGATGTAGCCGAGGAGGATCGCTGCGAGGGTTGTGATCATCAGCCTGATGTTGTTTCGCGACACGTGCGCGCTACCATTCCGTTAAGCGGGGCGAACTGCGTCGCCAAGGCCCTCACTCTCCCGCTCCGCGGTCCACTCGCGCTCTCCCACGCTCGCGCGCGAGGGAAGCTGTGGCCAATCGTCTCCCTCTCCTCGCGCGCGCGACGCGCAGGTGGAGAGAGGGATTGGGTGAGGGTGTATGGGATACGCGACCAGCAGGACACGAGCGCTACCGCCGGTCCGGGGGGCGGCGGATCGGCCGCAGGAGGCGCGTCGTCCTCAAACAGGATCCGATGTGCCGCGCCATCAAGGTCGTCGTACTGCCCCGACTTGATCGCCCAGAGAAAGCCGACGAGACCGATCAGCCCCAGCCCCAGCGCCGCCGGAATGAGATAGAGCAAGACGTCCAAGCTAGAAAGCGCTCCCGCGGTTCAGCCGCAAGGCGTTGAGGATCACCACCAGCGACGACGTGGACATGGCGATGGCGGCGATCAAGGGCGTGACCAGGCCGGCCATGGCGAGCGGGATGGTGGTGACGTTGTAGAGGAGAGCCAGCGCCAGGTTCTCGCGGACGAGGCTCCGGGCGCGCCTGGCGACGCCCAGAGCTTCCAGCACCGGCTCAAGCCTGTCGCCCTGGAAGACGAGGTCGGCGGCCGTCTGGCTCACGTCCACGGCCGTGGCCGGCGAAAGCGAGACGCTGGCCGCGGCCAAAGCCGGCGCGTCGTTCAGCCCGTCGCCGACCATCAGCACCCGCGCGCCCCGCGTGGCGAGGTCCTGCAGCCGGCGGACCTTGTCGGCGGGCGTGCAGCCGGCCCGCCAATCCGCGATGCCGACCTCGGCGGCGACGGCGGCCGCGACCGGCGCCCGGTCGCCGGACAGGAGCTCGACGGCGAAGCCGCGCCGGCACAGCGTCGCGACGACGCTGCCTGCGTCCTCACGCAGCTCGTCGGCGAAGGCGAAGCGCATGGGCGCCACGCCCGGCCGTGACAGCCACAACTCGGGGCCCGGCGTTTTGCTCGGCTCGACCGCGCCATCCGTTGTCCCGGCGAAGGCGCGGCTGCCGAGGCGCACCGTGCCTTCGGGCGTCGGCCGCTCCAGGCCCGCGCCCGGGATCTCGCGAACATCAGCCGCCGGAGTAACGGCCAGGCCTTCGGCCTCGGCGGCGCGGACCAGGGCCCGGGCGAGGGGGTGCCGGCTGTTCGCGGCGAGCGCCGAGGCCACGGCCAGCGCCTCGCGATCCGGCATCTGGTCGTCGCCCTTGACCAGCCGGGCACGGCCGCGGGTCAGCGTGCCGGTCTTGTCGAAGACGACCGTGTCGGCGCTGGCCAGGCGCTCCAGCGCCGTTCCCGACTTCACCAGGATGCCGCGCCGGAGCAGCCGCCCCGAGGCGATGACCTGCACGACCGGCACGGCCAGCGCCAGCGCGCACGGGCAGGTGATGATCAGCACGGCGATGGCGATCAGCAGCGCCTCCTGCCAGGGCGCGCCGGCGCCGAGCCACCAGCCGAGGAAGGTGATGAGCGCCAGGCTGTGCACCACCGGCGCATAGAGCCGCGCCACCCGGTCGGCGAGGGCGACGTAGCGGCCCCGCTGCTGCTCGGCGGCCTCGATCAGCCGGGCCATCCCGGCGACCAACGTCCGCTCGCCGACCGCGGTGACGATGATGGTCAAGGGCGCGGCGAGGTTCAGGGTGCCGGCGAAGACCTGCGTCCCCGGCCCAGCCGGCTTCGGCAGGCTCTCGCCGTCGATGAGGCTGGTGTCGATCTCGCTCGTGCCGATGGCGATCCTGCCGTCGACGCCGATGCGTTCGCCGGCGGCGACCAGCACGGTCATGCCGGACTCGACCCGCGACGGCGCCAGCAGCTTCCTGCCGCCGCCGGGCTCGATGACCGTCACCGCGGCGGCGCCCAGCGCCAGCAGATGCTCGGCCGCCGAGCGCGCCCGGCCGCGGGCGAGCAGGTCCAGGTAGCGGCCGACGAGGAGGAAGAACAACAGCCCGATGGCGGAATCGAAGTAGGCATGCTCGGCGCCGCGCGCCGTCTGGTAGAGGCTCATCGCGGTGGCCAGCAGGACGCCGATGGAGATCGGCACGTCCATGTTGGTGCGGCCCAGCCGCAGCACCGACAGGCCTGAGCGGAAGAACGGCCGGCCGGCGTAGGCGATGGCCGGCATCGCGATCAGCGCCGAGATCCAGTGGAGCAGGTCGCGGGTGGCCGGGCCCATGCCCTGGCCGGCGCCGGCCCAGACCGAGACCGACAGCAGCATGACGTTGCCGGCGGCAAAGCCGGCGACGGCCATGGCGCGGACCAGCTCGCCCTCCCGGCGCTTGCGTTCGCCGTCGATCCGGCCGGCGTCGAAGGGCACGAGCCGGTAGCCGAGCCTGACCACGACGCCGACGAGTCTGTCCGCGTCCGTCTCACCCGGCCGCCAGGCGAGCGCTAACCGCCGTGTCGTCATGTTGACCCGGGCGGAGACGACGCCCGGCTGGCGCGACAGCACCGTCTCGATCAGCCAGACGCAGGCGGCGCAGTGCAGGCCCTCGACCACCAGGTTGACCCGGCTCAGCCCGTCCTCGCTCTGGACATAGCCGGCGAGATCGACGCTCGGCTCGTCTTCGGGCTTCAGCGGCCGCTGGTTGGGGTCGATGCTTCGCCGACGGTAGTAGTCGTCGAGGCCAAGCCCCGCGACCAGCGTGTACGCCGCGGCGCACCCTGAGCAGCAGAACGCGCGGCTGCCGTCCGGCGCGTCCCGCCCGACCGGCAGGCCGCAATGGCGACAGGTGGAGACAGTCGTCTTGTCGGCGGCCGTCTTGTCGGCGGCGATGAAGCCCGCCGCCGGACCGTCCGGGCTCACGGCAGGAACAGACGCTGCGTCGCCTGGTGGGTGTCGGCGTCGCGCCGGGCGGTGATGCGGGCGTCCCACTGCCCGGCAAAGGGCAGGGTGACGACGCCGGCATAGACGCCGCCGCCCTGCGCCGCGAGGCGGACAGACTGGTCGAACCCCGCGACGGTCGGGCGGTGCAGCGTCGCCTCGACGTCGAGCCGCTCCAGCGGCTGGCCGTCACGATCGACGAACGCGACCATGACTTCAGCGTCGCGCATCCCGTCCGCGGCGGCCCCGAGCGGCTCGACCCCGGCCGGTTTGACCTCGAGGCGCATGCGCCAGCCACGCTGCGCCTGGTCGCGGCCGGCGGCGATGGTCTCGTTGTAGCGCAGGCCCTTGTTGTAGGCGTCCTCGGTCTGCAGCCCCGGGAACGTGCGCACCGCCAGCGTCGCCATGATGGCGTTGACGCGCGACGACGACGAGCATGAAGCCGACGAAGATCCACGGGTACCACCAGCCCCGCTGGCGCGGCCTGGCCACGGCGTTCATCCCGCGCCGCCGAGCGCCGAGAGCGTCGGCGCCCGGTCCGGCCGGGTTGTCCCCGCCGGGCCATTGAAGATGCCGCGCACCTCCTCGCTCTGGCGCGTGTCCATGTCGATCAGATAGAAGGTGAAGTCGCTTTGCGCGCCGCTCAGGCTGCCGGCCGGCGCCTTGACGAAGACGCGAAAGCTGGAGACGTCGTCGGGGGCCACATCGAGCTCGACGTACGGCCCCGGCTCCAGGTGCCGGCCGAGCACCGCAATCTCGGCGCCGACCAGACCGTCGGTGGCGAGGAGGTAGGTCTTCGGCTCGCGGACCATGTTCACGATCTTGAGCGTGTAGCCGTTGCGGATCGAGCCGTCGGAGAGCTTCACGAACAGCGGCTGGCGGTCCTGCAGGACGTTGACGTGCAGCCTGGAGCGGGTCGACAGGCTCACCACCATCACCGTCGCGATGATCAGCAGCAGCAGCCGCGTAGGCGATGGTCCTGGGGCGGATCAGCCGCAGCCGGGTCTTGGTCTCGCCCCCGGCGCGGGCGACCTGGTTGGCGATCGAGTCGTAGGTGATCAGCTCGCGCGGCAGGCCGAAGCGGTCCATCACCGAGTTGCAGGCATCGACGCACAGCGCGCAGCCGATGCAGGCCATCTGCTGGCCCTTGCGGATGTCGACGCCGGTGGGGCAGACCTGCCAGCACAGGCCGCAGTCGACGCAGTGGCCGCGGCCTTCGAACGACTGGCCCTTGCGGGCGCCGCCGCGGGGCTCGCCGCGCCAGTCCTCGTAGGTGACGACGAGCGAGTCCTCGTCGAACATCGCGCCCTGGAACCGCGGCCACGGGCACATGTAGATGCAGACCTGCTCGCGGGCCCAGCCGGCCAGCAGGTAGGTCGTCGCCGTGAACAGGAAGACGAAGCCGTAGACGGCGGTCGACGCCTGGCCGGTGAAGAACTCGCGCACCACCGTCGGCGCGTCGTTGAAATACATGATCCAGGCGCCGCCGGTGGCCAGGGCGATCAGCAGCCAGGCGGCGTGCTTGGCGGTCTTCTTGCCGATCTTCGCCGCCGACAGGGGCGCCTTGTCCAGCTTGATCCGGGCGTTGCGGTCGCCCTCGATCTTGCGCTCGACCCACATGAACAGGTCGGTCCACACCGTCTGCGGGCAGGTGAAGCCGCACCAAACGCGACCGAACAGGGCGGTGACGAAGAACAGGCCGACGGCGCCGAGGATCAGCAGGCCGGTGAGGTAGTAGATCTCCTGCGGCCAGATCTCGAGGCCGAAGAAGTAGGCACGCCGCCCTGGCATGTCGATCAAGAGCGCCTGGTCCGGCGCGCCCGGGCCCCGGTCCCAGCGCAGCCACGGGCCGAGGTAGTAGAGGCCGAGCAGGGCGGCCAGCGTCCACCACTTCACCTTGCGCCAGAAGCCCTGAATGCTGCGCGGGTAGATCGCCTCGCGCTCGGCGAACAGCTTCTGCTTCTGCGGCGGCTGCGGCTCGCCGCCGGGCGCGGCGCCGCCTCCGGCCGCGGCCGCGGCGCTCCTTAGGTCGCGGCCCGGGCGCCTCGCCTGCCGGATTGAGAAAGGCCGTGTCCGCCGTCGCCATGATCTGCCCTCAGCCGTCTGAACCGTGCGGCGTCGGCTGGCGCAAGCCGCCGGCCGTGCCGCCGCCGGCCGGGCCGAGCCCGACCGGCGCCTTCCCCCTCGTTGACCCCTGCTAATGCCGTCCTATCTCGGAACGCTCTCATTCGTCACCCCCGGACTCATGTTCTGACTTGTTCCGGGGGTCCACCTCACGCGTGGATGGCCGTGACGAGCACGGCCATGACGCCTGAAAGCGTCGTTCCCTTTTCGGCGCCGTCATCGCGACCGCGAAGCGGCGTGGCGATCCAGAGAGACTGGGTTGCTTCGTCGGCTTCGCCTCCTCGCAATGACGCTACCCGGTGGTTCCTTGCTCCTGCCCGTTACTGGCCGCCGCCCAGCGAGTGCACGTAGACCGCGACCTGCTTGATCTCCGCCTCGCTGAGGCGCGCGTCCCAAGGCGGCATGACGCCGTGGCGCGGCCGGGTGATCTGGCGGACGACCTCGTCTTTGGAGCCGCCGTAGAGCCAGATCTTGTCGCTCAGGTTGGGCGCGCCGAGCTCCTCGTTGCCGCGGCCGAGGTCCCCATGACAGGCAACGCAGTTCTCGGCGAAGATCTGCGCCCCTTCTGGATTGTCGTCGGCCGCGCCGGACAGCGCGAGCACGTGCTGGGTGACGGCCGCCACCTGCGGCGGCGTCAGCACGCCATCGGCGCCGAAAGCCGGCATCTCCGAGATGCGCGCCTCCGGGTGAGCGCCGTTGCGGATGCCATGGGCGATGGTGCTGTGGATCGCCTCCAGGCTGCCGCCCCAGATCCAGTCGTCGTCGACCAGCGCCGGGTAGCCGCCCGGCCGGCCGGTGGCGCCGGTGCCGTGGCAGGGAGCGCAGTTGTTGGCGAAGACGGCCCGGCCGCCGACGGTCGCGATCTGCAACAGGTCGGGGTCGTTCACGATCTCCTCCATCGGCGACGCCTCGATCTGCGCGACCCAGTGCGCCCGGTCCGCCGCGGCCTCGGCGATGCGCTCGCGAACCACCTCGCGCGACGAGTAGCCGAGGAGCCCCTGTGTGAAGCCGTTGAACCACGGCCACGCGGGATAGAGGATGCTGTAGACGACGGCGAAGACGATGCTGGCATAGAAGACGTACAGCCACCACTTCGGCAGCGGCGTGTTCAGCTCGCGGATGCCGTCCCACTCGTGGCCCGTCGTCTCGGTGCCGGTCAGGACGTCGAACTCTTTTTCTTGCGCCATCATCGTCCTCCCTCGTCATCCCTGAACGGGATGCGAGCAGCGTCTTCGAAGCGTTTCTTGTTCTTCGGCCGGTAGGCGAAGAACACGACCGCCGCGAACAGAATGATCAACCACACGACCCAGTAGGGCCGCAGCGCTTCCCAAACCGCCTGCAGGTCCACGGCCACGCTCCTCAGCGGAAACTCGGGTTGGCCTGGTACTGGCTGAAGTCGACGAGGGTGCCCAGCATCTGCAGGTAGGCGATGACGGCATCAAGCTCGGTGATCCGGCTCGGGTCGCCGTCGAAGTCGCCGACGACGGCCTTGGGATAGCGGCCGATCAGTGCATCCGTGTCGCCGTTCTCGCTGCCGGCCTGGGCAACGAGATCGGCCCCGGCCTGGGCGATGTCCTCGTCGGAGTAGGGCACACCGGTGATCCTGAGCGCCTTCATGTGCTCGCCGATATCGCCAGACTTGAGCTCCTTCCGGGCGAGGAAGCCGTAGGGCGGCATCACCGACTCCGGCACCACCGCGCGCGGGTCGATGAGGTGCAGGGCATGCCAATCGTTGGAGTACTTGCCGCCGACCCGGGCAAGGTCCGGCCCCGTCCGCTTCGAGCCCCACTGGAACGGATGGTCGTACATGCTCTCCGCGGCCAGGCTGTAATGGCCGTAGCGCTCGTCCTCGTCGCGGAAGACGCGGATCATCTGGCTGTGGCAGGTGTAGCAGCCCTCGCGGACGTAAATGTTGCGCCCGGCAAGCTCCAGCGGAGCATAAGGGCGGACCCCTTCGACCTTCTCGATCGTCTGCTCCATGGTGAACAGCGGAACGAGCTGCACCAGGCCGCCGATGGCCACCGTGATCAGCACGGCGACGCTGAGGATGATGACGTTCTTCTCGAATAGGCCGTGGTTCATGATCCCGCCCTCCATCCTACTCGGCTGCGCCGGCGGCCACCGCCGGGCCCGCCCGCTCGCCCGGCCGCTCAAAAGCAGCTTCGCGTGCGAAGCTCGCCGCGGACGGTGCGGACCAGGTTGTAGACCATGATCAGCGAGCCGATGAGGAAGAGCAGGCCGCCGGTGGCCCGGATGACGTAGTAGGGGTGCATGGCCTCGACCGTCTCGATGAACGAGTACTGGAGGAAGCCGAGGCTGTCGTAGGCCCGCCACATCAGCCCCTGCATGATCCCGGAGATCCACATCGCGGTGATGTAGAGGACGATGCCGATCGTCGAGATCCAGAAGTGGTAGGTGACGAGGCGCAGCGAGTAGAGCCGCGGCCGGTCCCAGAGGCGCGGGACGAGGAAGTACACGGCGCCGAAGCTGATCATCGCCACCCAACCGAGGGCGCCGGAGTGGACGTGGCCGATGGTCCAGTCGGTGTAGTGGCTGAGCGAGTTGACCGCCTTGATCGACATCATCGGCCCCTCAAAGGTGCTCATCCCGTAGAAGGCGACCGAGACGACGAGGAAGCGCAAGATCGGGTCGGTGCGGAGCTTGTCCCAGGCGCCGGACAGGGTCATGACGCCGTTGATCATGCCGCCCCAGGACGGCATCCACAGCACCACGGAGAACACCATGCCCAGCGTCTGCGCCCAGTCGGGCAGGGCGGTGTAGTGGAGGTGGTGCGGCCCGGCCCAGATGTAGATGAAGATCAGGGTCCAGAAGTGGACGATGCTGAGCCGGTAGGAATAGACCGGCCGCTCGGCCTGTTTCGGAATGAAGTAGTACATCATCCCGAGGAAGCCGGCGGTCAGGAAGAAGCCGACGGCGTTGTGCCCGTACCACCACTGGGTCATCGCGTCCTGGACGCCGGACCAGACGACGTAGCTCTTGCTGCCGAAGATCGAGACCGGGATCGCCAGGTTGTTGACGATGTGCAGCATCGCCACGGTGATGATGAAGGCGAGGTAGAACCAGTTGGCGACGTAGATGTGCGGCTCCTTGCGCCGCATGATCGTGCCGACGAAGCAAACGAGGTAGGCGACCCAGACGATGGTCAGAAGCACGTCGACGTACCACTCGGGCTCGGCGTACTCCTTGCTCTGGGTGATGCCGAGGACGTAGCCCAGCGCGGCGAGGACGATGACCGTCTGGTAGCCCCAGAACAGGAAGTTCCCGAGCGCGGCGCCGCCAAACAGGGGCGCGCGGCAGGTTCGCTGGACGACGTAGAGCGAGGTGCCGATCAGGGCGTTGCCGCCGAAGGCGAAGATCACCGCCGAGGTGTGCACCGGCCGCAGCCGGCCGAAGGTCGTCCACTCCAGGTCCAGGTTGAGGATCGGGAAGGCGAGCTGGAAGGCGATGTAGGTCCCGACCAGGAAGCCGGCCACGCCCCAGAACACCGTGGCGATGACGAACTTCCGGACGACCTCGTCCTCGTAAAGGCTCGGACTCAGCGCCCTCGCCGCGACCGCTTGGCTCATGACACGCTCCACACCCGCTTTCTCCGGCGACCGACGCAAGCGGCACGCCGCTCTTCTGATTAGAACAAATCCAATAAGAATAGAAGGAAATATTCGGCGGCGGAGTGGCGCAAGCGTGCGCCAAAATGGGAACCGCGGGCGAATGTCCTAGAAGAACACTAGGTTTCGGCAAAGGCGCCGCGATGCCCCTCCTGTCTATTAGAAGTTCCGCATGCTAGGAGGCAAGGCCAATCATGTCAACCGGCTAGCAGCGATCGGCCAGCGATCGGAGAGGCTGGGCCGGCCCTCGCGGTGCGGTTGCCCCGGGGTCCTGGATGTTCGCCGTGTTGCTCATAACGCAAATCATTCTTAGTCTTTACTTCCGTTTCGCTTGCTGGGACCGCCCATCAACCGCGTGGCCGCGGTAAGCAGCTGGCGACCGGCGCGCGCCCGCATCGGGCTTTGCCGCGGCCCGGCGCCGGCGCTAAGCTGTCTTGGCGACGTAACGAAGCGAGGAGAGGGGGACGCGCGGCCATGACTATCGCTGCCTTATCGCTGGTCCGTGTCGGCCGCGCCTGCTGCTGGCCGCGCTCATGCTCTCGCTGCTTGCGGGTTGTGCGGTGTTCGATCGGCAGGCTCGGCCGGAGGCGGCGCCGCGCCGAAGCGAGTCTGGTGCGCGCCGACGACTACATGATCGTAGCCGCGCATCCGCTCGCCGCCGAGGCCGGCCGGGACGTGCTCGCGGCCGGCGGCAGCGCAGTCGACGCGGCGATCGCGGCGCAGATGGTGCTCACCCTGGTCGAGCCGCAGTCCTCAGGCATCGGCGGCGGCGGCTTCCTGCTTCATTACAACGCAAAGACGCGCAAGCTCGTCGCCTACGACGGCCGGGAGACGGCGCCGGCCTCGGCGCGGCCCGGCATGTTCCTCGACGCCAGCGGCAAGCCCAGGGGCTTCGACGACGCCGTCGTCGGCGGCCTCTCGGTCGGCGTGCCCGGCGCTGGTTCGCATGCTGGCGCTGGCGCATGAGGACGCGGGCGTGCTGCCGTGGGCGGACCTGTTCGCCCCGGCTATCGCCCTTGCCGAGCAAGGGTTCGCCGTCTCGCCGCGGCTGCATCAAGCCATTGCCGCAGACAAGCACCTCAAGACCTTCGCCCCGGCCGCGAGGTACTTCTACGCGCCGGGCGGCGAGCCGCTGCCGCCGGGCGCGCTTCTGCGCAATCTTGAGCTGGCGGCGACGCTGCGGGCCATTGCTCAGGGCGGCTCGCAAGCCTTCTACACCGGCCCGATCGCGGCCGACATCGCCAGCACTGTCAGCACCGCGCAGCGGAACCCCGCGGCCATGACCAAGGCGGACATCGCCGGCTACCGCGCCATCCGGCGCGAGGCTTTATGCCTCGACTACCGGGCCCGGCGGGTCTGCGGGATGCCCCCGCCGTCCTCCGGCGGCATCGCCACGCTGCAGATCCTGGGCCTGCTGCGCGGCTTCGACATGCGGGGGCGCGGCGCCGGCTCCGCCGCCTCCGCCCATCGCCTGGCGGAAGCGAGCCGGCTCGCCTTCGCCGACCGCAACGCCTACATCGGCGACCCCAAGTTCGCCGCCGTGCCCACCGCGGGGCTCCTTGATCCGGACTACCTCTCCCGCCGGGCCCGCCTGATCGGCCCGCGCGCGGCCGAAGGCGAGGTGGCGCCCGGCCGCCCGGTCGGCGTGCTCGCCATCGCCGCCGGCGCGGCGGAACCTCCGCGCCCACCCTCCACCACGCACCTCAGCGTCGCCGACGCTGCCGGCAACGTCGTCTCGATGACCAGCAGCGTCGAGGGGCCCTTCGGCTCCCGGCTCATGGTCCGCGGCTTCGTCCTCAACAACCAGCTCACCGACTTCTCGTTCAAGCCGGAGGTGGACGGCAAGCCGGTCGCCAACCGCGCCGAACCCGGCAAGCGGCCCCGCAGCTCGATGGCGCCGACGATCGTCTTCGCCGACGACGGCCGGCCGATCCTCGCCACCGGCTCGCCCGGCGGCTCGCGGATCATCGGCTACGTCACGAAGTCGCTGCTGGCGACGCTCGACTGGGGGCTGGACATCGCCGAAGCGGTCAGCCTCGGCAACATCGTCAACCGGGACGGCCCGACGGAGCTCGAAGCCGGGACCGAGGCCGCGGCCCTGGCCGAGGATCTGGAAGCGCTCGGCCACGAGGTCGTGATCGGCGGGCTGGAGAGCGGGCTGAACGCGATCGCCTTGACGCGGGCGGGGCTGGAAGGCGCCGCCGATCCCAGGCGCGAGGGCGCCGCGCTCGGCAACTGAAGGGCAGCACGCGGTGGCTTCGCGTTGAGCCCGGGGCGCGCGCGGTCTACAAGGGCGCTCCCTGCATCGGACGGTCATGTCAGCCTCGCTCCTCGTCCGCGCCCGCGCATCTACCTGCTTCCCGGCCGCGACAAGCGGATCGGCCACGGCCACCCTTGGGCCTACTCCAACGAGATCCGCATGGACGCGGAGGCGAAGGCGCTGCCACCCGGAACGATCGCGAGCCTGCACCGGGTCGACGGCAAGCCGATGGGCGTCGGGAGCTTCAGCCCGCACGCGCTGATCGCCTTCCGCGTCTTTGACCGGGAGGCGCAATGCGATCTCGACGCCGGCTTCATCGAGGCGAAGCTTCGCCGCGCCTTGGACTTGCGCCGGCGGCTGTTCGCCGAGCCGTTCTACCGGCTGATCCACGCTGAAGCCGACGGCATTCCCGGCCTGGTCGTCGACCGGTTCGGCACGGCCGTCGTCGTCCAGGCCAACACCGCCGGCGCCGATGCCCTCACCGACGCGGTTCTGGCGGCGCTCGATGCGGTGCTGGCTCCGGAGACCATCGTCCTGCGCAACGATTCGCCGGCCCGGGCGAACGAGGGCCTTGCGCGGTCGGTTTCGCTGGCGAAGGGCCGCCTTGAAGGGCCGGTCGAGATCCGCGAGAACGGCATCGTCTACGCCGCCGACCTGCTCGCCGGGCAAAAGACGGGCTGGTTCTTCGACCAGCGCGACAACCGCGCCTTCGTCGCCAAGCTCGCCCGCGGCGGCCGGATGCTCGACGCCTACTGCCATAGCGGCGGTTTCGCCGTCGCCGCTGTGGCAGCGGGCGCCGACGCCGTCCTCGGGATCGACTCCTCGGAAGCCGGCGCTGGCGCTGGCTTCGCGCTCGGCGGCGGCAAACAAGCTCGCCGACCGCTGCAGCTTCCGCCGCGCCCAGGTGTTCGAGGCTCTCGAAGGGCTGGGCGCCGAGCGGGAGCGCTTCTCGGTGGTCGTCGCTGACCCGCCGGCGTTCGTCAAATCGCGCAAGGACCTCGCCACCGGCCTGCGCGGCTACCGGAAGATGGCGCGGCTGGCGGCGGCGCTGGTTTCGCCGGGCGGGATCCTGTTCGTCGCCTCGTGCTCGCACAACGTCGATCCCGCGGCCTTCACCGCCGAGGTGGTGCGCGGCCTCGCCGCGGCCGGGCGCAGCGGCCGCATCATCCGCGCCGCCGGCGCCGCCCCCGACCATCCGGTGCATCCGCACCTCCCCGAGAGCGCCTACCTCAAGACGCTGACGCTGCACCTCGATTAGGGCTCCGGTCCGCAGCCCGCGCCCCCGGACGCGATCCCCCGTGCTATAGTTCCGCGGATCTTGATGTTTTCGCATCGGAGGCAGGGCGGCGGCCGTAGCCGGCCGATCGGGGGGCGACGAGGGCAAAGGGGGGGCGAATGGAGCTGCACGAGCGCGACTACCTCCACGACGTCCTCATCCTGCTCGTCGCCCTGCTCGCGTTCGTGCCGATCTTCCAGCGGCTCCGGATCGGGGTGGTGCTGGCCTATCTTGCCGCCGGCATCGTCATCGGCCCGTCGCTGCTGGGCCTGTTCGCCGGCGGCGAGGAGACGAACACTCTGGCCGAGCTCGGCATCGTCTTCCTGCTCTTCGCCGTCGGGCTTGAGGTCAGCAACGAGCGGCTGCGGCTGTTCGGCGTGCGCTCCTTTCTGCTCGCCGGCGCTCAGGTGTTCGTCACCACCGTCGTGCTGGCCGGCTGCGGCATCGCGCTGGGCCTGAGCCCGGCGGCTGCTCTCGTGGTCGGCGGCGCCTTGACCTTCTCGTCGTCCGCCGTCGTCTTCCAGATCTTGAGCGAACGGGGGCAGATGACCGGCCAGTTCGCCCGTTCGGTCATCGCCATCCTGCTGGTCCAGGACCTGATGGTGGCGCCGATGATCGTAGTCACGGCCGCGATCGGCAGCGCGCCCGACGCCCTGGCGATCCCGCTGGGCATGGCCGCGGCGAAATTTGGCCTGGTGCTGGTTGCCGTCGCCCTGTGCGAGCGGACCATCCTGAGGCCATTGTTGCGCTTCGCCGCCGAGACCGGCGCGCCGGAGGTCTTCACCGGCCTGACCCTGCTTCTCGTCTTAGGGATTGGCTGGCTCACCGAGGAGGCCGGGCTTTCCATGGCTCTCGGCGCCTTCCTCGCCGGCAAGATGGTCGCCGACACCGAGTACCGGCATCAGGTCGCGGCCGACATCCAGCCGTTCCGCGGCCTGCTGCTCGGGCTGTTCTTCATGACCGTCGGCATGACCCTCGACCTGCGTTTCGCCGCCGAAAATGCCAGCAGGGTGATCACCCTGGTCATTGCCCTGATGGCGCTGAAGACGGCGATCTTGTTCGCTCTTGCTCTTGCCTTCTCGATGCCCCGCCCGCGGGCCCTGGCGCTGGCCGCACTGCTCTCGCAAGGCAGCGAATTCACCTTCGTCCTGCTGACGCTGGCGTTCCAGCGCAACCTTCTGGACGGCGACGCCCGGCAGGTGCTCACCATCGTCGTCGGCCTGTCAATGGCGCTGACCCCGCTCGGCGCCATGATCCTCTCCCGCTATGGGCCGAAGGCCCGGGAGGTCTCGCTGCTGGGCGATCTCGACCGCGAAAGCGGCGAGGCCAACAACCACGTCGTCATCGCCGGCTTCGGCCAGGTTGGCATGGCCGTCGCCCGCTATCTCGCCGGCGAGCATGTCCCGGTGCTGATCCTCGATCTCTCCCCGCGCCGAGTCCGCGCCAGCCGGGCGCGCAATCTGCCGGTGTTCTACGGCAACGCCGGGCGGACCGACATTCTCCGGGCGGCGCATCTGGATCGGGCGCACGCGCTGGTCGTGGCCGTCCCGGAAGCCGCGACGGCCGAGCAGATCACCATGGTGGCGCGGCGCACCGCGCCCGGGCTCAAGATCTACGTCCGTGCCCCCGACGAGGAGTGGATCGGCCGGATGCGGGCGGCCGGCGCCAACGCCGTCGTCATCGACGGCCTGACCACGGCCCTGGAACTGGCCGAGCGGGTAATGCTGATCTACGCGCCCGGATCGCCCGCCGCGGCCTGATCACCGGCGTTGCCGGCATGACGCAGGCGGCAGACGGCAACCTCACAATGCTGTGGCGCAAAAACAACAAAGCGGCAATGCTGCGCCGAGGCAAGCCTAGATGTAGTGGCTGAGGATTGTTACATGGAACTTAAGTGTCATTTTTTTGTTGCCCCCCTCGGAGGCAGTCCCTAAGCAGGTTGTTGTGCTTCTGGAGCAGGGGAACCGAGGCGCGCCGATGCTTCGTGTGTCGGTTTCGCCAGTCTGCGATTGCTTGTGCGGACGGAGGCGATAGTGCTGATCGGGGCGAGCCAGGCGCGGACGCCGCTGACAGCGTAGGCACGACGACATCCCGGACACGGATCAATCACCGCACCCGCGGCCGCCGCGCAGAGAAAAGGACACGATGATGCCAAGCTTCGATGCCGATGCTCGCGAGAGCGCAACCGCGCGCGCCATGCCCGAGAGGGCGCCAGCCTCGCAAGAGGCCCTGGCGGCGACCCGGGCGCTGGTCTTTCCCGGGCAGGGATCGCAGGCGGTCGGCATGGGCAGCGCGCTGGCGCAGGAGTTCGCGGTCGCCCGCGAGGTGTTCGCCGAGGTGGACGAGGCTCTGGGAGAGAACCTCTCGCGGCTGATGGCCGAAGGACCGGACGACGCGCTGACGCTCACCGAGAACGCGCAGCCGGCGTTGATGGCGGTGAGCATGGCGGTGCTCCGGGTGCTGGAGCAGGAGCACGGGCTGAACATCCGGGTGCTGGGCCGCTTCGTGGCCGGCCATTCGCTCGGCGAATACACCGCGCTGACCGCCGCTGGAAGCTTCACGGTCGGCGATGCCGCGCGCCTGCTGCGCAAGCGCGGCCTGGCGATGCAGACCGCCGTGCCGGTCGGCGATGGCGCCATGGCGGCGCTGATGGGCCTGGAGCTGGCGGCAGCGCGCGAGATCGCGGCCGAGGCCACCCGCGAACTCTACGACGGCGCCGTCTGCGTCGCCGCCAACGATAACGCTCCAGGCCAGGTCGTGATCAGCGGCAGCCGGGCGGCGGTGCAGCGCGCCACCGAGATCGCCGCACTGCGCGGCGCCAAGCGCTCGATCATGTTGCCGGTCAGCGGCCCCTTCCACTGTCCGCTGATGGCGCCGGTCGCCGACGTCATGGCCAAGGCCTTGGCGGCCGTGGACATCCATCCGCCGGCCGTCCCGCTGATTTCCAACGTCACCGCCAAGGAGGTGACGAGTCCCGCCGAGATCCGCAATCTCCTCGTCAGCCAGGTGACCGGTATGGTCCGCTGGCGCGAGAGCGTCCTCTACATGCGCGCCCACGGCGTCGAGGAGCTGGTCGAGATCGGCGCCGGCAAGGTGCTGTCCGGCCTCGCCCGCCGCATCGACCGCGGCCTCACCGGCCGGTCCGTCGGCGCCCCGGCGGAAATCGCGAGCTTCGTGGGCGGGGCGTAGGCAACAACAAAAAAACCCTCACCCTGACACTCTCCCGCTCAGCGGGAGAGGGAGGCCCACGGAGCGGGCGGGCGAGAGCGGGCGAGGGTGCGGGGCCGGCGTCAGTGGCGTCCTTGCTCGTCGTAGACCTGCTTGATCTGGAGGAAATTGAACAGCACGCAGGCGACGAACAACGCCAGGCCGAAATAGTACATGACCGGCTCTTCGGCCTGCGAGGCCAGATACAGGGCGAACAGGCCGATGACGGCGACCATGAAGCCGACGACCCATCGTCCAACGTGATGCATTGTCCTCGTCCTTATCCCCGGTTTTTCTTTCGCTCTTCCGGGCCATGCCGAGCAGGCCGCACCGAGCCAGCGGCATAGATTTCCCATTCCGTCCGCGCGCGCAAGCGCTTTTGCCGCCGTGCCGGCAGGCTCAGGCCGAAGGCGTTCCCTGGGGCTGGCGCGAGGGCAGCTGGAGACGAAAGACGGTTCCGCCGGGTCCCGTCCTGGCGATGGCCAGCTCGCCGCCGTGGGCGCGGACGATCTCGCGGGCGATGGCGAGGCCGAGGCCGCTGCCGCCGTCGCGCCCGGAGACGGCGAAGGGCTTGAACAGGCTTGCTTGCAGCGCCTCGGGGATGCCCGGCCCGTCGTCGGCCACGTCGATGATCACGCGCTCGGCCTCACGCTCGGCTGCGATCTCGATGGCCGAGCCGCCGGCCTGAAGGGCGTTGTGGGCGAGGTTGGAGAGCACCCGGACGAGTTGGTCCCTGTCCGCCTCAATGGCGATTTCGCCGCCTCCACAGCGGATCGCTACGGGATCGCCGTTGGCGTCGACCAGCTCGGCCTCGACCTCGGCCACCGCTTCGCTTAAGGGAAAGCAGGTCATCCGCAGCGTCGGCTTGACGTCGCGGACGAAGTCCAGCGTCTGCGTGCACAGCGCGATGGCCCTGTCGATGGCGTGGTAGAGCTTCGGCGTCACCCGCTGGACCTCCGGATCGGCAATGCCGGAGAGCCGGTCGGACGCGAGCGCCGCCGTCGACAGGGCATTGCGCAGGTCATGGTTGATCCTGGCTACCGCCGCGCCCAGCGCGGCCAGTTGGCTTTTCTCGCGCAGCGCCGTGCGGATTTGTTGCTGCATCACCCCGAGCTCGCGTTCGGCCACGCCGATCTCGTCGCTGCGCCGGCTCGGCCGCAAGGCCGCGGCGTCGTCCTCGGGGTCCTGGCGGAACTTCGTCATCGCCTCGGTGAGCTGCACGATCGGACGCACCATCAGCCACTGCAGGGCGAAGAACACCAGCCCGGCGGTAAGAAGCGAGATGATGATCGACAGCGTCAGGATGCGGATGGAGAAGTCATGGAGCTGCTCGCGCAGCGGCGTCTCGTCGATGATGACCGCGATCGTGCCTTCCGGCTGCGCCGGCGACTGGCCGACGACCTTGAGGACGCGGTTGCGTGTCTGGAACAGGGTCGAGAACGCGCTGGCGATCATGCCCGAGATCGTTTCCTCGCGCAGGTCGACGCTCGCCTGCACCGGCGGCGGCGTTCCTTCGCCCAGCATGAGCATCCGCCGGTCGGGCTCGGTGAGGGCAATGGCGTAGGCGCCGGCGTGCTTGAGCAGCGTCGTCTCCAGCTCCTTGCCGACCATGTTGTCCGGCGTCGCCTCCAGCGCGAGCATGGCGAGGTGCGCCTTGGCCAGCCGGTCGTCCAGGTCGTCGCGGCGAAAGCGGGCGATGGAGGGGACGTAGATCAGGACCTCAGACAGCATCACGAACAGGACGGTGAGCAGCAGCAGCCGCGCCGACAGGCCGGTGAAGAGGGAGGTGCGGGCGGGCGGAGCGTTCATGCGCCGCAGTATGCCATGCCCGGCCCGAGGCGGAAGCGGCGCTACCGGGCGCGCGGCGGGGCGGGCTTGCGGCGCAGGCGCTTGTAGACGACGGGAAGCAGCGAGAGCAGCGCCAGGCCGGCGATCGGCGCCAGGATCTCGGGGGCGAAGATCAACCCCAGGTCGGGCTTGCCGCCGGCATCGAGAACGGCGCCGAGGCCGTTGCCGACGAGGGTGTAGACGACGCTCCCCGGGATGATGCCGAAGACGGTGCCGATGACGAAGGTCCGCGCCGGCACGCCGAGGAACGCCGGAACCAGGTTGACCAGCCAGAAGGGGAAGATCGGCACCAGGCGGAGGAACAGCAGGTAGCTCAGCGCGTTCTCGGCGAAGCCCGCCTCCATCTTGCGGATCGCCGGCCCCGCCTTGGCCCGCAGCAGGTCGCTGAACGCGTAGCGGGCGGCGAGAAAGATGGCGGTGGCGCCGACGGTGGCGGCGATGACGACATAGACCGTCGCGGCGACGATGCCGAAGAGAAAGCCGCCGGCGATGGTCATCCAGATCGCGCCGGGCAGGGACAGGGCGACGACCACGGCGTAGGCAGCAACGAAGGCGACTGCGGCCATGGCTTCGTGATCGCCGCGCCAGGCGAGCAGTGCCTCGCGGTTGTGCTTCAGGGCGCCGAGGCCGAGGAAGCGGTCGAGGTCGAAGGCGAAGAACGCGACGAACCCAAGCGCGATGAGCGCGATCGGGGCCAGACGCCAGGGCGAGAACCGCGTCGCCGTGCGGCTGTCTTCGCTCCCGTGGCGCTCCCTGTGGCCCTGCGGACATCGTCGTGCCTTGGCATGAGCGCGGCGCTTTTGCAATCACGGCAATCGTGTGTCGACCAGGTACAGATCGGCCTCTTCGGCAGGGCAGTCCAGCACCCACTCGTAAGGACCCGGTCACAACGGCGTGACGGGGCGCGTGCGGGCGCAGCGATGGCACGCCGGCGGCCACTGCGCCAGCTTTCCGCGCGTGCCCTAACGTTGACTTGCCCGGGATGAACCCTTAAAGACAGGCGCTGCCATCGGCCCCCGGAGCAGGCTTTTGAAACGGACCTTCCAACCCAGCAAGATCATTCGCAAGCGGCGCCACGGCTTCCGCAATCGGTCGGCGAGCGTCGGCGGACGGCGCGTCCTGGCCAACCGGCGCAGGCGGGGGCGCAAGCGCCTGTCGGCCTGAGCCCGGTCGTGTGACTTCCCATCTCCCTCGGCTGAAGCAGCGCGCGGAGTTCGTGCGCGCGGCGCGCGCCGGGCGGAAGTGGGTCGCCCCCGGGCTGATCGTGCAGATGCACCGCCGCGGCGAGGCGGACGCGGCGCGCGTCCCGGAAGACGCGGTGCGGGTCGGCTTCACGACGAGCCGGAAGGTCGGCAAGGCCGTCGCCCGCAACCGGGCGCGGCGGCGGCTGCGCGAGGTGGCGCGGCAGGTGCTGCCGCAGCACGCGGTGGCGGGATGCGACTACGTGATCATTGGGCGGGCCGAGACCTTGACGCGACCCTTCACCGCGCTGCTCGACGACCTGGCGACGGCCGTGCGCCGGCTGCGCCCGGAGCCCGCGAGTTCGCCGTCGGAGCCGGACCGGGGCGACCGCCGCGGCCGGCGGCGGCGTCGCGAACCGCGCGGCACCGTCGTGACGAGCCCCGCCGGCGCCCTGCTCTCGGCCCTGATCATCGCCTATCGCGGCCTGCTCTCCCCGGTCCTTCCCGGCAGCTGCCGCTACCAGCCGACCTGCTCGGCCTACGCGCTGGACGCTGTCCGCCGTTTCGGCGCGCTCCGCGGCGGCGCGCTGGCAGCGCGCCGGCTGGCCCGGTGCCACCCCTGGGGCGGCTTTGGCGACGACCCGGTCCCCGACAACGAGGGCAAACATGACGGGCGGCGCCGCGGCCGGCTTGCCGCCTGAGCCCGTCCTTTCCGCAAGCGAATTCGCAAGAGAGAAGTGGTCGATGATGGAGAACAAGAACCTGATCCTGGCCATCGTGCTTTCGGTGGTCATCCTGATCGGGTTCCAGTTGGTCGCGGATAGGCTGCTGCCACAGCCGACGAGCCCGCAGCCTTCGCCGGGAGCCGGCAGCAGCGAAGGCCAGGGGCCTTCGCCGGACGGCGCGGTCGCGCCGACCCCGGCGCAGCCCGGGGCCGTGGCGCCGGGTGTGGCGCCGCCCGGAGCTCCCAGCGCGCCGACACCGGTCACCGAGCCCGCCGGCCGCGCGCGCAGCGACGTCATCGCCGCGACGCCGCGGGTGCGCATCAACACGCCGGAGCTCCACGGCTCGATCGCGCTCATCGGCGGCCGGGTCGACGACCTCACCCTGGTCAACTACCGCGAGACCATCGACCCCAACAGCCCCGAGATCGTCCTGTTCTCGCCGCCGGGATCGGCCGATCCCTATTTCGCCGAGCTCGGCTGGGTCGCGGCGCCGGCCGGCGTGGCCTTGCCGGGGCCAACGACCCGCTGGGAAGCGGATGGAGCCGAACTCGTTGCCAACCGGCCGCTGACGCTCACCTGGGACAACGGCGCCGGCCTGGTCTTCAAGCGGATCTACAACGTCGACGAGCACTTCATGTTCACGATCACCCAGGAGGTCGAGAACAGGGGGGGCGAGCCGGTCAGCGTCAACCCCTATAGCGTGCTCGCCCGCTGGGGCACGCCGGAGACCAGCCAGTTCTTCATCCTTCACGAGGGCCCCATCGCGCGTGATCGACGGCACCCTGAAGGAGCTGAGCTACGAGGACCTGCGCGACCAGGGCGTCATCACCTACTCGACCAGCGGCGGCTGGCTCGGCTTCACCGACAAGTACTGGCTCGGCGCGCTGATCCCGACGCAGACGGAGCAGGTCGAGGCGCGCTTCGTCCACACCCGCGCCGCCGAGATGGACAAGTACCAGGCCGATTACGTCGGCGGTGCACAAACCGTTGCCCCTGGCGCCAGCATCAGCCAGCGGACGATGTTGTTCGCCGGCGCCAAGCAGGTGCGCCTGCTCGACCGCTACGCCGAGCAGTACGGCATCAAGCGCTTCGATCTCGCCATCGACTTCGGCTGGTTCTACTTCCTCACCAAGCCGTTCTTCCTGTTCCTCATCTACATCAAGGAGCTGGTCGGCAACTTCGGCGTCGCCATCCTGATCCTGACGGTCTGCATCAAGCTCGCGTTCTTCCCGCTGGCCAACAAGTCGTACCGGGCGATGAGCCAGATGCGCAAGCTGACCGCCGGAGATGACCAAGCTGCGCGAGCGCTTCGCCGACGACAAGGCGCGGCTCAACCAGGAGATGATGGCGCTCTACAAGCGCGAGAAGGTCAACCCGGCCTCGGGCTGCCTGCCGATGGTCGTGCAGATCCCGGTGTTCTTCGCCCTCTACAAGGTGCTGTTCGTCACCATCGAGATGCGCCACGCGCCGTTCTTCGGCTGGATCCAGGACCTCTCCGCCCGCGACCCGACCACGATCTTGAACCTGTTCGGGCTGATCCCCTGGAACCCGGAAGCCTTTCTGCCGGCGGCTTTGCACATCGGCGCCTGGCCGCTGATCATGGGCGTGACGATGTACCTGCAGCAGAAGCTGAACCCGCAGCCGCCGGACCCGGTGCAGGCGAAGATCTTCATGCTGCTGCCGGTGATCTTCACCTTCATGCTGGCGCAGTTCCCGGCCGGGCTCGTCATCTACTGGACCTGGAACAACATTCTCTCGATCATCCAGCAGTGGGTGATCATGCGCCGCGAAGGGGTGAAGATCTGACCGCTGCGGACGCGGAGGCCGGGGCGGATGCCGAAAGGGCCCGCGAGGCCGCGGCGGTGGAGCGGGGCCGGGTCCTCTTCGCCGGCGCTTGCGACTTCGTCACGTCGGCGCGCGAAGATCGAGCAGCTTCCGGCGGCGACGCTGCCGGAGGTCGCCTTCGCCGGCCGCTCCAACGTCGGCAAGTCCAGCCTGATCAACGCGCTCACCGGCCGCAGGACGCTGGCCAAGACCTCGAACACGCCGGGGCGCACCCAGCAGGTCAACTTCTTCTACCTCGCCGGCCAGCTGATGCTGGTCGATCTGCCCGGCTATGGCTACGCCAGCGCGCCGAAGGCGAAGGTCACGGCGTGGACCCGGCTGGTCGAGCTCTACCTCGCCGGCCGCCCGGCCCTGCGCCGGACGCTGCTCCTGATCGACGCCCGCCACGGCATCAAGGACGTCGACCGCGAGATCATGGCGATCCTCGATCGCGCCGCCGTCTCCTACCAGGTGGTGCTGACCAAGGCCGACAAGATCACGGCCGCGGAACTTGCCGAGCGCACCGCCGACGTCGAAGCCGAGGTGCGACGCCATCCGGCCGCCCATCCCGAGGTCATCGCCAGCAGCGCCCGCACCCAGTTGGGCATCGAGCGGCTGCGCGCCGGCCTCGCCCAGCTCTCCGACTGGGCCGCGGAAGCGCCGGCCTAGGGTTGGAGATAAGTCTGGAACTCGCCCGCCCGGTGCGCTAAGGGGCGGGTCATGAACGAAAAACCGCCGAAAGAACAGCTTCTCGCCCGCGCCCGAACCCTGTCGGAGGCGCTGCCGTTCATGCGCCGCTACTCCGGCGCAACCTTCGTCATCAAGTACGGCGGCCACGCCATGGGCGACGCCGGGCTCGCCCAGCTCTTCGCCCGCGACATCGTGCTGCTGCGCCAGGTCGGCATCAATCCGGTGGTGGTCCACGGCGGCGGGCCGCAGATCGGCCGCATGCTCGAGCGGCTGAAGATCAAGAGCGAGTTCGTCGACGGCCTGCGCGTCACCGACAAGGAGACGGTCGACGTGGTCGAGATGGTGCTGGCCGGCTCCATCAACAAGGAGATCGTCTCCGCCATCAACGCCGCCGGCGGCTTCGCCGTCGGCCTGTCCGGCAAGGACGGCAACCTGATCCGGGCGCAACGGCTGCGCCGGAGCAAGCGCGACCCGGGCTCGAACATCGAGCGGATCCTCGACCTCGGCCTCGTCGGCGAGCCGACCGAGATCGACCCGCACGTCCTCGACTTCTACGACCGCTCCGACATCACCCCGGTGATCGCGCCGATCGGCGTCGGCGCCGGCGGCGAGACCCTCAACATCAACGCCGACACCGCCGCCGGCGCCATCGCCGCGGCGGTGAACGCCCGCCGGCTGTTGATGCTGACCGACGTCGAGGGCGTGCTCGACAAGGACGGCCAGCTCATCGCGCAGATGACGGCGTCGGAGGCGCGGCGGCTGATCGAGGACGGCACCATCAGCGGCGGCATGATCCCGAAGATCGAGACCTGCCTGGAGGCGGTGGAGAAGGGGGTCGAGGGCGCGGTCATCCTCGACGGCCGCGTTCCCCACGCCCTGCTGCTTGAACTCTTCACCGAGCACGGCGCCGGCACGCTGGTGGTGCCCGACTGAGCGGTAGGACGGAATAGCAGCATCGGCCGGTGATCATCCGGGATTACGGCTTCGCTAATCCGACCACGGCGTTGGCATCGTCGAGGCGTATGCCGGGCGTATCGCGAATGGGGTGATCATCCGTCGGATTACGGCTTCGCCTAATCCGACCTACGGCGGCTTTGCATGCGTCATGTAGGTCGGAATAGCCGCAGGCGTATTCCGCCGAATGGGGTGATCATCCGTCGGATTACGGCTTCGCCTAATCCGACCTACGCGGCTGTGCATGCGTCATGAGGTCGGAATAGCCGCAGGCGTATTCCGACGAATGGGGTGATCATCCGTTGGATTACGGCTTCGCCTAATCCGACCTACGGCGGCTTGTGCATGCGTCATGTAGGTCGGAATAGCCGCAGGCGTATTCCGACGAATGGGGCGTCACGAGCCGGGTTCTCCGGCCGGAAGCTCCGATACTCCGCTGCCTGCCCAATCCGGCGGATACGCGCCGCGGCGCACGCACGCCGCGAACGTCGAGTACGGCCACTCACCCGGCGCATCGACGAGGCCGTGCTTGACGGGGTTGAAATGGACGTAATCGACGTGCGCCGCGTAGTCGCGGTCGTCACGGATGCTGTGCTCCCAGAAGCGGCGTTGCCAGATGCCGCGTTCGCCATCGTCGCGGCGGACCCGCGACAGCCGTTCCGTCTTGCCCACGCCGCGGGCGAAGACGGTCTTGATCAGCCGCCAGCGGGTGGAGAAGTCGTCATCGCCTGGCGGCAGCGTCCAGACGGTGTGCAGATGATGGGGAAGCACGACCCAGGCGTCGATGGTGAACGGCCGCGTGCGGCGAACGTGACGGACCGACTCGCGCAGGAGCTCGATCCGGTCGGTGAGCAGGGTGTTGCCGCGCCGCTCGAGCAGGTTGACGGTGAAGAAGTAGCAGCCGCCGGGTACGCGATGCCGGTGGAAATCGGGCATGGTTTCGGGATGGGTGATCATTCGTCGGAATACGCCTGCGGCTATTCCGACCTACGCAGCCTTGCTTCCTTCGTCCGTCGAATTACGGCTTCGCCTAATCCGACCTACCGCGCGTTCACCACTGCACCTTCTCCTTGAACAGATGTGAAGGCGCGGCGCGGCCAAGGGTGCGCGGGTCGGCGGACGGCAGGCCGAACAGCGCCCCCTGGACGAACTGTACGCCGCAGCCGCGGACGAGGCGCAAGGTCGCCTCGTCGTCGACGCCGCCGGCGATGGTGGCGACTCCGAACTCGCGGCAGAAGGCCATTAGCGCCTTGATGTAGGCCTTCCCCTGCCGGGCGGCGCGGGCGTGCTCGACGGCGTCCGCCGCCAGCTTGACGCTGTCCACCTCCAGGTCGGCAAGGTACTGGAAGCCGTGCGCCGAGGTAGCGAAGTCGCTCAAGCAGACCTGGACCCCCTGCTCGCGCAGGCGCTGGATGCCGGCATTGGCGGCGCCGGCGTCGGCGATGCGGCTCGCCTGGGTGATCTCGAAGATGAGCCGGCCGCGGATCCACGGATTGTCGCGGATGAGCTGGTCGAGCTGCGCCAGCGCCGAGAGCGCGTCCACCGTCTGCCCGGAGATGCGCACGGCGACCACCGGCTCGGCATTGACCGGCACCTTGGTCTTGAGCAGCTCGACGATCTTGCGGATGACGGCGAGGTCGAGGTCGACGATGGCCCCGGCACTCTCGGCCAGGGCCAGCCGCTCGGCGGTCACGTCGCGGCCGCCTTGCGTCGGCAGCCGGACCGTGGCCGAACAGGCGTGGACGGCGCCGCTGCGGGCATCGTGGATCGGCTGCAGCAGCACCGTGAACATGCCGCCCTCGATGAGCTGCTGGAAATCCGCCAAGGCGGCGACGGCCTCCTCGACGACGGCGGAGAAGCTCGTGGAGAACTCGGCGAGGCCGCCGGCCGCCGACGGCTCAATTGCCTTGAACCGGTTCATCGCGAAGGTCAGGCCCTGGGCCACGTCATTGCTGCTCAGCCCCTCGCGGTCGAGCTCGAACGTCGCCGCCGCCACCTCGGCGCCGACGGCCTCCGGATCGAGCTCCCGGGTGAAGCCGCTGATCTCGCCCTGGAGGCCGCTGACGTCGAAGTCGGCGCGATGGATCAGGCTGTAGCGATCCGGGCCGACGCAAGCGGCCGAGGCGCCGTCGATGGAGCCGGCGCGGAGGGTCGCGCCGATGCGGGCCTGAAGCTCATGCTCGGCGCTCTCGACCAAACGGTGGCGCAACGCCTCGTAGCCCTGGAGCATGATCAGTGACATGCAGCGGTCGGCGGCGGCGGGCCGGCCTTCGGCAAGTTGGCTCGTGACCATGTCGACGAAGGCGGCGGCATCGTAGAGGCCGGTGGCGCCGTCGCGCGACCGCCGCCCGAACCCGCCCGTCTTCGGTGGCGGCGGGCAGGCCCGGAGCGCTAGGAAGTAGTGCCCGTTCAGATCCTCGAGCTGGTAGCCGGCGACCATGAGCGGCGGCGACGCGCCGGCGGCGCCCGGCGAGCTGCAGCGAGGCGGCCTCGATGCGCTTGCGCCCCGCTGCGCCGGCAAGCATGGCGCGGACCGCCGGCCGCTCCCCCGGGACGACGGCGCTTTCCAGCGGCCGCCCGATTAGCTCCTCCGTCGGCAGCCCCAGCAGGGGCCCGATCGCGCCAGCCGCATAGACGATCCGCCCGTCGCCATCGAGCTCCAGCAGGATGTCGCCCCAGCAGAAGGCGAGGGCGACGAACCGATCCCGCTCCGCGCGCAGCGGCGAGGCGGATGCGGTCGGGTTCGTACTTGGAGCCGGGGAGGTCGCCACTGTCATGATGATGGTCTCGCCGATTGATTGCGGATGGGCGCTGCCCGTGCCGGCCGGTGGCGCCGTCCGCCCGCAGGCCTCGCGAACGCCAAGCTTAGCAAAGCGCGGAGTAAGGAGCGGTGACGGCCATCACGCGGCTCAGCCACGGCGTGTCGAAGCGATGCGCATCCGCCGCCGCTGTCGGGCGGGCGCCGCGGGTTTCGGCACGAACAGCCGCGCCGGGATGCGATCGCGGAACGCACTGATGTCCCGGGCCGGCTCGCCGAACAGGAACCCCTGGACGTAGGTCACGCCGCAGCCGCAAGCGAATTCGAGCGCCGCCTCGTCCTCGATCATCTCGGCGACGGTGGTGACGCCCAGCTCTCGGCACAGCCCGATGAGCTCGCGCAGGAAGCCTTCGCCGGCGCTGGTCGCCCGCGCCCCGTGCAGCCAGGCTCCGTCGAGCTTGACGATGTCGACATCGAGACAGGAGAGGTACTCGAAGCTGGCGGCGCCGGCGCCGAAGTCGTCGAGGCAGACGGGGAAGCCTTGCCGGCGGAGGCGCTGAAGGAAAGCGTTGGCGGCGACGAGGTTGCCGAGATGCGCCGACTCGGTGATCTCGAACATCAGCCGGCCGCGAAGCCACGGGTTCTCGCGAAGCAGGCTGTCGAGCTCGGCGAGGCAGGGGAGCGAGCTGATCGACCGGCCGGAAATGTTGACCGCGATGCGAACCGGGGGGTCGCGGAGGCTTTGGTCGCGGAGGCTTTGGCCGCCGAGCCAGGCGATCATCTTCCTGACCATGGCCATGTCGAAAACCGTAATCAGCCCCGTCCGCTCCGCCAGGCTGATGTGGTCGTGGGGCGTCAGCGCCACGTCGGCGCCGGGAAAGCGCGCCAGCGCCTCGTAGTGGTGGATGCGGCCGGTGCGGGCGTTGACGATCGGCTGAAAGAACGCGTCGAATTCCGCGGCGAAAGCAAGGCGCTTAACGATGTTCACGGTTCTGGTAGCTCCAGTAGAGCTGCACGACATAGTAGCCTATGGCGGCGTATCCGTAAACTTGCTCGGGCATCACCTCGGCATGTCTCCTTGGAGCGCGAACCAGGATCCAGGGAAACGGCGTGCGATTTGGCGGATGCAGCCTCATAAGGGGTGTTCCAACAAGGGCAATGTTCGGCCGCTCGGCTCATCGCCGCGTCATGCCGCTCGGCCGCCCCGTGGAAACAGGCCGCAGCCGGCCCATCTGCCCTCCATGAGCTTGGCCTTCACGCCGCTGGAAATAGGACATGACCTTCGTGTTCGAGACCGCGCCGGAGGAGCCGGGGCCGCTGCGCGCCGCCATCCGCGAGCATCATCGCGGCGACGAGGCGGCCTGCGTTCGCGCGCTGCTCGACCGGCTCGGCGGCAGCGACGAGAGCCAGGCGCGGGTCGAGGCCCGAGTCGACGTACGCGCGCGTCGGCTGGTCGAGGCGGTGCGCCATGAGCGGCTGGGCCGCGGCGGGCTCGACGCCTTCCTCCACGAGTACGGGCTGTCGTCGCAGGAAGGCGTGCTGTTGATGTGCATCGCCGAGGCGCTGCTGCGGGTGCCGGACGACCTCACCCAGGAGCGGCTCATCCGCGACAAGCTGTCGGCGGCCGACTGGGACCGCCACGTCGGCCGCAGCGCCTCGCTGTTCGTCAACGCCTCGACCTGGGCGCTGATGCTCACCGGCCGGCTGGTGCGTCTTCACGATACCGCCGGCCAATCGCCGGGGGCCGTCCTGCGCCGGCTGGCCGCCCGGCTCGGCGAGCCGGTGGTGCGCGAGGCGGTGAACCAGGCGATGCGCATCCTCGGCCGGCAGTTCGTCATGGGCCGCGACATCGCCCAGGCCCTGGCGCGGGCCAAGGCGCTGGAAGCTCGCGGCTATCGCTTCTCCTACGACATGCTGGGCGAGGCGGCGCGGACCATGGCCGACGCACGCCGCTACCACGACGCCTACAAGGGCGCCATCACCGCCATCGGCGCGGCGGCCGGGCAGCGCGACGTGATCTCCGGGCCGAGCATCTCGGTGAAGCTGTCGGCGCTGCATCCGCGCTATGAGGCGGCGCAGGCGGATCGCGTCGCATCGCGAGCTGGTGCCGCGGGTGCGCGAGCTCGCCGTCGCCGCGGCGGCCGCCGACATCGCGCTCACCATCGACGCCGAGGAGGCCGATCGGCTGGACATCTCCCTCGACGTCATCGAGGCGCTCGCCCGCGACCCGGCGCTGGCCGGCTGGGGCGGCCTCGGCGTCGTCGTCCAGACCTACCAGAAGACCGCGCCGTTCGTGATCGACTGGCTCGCCGATCTCGCCCGCAGCACCCGCCGGCGGCTGATGGTGCGGCTGGTCAAGGGCGCCTATTGGGACGCCGAGATCAAGCGGACGCAGGAACTCGGCCTGCCCGGCTATCCGGTCTTCACCCGCAAGGCATCCACCGACGTCTCCTACCTCGCCTGTGCGAGGATGCTGTTGGCCGCACCGGAGCTGTTCTATCCGCAGTTCGCGACCCACAACGCCCACTCCATCGCCTCCGTGCTGGAGGACGCCGGCGAGGCTCGCGACTTCGAGTTCCAGCGGCTGCACGGCATGGGCGAGACCCTGTACGAGCAGCTCGTCGAGAAGGACGCTGGCCGGGACCGGGCAGGCGTCGCCTGCCGGATCTACGCGCCGGTGGGCCGGCACGAGGACCTGCTTGCCTATCTCGTCCGCAGGCTTTTGGAGAACGGCGCCAACAGCTCCTTCGTCAACCGCATCCAGGACGACTGCCTGCCCATCGACGAGATCATCGCTGACCCTATCGCCCGGGTGCGGGGGCTAGCCTTCGTGCCGCACCCGCGCATCCCGGAGCCCAGGGCGATGTTCCTCCCCGAGCGGCTGAACTCGACCGGTATCGACCTCAGCGACCGGACGCGGCTCGCGCGGCCTGCGGCAAGGAGATGGCGGGGGCCGCGGAGCGGCGGTGGCTGGCCGGGCCCGATCGTCGGCGGCCGCGAAGACGTCGACGCAGCGAAGCCGGTCGTCTCCCCGGCCGATCTCGGCCGGGAGGTGGGCCGGGTCGCGAAGGCCGGGGCCGAGCATCTCGAAGCCGCGCTGGCCCGCGCCGCCGCGAGTGCCGCCGGCTGGGCGGACACGCCGGTGGACGAGCGGGCCGCCTGCCTGGATCGGGCGGCCGACCGCCTCGAGCAGCAGATGCCGGCGCTGATGGCGCTCTGCGTTGCCGAGGCCGGCAAGACGCTGCCGGATGCCGTGGCCGAGGTGCGCGAGGCGGTCGACTTCTGCCGCTACTACGCAGCGCGGGCGCGCCACGACCTCACCCGACCGCTGCCGCTGCCGGTGGGCGCGGACGGCGTGCGCGCGATAAGCTTGCGCGGAGGCGGCGTCTTCGCCTGCATCAGCCCGTGGAACTTCCCGCTCGCCATCTTCACCGGCCAGGTCGCGGCCGCCCTCGCCGCCGGCAACGCCGTCATCGCCAAGCCGGCGGAGCAGACGCCGCTGATCGCCGCCGCGGCGGTGCGCATCCTCCATGCCGCCGGCGTTCCCGCCGACGTGCTCCACCTGCTGCCGGGCGACGGCGCATCCGTCGGCGCGCCGCTGGTGGCCGATCCAAGGGTCGGCGGCGTCGCCTTCACCGGCTCGACCGAAGTCGCCTGGCAGATCAACCGGACGCTGGCACGGAAGGACGGGCCGCCAGCGGCGCTGATCGCCGAGACCGGCGGGCAGAACGCGATGATCGCGGATTCCACCGCACTGGCCGAGCAGGTCACCCGCGACGCGCTCATATCCGCCTTCCAGAGCGCCGGGCAACGCTGCTCCGCGCTCAGGGTGCTGTTCGTTCAGGAGGAGATCGCCGCGGGCCTCATCGACATGCTTGCCGGCGCCATGGACGAGCTCGTCGTCGGCGATCCGGCGCTGATTGCGACCGACATCGGCCCAGTCATCGATGCGGACGCCCGCGACATGCTGGAGGGCCACCTGGCGCGGATGACGCACGAGGGGCGGGTGCTGAAGCGCGCCGAGCTTGGCGCCGACACCGGGCGGGGCACGTTCTTCGCCCCGGCTTTGGTCGAGATCGACCGGCTGTCGCGGCTGCAGCGGGAGGTGTTCGGACCCGTGCTGCACGTCATCCGCTATCGCGCCGATCGGCTGGACGAGGTGATCGCCGCGATCAACGCCACCGGCTACGGCCTCACCCTCGGCGTCCAGACCCGGATCGACCGGACCTGGCAGAAGATCTTCGCCGGCACCCGCGTCGGCAACACCTACGTCAACCGCAACCAGATCGGGGCGATGGTCGGCGTCCAGCCGTTCGGCGGCCAGGGCTTGTCTGGGACCGGGCCGAAGGCCGGGGGTCCGTCCTACCTGCGCCGGTTCTCCAGCTACCGTCGGGTGGACGGGGACGGCAGCCAAGCGTCATCGCCCCGCTTCGCGGCGGCCGAAGATCATGACACGATCCGGTTTCCGCGAGCCGGGCTGGAGGCGGCGCTCTGCGCGCTTGCCGAGGGATGGCACGCCTGGGCAGCGACGCCGGCGGCGGACCGCGCCGGCGTGCTGGAGGCGGCGGGGGACCGGTTGGCGCGTGGGAACGCCGGCGACAACCAGGCTGCCCGGTTCCTTCGCTTCCATGCCGCCGAGCTGCGCGCGCAGTACGCGGAGCCCCTGGTCCTGCCCGGGCCGACCGGCGAGCGCAACGAGCTCAGCGTCCAGCCGCGCGGCATCATCGCCTGCCTTTGTGCCGAAACGGGTGGATCGCTCGCGTCGTTCGTGGCGCAGGCCGGCGCCGCGCTCGCCACGGGCAACGCAGTCATCGCCTGGCATCAAGATCACGCCGCGGCTGCGGCCGTCGTAGCGACGCTTCACGCGAGCGGTGTTCCCGAGGCTGCCCTGGCTCTGCTGGGCATCGGCGGCGATGGCGGTCTCGGCGACCTGCTGGCGACGCCGGATTTGGCCGGCGTGGCCTACGCCGGACCCGGCCGCCTCGCGAACGCTATCGGCCGCGCGCTTGCCGACCGCAACGGCCCGATCCTGCCCCTGATCCTCTTCGCCGATGGGCCGGACCCGGCCTTAGGCATGGGGGCGCCGCCGGCCGGTTGCGCCCACTACCTCGGCCGCTTCGTCCACGAACGGTCGCTTTGCGTCGACACCACCGCGTCCGGCGGCAATGCCTCGCTGCTCTCCCTCGGCGAGGAGCTCGTGACCTAACCTCGCGAGCGGTCCATCCAGCGGATGACGGGGGTGACCGTCACGCCGTGCAGCAGGATCGAGACCAGGACGATGAAGGCCGTGACCGCCCACAGCCGGTCTGCGGCGGGGAAGCTTGCCTCGTGCAAGGCGTAGGCGAGGTAGTAGAACGAGCCGATCCCGCGGATGCCGAAGAAGCCGATGACGACGCGCTCGCGCATGGGCATCGCGGCGCCGGCGAGGCCGGCGAGCCCTGCCAGCGGCCGGACGATCAGCAGGACCGCGAGGCCGACGAGAACGTCCGTCCACGACAGCGGGGCAAGGAGACCGCCGCCCACCGAAACCCCGAACAGGACGAGCACCAGCATCATCAGCAGCCGCTCGAGCTGCTCCGAGAACTCGTGCAGCTTCTCGTGGTACTCGTGCGTCTCCTCGGCGTGACGAAGCGCCAACGCGGTGACGAACACGGCGAGAAAGCCGTAGCCGTGGGCAAGCTCCGTCAGGCTGTAGGACAGGCAGGTGATCCCGAGCGAGACGAAGCCGTCACCGGTGCGCGACAGCTTCGCCCGGTCGGGGAGCCGGAAGGTGAGGAACGCCAGGAGCCTGCCGACCAGCCAGCCGACGGCGATGCCGGCAACGATCTTCCAGGCCACGTCCTCCAGCAGCCAGCCGGTGAGCCATCCGTCCGAGGTTCCCGCCGCCCCGCCCGCGGCCACCGCCGCCACGGCGATGGCGAGGTTGGTGAACGGGAAGGCGAGGCCGTCGTTGAGCCCGGCCTCGGAGGTGAGGCCGAAGCGCACCTCGTCCTCCTCGCCCGAGCCGGGCGGGCCGACCTGAACGTCGGAGGCCAGCACCGGGTCTGTCGGCGCCAGGAGCGCCGCCAGCAGCAGCGCCGAGGCGATGGGCAGGCCGAGCACGCCCCAGCCGAGCAGGGCGATGCCGGCAATGGTCAGCGGCATGGTGATGGCGAGCAGCCGCCAGGTTGGTGACCAGGACCGCCAGCCGAGTGGCCGATCGAGCTTCAGCCCGGCGCCCATGAGCGCGACGATGACCACGAGCTCGCTCACCCGCAGGGTGACGTCGGGGAAGCGCAGCGGCAGCGGCCCCTCCTCGCCGGGCAGGGCGTAGCCGACGCCCACGCCGATCAGAACGCAGACGATCGGCAGCGACAGCGGCAGTTCCTTGAGCACCATCGGCAGCCAGGCGGTGAGCAGCACCACCACGCCGAAGCCGCCGAGGACCAGGATGTAG
>CAVVAX010000004.1:0-75591 GCA_963746275.1 uncultured Alphaproteobacteria bacterium
TCGTAGCGGGCGATGAGCTCCTCGCCGCTGGTGACGAGGCAGACATCGTAGCCGAGCGGTTCGGTGACGTTGCGGACAAACCGCCCGAGCGCCTCCTCGTCGTCGCAAACCAGCAAGCGCTGCTTCGCCATGACCTCCCCGCGCCCCGCATGGTCACTGCGAGCCTGCACGAAGGCGCATGGATAAGCAAACGCTCGTGGCCGGAATGCAACCAAGGCGGGGGTCGCGCGAGCTTCGGGACGCACGGCCGCGCTCAGGGCGTCGCAAGGGAGTGGTTTCCAGGCGTCATGGCCGCACTCGTTGGGAACAAGTCCGGCGGTGACGAATGAGTGGCTTGAACAGGACGGCCTGCGCAAAACCGATGTGATGACGCGCTTGCGCGTAGTGGCCGGTCTAGGTGTCGCTCAGTCGCCGTCCATCTTCAACGCGGCGATGAAGGCCGACTGCGGGATCTCGACCTTGCCGAACTGGCGCATCCGCTTCTTGCCCGCCTTCTGCTTCTCCAGCAGCTTGCGTTTACGGGTGATGTCGCCGCCGTAGCACTTGGCGGTAACGTCCTTCCTGAGCGCGCTGATCGTCTCGCGGGCGATGACGTTGCCGCCGATCGCGGCCTGGATCGGGATCTTGAACATTTGCCGGGGGATCAGGTCCTTCAGCCGCTGGCAGATGGCCCGGCCGCGGGCCTCGCCATGGGTGCGGTCGCAGACGAAGGAGAGCGCGTCCACCGGCTCGGAGTTGATCAGGATGCTGATGCGGACCAGGTCTCCCTCGGAGAAGCCGTCCATCTCGTAGTCGAAGCTGGCATAGCCGCGCGAGACCGACTTGAGGCGGTCGTAGAAGTCGAAGACGACCTCGTTCAGCGGCAGGCGGTAGACCAGCATGGCCATGGTGCCGCTGTAGGTGAGCTCCTTCTGCTCGCCGCGGCGCTCGGTGCAAAGCTGCAGGATGGGGCCGAGATAGCCGTCGGGCACGAGGATCGTCGCCTTGATCCACGGCTCCTCCATCTTGGCGATGCGCACCGGTTCCGGCATGTCGGCCGGATTGTGGATCTCGCGCATGGTGCCGTCGGTGAGGTGGACGCGGTAGACGACGCTCGGCGCGGTCGCGATCAGGTCGAGGGCGAACTCGCGCGACAGCCGCTCCTGGATGATCTCGAGATGGAGCAGGCCGAGGAAGCCGCAGCGGAAGCCCGAGCCCAGCGCCGCCGACATCTCCGGCTCGAAATGGAAGCTGGAGTCGTTGAGCCGGAGCTTGCCGAGGGACTCGCGCAAGTCTTCGAACTCGGCGGCGTCGGTCGGGAAGAGGCCGCAGAAGACCACCGGCATCGACGGCTTGAAGCCTGGCAAGGGCTCCGCCGCCGGCTTGCGATCTTCCGTGATGGTGTCGCCAACATCAGTGTCGGCCACGGCTTTGATGCCGGCGGTGATGAAGCCCACCTCGCCCGGGCCGAGGGCCTCGACCTGCTGCGGCTTGGGGGTGAAGATGCCGACCTGGTCAACCTGGTGGGTGGCGCCGGACGCCATCATCCGCACCCGCATACCCTTGCGCAGGATCCCGTCGCGGATGCGCACAAGGATGATCACGCCGAGGTAGGGGTCGTACCAGCTATCGACCAGGAGCGCCTTCAGCGGCGCTGCCTCTTCGCCCACGGGCTGTGGCAGGCGCTCGACCAAAGCCTCGAGCAACGCCGGCACGCCGACGCCGGTCTTCGCCGAAACCTGGATGGCGTGGCTGGCGTCCAGCCCGATCACCTCCTCGATCTGGCGCGAGACCCGCTCTGGCTCGGCGGCCGGCAGGTCGATCTTGTTCAAGACCGGAATGATCTCGTGGCCGTTTTCGATGGCGAGGTAGGCGTTGGCCAGGGTCTGCGCCTCGACGCCTTGAGAGGCATCGACGACCAGCAGCGAGCCCTCGCAGGCGGCTAAGCTGCGGCTGACCTCGTAGGAGAAGTCGACGTGGCCCGGCGTGTCCATCAGGTTCAGGGTGTAGGTGTGGCCGTCCCGGGCGGGATAGAGCAGACGCACGGTCTGCGCCTTGATGGTGATCCCGCGCTCGCGCTCGATCTCCATCGAATCCAGGACCTGCTCGCGCATCTCCCGGTCGGTTAGCCCGCCGCAGTGCTGGATCAGCCGGTCGGCGAGCGTCGACTTGCCGTGGTCGATATGGGCGATGATGGCGAAGTTGCGGATGAGCGAACGCTCGGTCATGACGGCGCTTCTACCATTGCGGAGAGGGGCGCACCAGGGCGGCCACGGGAAGGCCCAGACCGCCGGTGGGCTCAGAGATCGGGCTGCTCCAGCTTGCGCTGGCGGCAGGCGGCGATGACCGTGTTGCGCATCAGCGAGGCCACCGTCATCGGCCCGACGCCGCCCGGCACCGGGGTGATGGCGCCGGCGACGGTCCGCGCCGCATCGTGATCGACGTCGCCCACGAGCCTGGTCCTGCCGTCGGGCATCTGCACACGGGAGATGCCGACGTCAATGACGATGGCGCCGGGCTTGATCCAGTCGCCCTTGACCATCGCCGGCCGGCCGACGGCGGCAATGAGGATATCGGCGCTCCGGCACTCCGCGGCTAAGTCGCGCGACTTCGAATGGACCATGGTGACGGTGCAGTCGGCGGCGAGCAGGAGCTGCGCCATCGGCTTGCCGACGATGTTGGAGCGGCCGAGAACGACGGCCTTCAGCCCGGCCAGGTCCTGGCGGACGCTGCCGATCAGCCGCATGCAGCCGAACGGCGTGCACGGCACCATCGGCTCTGGCGTCGCCGGTAACCAGGCGGCCGGCGTTGATGACGTGAAAGCCGTCGACATCCTTGTTCGGGTCGATGGCGGTCAGGATCGCCTCGGGCCGGATCTGCGGCGGCAGCGGCAGTTGCACCAGGATGCCGTTGACGTTGGTGTCCAGGTTGAGGCCGCGGATCAGGGTGAGGAGGTCCTCCTCGCGCACGTCCCCCGGCAGCCGATGCATCATCGAGCGGATGCCGACCTCTTCGCAGGTTCGTTCCTTGGTGCGGAGGTAGACCTTGCTGGCCTCGTTGTCGCCGACCAGGACCATGGCTAGGCCGGGAGCGAGCCGGTTCAGCTTGCGCAGCTGGCTGACCTCTTCGCGGACGCCGCGGTTGAGCTTGTCGGCCAGCGCCCGGCCGTCGATGATCTCGGCCCAACTCATTATTGGCGCTCCTCCGGGGCGGTCAGCATCGCCTCGATGTGGGCAGCAATCACGGCGGCGTCGCCGGCGATGGCGATGGTCTTTTCCCGGCTGCCGGCGCCGGCGACGACGGCGAAGGCCGACTTCGGCAGGCGCAACGTGCGGGCAAGCAGGGCCGTGACCGCGGCGTTGGCTTCGCCGCCGTGCGGCGGGGCGGTGACCGCAAGCTTCAGTCTCGCCACCCGCCCGTCGCCCACGACCTCGCCGATGCGGTCGGCACCCGCCCGCGGCGTGACGTGGACGCGCAGGCGCAGGCCGTCGGCTTTGAGCGAACAGGGCGAGGGCGCGCGCGCCGCCGCCGCCGGGGTGACGCCGGCGTCAGACCGCGATGGATGCATACAGCCGGACGAGGACCTGCTGCAGGAAGATGAGCAGCAGGATCAGGATCAGCGGCGAGAGGTCGATGCCGCCGAGGCTGGGGATGATGCGGCGGATCGGCCTGAGCGCCGGCTCGGTGACGCGGTGGAGGAAGTCGCCGACCATGTAGACGAAGCGGTTGCGGGTGTTGACGACGTTGAAGGCAACCAGCCAGCTCAAGATGGCGCTGATGACGAGCGCCCAGATGAACAGCTCGATCACCGTCGTGATCAGCCAGAAGAGGGGGCCGAGGATGACGTCGGTGCCCTGCATGGGGTTTTCGTCCCTGGGAAAGCCGACGATACCCTAGCCGCGCGCCCCCGCAGGCGCAAGCAGCAGGCGAGCCCTGGACAAGGGACAAAGGAATTACACCCGCCTCACGAGCTTTACCCGACCAGCGGGCGCAGTGTCGACGACGACCGGCGGGTCAGTATAGCCGGTTGCCGCCGGGATGCCGCATGGTTGGCGAGCCGAGCGAGGCTGGGTGCGCAGCCGATGCGCAGCCGGGGCCATTCTTGACAGCGGCGGGCGGTTGCACCCATTATCCCGCCCGCGCACCGGGCCCGCCACGGCGGCCGTACGGTTGCGCGTCCTGCGTCATGGGGCCGTAGCTCAGCTGGGAGAGCGTCGCGTTCGCAATGCGAAGGTCAGGGGTTCGATCCCCCTCGGCTCCACCAAGAAAATCAAAGACGTAGCAGGAAACAGCCGAAAGGCCGAAAAGGCCGGGGAACCAGGGGGATCCTGAACGGGCCCGCCGCCTCGGGAAAACGCGCCGGGGCAGGCGCGCGGGACAGGACGCGTCCCCCACGGAAAACGGCAAGGGCGGATAGAACCTCATGCCGGCCGCCCGGCCGGAGCTTGCCGAAGCGCTCCGCAAGAAAATCGGTAATCCGCCAGCCTCGCGGGAGGCTCTCATTATCGCGCCGTTGGCTGCGAGCGGTGGCTGCATCCCAGATGCGGACTCTGCGGCGCCTATGGTGACTGCGTCCGCTATGATGCGAAAAGCGCGACATGCAGGAGGCATGCTTCCCTTTATGAGTTCATCGAATTCCACGCGCCAGATAAAATTTCACGACGTCTGCTCGCCGCTTCATCTGCCAGTTTTATCAGCAGACCGGCAAGTTCGCCATGATTGTTCTTCTCGCTGTATGGAATAATAAAGAGCCTCCGGATGTTTTTCATAAGCTCAATATACCTGTCAGGGAACTCTCCGTTAAGGAAAATATAATGCGGCCTCGCGTCAGGCAGGCGCTGCGCGTACATTTCGATGACAAAGCTGACTGCTGGATCATTCATCGAAAAACCGACAAACACCACAGTATATGTCACCAGCACAGTTTCAATGAATTTCCTGTAAGCCCAGTCGTTAAATGCCTTTCTGTTATATTCCGACTTCGCAAAAATGAGTTCCTCAGGTTGATCAATAGTACCATGCAGCTTAACGATATAATCGGCGCCGTCTCGAAACACCCTAAATACATTCTTGTCGATCTTAGAAATCACCTGAGGCCAGTACGACGCGTCAGGATTGCAACGCTGCCAAGCAGTCTCAAACAACTTATCAAAGTTTGTTGTTATCGTTATTCGTTGTCTCAAAGCGAGGATCGCTCTGTGCAACTCAGACACATCTGCTGCCTGCGCGAACTCTGCCTTTAAGCACTCCTCCCACTTGTCCCTGCCAAGTGCATCGCGAATAAGCTCGCAAGCAAGCGAGTTATCATTCTCGCGTATAAGCCGCTGCGCCTGCGCTTTTAACGAGTCCAGTTCAATTTTAGCGGCAACATCCTCTAGAAATGTTCGCCATTGCTTAAATCTACCACCGGACGCTGTCGTCGCGCTCGCCGATACACCTGCACCCACAAAAATTGCGACGCGGCGCCTTGCAATATCATCAACTAAATCGGAGTTGAATGCCATGATTACTACACTGATAAAGCTTGTTCTCGCTCCGCAATCGCCGTTACATTTTCCAGGAATCGCGTTGCGATGCCAGCATAGATCTCTCTTGCCTGCTTCCTTGTAATCGTGTAAGCGCCTCTTACGGAAGCGTTAATCATTGGCTGGTGAAGTGTCTGTGATTTTGGGGCAAGACTAGCAAGATGCTTAATGTCTCCGAGATGTGTGTTTAAGCCCGCAGGGTACAATCCGCTCAGCCGATTTCTAATCTCTCCCGGTAGCTTTCTGCTTATTTCTTCGTACGCTTCTACGATCCGCTTGCTTCCGCCTTCGGATCTCTCCTTGTGTTGCTGAGTAACATAACCAATAAAACGGAGTGCTCTGTTATAGCTATGTGGTAGTTCGCGTGGATCTTCAGCGTTCCTGATGCCAAACTCAAACTCTTTTTGCCAAACACTGACGGCCTCACCAATGTTCTTGATGGCCCAAATAGAAAAGATGTCAATGGACATGGGAACAACAAAATAGCTGACCGCTAGTAGAATAGATCTGTTTATCGCACCTAGCGATGGGCCCATATCAAACAAAACAAAATCGTAATCGCGAGCCTTCTCTATCAGATCATAAAAAACAAATGTCGTCCGCAGTCCACGGGTTCCGCCAGCCTTTGCATCTCGCCAGTCTTGCGCTAGGAGATCTTCTTTTAACGCGAGGCGCGGGTCGCCCAAGACGACATCAAATCCAAAGGTCCCAGTCTGGTAAATGGGTAGGCGATCTCGATATCCTTTTCCAATGGAAAGGGGATGGATAACGCTATAGACAGTTTGGGGATCCTCAAGATTTTCATATATTCCAATGAATTGCTCGTCGCCTAATACGTATTGTGAGAGATTGCATTGTGGATCAGCGTCTATAACGAGTATCTTCAGGGAGTGATTTAGAGCCAATTCGGCGCCGAGATTTGCCACCAGCGTAGTCTTGCCAACGCCTCCTTTGTTGTTGAAGAAGCAAACAGAGACAGGTCGTAGCGACCTTACTTTCTCAATGAGTTTCTCATCGTGCGTAGAAAGCCTGGATGGAGCGCGGGAGCGGTTCTTGGTTCGGCTTGTCATCGGCGTAGCCTCTGGCGGTCATCTGAAAAGCTGCTGAACGTTATAGTAGGATTTTCAAGTGATGATAATAGCGCTCACACGTCAAATGGCTTGGTAGCCGATGGGGGTGCATGGCAGTCACTGTCGATCAGCATGCGTCGGATCACGCTGCTGGGCAACGCCTGGAACGTTATGTGCTGCCCGGGTACGGTGCTTCGCTTTGAGCGGGCGGAGCCACAATAAGCACGCCTTCGCGATCGCCGCAGCGCCGGCGGGCTTCATCCGAACTGCCATCTTGGGCGACTTGCTTGCGCTCTGCCCAGATAGCCAACTCTTGGCGCGTCTTCTCTCCGCCAGCTCCCATGTTTCTTCAGGGCGATCCGCGGCGAGTTTGCGACCATGGGGACGGGGCAGGCGGCTGGTCGCCTCGATCAAAACCTCACCGGGTGCGCAATCGAGACGCGGCCGAGTCCGCTTCTGGCGAGTTGCGGTCGAACCGCAACTTGTGGTTCCGACGGACTTCGCTCCAATCGCTTACGTGCCCAGGCCCTTGCTCGTCGCGAACACCACCGCGCCGGGCCCGGCCAAGCGCAAAACGCGCCCGGGGCGAGCGGCGGCTGAAAAACAAGCCCAGGATGGCCGCCATGGTTACAACCCTCAGAAGGGCCGGCCGGCACTCGCGCTATCGCCTGCGAAAGCAGGTCGTCGAGCCCGTCTTCGGCCAGATCAAGCAGGCCAGAGGCTTCCGCCAGTTCCTGCTCCGCGGCCTCGACAAGGTCAGAGGCGAATGGGCGCTGATCTGCACCGCCCACAACCTCCTCAACCTCGCCCAGGACAAAGCACGATCATCCCAATGAGCGATCCCTTCACCTCCCGCGCAGGCCGATCGCTATTACAGGGACAGGCTCCTAGCCGCTCAGTTCTTCGACTTGTCGACCAGGCGCTTCTCGGCGATCCAGGGCATCATCGCCCGGAGCTTTTCGCCCACCTTCTCGATGTCGTGCTCGGCGGCGCGCCTTCGCATCGCCTTGAAGCTCGGCTGGCCGGAGGCGTTCTCCAGCATCCAGTCCTTGGCGAAGCGACCCGACTGGATGTCGGACAACACCTCGCGCATGCGCTGCTTGACGCTGGCGTCGATCAGGCGAGGGCCCGAGGTGTAGTCGCCGTACTCGGCGGTGTTCGAGATCGAGTAGCGCATGTTGGCGATGCCGCCCTCGTAGATCAGATCGACGATCAGCTTCACCTCGTGCAGGCACTCAAAGTAGGCCATCTCCGGGGCGTAGCCGGCCTCGATCAGGGTCTCGTAGCCGGCAAGGATCAGCGAGGTGAGCCCACCGCACAGCACGGACTGCTCGCCGAACAGGTCCGTCTCGCACTCCTCGCGGAAGGTCGTCTCGATGATCCCGGAGCGCCCTGCGCCCAGTGCCGAGGCGTAGGAGAGGCCGAGCTCCAGGGCGTTGCCCGACGCGTTCTGGAAGACGGCGACCAGCGACGGCACGCCGGCGCCGCGCAGGTATTCGGAGCGCACCGTGTGCCCCGGACCCTTGGGCGCCACCATGAAGACGTCGAGGTCCGAGCGCGGCTCGATCAGCCGGAAGTGGATGTTGAAGCCGTGGGCGAAGGCGAGCGCCGCGCCCTCCTTCAACGTCCCCTGCAGGTGTTCGGCATAGAGCTTCGCCTGCAGCTCGTCGGGGGTGAGGATCATGACGACGTCGGCCCAGGCGCCCGCCTCGGCCGGGGTGATAACGGCGAGCCCCTGGTTCTCCGCCTTCTTGGCGCTGCCGGATCCGGGCCGGAGCGCCACCCGCACCTCGCCCACGCCGCTGTCGCGGAGGTTGAGCGCATGGGCGTGGCCCTGGCTGCCGTAGCCAACGACGGCGACCTTCTTCGCCTTGATCAGGTTCACGTCCGCGTCGCGGTCATAATAGACGCGCATGGCTGCTTCCTCGTCTCCCGGTGTTTTCTTGGTGATGCGGCGCTCGATGAGCGCTGCCGGGCGAAGGCTTAGAAGCCTTCCGCGCCCCGCGCAATGGCGACCACGCCGGTCCTGGCCACGTCGACGAGGCCCAGGGCCTGCATCAGCTTGATGAAGGCATCGATCTTGCCGGTCTTGCCGACAATCTCGAAGACGAAGGACTCGCCCGTGCTATCGACGACCCGAGCGCGGAAGATGTCGGCGATGCGCAGCGCCTCGACCCGGTGCTCGCCTTTGCCGCGCACCTTGATCAGCGCCATCTCGCGGTCGACGTATTCGCCCTCGACGGTGAGGTCGCTGACCTTGTGCACCGGGACCAGCCGGTTCAACTGCGCCTTGATCTGCTCGATGATCATCGGCGTGCCGGAGGTGACGATGGTGATCCGCGAGCGGTGCGCGCCGGGATCGGTCTCGGCCACCGTCAGGCTCTCGATGTTGTAGCCGCGCCCGGAGAACAGGCCGATCACCCGGGCGAGGACGCCCGGCTCGTTGTCGACCAGAACCGCCATGGTGTGGCGCTCGACGAGGGTATTGTCGTACATGATTTTTGTTGTCCCGGAAGGAGGTAGCCGGGCCGTCCCCACGGCCCGCTGACCCGGATGATCAGGTCGATGCGTTCGGCTTTACACCATCGTCGTCGCGAGCCGCGAAGCGGCGTGGCGATCCAGCCCTGAAGGCACTGGATTGCCGCGTCGGCTTCGCCTCCTCGCAATGACGGCGTAGTTTCACGTTAACGTCGCCTCGCCGAAAGCGGAAAAACGAGAAGAGGACAGCAATGCGCCGCCCTTCTCGCGCTTGCTAGACGAGGACCATGCCGTCCTCGGAGATCGGCTGCTCCGCCTTGTCCGCCGGGCCCATGAGCATCTCGTTGTGGGCGGCGCCGGACGGGATCATCGGGAAGCAGTTCTCCGCCTTGTCCACCATGATGTCGGCGACGACGCAGCGCGGCGTGTCGATCATCTCGCGGATGACGTCGTCGAGCTGCTCCGGCTTCTCGGCCCTGAGGCCCACCCCGCCGAAGGCGTCGGCCAGCTTCACGAAGTCGGGCAGCGAGGCCATGTAGCTCTGCGAGTAGCGGCTGCCATGCAGCAGTTCCTGCCACTGCCGGACCATGCCCATGTACTCGTTGTTGAGGATGAACACCTTCACCGGCAGCTTGTACTGGGCGATGGTCGACATTTCCTGGATGTTCATCATGATCGACGCTTCGCCGGCGACGTCGATGACCAGGGCGTCCGGGTGAGCGAGCTGCACGCCCATGGCCGAGGGCAGGCCGTAGCCCATGGTGCCGAGCCCGCCCGAGGTCATCCACCGGTTCGGCTTCTCGAAGCCGTAGTGCTGCGCCGCCCACATCTGGTGCTGGCCGACCTCGGTGGTGATGAACACGTCGTCACGGTCCTTGGTCAGCTCATAAAGCCGCTTGATCGCGTGCTGCGGCTTGATCAGCTTGCTGTCGTTGGCGTAGGCGAGGCAGTTGCGCCCGCGCCAGCGGCTGATCTGCTGCCACCAATCGTTCAATGCGTTGCGGTCGGGGGCGTAGTTCTTGCGCTCCCACACCGCGATCATCTCGTCGAGCACGTTGGCGACGTCGCCGACGATGCCGATGTCGACCATGACGTTCTTGTTGATCGACGACGGATCGATGTCGACGTGGATCTTCTTCGAGCCCGGCGAGAAGGCGTCGAGCCGGCCGGTGACCCGGTCGTCGAAGCGCGAGCCGATGGCGATCATGACGTCGCAGTCGTGCATCGCCATGTTCGCCTCGTAGGTCCCGTGCATGCCGAGCATGCCCAGGAACTGCGGGTCGGACGCCGGAAGCGCACCAAGGCCCATCAGCGTCAGCGTCGTCGGATAGCCGGTCATCCGGACGAACTTGGTCAGGAGCTCCGAGGCCCGCGGGCCGGAGTTGATGACGCCGCCGCCGCAATAGAAGATCGGCCGCTTCGCCCCGGCCATGATCTCCACCGCCCGCTCGATCTCCGACGGATTGCCCTTGACCACCGGCCGGTAGGTGCGGTGGCTGATGTCCTCCGGCGGGATGTAGCTGCCGGTGCCGAGCTGGACGTCCTTGGGCAGGTCGATCAGCACGGGCCCGGGGCGGCCGCTGCGGGCGACGTAGAACGCCTCGTGGATGGTGCGGGCCAGATCCTCGGTCTTCTTCACCAGGTAATTGTGCTTGGTCACCGGCCGGGTGATGCCGGTGGTGTCGCACTCCTGGAAGGCGTCGTTGCCGATCAGGTGGGTGGGGACCTGACCGCTGAAGCAGACCAAGGGCACGCTGTCCATGAGCGCGTCGGCGAGACCGGTCACGGCGTTGGTGGCGCCGGGGCCGGAGGTGACGATGACGCAGCCGACCTTGCCGGTGGAGCGCGCGTACCCCTCCGCGCCGTGCACGGCGCCACCCTCCTGGCGGACGAGGATGTGACGGATCTGGTTCTGCTGATGCAGCTCGTCGTATACGGGCAGGATGGCGCCGCCGGGATAGCCGAATACATCCGTGACGCCCTGATCGATCAGCGCCCGGATGAGGATCTTGGCTCCTGACATTTGCTCATACGCCATCGTGCTATCTCCATAGTGCTGGCGGGCGCGCCGGAGCTGGCGGCCGCGCAGGCAAAAAATCGGCCCGGTTCGAGGCCCGGGCCAGCAAGTTCGGAACGTAGCCCTTCAAGGCTGGCGGGTCAATAGCAGCCGGCGAATAAATGCAAAGATTTTCGGGCTGTTGCTTTCCGAAAATTGCTCGCATACGCAGAGGTCGGCGGCGAGCCGATGGCGGAACCAGGTCATCTGCCGCTTGGCATAGCGGCGGGTTGCCTGCTTCGCGGCGATGATGGCGTCCTCCAGGCCGATCCGGCCGGAGACGTAATCGAGGAGTTGGCGGATGCCGACCGCGCGCAGCAGCGGCAGCGCCGGGTCGAGGCCGAGGGCGTGCAGCGCTTGCGCCTCCTCCAGCGCCGCCCTCTTCCAGCATCCGCGCGAAGCGAGCCTCGAGCGCCGGGTACAGCCGCTCGCGCGGCGGAGCCAGCAGGATGACGATCGCGTCGCCGGCGCGACCGGCGCCCTCCTGACGCCGCTGCCATTCCGAAAGCGGCGTGCCGGTGGCGGCGAGCACCTCGAAGGCGCGGAGCAGGCGCTGGCGATCGCCCGGCGGAAGCCACGCCGAGGCCGGATCGCGAGCGACGAGCATCTCGCGGAAGCGGTTCGCCCCGAGCTCGGCATGCAGCCGTGCGGCGTCGAGGCGGACCTCGGCCGGCACCGGCGGGACCGGCGCCAAGCCCTTGAGCAGCGCTTCGAGATAAAGGCCGGTGCCGCCGACAACGATGGGCAACCGCCCCGCCGCTTGGGCCGCCGCCAGCTCCGTCTCCGCCAGCCTCTGCCAGCGGCCGACCGAGCAGGGATCGTGGGCGGCAAGCACGCCGAACAGGCGGTGCGGCGCCCGCGCTTCGTCCGCGGGCGTGGGCCTCGCGGTCAGCACCCGCGCGTCGCGGTAGACCTGCATGCTGTCGGCGTTGATGACGGTGCCGGTGAAGGCCTCCGCCACGGCCATGGCCAGCGCCGACTTGCCGCTGCCGGTCGGCCCGGCGACGACGATCATCGCCGCCTCATGGGCAGAGGCAGCCGTCGCCTAGGCGCTACAGCAGGTAATGCGCAGCGAGGAAGCCGCCCAGCAACAGCACGAAAAAGGCGATCGTGAGCAGCCCCAGGTTCTTCTCGATGAAAGTGCGGATCGGCGGACCGTAGAGCCACAACAGCCCCGCGACCAGGAAGAAGCGCCCGCCGCGGCCGAACACGGACGCGACGTTGAAGGTGAGGAAATCGAGCTGGGTGACGCCGCTGGCAATGGTGATGACCTTGTAGGGGAACGGCGTCAAGCCGGCGCCGAAGACGATCCACCAGCCCCACTCGTTGTAGAGCTGGCTGAACTCGGCGAACTTCTCCTGATAGCCGTAGAAGTCGAGCAGCGGCTGGCCGACCTCCTCGAACAGGAAATAGCCGATGCCGTAGCCGGCGATGCCGCCGAGGACCGACGCGACGGTGCAGACGGTGGCGATCCACCAAGCCTTCTCGCGCGACGCCAGCACCATCGGGATCAGCAGCACGTCCGGCGGGATGGGAAAGACCGAGCTTTCGATGAAGGCAATGGCCGCCAGAACCCAGAGCGCATGCGGATGCGCGGACAGGCCCATGGTCCAGGTGTAGAGGCGGTGCAGCACGGGGAGGGTCCGGTGAGTGGCGGGAACGGCTGGCACCGACATGTACCCTTCCGCCGCGGCGAAGGAAAGGCTGGCGTTGCCGTCGCGGAGCCCGGGTCGCCGAGCGCGTGTGCGGCGGCGGCCGGGCGTTGCATTTGGGGCGCAGTACACCGGGGGTCTTCGGGGTAGTGTCTTTCAAACTGAGGCACTACCGTCGCCGGGCAGGCGTTGCTTTTACCCCACGGCGGCGATTAAGTGCGAGGACGCCGCCCCGGCGGTGCAGCCCGATGCCGGCGGCGAAGCACGAAGGAATGACGATGAGCCTCACCGTCGCGATCCAGATGGACCCGATCGAGTCCATCAACATCAACACCAACTCCACCTTCGTCCTGGCGCTGGAGGCCCTACGCCGCGGCCATCGCCTCTACCACTACCTGCCGCAGGACATGTCGCTGTCGCGCGGCAAGATCACCGCCACCGTGCGGCCGCTGGAGGTCCGCCGCGAGCTCGGCCGCCACTACACCCTGGGTACCGCCGAGAGGGTCGAGCTCACCGGCTTCGACATGGTGCTGATGCGCCAGGATCCGCCGTTCGACATGGCCTACATCACCGCGACCCACCTGCTGGAGCACATCCACCCCAAGACCTACGTCCTCAACGACCCCGTCGAGGTTCGCAACGCGCCGGAGAAGCTGTTCGTCGCCCACTTCCCCGAGCTCATGCCGCCGACGCTGATCAGCAGCGACCGGTCCGAGATCCGCGCCTTCCGTGAGGAGCACGGCGACATCATCATCAAGCCGCTGTTCGGCAACGGCGGCGCCGGCGTCTTCCACGTCGATCCGGACGACGACAACCTCAACGCCCTGTTGGAGATGTTCACCCAGCTCTACCGCGAGCCGGTGGTGGTCCAGCGCTACCTGCCGGAGATCCGCGAGGGCGACAAGCGCATCATCCTGGTCGACGGCAGGGCCGCCGGCGTCGTCCGCCGGGTGCCGCAGCCCGGCGAGGCCCGGGCCAACCTCCACGTCGGCGCCCGCGGCGAGAAGGCCACGCTGAGTGCCCGCGACCACGAGATCTGCGAGGCGCTGGGCCCGGAGCTGAAAAAGCGCGGGCTCGTCTTCGTCGGCATCGACGTCATCGGCGACTACCTCACCGAGATCAACGTCACCTCGCCCACCGGCATCCAGGAGATCAATGGCTTCGACCAGACGCAGATCGAGGCCGACCTGTGGGACGCCTTCGAGACCCGCTTCCACGCCAGCCGAGGGTGAATCCGGCGGAGGCCGGAAGGTTAGGCCTCGGCGAACCAGGCCTTAACCCAGGCGAAGACGCCGGCGAGCTCGGGCTTCGGGGCCACCCCTTCGGCCATGTAGCGCTCGAAGCTCGTGGCGAAGAGCTCGTGCTGGTCAGGCGTCAGCGTGCCGCCTTCCTCGACGCCCAGCCAGCCCTGACGGTGTCCCAGTCCTGGGGGCCGGCGAGGCCTCCGGGTCGCTCGCGACGTAGCGGAGGATGTCGAGCCAGCCGTGGCCCAGCTCGTGAACCAGCGAGGTCGGCATCGTGCCCGAGATCCGGGGACGCTGTCGCCGATGACGATGGCGGCCCTGGGGGCGGCCCGGGGGGCCGCGCGGGCTCGCGGAATGGCCCCGGCCGGGCCATTGCCGGCCGAGCTTCCTGGACTAGCCGTGTCTCGCCGCTTTGGCTCCTGTCTAAGGGAGACCCGCCCGGCGGGCCCGGTTGTCGCCGCTCGACGCGGTGGCGGAATATTCGCCTGGAGCGCCGCCGTCTCCGCTCCAGTGCGCGCCGTCATCGGTCGATCGCAACTCCATCACCGAAACCTGGTCGAGGCCGTTCTGCTGCGATCAGTAGCCGGCCGCTTTCTCCCGCGTAGATCCGAGTAAAGCCGGCGGCCACTGGCGACCACTCGGCGGCGTCGGCATAGCCGGCGGCACGATGGCCTCGCCGCGCGGGTCTCGATGTGCGCCTCGCCGTAGCGGGCGTCGCCCTCGCAGGCGGATCGACGCCGCCTCGCGGCGATGACGGCGGCGATCTCCGCGGTGATCTCGCCGAGGCGGTCGGCATCCGCCTTCCAGCGCGACGTAGCGGCCGTCGGCGCGCTCGTAGCGCGGCCTCGCCCTGGCCGATCCTCGGCCGGGCGGCGCCCTGGTAGAACGTTTCGCGAACGTCGATGGCGTCTTCGTCGAAGACGACGAAGTTGTGGGTGCACCTCGCCTTGGCCGCGCGAGCCCGGTCCAGGTAGCGGAGCCCTGACGCCCTGCTCGTTCAGCCAGCGCGAGGCGGCCTCGGCCGACCGAGGCGGTCGGCGAAGCATTCCGGTCCTGGGCGGCACGGCCCGTCCAGCGCCGCCTTCACCGCCTCCGGCTGCTCTGAGAGCGGGCTGTCCCAGTCGAGAAGCTCGTCGTTCTCGGGGACCTCGACCTTGTAGAGCTGGCCCTGGCGGACCTCGACCTTGGCCGGCGCCAGGGCCATGAGCTCGTCCATCGCCTGCTCGACGTAGTCGTCCCACTCGGCGAAGCTGCTTTCGGGATCGTCTCCCCGCCGTGCAAGCGGATGCGCTCGGCACGGGCGCCCCGGCGGGCCTCGGCTGTGACCCGGCCCGCAATCTCCTGCAGCGAGCCGCCCCTGGCCGCCTGCGGGGCCACTCGCGCTCGATGAAATCGGCGGCGGTTTCGTCCTCGATCGGCAGGACCTGCCGAAGCGGCTTGCCCTCGATCGTCACCTCGGCCTGGGCCAGCCCGGTCCGGTAATACTCCGCGTCGCGCTTCCGGGCGAAATAGAGGCCCCAGCCGTAAACCTGGGCACCCTCGCCGGAGCCTATGGCCGAAAGCGTGAACCGCTCGAAGCGATGCGGGCTGCCGTGGTAGGCCGGCTGGAAGAACGCCCCCTGGTTGGGATCCGACCCCTCGGGGGCTAGCCCTTCTTCGAGCCTGCCCCCGGGGCCGCCGGCCCCGGACTTGATCCGGGGCTCGTCCCGGGGCTGCCCCTTCGCCGGCGGTTCCGGCGGCTGGATCAACCCTGCCTGTATCCCCAGCGACAGGCTCGCCAGCGCCAGCCCCGCGTTCCAGGCTTGCAAGATCTCCTCTCCGGAGAGCGTCGAGAAAAGCCCGCGCAGCTTCTCCTCGTCCCACGTCACCGGCTTTGTATCGTGTGCGGCGTCGCTGAGGGCGTCGGAGACGGGGCCTTTGCGGGTGGCGATCCGGGTGAGAACTTCGAGGGCGCGCTCATCGGCGGTCAGCCTTTCGGCGTTGGCGGCGGCGGCGAGCACGTTGCCGGCCTCGGCGAGCCGCTCGCCTTCCTTGACCAGCATGGCGAAGGCGGCCTTGTCGCGCTTCACCCGCCGTCGAGGCGCGCGCGTCTGCCTCTCCCCTGTGGACGCCGTGTGGAGCCTCGCGGGGCGGCAACGCCGCTGCCCGCGCCTTGGCCTGGTTTCTAACGCTTCGGCTGTTATTCTTATACCGTAAGCACGCATGGATTGCAATACGAGCGTTGCTGCTGTAGCATGGTTGCTGTGGCTCCGGTGGGAGAGGCGGCATGACGGCAAGGGTCGCGACGGTGGCGTTCGCCGGCATCGACGTCCTCGACATCGATGTGCAGGTGCAGATGGGGCACGGCCTGCCGTCGTTCGCCATCGTCGGCCTGCCGGACAAGGCCGTGGCCGAGAGTCGCGAGCGGGTGCGCGCGGCGCTGTGCGCCATGGGCCTGGCGCTGCCGCCGAAGCGGATCACGGTCAACCTGGCCCCCGCCGACCTGGCCAAGGAGGGCAGCCACTTCGACCTGCCGATCGCGCTGGGCCTGCTCACGGTCCTGGGTGCGGTGGCGGAGGACGCCGTCTGCGGCTGCCTTGCCTTGGGCGAGCTCGGCCTCGACGGCGCCATCGCCTCGGTCACCGGCGTGCTGCCGGCGGCGATCCACGCCGCGGCCAAGAACCTGTCGCTGATCTGCCCTGCGGCGCAGGGCGGCGAGGCCGCTTGGTCCGCCGGCGCCGGCGTGCTGGCGGCACCGTCGCTGCTCGCGCTCATCAACCATTTCAAGGGCACGCAGGTCCTCGAACCGCCGGCGCCAAGGTTGGAGAGAGACGGCTGCCGGTACCCCGATCTCGCCGACGTCAAGGGCCAGGAGACGGCGAAACGCGCGCTCGAGATCGCCGCCGCCGGCGGCCACAACATGCTGATGTCCGGCCCGCCGGGGGCGGGCAAGTCGATGCTGGCGGCCCGTCTGCCCGGGATCCTGCCGCCGCTCGATCCGGCCGAGGCGCTGGAGGTCAGCATGATCCACAGCGTCGCGGGCACGTTGAGGAACGGGGGGCTCATCCGGACGCGGCCGTTCCGCGATCCGCACCACTCGGCGTCCGTCGCCGCGTTGGTCGGCGGCGGATTGCGGGCCAAGCCCGGCGAGGTCTCGCTGGCGCACCGGGGCGTCCTGTTCCTCGACGAATTGCCTGAGTTCAGCCGCTTCGCCCTGGAGGCGCTGCGCCAGCCGCTGGAGAGCGGGCGGGCCAGCGTCGCCCGGGCCAATGGCCACGTCACCTACCCGGCGCAGGTCCAGTTGGTCGCGGCGATGAACCCGTGCCGTTGCGGCCACCTTGATGACCCGCATCGGGCCTGCGGCCGGGCGCCGCGCTGCGCCATGGACTACCAGTCGCGCATCTCCGGGCCACTGTTCGACCGCATCGACCTGCACGTGGAGGTGGCGGCGCTCTCGCCGGGCGAGCTGAGCCTGCCCCAGCGCGGGGAACGCTCCGCCGAAGTCTGCGCTCGTGTCGCCCGGGCGCGGGCGGTGCAGGCCCGGAGGTATGCCAGCATGGATGCCGGTGGCGCGGCGGTACGCACCAACGCCGGAGCCAACGGCGAGCTGCTCGATAAGGTCGCAACTCCGGATGCCGCCGGCGGGAACCTGCTGGCGGAGGCGGTAGATCGGCTCGGGCTCACCGCCCGCGGCTACCACCGCATCCTCAAGGTGGCGCGCACCCTGGCCGACCTCGACGGTGTCGACGGTGTTCGCCGGCTCCACATCGCCGAGGCCCTGGCCTATCGCCGGGTCATCCCCGGCCGCCAGGGAGCGCCGGCCGCCGCCGCTGGCTGAGCGAGCGCCTGCGCACTCCCCAATATCAAGAGGCCATCAGTAGCAGTCCGGCGGTTCCTGCCCTCTCGGGGTAGCCGGCGTGCGCCTCGACCGGCCTGACTGCGGCCGCCTCCGAGAGCGTCCGGGCCAATGTTTCACGTGAAACATTCCGCGAACATGAGCGGTGCGCGAGGGTGCGCGCGCGAGCCCCGCTGGGGACGGCCCCTACTGCAGGGTCGTGCGGGCGCGGTCGAGCATGGCCTGCGCCATGAGCGCGCCTTCGCGCCAGGCGGCGAGCAGGCGAAGGGCGGCGGCGTCGGGATCGCCGTCGCGGACCAGCTCCGCGATCTGGTTGATCCGGGCGAGGTCGGCGATGTGGCGATAGCCCATCGCGTAGGCGTCTTCGGCCGTGATCGGGCCGCTCTTGGCTAAAGCTTTCATGGCGGCACTAGCTTGCGCGAGGGAGATGAAGATTTTGTTGCAGTGCGAGACGTGCTACATCGCCCCCGCGGGAAAGCGAAAATGGCCAGAGGGGAGAGGGGCGGATGAACACCAGGATGCTGCTTACGGCGGTCCTGCGCAACCGGCGGTCGCAGTGGACGCTGCTGCCGAAGGCGGATGTGGATCCCGGCGCCGAGGGGGACGACACCGCCGCGCCAGAGGCGCAACCGGCTCGCGTTTGTGCGCCCAGCCGCCCCGAGCCGGTAGGGCGGCCACAGTAGCATCATCGCGCCGTTCAGCTTGAGGAGCTTTTTCAGGCTCCTGCCCTGGCGCCGGATGAGGCCGCCCCTCGGCGAACGACCAGCCCGGCCAGGCGGCGGGCGCGACCAGGCTGCGTCTTCACAAGTGGGCCCGGCGTCGGGTCGGCTCCTCCCTGCGCTCGTAGACCAGATGCAGGGCGCCGTTTGCCTTGGTCTCGCACCTAACAAGCCGGAGCTTCAGCTCGCCAGTACCCTGCGGAAAGAGCGGAATTCCGTCGCCGAGAATGACCGGGATTACGGCCATCTCGAGCACGTCGATCTTGCCGATCGCGATCATGGACCGAACGACTTGGCCGCCGCCCTCGATCCAGACGCGGCGGTGTCCCTGGGCGTCGAGTTCGGCGGCGACCGCGGCTACGTCGCCGGAGCGGGCCTCCACGCCGGCCGGTGGCAGGTCGCCCAGCGAGCGCGTCGTCAGGACGACCGTGGGCTTGCCGGGGTACGGCCAGTCGCCAAAGCGCCGGACCGCGTCGTATGTCCCGCGTCCCATCAAGATCGCCGCGACGCCGGCGAGAAAGGTCTCGAAGCCAAAGTCCTCGGCCGGGTAATCCGCTGCCAGCCAGTCGGCGACGGACCCGTCCGGGCGGGCGATCTTGCCGTCCAGCGAGACGGCGATGTGGCAGTGCCAGATCGTGCCACCCATGAACGGCCCTCCGGCGCGCGCCCTGCCGGCCTTGCCGAAGCGGCGCACCGGCCGGCCACGAACGGATTCCGGATCATCCTCGACCCGCGCTACTTTGGCGCGGCACAACCGGTGTGGCGGGATCTCCCGGAACGGCGCGGTCGTCGCGGACGGTGGCAACTCGGCTTCATCGCTGAACGCACGGTCGAAGTTGTGGGGGCGCCTCGTCGAGCTGCGCCGAATCGCCCCACCGCGAGGGGCGGCATCGACCATGTCGACGCGGGCGGGCGGGTGGCGGGAGGTGCCGCTACGCGGTCCAGGTGCGGACGTCGCCGACGTCGACGTGGACGAAGTTGCGCCGGGGATAGTAGCCGACGCCGCCGCTCTGCAACGCCCTGGCGACCTGGGCGACGTCCCTGGTCCTGATCCCGGGGATGCGGATGTCGATCGCCTTGGCCTCCATGTGCAGGCTGTGCTTGGCGACGCCGCGGGTTCGCTGGCTCAGCATCGCGTTGGTCTCGGCGGAGCGGTAGGCCGACAGGACCTCAAAGGGCGCGCCGGTGCCCAGGTGCCGGTCGAGGGCGAAGAGCAGATCGAGCAGGTTTGGCGATACCGGCTTCACCTCGTTGGCCCGGTAGTCGCGCAAGAGATGATTGATCTGCTTCATGGCGCTGGGCAGGTAGCGGCCATCGGCGTAGTAGACGGTCTTCAGCCGCTCGCCGGTGTGGAGATGGAGGAACGCGAGCGACCGCTCGACCCGCTTCAGCTTCGCCCAGCCGGGCACCGGCAGCAGCGCCGCGGCGGCGCCAAGGCCGATACCGATGAAGCGTCGCCGGGCGATGCGTCCGCTGCGCTGCTCTCGATCCACTGTCTCTCCCTTTCCGCTGCCGCCGGCCGTTCCACGCAAGTGCTCGCCAAGACGTTTTGCCGTCACTAAATCGGCCACGTCAAGGGCCTCGCGCGTCAGAGGCCTACCACATTTCGCGGAAAGAGAAGATTAACCGGCGCTAAGGCAGCGCCGCCGTCACCTTGCCAGTCGCCACCGGGCCTCCGGCGGCGAGGAGGCGCGAGCCCCGGGCCACCAGGGCGTCGTCCATCTGCCGGTCGCGGCCGTAGATGTCGTTGCGGAACTGGACGGCGCCGTCCTGGTCGCGCCAGCTGGTGAGGTAGGTCAGGTGCACCGGCACCGGCCGGTTGAGGGTCACGCTGCGGGTCTGGCCGCGGGCGATGGCGTCGCGCACGCGCCCGTCGCTCCAGTTGCCGTTGGCCTCGAGCAGCTTTGCCGCCAGCTCGACCGGCTTCTCCAGGCGGATGCAGCCGGAGCTGTAGGCCCTGACCGGCTGGGAGAACAGGCCCCGGGCCGGCGTGTCGTGGAGGTAGACGTCGAAGCTGTTGGGGAACATGAACTTCACCTGGCCCAAGGCGTTGCTCGGGCCGGGTTTCTGGCGCAGCGAGTAGGGGAAGGCGTCGGTGCGGACGTTGGCCCAGTTGACGCTCTGGGCATCGACGCTGCCGCCGTCCGCCGTCCTGAGCGAGAAGCCGTTGTTGGCGAGGAAGCGCGGATCCTTGCGGATCTTCGGCAGCAGGTCCTCGACGGTGATGATGCGCGGCACCGACCACGAGGGGTTGACCTCGAGGTAGGTGATGAGGCCGCTGAACTCCGGCGAGCTGCGAGCCGGCTTGCCGACGATGGCTCGCATGGTCATGGTCTCGGCGCCCGCTTCGACATAGCTCAGGGTGAAGCCGGCCAGGTTCACCATGATGTGCGGGTCGCCGAGGTCGTCGGGAAGCCAGCGCACCCGCTCCATGTTCAAGAGGATCTGGCGGATACGCTCATCGGCGCCGACCGCCATCGCCTCGCGGGTCTCGGTGCCGACGACCCCGTCGGCCGGCAGCCCATGCCGAGCCTGGAAGCTCTGCACCGCCGTGGCTAGCCCCTGGTCGAACACGGCGCCGTCCTGGCTCTCGCCGGAGCTGACGAGATCGCCGGTCGCCCGCAGGATCGCCCGCAGTCGTACAACCGGTTCGCCCTGGCTTCCCGGCTCCAGCCGGTCTTGCGTCGGCTCCGCCCAGCCGCCGCGGGCGGCAACGCGGCGGTACTCGGCGAGCGACCGCCTGAGCCCGCCATAAAGGCTGTTCGCCGGCGCCAGCGCGCGGAGGTAGGCGCCGAGATCGACGGTATCGGCGGCGCCGGCAAGAACGGCGGCCGGATCGACGTCCTTGCGCAGCACGTTCCCCTGCTGGTCGGTGCGCGTGGGCGGGAGGCGCCCGACCTTGAGGTCGATGGCATAGCGCACCAGGGCGGCGGTGAGTTCCAGCTCCGCGCTGGCAAGCTCGGCCGCCGCGTCTGGGAATGACCTGCCAGCGCCCCGCCGCGGCAGGTAGTCGTCCGGCTCGAGGCCGTCGTCGCCGGCACGGAGGAACGCCTCGATGAGGGTGGCGGCACCGACGCGCAGCCCCTGCTCGCCAGTCCAGATGGGGGCGAAACCGCGGTCGACGTATACCTTCGCCACCGCCGCGACCGCCTTGGGCTTCAGTCCGAGGCGCGCCGTCTCCAGGGGATCGGCCAGCGCGGCGGAGAGTGCCGCGGCAAGCTGCGCCGCAGACGGCGGGCGCGGTTCGCCGGCCTCGGCCGTCGCCACCACAGCCGGCGACGCGACGCCCTCGGCCGCCGGCACCGCCGCGCCTCCGTCTTCCGGACCTTCCGGAGCCGTCGCCGGCGGGCGCTCGACGGTCGAAGCCGCCTCTATCGCAGGGGCCGGGGCGGGCGCTGCCGGCTGAGGCGCCGGCCCACGCTTCGGGTTGAAAGCGGGGCCGAACATGTCCGCGAGGCGATCATAGCGCTGAACCGCGGCGCCCGGCTGGCCGCCGGCCGCAAGGACCGGCGTTAGGGGCACCAGCGCCATGGCAAGCACGGTTATGGCAAGCACCGTTACTGGCAAGCACGGGCAGGCAACCCAACCACGCCTGCATCAACCACGCCCGCATCAACCATGCCCGCATCGTCATGCACGTCCCCGCAGAAGGTGCCGCTCCAACGGCGCCACCGCGCGCGTCGCTCCTACCGCCGCACCGGTCGCACAACCATGAGGCGACGTTCAAACCTATAGTAGTATTCCGCCCGTCGGGTCGCAAGCGCAACCGCTTCGCTGCCGCCCACCGTTACGCTGAGAACTCACGTGTGGCTCACTCTGTTGCGCCAGTGCCACGAGCGCCGGGGAGCGCCACGGGAGCGGTTTCCGAGCGCAAACCCTTTCAGTTCGTCGCCTTGACGCCGTCAGGCTCGCCGGCGATGGCGAAGGTCAAGGCTTGCGGCGAGATCAGCTCCCGGGCGAGGCGGTTGACCTCGTCCAAGCTCACCGCCTCGATCAGCCCGTTGCGCCGGTCGAGGTAATCGATCCCCAGGTCTTCCAGCTGCATCGAGACCAGGATGGCGGCGACTTGGGCGCTGGAGGTGAAGCGCAAGGGAAACGAGCCGGTGAGATAGGTCTTGGCGTCCGCAAGCTCGGCCTCGCTGACGCCGTCGCCAGCGAGCGCGCTCCAGACGTCACGGATCACGGCGATGGTCTCGCCGGCGCGCTCGTTGACGGTGCCGGCCATGCCGAGGATCAGGGACGAGTGGTCGAGCGGCGTGAGCCGGGCATAGACGGTGTAGACGAGGCCGCGCTTCTCCCGGACCTCCTGGTAGAGGCGTGAGGTGAAAGGCCCGGAGGCCAGGATGTTGGCAAGCACCGTCGCGGCGTAGTAGTCGGGATCGTCCCGGGCGACGCCGCGCTGGCCGAAGACGATGGCGCTCTGCGGCGCGCCGGTGGGGATGACCGCGACCTGGCCTTGCGTCGCCGGCTCCGTGTTTGCAACGACGATGGGCGCGCCTCGTTCCGGCAGCCCGGCGAAAGTAGCCTCCAGCAGCCGCGCCAGCTCGCCGGCATCGATGTCGCCGACAACGCCGATGACCAGCCGGTCCCGGGTGAGGCGCTCGCCGACGAAGGCCCGCAAGTCCTCGGCGGTGATGGCGGCGAGGCTTTCGACGGTGCCGTTCGCCGGGCGGCCGTAAGGGTGATCCGGGAACGCCAGGGCGAAGAAGGCACGGGTAGCGACGACGTCCGGATCCTCCATGCCGCCCCGCACGATGGCCTGAAGCTGGCTGCGCACCCTTTCCACCGGCTCGGCGTCGAACCGAGGCTGGGTGAGCGCCCGGCGCAGCAGGGCGAAGGCCTCATCGCGGTTCTCGGTGAGGGTCTCGACCCGGCCGCCGAAGGCGTCGAGGTCGGCGTCGAAGCGCAACGTGATTGCCAGCGCCTCCAGCCGGCCCTGGAAGGCGGCGCTGTCGAGCTCGCCGGCGCCTTCGTCGAGCAGGCCCGAAACCATTTCGGCCAAGCCCTCTTTTCCGTGCGGATCGGTCGCCGCGCCGCCGCGAAAGGCGATCCGGGCGGTGATGATCGGGTTGCTGTGGTCCTCCACCAGCCAGGCCTCGACGCCGCCCGCGTTCACCCGCTGGATCTGCACCGCGGCGTGCGCCGGGCCGCCGCCGCTCGTGATCAGGGCAGCGATCGCGACCGCGATGAGGAGCAGCGCGCCAAAGGCGTGGCCGGCGGCCCCCCGCGCCATCACTGCGCCGCCGCCTGCTGCTCGGCCTCGCCTGCGCGCAGCAGCGCGGTGACCGAGCCGCCTGGATCCAGCACCGCCTTGGCCGCGGCGTCGACGTCGGCCTTGCCGACGGCGGCGATGCGCGCCGGCCATCGCTCCACGTGCTCCACCGTCAGGCCGATGGCCAGGGCCCGGCCGAGGAGCTGGGCGCCCTCGCTCAGGCTGTCGCGGGCGAACACGGCCTCTGCCTGGAGCCGGCGGCGGCTGCGCTCGACCTCCTCGGCGCCAACGCCCTCAGCGAGGACCCTGCCGAGGACGCGGTCCACGGCCTCCTCGATCTGTGCCAGGCCCACGCCGCGCCGCGGCTGCACGTTGACGGAGAACCGCGCGGGGCCGCGCACGTCCGCCTCGTACCAGACGTGCGCCTGATCGGCGAGGCCAGCCTCGACAACGAGCTCGCGGTAGAGCCGGCTGGACGGGCCGCCGCCAAGGACATGAGCGAGAACCTCGAGCGGCTGCGCCTGCTCGGTGGCGCCGTAGCGGGCGCTGGGCGCGATATAGGTCCGCGACCAGGTTTCCTGGCGCACGCGCGGATCGGCGAGCTCGATCCGCCGGGGGGTCTTGGCCGGGGGCTCCGCAAGATCGAGACGCGGCGGCGTATTGGCCCGTGGAATGCGGCCGTAGTACGTCCGCGCGAGGGGAAGCACCTCGCCGAGGGTGACGTCCCCGGATACGACCAGCACCGCATTGTTCGGCGCGTACCACTGGCGGTAGAAGGCGAGCATGTCCTCGGCCGTTAGCGCCTGGATCTCATTCTCCCAGCCGATGATCGGCCGGCGGTACGGATGATTGAAGAACAAGATCCCGTCGGCATAGATATCGAGTGTCGCCCCGGGATCGTTTTCGAACTCGTTGGCGCCGCTCCTCCAGGACCACCCGCTTTTCCGGCGCAACCTGCTCCTCAGTGAGGACCAGATTGGTCATCCGATCGGCTTCCATCTCCATGACCAGGGGCAGCCGGTCTTTGGCGACGCTCTGGTGGTAGGCGGTGAAGTCCCAGGAGGTGAAGGCGTTCTCCTGGCCGCCGTTGCGCGACACGATGGCGGAGAATTCGCCGGGTCCGCGCGTCCTCGTGCCCTTGAACATCAGGTGCTCGAGCAGGTGGGCAACGCCGGAGTGGCCAGCCTTCTCGTCGGCGGCGCCGGCCTTGTACCAGATCATGTGGGTCACGACCGGCGAGCGATGGTTGGGGACGACCACGATCTCCAGCCCGTTCTCCAGCGTCGCGGTTTCGGGGTTGAACACGCCGTCGCGGGCGCCGGCTGGTCCGGAAAATGCGAGGAGCAACAGCGCCAGGGCCGCTAGAGCGAGGTGTCTCGGCGTCGGCCGGTGCGCCATGTCGGATTGGTCCCGTCTTGCGATACGGCCGCCCGGCGGGCGGGTTCGACCGATATGGGGTTGCAGCGCCGCCGCCGACAACGGCCGGGTTGGCGAAAGCGGACCCCTTCCGCGCGGCTTGGACCTCCTTCAGGCGTCGTAGCCGCCGGCCCGCAGCGCAACGACGCGGCCGCAGAGGAAGCCGGCGAAGGCGGAGAGGATCGGCACCATCCCGAGCGAGGCGACCCAGGCGAAGAAGGCGATCGCCGCGGCGAGCCTGAGGACGTTCGCTGCCGTGGTCAGCCAGGCCGGAGCCTCGGCATGCGCCGGCGCGTTCAGGCGCATCGAGGCGTAGTAGCCGAAGCCGACGATCAGGCCGAGCGCGGCATAGGCCAGGATCGTATCCAGGGTGATGCTCTCAGGAGCGAACTCGCTCATCCGCCGTTGCTTCCTATTCGCCCTGCGCCGCCCGCTGTGCGTGCGTCCACATGAGACACCGCCACCCCGCCCCTTGTCGAGGCGGCCTTGCGGCCACACGAATGTTGCAGATGCGCACCACCTGGCGGTTGTGATATTGTGCGCTGCACAAAAACCCTTGATTGGGCAGACTTGCGAACATAATCTACCGCCAGACGTCGCCGGCAGCCGTGGGACCGACGGCGCAATATCAAGAAACCGAGGGGAGGATCCGCCACAGGTGAACTGAACTCAAGGTTCGAGGTACCCACCCATGAACGGATTCGATGACCTTAGCCGCGTGAAGCCCGGACCGGGCAATGAAGCGGCTTCTCCGTACGTACTGGCTGATCTTCCTGGCGACGAGAATTACGTCATTGCCGACATGACCGGCGACGAGATCGAGCGGCTCGTCCACCGTGGCCGGCAGTTGCGCGCCGCGCACCTGGGCGCTTGGGGCCGGCAGATGTTCGAGACCTGGAAGAGCCTGTTCCGCAGGCCCGGCCGGGTCGTGCCGACCGGCGGGATGGCGGCCTACAGGAAGTGATCGTAAAGCAGCAGGACCGCGAACGCGATCAGCACCGCTGACGCGGTCCTGGCGATCGCGCCGGTGATCTTCGGGCGGAGCAGCCAGCGCCGCAATTTGTGTGCGCCCCAGGCAAGCGGCGCCTGCCAGGCCACGTTGATCGCGATCAGCGTCGCCGACAGCGTCAGCAACTGCGCCGGCACCTGGCCACGCGTCGAGGCGACGAAGTTCGGATAGAGCGCCAGGAACAAAACCAGCACCTTCGGGTTGAGCAGGTTGGTGAGCATGGCGTCGCGCAGCGCACGCAGCGGCTTCGTCACTGCCGGTCCGCCGTCGATCGCTAACGCGCCGGTCGCCCGTAGGCCCTGGATGCCGAGGTAGGCGAGGTAGACGGCGCCGCCGACGGCAACGGCATTGAAAAGGACCGGCGAGTGGGCGATCAAGAGCGACAGGCCGAAGATCGCAAAAGCCGTGTGCACCAGCAAGCCGAGCTGCACGCCGAGAACGGCCGCGTAGCCCGCCGCCCGGCCGGTCAGCGCCGAGCGCAGGATCAAGAAGGTGTCCGGCCCCGGGGAGACGACGATTGCCGCCGCCGTCAAGGCGAAGGCCGCAAGCGTCGCCGGCTCGACCGGCATCAGCGCGCGACGCCTTTCAAGGAGTAGGCCGCGCGCTGCCGCCCATCCCAGAGCGGGCCATGGGCACCGGCCTCTTCCCTAAGCAAGCTCGAACCATTACGGATTGCTTTGGTCCCGACCAAGCGCCCGGGCGTTCCCGGCGCAGCGCCAGCACTATAGCAGAAGGCCCGCCGCCACGGGCTCCCGCGTCCGGCCCAGCCGGTGCCGAAAAGCCTGCGCCCGTAGGCGATGCACGTCAGCCCCTAGATGGGGATGGCCGTAAGGAGTTCGGCGCGAGCCAAAGCGGTGTTCCGCCGGCCTGCGACGGCGGCCCCGTCCGCCCCGCCGGTGCCGCATGCGCGACCGGAGACATAGGAGACATAGTTTGACACTATGGACCGGAGACATGGTTGACAGTCTCCCTGGTTTGTTTCGGTTTGGCTTTGCCTTGGCACGGCCGTGCCGAGGCAAAGCGGCGCAGCTTTTTGCTGGCGCGGTCGATGAGGCCGAGATCGATGGCGGCGAAGCGGACGATCCAGTCGCTGTCTTCGGTTTCGGCGACGCCGACGGTCTCGCCGGCCAGGGCTTCGCTGACGAAGACGAGGCTGCCGCCCCACTTGATCTCGCCGGTGGGCCGGACCCTGCGCACGGCGTGGTCAGGGTCGTACCAGGGCTCCGCGATGGTCTCCGGAAACGGCCGTGGCGAGGGCTCGTAGCGGCGGACCGGCGGGACCTGGCCCAACGCCTCGTGCGGGCGGTTCTCGTTGAAGTCGCTTCGCAAGGCGTCGAAGCGGGCCTGCTGCTCGGCCGCGGTCTCGGCCGGCGGCCTGGCCGTCTCCGCCTTCAGCGTCCCATGCATGCGTTCGTGGCGGCCGTTCTGCTGCGGCGCGCCCGGATCGATCCGCTCCAGCGCAATCCCCAGCTTCAGCCAATGCACCGCAAGCTGGCTCAGCCCGGCCGCGCCCCTGGAGGCGAACGGCGGGCCATTGTCGCTGCGGATCGCCACCGGCAGGCCGAACTCGCGAAACAGCCGGTCGACCGCCGGCTGCACCTCGGCCCGCGTCGGCGGCAGGATCCGGCAATCCAGAAGGTAGCGGCTGTGCGCGTCGGTCACCGTCAACGGATCGCAGCGGGTTCCATCGCGGGTCCGAAACCAGCCCTTGAAGTCGATGCACCACAGGTCGTTGGCTGCGCTCACCGGCGCGAACGGCCGAGCCACCGGGATGGCGCTGCTCCGCCGCCGCTTCGACAAACTCAGCCCCTCGCGGCGCAACAGTTCGCCGATGCTGGAGGGCACCGGCCAGACGATCTCCGGGCGCCGCTCGATCAGGACCGCCCTGAGCTTCTTCGCACCCCAGCTCGGCCGCTCGCGCCGGCGCCTCGGGCGGCGGCTCATCCCATTCGCGCAGCCTGCGCCAGACCTTCAGCCCGGCCACGGGATCGCCTGCGCCCTGCACATGCGCGCCAACGCCGAGAGCCGACAGCACCGCCCGGGCCCACGGCCAGTGCGCCTCGGCCATGGCCCGGGCAACGGCCTCGGCATCGGCGCCCGGCGAGGCGACGAGCTCGGCCAGCAACGCTCGCGCCGCCGCGATCAGGGCTGCGGCCTCGCCTTCGAGTGTCGAAGGCGGGGTGAGCAGCAAGGCGTCGGCCAGCCCCCGCGGCGTCGGCACGCAGAACCGGGCCGGGCGGACGAAGGCGAAGAGCTCGAGGACATCATGGCAGGCGAACCGCGCCCGGCCCAGCCTGCGCCCGACGGCCCGGCCGTGGCAGACGAGCGGCGCGGCCGCCCGGTCGACCCGGCGGGCGGCTTCGGCCAAGTCGAGGAGCGCGACCTCGCCGTCGGGCGAGAGCCATGCGGCCTCACAAACCCCGACCGCCAAAGCAGGCGCATCGGGCAGCCGCGCCTCGGCGGCGGCACGTACGGCACGATCCATGGGCCTAGTATAACCGAGCCGGGCCGGCGGGGCAGGGCCGGAAGCGGCGGTGGCGACCGCGGAGCCATGCGCGGGTCAAACGGCGCCGGCCTGATCAACAACGCTTCACCCTTGTAACTTCTTTTTCGCCGCGTCGGACATAGGTGATGATGCGGTGGCAGGTGAGAGACCGGACGCCCTGAGGGAGACCAAGCCCGTGGGTGAGCGTGGGTCATCGCCTGCCGTTCCATCGAACCCGAACAGTCGCTTGGGCCGCTGTGCGAGCCCGTTTGTGCAAGGATGGGATAGGATGGACACGGCTTGGGTAGGTATCGACGTGTCGAAGGATTGGTTGGACGTTGGCGTTCGTCCGACCGGGGAGCGAACGCGGATGGGCCGGGATGCCGAGGGGCTGGCCAGCTTGGTGGCCCGGCTCGTGCCGCTGGCGCCGAGGGTTGTGGCGGTCGAGGCGACCGGCGGCTACGAGAGCGTGGTGGTGGCCACGCTGGCGGCGGCTGGACTTCCGGTGGTGGTGGTGAACCCGGCGCAGGTTCGCGCCTTTGCCCAGGCGCTCGGCAAGCGGGCCAAGACCGACCCCATCGACGCCGACGTCATCGCCCACTTCGTCGAGGCGACAAAGCCGGAGGTTCGGGCACTGCCCGATGCGCAGACGCGAGCTCTCGCCGATCTCGTCGTCCGCCGCCGGCAGATCATCCAGACGATCGTCGCCGAACGGCAGCGGCAGAAGCGCCTGACCGAGCCGCGCCTGCAAAAGAGCATCGCCCGCCTGCTCTCCGCGCTGCAGAAGGAGCTTTCCAGCATCGAGGCCGACATCGACGACGCCGTGCGCAACTCTCCGGCCTGGCGCGCCAAGGAGGATCTGCTGACCTCGGTTCCGGGCATCGGCAAGACCATTGCCCGAACCCTTCTCGCCGAGCTGCCCGAGCTCGGCACCTTCGACCGCCGCAGGCCGCGGCGCTGTCCGGGCTGGCGCCGTGGACCCGACAGTCCGGCCAGTGGAAAGGCAAGAGCTTCATCGGCGGCGGGCGCGCCTCGGTGCGGAGCGCGCTCTTCGTCGGCGCCATGGTCGCCGCCGACACAACCCCGAACTCAAGGCCTTCCGCGACCGGCTCGTCGAGGCCGGCAAGCCCAGGCTGGTTGCCCTCGTCGCCACCGCCCGCAAGCTTCTCACCATCCTCAATGCCATCCTCCGCGATGGCCGACCATGGCAGGAGGGGCACGCCCATGCCGCGGGATCGAGCTGATGGCAAGCAAGCGTCCGCGCGCGGCGGACGGGTCAAGGCCGCAAGCCGTACCAGCGGGAGCGCGCCCGCGCTCGCCTTGACGCGGCCAGCGCGCGCGGACCACCCTGCCGACATCAGATCACCCCTTGACCCGCAAGACAGTCGCTCACCCCAACCCTCTCCCACCCGCGGGAGAGAGAGGCGCGCGCAGCGCGCGGGCGTGGGTGTCGCCACGCCACTGCCCCCGGCCCCAGATGACGCACACCCCTTGGCCGCTGAACGATGAACGCCGAGCAGGCCGAGGTCATCGCCTTCCTGTCGCATCCGGAAACCTTCGGCCTGGCGGAGCCGCCGCAGCGCTGCGAGACCCACGCATCGATCGTCTTCATCGCCGGTGAGCGTGCCTACAAGCTGAAGCGGGCCGTTCGCTACCCCTACCTCGACTTCTCCACGCCGGAGCGGCGGCGGGCCTTCTGCGAGGCGGAGGTGCGGATCAACCGCCGGACCGCGCCCTCGATCTATCGCGGCGTCATTGCCATCACCCGGGATGCGGAGGGGCGGCTGGCGCTGAACGGCAAAGGCGAGCCGGTCGACTGGCTGGTGGAGATGGCGCGGTTCGACGACGACGCGCTGTTCGCGACGATGGCGGAGCGCGGCCAGCTAACCCGCCCCATGATCGAGGATCTCGCCGACCACATCGGCGCCTTCCACCGCGAGGCGGAGCCGCGGCCGGGGGCCGGCGGCGCCGCGGCCATGGCAGCGGTCATTGAGAACAACGCCAAGAGCCTCGCCGCCACCGACCTCGACCCGGGCGAGGTCCGCCGGCTGATCGGGCGCCAGAAGGCGGCGCTGGCCGAGGTCGCCGATCTCATCGACCACAGGAGCGCGGATGGCTTCGTCCGCCACTGCCACGGCGACCTGCACCTGCGCAACATCGTGCTGCTGGACGGCCGGGCGACGCTGTTCGATGCCATCGAGTTCAACGACGCCTTCGCCACGATCGACGTCCTTTACGACCTGGCCTTCCTGCTCATGGACCTCGGCTACCGCGGCCATGATGACCTCGCCTCGCTGGTCCTCAACCGCTACCTGGACAACGGCAGTGGTGGTGGCGGCAGCGGCCTGGCAGCGCTGCCGCTGTCCCTGTCGCTGCGCGCCGGGATCCGCGCGCATGTTGATGCGACGGCGGCCGGGGCGCACTCAGATCCGGCGGAGGCGCGGCGGCTAAGCGAGGCGGCGCAGCGCTATCTCGAGTGGGCGCAGTCGGCGCTCAGGAGCGTTCCGCCACGGCTGATTGCGGTGGGCGGGCTGTCGGGCAGCGGCAAGTCGAAGCTGGCGCGGGCGCTGGCGCCTGGCCTCGGCAATGCTTGCGGCGCCCGGGTGCTGCGCACCGACGCGATCCGCAAGCGGCTGGCCGGCGTTTCGCTCGCAACCCGGCTCGGACCCGAGGGCTACCGCCGGGAGATGACCGAGCGGACCTACCGCGCCCTCTACGAGGAGGCCGACGCGGCGCTCGAAGCCGGCTGCACGGTCATCGCCGATGCCGTCTTCGCCTCGCCCCACGAACGCACCGCCATCCGGAAGCTCGCGGCCCGGCGCGGCGTGCCGTTCACGGGCCTCTGGCTGGAAGCGCCGGCGGCGGTGCTGGAGGCGAGGGTGCAAGGCCGGCAGGGCGATGTCTCGGACGCCGGCGTTGCGGTCTTGCGGATGCAGTTGGGCTATGACCTCGGCGAGATCGACTGGGCGCGCGTGGACTCCTCCGGCCCACCCGAGGCCACCCTCGCCGCCGCGAGCGCGCGGCTTGAGCCGGTCGAGGCCGCACCCGCGCAGGAGTAGCTCGCGAGGCGCCGCGGATCGCTCCTCCTCAGCCCGGCCGCAGTCTGAGCACAGCCCAATCGCAGCCCGGGCGGTTTCTTGACCGGCCGGACGCGGTGCCTTACGGTGCCCGCGCAAAAAATGCGACGCGTTGTCGTGAGGGAAGCGCCGAGGGATCAGGGTCCTCCGCGACGCGCCAGGCGGCGATCGATCAACACAAGAACGACGCGGGAACCCGATGACCGAGCCACAGCTGAATTTCTCCGAAGGCTTCGCGATGCCGACCTACGACGAGTGGGTCGCCGAGGTCGAGAAGGCGCTGAAGGGCGCGCCGTTCGACCGCAAGATGCTGACGAAGACCTACGAGGGGATCACTCTCCGGCCGATCTACACCCGCAACGACTGGCCGCCGACGGGCGATCCGTCCGGCTTCCCCGGCGCTACGCCGTTCACCCGCGGCGGGCGGGCTGCGGGAAACCGCGTCAGCAACTGGGACGTCCGCCAAGCCTATGCCGCGCCCGACCCGGCGGCCGCAAACGAAACCATCCTCCATGAGCTTGAGCGCGGCGTCACCTCGCTCCTGCTCCAGTTCGACAAGGCCGCCCGCGCCGGCCTCGACGGCGACGCTTCGCCGGAGCTCGCCGGCAACGGCGGGATCATGCTCTACGGGCTCGACGACCTCGACCTGGCCCTGACCGGCGTATACCTCGACCTGGTCACCGTGGCGCTTAAGCCCGGCGCCCAGTTCCTGCCCGCCGCTGCCCTGCTCGCCGCCCTTTGGCAACGCCGCGGCATTAGCCCGGCAAAAGCCCTCGGCGCCTTCAATGCCGATCCGCTCGGCACCCTGGCCCAGGCGGGAACGCTGCCGGTCTCGCCCGAGAAGGCCATGGCCCAGGTGGCCGACCTCGCCGGCTACACCGCGTCCACCTACCCGCTGTCGACCGCCGTCGCGGTCGACACCACGCCCTACCACAACGCGGGCGCCACCGAGACCCAGGACCTCGCAGCCTCCATGGCGACCGCCGTCGCCTACCTCAAGGCGATGACCGGGGCTGGCCTCGACGTCGACGCCGCCTGCCGGCAGATCCAGTTCATCTATGCGGTGAGCTGTGACCAGTTCCTGGCCCTGGCCAAGCTGCGCGCCGCGAGGAAGATGTGGGCGCGCATCGCCGAGGCCTGCGGCGCTTCCGAGCCGGCGCGGGCCATGCGCCTCCACGCGGTGACCGCCGAGCGGATGCTGAGCCAGCGCGACCCGTGGGTAAACACCCTTCGCGCCACCGTCGCCTGCTTCGCCGCCAGTGCCGGCGGCGCCGATAGCGTCACCATCCTTCCCTACAACGCCGCCCTCGGCCAGCCGACCGAGCTGGCGCGGAGGGTCGCGCGCAACACCCACGTGATCCTCGCCGAGGAGTCCAACATCGCCAAGGTGGTCGATCCGGGCGGCGGCTCCTGGTACGTCGAGAGCCTGACGGACGCCATGGCCGAGGCCGCCTGGAGCGAGTTCCAGGCGATCGAGGCCGGGGGCGGCATGCTCGCGATGCTCAAGGACGCGAGCTTCGGCGAGAAGATCGCCAATGCCTACGCCGCCCGCGAGGCCAACCTGGCCAAGCGCCGCGACGCTTTGACCGGGGTCAGCGAGTTCCCCAACATGCAAGAGCGCGGCGCCGAGGTGGCGACGCCCGATCTGGCCGCGGCTTTGGCATCCGCCCGCCAGCGGCTGCAGGCCGCACGCGCCCGGGGCGCCTCGGTGGATGCTTTGGCCGGCGCCGACGGCGGCGGGCTGAGTCAAGCCGCGGTCACCGCCGCCGGCGCTGGCGCCACGATCGGCGCCATGGCGAAGGCGCTGGGCGGCGGCGAAACCGTGGCTATAGCGCCGATGCCGCGCCACCGTTACGCCGAGGCCTTCGAGGCTCTGCGCGATGCGGCCGATGCCTGGCGGGAGAAGACCGGGTCGCTGCCGGCGATCTTCCTCGCCAACCTCGGCCCGCTCGCAAAGCACACGGCGCGCGCCACCTTCGCCCGCAACTACTTCGGCGTCGCCGGGATCGAGTGCGTGAACGCCGAGGGCTTCGACGACGCCGAGGCTTGCGCCGCCGCCTTCAAGAAGAGCGGGGCGAAGATCGCGTGCCTGTGCTCCGCCGATCCCATCTACGAGCAGAAGGTCGCGCTCGTGGCGCCGGCGCTGAAGCAGGCGGGCTGCCAGTACCTGTTCCTCGCCGGCAACCCGGGCGACAAGAAGGCCGACTACCAGGGGGCCGGCGTCGACGACTTCATCGCCCTTGGCGGCAACGTGCTTGCGCAGACCCGAAACACCCTCGCGCTGCTTGGAGTGATTGACCGATGACCTCGATCCCCGATTTCTCCGCGATCAAGCTGCAGCCCGGGAATACCCCGCCGCAGGAGGGTGGCTATGCCGCCTGGGCCGAGCGCTTCAAGGCCGAGACCGGCAAGTCGCCCGAAGACTTCCTGTGGGAGACGCCGGAGAAGCTGATGGTCAAGCCGCTCTACGGCGCGGCCGACCTCGATGGCCTCGATCATCTCGACACGATGTCCGGAATGCCGCCGTTTCTCCGCGGCCCCTACTCGACGATGTACGTGACCCGGCCCTGGACCATCCGCCAGTACGCCGGCTTCTCCACGGCGAAGGACTCCAACGCCTTTTACCGGCGCAACCTCGCCGCGGGGCAGAAGGGGTTGTCGGTCGCCTTCGACCTGGCCACTCACCGCGGCTACGATAGCGACAACCCTCGGGTCGCCGGCGACGTCGGCATGGCCGGGGTTGCCATCGAACTCGATCATGGACATGAAGGTGCTGTTCGACGGCATCCCGCTCGACCAGATGACCGTGTCGATGACCATGAACGGCGCCGTGCTGCCGATCCTGGCACTCTATATCGTTGCCGCCGAGGAGCAGGGGGTCAAGCACGAGCAACTGGCGGGGACTATCCAGAACGACATCCTCAAGGAGTTCATGGTCCGCAACACCTACATTTACCCGCCCGAGCCGTCGATGCGGATCATCTCCGACATCTTCGCCTTCACCTCCAAGAACATGCCCAAGTTCAACTCGATTTCGATCTCCGGCTACCACATGCAGGAGGCGGGGGCGACGGCGGACCTGGAGATGGCCTACACCCTCGCCGACGGCGTCGAGTATGCCCGCTGCGGGCTGAAGGCCGGGCTGACCATCGACCAGTTCGCGCCGAGGCTCTCGTTCTTCTGGGCCATCGGCATGAACTTCTACATGGAGATCGCCAAGATGCGGGCGGCGCGCCTGCTCTGGGCGAAGCTGATCAAGCAGTTCGACGCGAAGAGCAACAAGTCGCTGGCGCTTCGCACCCACTCGCAGACCTCCGGCTGGAGCCTGACGGCGCAGGACGTCTACAACAACGTCGTGCGCACCTGCATTGAGGCGATGGCGGCAACCCAAGGCCACACCCAGTCGCTGCACACCAACTCGTTCGACGAGGCCCTGGCGCTGCCCACCGACTTCTCCGCCCGCATCGCCCGGAACACCCAGCTGTTCCTGCAGCAGGAGAGCGGCACGACCAGCGTCATCGACCCGTGGGGCGGCTCCTACTACGTCGAGCGGCTGACCCGCGAGCTGGCCGAGAAGGCCTGGGGACATATCCAGGAGGTCGAGCAGTCGGGCGGCATGGCCAAGGCCATCGAGGCCGGCATCCCGAAGCTGCGCATCGAGGAGGCCGCCGCCCGCACCCAGGCGCGGATCGACAGCGGCCGGCAGACGGTGGTCGGGGTCAACAAATACCAGCTCACCGAGCACGAGACCATTGAGGTGCTCAAGATCGACAACGCCGAGGTCCGCCGCGGCCAAATCGCCCAGCTCGAGGAGTTGCGAGCGAAGCGCGACCCCAAGGAGGTCGAGGCGAAGCTCTCGGCGCTGACGCGATGCGCCGAGACCGGCGAGGGCAACCTGCTGCAGCTCGCCGTCGAGGCCGGCCGCGCCCGCTGCTCCGTCGGCGAGATCTCGGACGCGTTGGAGAAGGTCTATGGCCGGCATAAGGCCGAGATCCGGGCCATCTCCGGCGTCTACCGCAGCGAGGTGGGCGAGAAGTCGGACACGATTGCGAGGGCACACGCTCTGGTCGAGGCCTTCGAGGCCAACGACGGCCGCAGGCCGCGCATCCTGGTCGCCAAGATGGGCCAGGACGGACACGACCGCGGGCAGAAGGTCATCGCCAGCGCCTTCGCCGACCTCGGCTTCGACGTCGACATCGGGCCGCTGTTCCAGACGCCGGCCGAGGTCGCCCGCCAGGCGGTGGAGAACGACGTTCATGTCATCGGCGTAAGCACGCTCGCGGCCGGCCACCTCACCCTGGTGCCCGAGCTGAAGAAGGCGCTGAAGGCGCTCGGCCGTGAGGACATCCTGATCGTCGTCGGCGGGGTCATCCCGCCCCAGGACTACGCCGCGCTCTACGCCGCCGGCGCCGAGGCGATCTACCCGCCGGGCACGGTGATCAGCGAGGCGGCGCTGGGCCTGGTCGCGAGCCTCAACACGCGCCTCGGCTACGCCAGCGAGGCCGCTTAAGACGATGGCGGCGGCGGCACAGGCGGCGCCGGCGACCATCCCGCGGGCGGCGCTCACCGACGAGGACTACGCCGGGGGCGTGCTGGCGGGCGACCGGGCCATGCTCGGCCGGGCCATCACCGTCATCGAGAGCCGCAGCCCCCGCCACCGCCAGCTCGCCCAGGACATCCTGCACCGGCTGTTGCCGCACACCGGCCGCGCGCACCGGATCGGCATTACCGGCGTGCCCGGCGCCGGCAAGAGCACCTTCATCGAGGCGTTCGGCACCTACCTCATCCGCCAGGGGCTGAAGGTGGCCGTCCTCGCCGTCGACCCGTCCAGCCCGGTCAGCGGCGGCAGCATCCTCGGCGACAAGACCCGCATGGCCGAGCTGTCGCAGGAGCCTAACGCCTTCATCCGTCCCTCGCCGTCTGGGGGAACGCTCGGCGGCGTCACCCGGACGACCCGCCAGACCATGGTCGTCTGCGACGCCGCCGGCTACGACGTGATCCTGGTGGAGACAGTGGGCGCCGGCCAGTCCGAGGTCGCGGTCTCGGACCTCACCGACGTGTTCGTCGTGCTGATGCTGCCCGGCGCCGGCGACGAGTTGCAGGGCATCAAGAAGGGCGTCCTCGAGATCGCCGACATGATCGTCGTCAACAAGGCCGACGGCGGCAATGAGATCCGCGCCAAGCAGGCGGTGGTGCACTACCGCAATGCGCTCCACATCATCCAGCCGCGCGCGGCCGCCTGGTCGCCGCCGGTGATGATGTGCAGCGCAATCAAGAACACCGGCATCGACGCCGTCTGGGGCAAGCTGGTGGAGCACAAGGAGAAGCTCAGCGCCACCGGGGAGTTCCAGACGCGGCGCCAGCAGCAGCGGGTCAAGGCGATGTGGACGACGCTGCAGGACCGGGTGATGACCGATATCAGGAGCCACCCCAAGGTGGTCGAGCAGTTGCCGGTGCTCAAGAGCGAGCTCCTGTCCGGCAACCTCACCGTCACCCGCGCCGTCGACCGGATCCTCGCCCTGTTCCACCAGGACTGAACGCAAGCCGGCGGCTCTGTTGCGTAGTTTAGACGGGCTTAAATGCATGAGACCCGAGCATGCTCCTATGGCTGAAGGCATGCAGGTAGCCAAGTAAGCTCGGCGGTGCCCGCGTACCGGGGGGGGAACGTAGCGGATCGGAACAATCGCCTAAGATTGCACAAGTGGTCTGTTGACAACGGCGACGCCAAGCTACTTACAGTCGACCAGTCGCATGTCTGACCTGACGGCCATCGAGAAGCGCAAGCTGGAGCACCTGTTCGGCATGGCCTCCGGCTATGTCCTAAACTTCACAAACCGGACGTTCGAAGAATTCGTGCTCGAAAGCACCGGACGCGCGATCTACGACGGTACGACTTCGGAAGGGGTCGAAGGCCAATCGATTGCGCGGCTTCTGGAACGAGGAGAGCAATCGCGTTGTTTGGCAAATTGTTTGGCGATCTGATCGACTACGGCGAGGGTGATAATCTATTTAGTGATCCCGGAGCCATCGGACCGTGCCGCCACATTGTGCAGCGCCTCATTCAAGTGAGTCCTGTTTCGGAGCTAGACGCTCTTGCCCCGGTCGCCAATGAGCGGGATTTCGAGCCGGTCGCGAAAGCAGTCCGCGACGCGATCGAGAAGAACGAGCCGGAAGCGGGTCTCGACCGCCTGCACACCTTCGTCGTCAAGTTCGTTCGCCGGCTATGCGAGCAGCGCGGCGGAATCGCCGTGGACCGCGACAAGCCTTTGCACAGCTTGCTCGGCGAGTACGTCAAGCGGCTGAGGGCAAATGGCCATATAGACTCGGAGATGACAGCCCGCATCCTGAAATCGAGCATCGGAAACTTGGAGGCGTTCAACGACGTCGACAACCAAGTCTGCACACGACAACCACTCCTGAGCTACGACGAGGCGCTTCTCATCTTTAACAACGTCGCCAGCTCGATCCGCTTTCTTCGCACGCTGGAAAAACGGCTCGCGCGGCAAGAGACAGCCACGCCGCCCACGCTTGAGCCGATTGACGATAATGGCTTATCCCCGTACTTCCGGTGCGATCAACATGTTGTAGGTGACGGGCTTGATGGCGGCGCCGATCGCCAGGAGGGATCGGAAGGCGGCCTGTTCGCAGGTCGCGTCGGAGATCACGAACCGATGAGACTCGTTTGATGCGCGATGACCTTTCGAGATCATTTCTTGTCGTGGGCGTCGGCGCCTCGGCGGGCGGTGTGGAGGCCCTGACCGGGCTGTTCGGCGCCGTGCCCGCCGAGCCGGGAATGGCCTTTGTCGTGATCTCGCACATCGGGCCGGGCCGTGAGAGCATGCTCGATCAGATCATCGCGCGGAGCGCCCGCCTGCCGGTGTCGAACGCCAAGCACGATGACCGCGTCGAACCCAACCACATTTATGTGCTGTCGACCAATGCCGCGATTTCGATCAAGGACGGCCGCCTTATCGTTCTGCCTCGTACCGCATCGAGCGCGCATAACCCCATCGACGTGTTTTTCACCGCTCTCGCCGAGGACTGCGGCGAGCGCGCGGCCGCCATCGTGCTGTCCGGTTCCGGCAGCGACGGCACGCTCGGCATCAAGCCGATCAAGGAGTGCGGCGGGCTGGCGTTGGCGCAGGGCACCAGCGGGCAGACCCACCCGGGCCAGAGCGGAATGCCGGAAAGCGCCGCCGCGACCGGGCTCGTCGACAAGATGTTGGCTGTCGAGGAGATGCCGGACGAACTGGCGCGGTACGCCAAGTCTCTGGCGACGGTTCCAACTCCCCTTCCCGCCAACGAGGCCGAACCCGAACCGGAGGAACTCCAGCGTGCGCGCTCGGAGATCCTGTCGACCCTGCGTGAGCGTTTCGGGCACGATTTCTCCGGCCACAAGGACAAGCCGTTCATGCGGCGGGTGGTGCGCCGAATGCGGCTGTCGCATGTCGCCGATTTGCAAGCCTACGCCGACCTGTTGAAACGCGATCCGGAGGAGCCAGCCCGGCTGCTGCGTGATCTGTTGATCGGCGTCACGGACTTCTTCCGTGATGCCGAGGCGTTTGCGGCGCTCCAGCGCGCCGTGGTGCCCGAGCTCTTTGCGGGACGCGATGCGACCAGCATCGTGCGGGTGTGGGTGCCGGGTTGCGCTACCGGTGAGGAAGCCTATTCGATCGCCATTCTGATCAGCGAGCATATCGAGAAGCTGCCCTATTCGCCGCGCGTCCAGATCTTCGCGACCGACATCGCTCGGCCCGCGCTGAGCGTGGCTCGGGCCGGCCGCTATCCGGCGTCGCAACTCGTGGGCCGGGTCAGCCAGAAGCGCCTCGACCGCTTCTTCGTCCATTCCGGCGAGACCTTCACCGTGTCGAAAGCTTTGCGGGAGATGTGCGTCTTTTCCGACCACAGCCTCTTGCGTGACCCGCCCTTCTCCCGCATCGACCTGATCTCGTGCCGCAACCTTCTGATCTATCTCGACGCGGAGGCGCAGCGGCGGATCATCGCGGTGTTCGATTATGCGCTGCGCCCCGACGGTTATCTGTTCCTGGGTCCGTCGGAGAGCATCTCGCAGCTCGGCGATTCATTCGTCTATCTCGACAAGAAGCAGCGCATCTTCCGCCGCCGGGATCGGCCCGGCGCGCGCCTGCGTCCGACGATCGCCTCCACCGCCAATTGCCCCACACAGTTTCTCGACGACACGCGCCAGCGAATGACGACGATCCAACTCCAGCATGCCGTGCAGGCACGGGTGCTCGACCGGTTCGCACCCGCGCACGTCGTCGTGAACCGGGACGGCGACATCGTCTACCAGTCGGCCAACACCGGGCGATATCTCGAAGCGACCGCCGGCGTGCCGAGCCGGCATCTCTTGAACTTGGTGCGCCAGGGTCTGCGCGCCGAATTGCGCACGACGCTCCAGCAGGCCATGCAGGGCCGCAAGCCGGTGGTCCGCGACCGGGTGAACGTATCGACCGGCGAGGTCAAGGAGCAGGTCCGGCTCACCGTCGAGCCGTTCGGCCACAGCGCCGACGAACCGTTGTTCCTGGTGGTGTTTGCGGAGGCGGGCGTCCGTGGTCCGCGGCAAAACCCTGCGAGCGTCGCGGAGCAGCCACCCGCGCGGTCGCCGCAGGACGAGGGAGCTGCCAGGGACGAAACCATCGGCCAACTCGAACGGGATCTGGCCGATACGCACGAGCGATGGCTGACATCGATCGCCGAATATGAGGGCGCAATCGAGGAGCTCAAATCGGGCAATGAAGAGCTGAACTCGATGAACGAGGAGCTCCAGTCCACCAATGAGGAGCTCGACACCTCGAAGGAGGAGCTGCAGTCGCTCAATGAGGAGCTGCAGACCGTCAACACCGAGCTTCAGGCCAAGATCGACGAACTCGACACCGCGAACAGCGACCTCGCCAACCTGTTCGAGAGCACCCAGATGGCGACGGTGTTTCTCGACAACAGCCTGGTAATTCGCAGCTTCACGCCGGCGGCATGCAGCATCTTCAAGCTGATCCCGACCGACAAGAACCGTTCGCTGACCGACATCGTCAGCGAGATCGACTATCCCGATCTCGCTCAGGACGTCGCCGAAACCGTCGCCACCGGCGCGTTGCATGAGCGGCGCGTCTCGCGGCGGGACGGCTCTGCGCACTATATCGCGCGCGTCCTGCCCTACGTGACTGCCGGCAAGGCCAGGGACGGCGTCGTCATCACCTTTGTCGACGTCTCCCAACTCACCCGCGCCGAGCGGGACGAGGAGCGCACGCGGATCCTCATCAGCGAATTGAACCATCGCGTCCGCAACATGCTGGCGGTCGTCATCTCGATCGCGCAGCAGACTCTTTCCGGCGGCAAGACGCTGGCGGATGCCAAGGCAGCATTGCTGGCACGCTATCGGGCCTTGGCGCGTTCCTATACGCTGGTCGCGCGACAGAACTGGGGCTTCGTTGCGTTGCAGGACCTCGTCGAGGAGTCGCTCGGTGCGCATATGCTGGGGCAGGTCGGCCGCGTGAAGATGGAGGGATGGCCCGTTCGCGTCAGTCCGCGCGCCGCCCTCACCCTCGGCATGGCGCTACACGAACTCGCCACTAACGCGGCCAAGTACGGTGCGTTCTCGGACGAGAACGGCACGGTCTCGATCCGTTGGGAGACAACCCCGCCTGAGACGAAGGACCACCTGACGATCCACTGGGTGGAACGCGGCGGCCCGCCGGTTACGCCCCCGGACCAGCGCGGCTTCGGCTCCGATCTCCTCGAAAAGGCATTGTCGCACGACCTCGACGCCCGCATCGACCTGCGATTCGAGCCGGCGGGCGTCGAATGCCACATCACGGTTCCGTTCTCCGACAATGTGAGGCTGGATGACTAACGTACTCGGCCGCCCGCTTCGTATCCTCGTGGCGGAGGATGACGCCCTGATCGCATTCGATCTTGTCGATGCGCTCGAAATGTTCGGCTGCGTGGCGGCAGGCCCGGTCGCCACCGTCAAGGAGGCGCTCGAGCACGCCGACGATCCGGTCAATGCGATCGACGGCGCATTGCTCGATCTCGATCTGCGGGGCCAGCGGTCCTATCCGGCCGCTGCTGCCCTCATACGACGGAACATTCCGTTCGCCTTCACCTCGGGCTACGGAATCGAAGCAGTCGAGGCGGACTTTCGCGCCCACCCTTGTCTGGTGAAGCCGATCAATCGATCGGACCTGCTCGCTGTGTTGCGCGGTTTTCTGGGCCCGACGACCGTCGCGGCCGGCGCACCGCAGGACCCTGCCGGACCGGACGCGCTGGGCGGCTGACACGAAAGTCGGCTGATCAAGCCAGAGCTTTGTCTTCGCTGCCGTAGGCATGAATGGCGGGCGCTCCGGTGCAATCAACATGTTGTAGGTGACGGGCTTGATGGCGAGTACGGGGATAAGCCATTGACGATATTCCTTTCTAGCCGCGGTGATCTTCACCTTCCTCTGCGGCTGCGGCCTGCGCGGGGAAGTCGCCACTGCGCGCCCTACACGTCACAGAAGCAAAGGGCGGCGCCGCGCAATGACCGCGACTACGGCTGACGCGGCGCCAATAAGAAACGGGGGCCGGCACGTACCGACCCCCGCGAGGACATGGCGTTTCTTGGCTGGATTTTGCACCGGCGGCCCATAGCCGCCGGTTGCGCTTGAAGGACCGCTAAGCTAAAGCCTCGTTATTCCGAAAGCGATCGCGTCCGCAAGCTTTCCCGTGCCGACATGACGATCGCCCGCAGGGTCGCGGCACTGACGCCGTCCCGGCGCATGACGGCCTCGGTCAACGGGTCCGTCATCAGCTCCTCGAGCGCCGGCTCGATGCCGCCGTCCGCGTAGGGTTCGTTGCGCGGTGGCCGCCGGCGCGGCGGACGTCCAACCGCCGCCGGCCTTTCTCTAGGTCGCTGTTCGAGCGCGTATCCGAACATTGATCCCTCCCACTAAGTCGACGTCTTTTGGGTCATGCCCGTTCGTCTACCGCCCGCGTGCGCGCTCAGCCCACGCCCGATCGGATCAAGCTTGATCCGATCTCAAGAGGCTATTGCTGCAACCTGCTCTTATGATGATGGCCGATTGCAACATTGCGCTGCAGAACATTGCCATGAACATTATGCTTTTCATGGCTCCTCGGCCTGCAGCCCTGTGAACGTGTAGGACCACCAGTTGCCTGCAGTGTATCCCGAATCGCCCTCGTGAACAAGACGGTGGTAGAGCACTGGCCCCTTTAGGCATACGATAAGGGTAGCACACCCGCCGCCTCGCGGGCGCAGGCACCTGTTACTCCCCACCCTCATTGCCTGTGGCCGCTCCTTCCATCGCCAGCCACGCAGGGATGCCGCAGTCCACAAGCGGAAGTGTGTGGATGCTTCTTCGGCTCCGCCCCCTGCATCACGCCTCTTGAACGCGACGCGGGGGCCGCCATCGGCCCCAGCAGCGGCTAGTCCCGGCTGGACCGGCTGCGCCGCCAAGCTGATGCACCTCTGCGCCTCGGCCGGCGCAAAGGAGGTAGCGAAGGACCCGGCCGCCGCCGGCGTCGCTCCGAGGTCGCAGCGGAGGACCCCTGGGGGATGCGGCCGTCCTTGCGGAGGGGGGTTATGCAGCTAGATTGGCGTCTAGCTGGTGGAGGATAGCATGAACGAGGTTGGCGCGTTCGAGGCCAAGGACAAGCTCAGCGCGCTTCTGGATGAAGTGGAGCAGGGCGCCGAGATAACGATTACGAGGCGCGGCCGGCCGGCCGGTGGCGAGGCTGGTACCTGTCGTGACCACGGTCAACCGGGAAAGAGCTCGGCGCGCCGTCAGCAACCTGCTGGCGCGCAGCAAGGGCGTAACCCTGGGCGGGTTGAAGATCAAGGATCTTGTAAACGAGGGCCGGCGGTGAGCCTGGTCATCGACAGCTCGGTGACGCTGTCGTGGTGCTTCCAGGATGAACGGACGGACGCCGCCGCGCACCTTCTGCACAGGGTCGCCGATACGGCGGCGGCGGTGCCGGGGCTGTGGCGGCTCGAGGTCGCGAACGGGCTGCAGATGGCTTTGCGCCGCGGGCGGATCGATGCCGCGTACCGGGACGCAACGATCGCCGACCTTCGCGCGCTTGCTATTGAGGTCGATCCCGAAACGGACCGCAGGGCGTGGTCGGAGATCCTGCAGTTGGCGGATCGCTTCAGGCTCACCTCCTACGACGCAGCCTATCTTGAACTTGCTCAGCGCCGCGGCCTGCCTTTGGCTTCACTTGACGGGGAGTTGCGCGCGGCGACGAAGGCGGCGGGCGTAGAACTGACGGGGGCGTAATGTATAATCACGCGCCCTCTTAAGACGCGGTCACGCGCGGGTGACGGTCGGCGGGTCACCGGGGGATGAGCTGCCGAATAGGCAGCGTGTAGGCTGCGGAGGCCGCGGCAGGCCGCCTCCACCACCGGTTTAGGTTACGCCGCCCGAGCGAGCGTGTTCAGCACGTACTGGAGGATACCGCCGGTGCGGTAGTACTCCACCTCGTCGACGGTATCGATCCGGCAGAGCACGGCCACCTCCTCGGCTTTTCCGTCGGCCCGGTGGATCGTCAGCGTCACGTCCATGCCCGGCTTGATCGCACCATCGAGGCCGGTGACGTCGAAGGTCTCGCTGCCGTCGAGCTTGAGGCTCTTGCGGTCGGCGCCCTCCTTGAACTGCAGCGGCAGGATGCCCATCCCAACCAGGTTTGAGCGGTGGATGCGCTCGAAGCTCTCCGCCAGCACCGCCTTCACCCCGAGCAACCGGGTCCCCTTCGCCGCCCAGTCGCGCGACGAGCCGGTGCCGTACTCCTTGCCGGCGATGACCAGAAGCGGGATGCCCGCCTCCTGGTACTTCATCGACGCGTCGTAGATCGGCATGACCTCGCCATTCGGCATGTGCTTCGTCACGCCGCCCTCGGTCCCCGGCGCCATCTCGTTGCGGATGCGGATGTTGGCGAAGGTGCCGCGCATCATTACTTCGTGGTTGCCGCGGCGCGAGCCGTAGGAGTTAAAGTCGCGAGGGCGCACCCCGTGGGCCATGAGGTAGGCCCCGGCGGGGCTGTCCTTCTTGATCGAGCCCGCCGGCGAGATGTGGTCGGTGGTCACCGAGTCGCCGAGGAGCGCCAGCAGCCTCGCGCCGGTGATGTCGGCAAACCCGGATGGCCCGCCCGGCTCGAAGAACGTCGGATGGCGAACGTAGGTGGACTGCTCCTGCCAGGCGTAGGTCTGGCTGCGCGGAGTCTGCAGGCTGCGCCAGATCTCGTCGCCGTGGAAGACGTTGGCATAGCGGCGGCGGAACATCTCCGGGGTCAGCACAGCGTCAATGGTCGCCTGGATCTCCTTGTTCGACGGCCAGATGTCGCGGAGGTAGACGGGCTGGCCCTCCTCGCCGGTGCCGAGCGGCTCGTTCAGCAGGTCGAGGCGCATGGAGCCGGCAAGCGCGTAGGCCACGACCAGCGGCGGCGAGGCGAGGTAGTTGGCCTTGGTCTGCGGGTGGATGCGGCCCTCGAAGTTGCGGTTGCCCGACAGCACCGCGGCGACGGTGAGGTCGCCCGCGTCAATGGCCTTGGCGATGGCGTCGGGCAACGGCCCTGAGTTGCCGATGCAGGTGGTGCAGCCGTAGCCGACCAGGTTGAAGCCCATCGCGTCGAGGTCCGCCTGCAGGCCGGCGGCCTCAAGGTAATCGCTGACCACCTGCGAGCCCGGGGCAAACGAGGTCTTCACCCACGGCTGGACGGTGAGCCCGGCGCGCCGCGCCTTGCGGGCGAGCAGGCCGGCGCCGACGAGGACCGACGGGTTGGAGGTGTTGGTGCAACTCGTGATCGCGGCGATGACGACCGCGCCGTCCTTGAGCTTGTAGTCGGCGCCCTCGACGGCGGCGTGGCGATCGAGCGAAGGCCGGGTGCCACCGCCCTCGCTGTTCATGTCCGAGGCGGCGTCGCCGCGGTTCACGTCGCGCTCGTCGCTGAGGTACTCCTCGAAGGCGACCTTAGCCTGCGACAGCAGCACCCGGTCCTGCGGCCGCTTCGGCCCGGCCAGCGCCGGCTCGACGTCGCCTAGGTCCAGCTCGAGGCTGTCGGTGAAGAGGGGGTCGGGCGAATTCGCGTCCCGCCACATCCCTTGCGCCTTGGCGTAGGCCTCAACCAAAGCGACGCGCTCGGGATCGCGGCCGGAGAAGGTGAGGTAGTCGATCGTCGTCCGGCTGATCGGGAAGAAGCCGCAGGTCGCGCCATACTCCGGCGCCATGTTGCCGATGGTCGCCTGGTCGGCCAGCGTCAGGCTGTCGAGGCCGGGGCCATAGAATTCGACGAACTTGCCGACCACGCCCTTCTTGCGCAGCATCTGGGTGACCATCAGCACCAGGTCGGTGGCGGTCGTGCCTTCCTTCATCTGCCCGGTCACCTTGAAGCCGACGACCTGCGGGATGACCATCGAGATCGGCTGCCCCAGCATGGCCGCCTCGGCCTCGATGCCGCCGACGCCCCAGCCGAGGACGGACAGGCCGTTGACCATGGTCGTGTGGCTGTCGGTGCCGACCAGCGTGTCCGGGTAGGCGACCTCCTCGCCACGGTCCTCGGCGGTCCAGACGACCTGGGCGAGGTACTCCAGGTTCACCTGGTGGCAGATGCCGGTGCCAGGCGGGACGACGCGGAAGTTGTCGAAGGCGTCCTGCCCCCAGCGCAGGAATTCGTAGCGCTCCTGGTTGCGCTCGAACTCGTAGCGGACGTTTTCGGCAAAAGCGGCGGAGTTGCCGAAGGCGTCCACCATCACCGAGTGGTCGATGACCAGATCGACCGGCACCAGCGGGTTGATCTTCTTGGCGTCGGCGCCCTTGGCGACCATGGCGTCGCGCATCGCGGCGAGATCAACCACGGCGGGCACGCCGGTGAAGTCCTGCATCAGCACGCGAGCCGGGCGGTAGGCGATCTCGCGCATTGACCAGCGCTTCTCCAGCCATTGCACCACGGCCTTCACGTCGTCGACCGTGACCGTGCGGCCGTCCTCCCAGCGCAGCAGGTTCTCGAACAGAACCTTCAGCGAGTACGGCAGGCGGGAGATGTCGCCGAGCGCGGCCGCGGCCGCCTCCAGGCTGTAATAGGCGTACTTGCGGCCGCCGACGGTCAGCGTACGGCGTGTATTCAGGCTGTCCTTGCCGAACTCGAGCACGTTTTTGTCCTCCTCGAGGGTCCCCCGGTGCGGATCGTCCTAGAGCATATCCTGCGGCACCTGTCCAGGCTTGGCCATGTCGCGGGATGGTGAAGCAAGGCGGCGCGGACACCGCCAGACCCACAGGACTAAGATAGGAACTGCTGCGGCTGGCGCGGCGTCGAGGTGCCGGATCGTGGCAAAAAAAAGCCGCCCGGCTTGCACCAGGCGGCGCCGTCTGCTTCTTAACGGTTGCCGGCTATGCGGCAGCGGCGCCAGCGGCGGCGATGTCGCCGGCGGAGCCCAGCCGGTGGACCGTCTTGCGCAGCTTGTCCAGCGCGCGGGCCTCGAGCTGGCGCACCCGCTCCCGGCTCACGCCGAAGTGCACGCCAAGCTCCTCCAGGGTCTTCGGTTCCTCGCTGAGCTGCCGCTCGGCAAGGATGTGCCGCTCCCGGTCGGGCAACTCGGCCAGAGCCTGGCGCAGCAGCCCGCGCCGGTAGGCGGTCTCCTGTCGGTTGGCGGTGATGGCCTCCGGCGACGGCGCGTCGTCGACCAGCGTCTCCATGAGCTCAGCGCCGTCCTGCTCCTCGCCGCGCCGGGGCGCATTTAACGACACATCCCGGGCGCCAAGCCGCCGGTTCATGTTGATGACGTCGCGCTCGGGCACAGCGAGGGCCTGGGCCACGCGTGTCACGTCTTCCGCCGAAAGATCGCCGGTGTCCAACACATTGAGGGTGCGCTTGATCCGGCCCAGGCTGAAGAACAGCTTCTTCTGCCCGGTCACCGTGCCCATTTTTACCAGTGACCACGAGCGCAGGACGTACTCGGTGATCGCCGCGCGGATCCACCACATCGCGTAGGTCGCCAGCCGGAAACCCCGCTGCGGCTCGAACTTCTTAACCGCCTTCATCAGCCCGATGTTGCCCTCGGACACCAAGTCCGCGAGCGGCAGACCATAGCCGCGGTAGCCGCTGGCGATCTTTGCGACCAGGCGCAGGTGGCTGGTCACCAGCTTGTGCGCGGCATCGACGTCCTGATGCTCATACCAGCGCATCGCCAGCATGTATTCTTCCTCCGGCTTGAGCATCGGGTAAGACCAGATGCGCCGGTAGTACTGCTGTAGGCCGTCCTCGGAGACGGCAGGAACGCTCAATTTGCTTACGGTCATCTTTCCCCTCACGAAAGCGGCATTACGACTTGGCGCCGCCGCGCAACGCCGAAGGCCGCTCGACGACGCACGGCCACCGGAGCGCTTTGCCTGGTTTGGTCCAGGATCCGCACTAGGGAAACAACCGGTTCAAACGTGTCATCGGCCCGATCCTCCATCAAGAAGCAATGCGCCGGTTGGACATGCGCGCCATGCGGCCACGCTCACGTTGCTCGTGCTGCATCGCATGGCTCAGCACCCGTCGGCCCGCGAAGGCGCCGACAAGCGGAGAGATGGGTACAGCGCCAGATGGTGTCAAGTCCCGGAGCCGGAAGGGGAAGCAGGCGAAAGCCGGATACGTTTGCGGCCGCAACCCCGTTCGTCCGTTGCCACCCCCGCCGCCAGCGCCTACGGTCCTGGAACAGCCTCGCCGCTGACGTTCGGTCCGGGAGAGCCGCATGCGCTGCGTTCGTCTGCTTATGATCGTCGGGATAGCCGTCGTCCTCACGGGGAACGCACGGGCTCTAGCTGCGGACACGCCGGCCGGCGTCGTCGAGACGCTGCACGAGGCCCTGCTGGCGGTGATGCGCGACGCCGCCAAGCTCTCCGTTAAGGACCGCTACGCGCGTCTGGCGCCGACGCTCTCTGTTACCTACGACTTCCAGACCATGACCCGGCTTGCCGTCGGCAGCGCCTGGACTGAGGCCTCTCCGGAGCAGCGATCGGCGCTGATCCAAGCATTCGGCCGCCTCAGCATCGCGACGTATGCTAAGCGCTTCAGCGGCTATTCGGACGAGCGCTTCGAAACCCTGGCGGAAAAGGCGGGTCCGCGCGGCACCACGTTGGTGGAGACGAGGCTGGTCCGGCCCGCCGACCCGCCGGTGCCCTTGACGTACGTCCTGCAGAAGCAGGAGCGCGGCTTCCGCATCATCGACGTTATCCTGGAGGGGGCCATCAGCGAGCTCGCCGTCCGCCGCTCCGAGTACTCGCAGGTCCTGCGGCAAGGCGGCGTCGACGGCTTGACCAGGCTGCTCGACGGCAAGGCCGACGAGATGCTGCGGGGCGAAGGCGGCTGAAGCGCCGACCGCTGTAGGGCGGGTCAAGTCGAAGCCGGACCCGCCGACAGCAGTTTCTTTAGGCGGGATGCGCCCGCGGCTTCCAGCCCTACGTCGGCTCGCGATGAGGTTGTCGATCGCCGGCCGAGCCTAGTCCTTCGGCTCGAGGATCTGTCGGCCTCGGTACATGCCGGTCACGAGGTCGATGTGGTGCGGCCGGCGCAGCTCGCCGGAGGTCTTGTCCTCGACGTAGGTTGCCGGCTTCAGCGCATGATGCGACCGGCGCATGTTGCGCTTGGACTTCGACGTTTTCTTCTTTGGAACGGCCATCGGCCCCGACCCTCTCGTCTCGTCGATCCGCTCGCAGCGCCGCGGCGGCCTTACAAACACGATCGGCGGTCGCGCCGCGGCCGCCGAGACCCTATGGTATGAACACGAACACGCAACGAAGCAACCGGAGTCTCGTGTCATGACCCCAGACGCGCCCTCGTCGCCCCGTCCGGTGCCGGGCTTTGCCCGGCGGCTGACGGTCGAGCAGGTCGAGGAAGGGGTGGAACTGGCGCCGAAGTTCGACGACGAGCGGGCTGATCCCGGTCGTCACCACCGACGCCGACAGCGGCGAGGTGCTGATGCTGGGCTACATGAACGCCGACGCGCTGCGCCGCACCATCAGCCGAGGGCGAGGCCTACTACTGGAGCCGCAGCCGGCGCGCCCTGTGGCACAAGGGCGCTACCAGCGGCCTGGTCCAGAAGGTGGTGGAGATGCGCATCGACGACGACCAGGACGCGGTCTGGCTGCGGGTGCGGGTGGACAGCAGCGGCGCCAGCTGCCATGTCGGCTTCCGCTCCTGCTTCTATCGCGCCGTGCCGGTCGGTGCCGAGCGCGCGGCCGCCGTCACCACCGGCGCGGAGGCGCCGCTCAGGTTCGTCGAGACCGAGAAGACCTTCGACCCGAAGGAGGTCTACGGCGACGCCCCGAACCCAACCCGGCTTTAGCGGGACCCTCGAAGCTACGCCAGCCCCGCCCCTCACGACGCTGCGGTGGCGGTGCCCTGGACCGCCCGCTGCGCCAGCGCGGCGGCGCCGGTGACCGAGGCGTCGTCGCCCAGCTTGGCGGCGACGACCTTGAAGGTGTCGGCGAAGGCCGGCATGACCTGCGCGCGGAGCGCCGCGTCGATCTCGCTCACGAACAGCTCCGGCATGTCGTTGACCAGCCCGCCGCCGAGCAGCACGGTGTCCGGCGCCAGCACGTTGACGACGCCGGCCATGGCCCAGCCGATGGTCCGCGCCGCCTCCCGCACGATCGTCTCGACCACCTTGTCGCCGGCGACGATCGCATCGGCGATGACCCGGCTGCGAATGTTCTGCAGGTCGGTGCCGGCCGCCTGCAGCAGGGCCGGGGCCTCGCCGCGGTAGCCGGCCATGGCGGCGGCGGCGGAGATAGCCAGCCGACCGGCGACGGCCTCCAGGCAGCCGCGCCGGCCGCAGCCGCACAACGGCCCGGCGCGGATCACCGGCACATGCCCGATCTCCAGCGCCGATCCCTTGGCGCCGCGGATGATCTCGCCCTGGTAGACGGCGCCGCCGCCGATCCCCGTGCCGGGGAACACGCCGACGACGCAGCGCGCGCCCTTGGCCGCGCCGAACCGGTATTCGCCATAGACGCCGGCGTCGACGTCGTTGACGACGACCGCCGGGCAGGCGAAGGCGCGCTCGAGCTCGGCCTTCACCTTGACCTTCTTCCAGCCCAGGTTCGGCATCTCGAGGACGATGCCCTTGTCCAGGTCGAGTGGGCCGGGACAGCCTAAGCCGATGCCCGCCAAGGCTTCGCGCGGGGCGCCGGCCGCGTCCAGCGCCGCCTCGATGAGTGCCACGACCCGCGTCAGGCCTTCGTTGGCGCCGCCCAGGCCGCGGGTGCGCTTGCGCTTGCGCGCCACCGGCCGGAAGTCGCGGTCGTAGACGACGGCCAGCATCTTGCTGCCGCCGAGGTCGAAACCGACCCAGTACTTGTGCTCGGTGTGCGCCCGCATGACCCCTTCAACCGCCGCCCCGACGGCCCCCCTCAGCCGCGCCCGCGGCTATCCTACATGAGCCCCGCTCAAGGGCACAGGCCGCGCTCGCGGAAGTAGGCCACCGCGTCCTTCAGCGCCTCGCTCGCCGGCCGCGGCCGGTAGCCGAGCTGCGCCATGGCCTTGGCGCTGGAGAAGAACATTTGCTTGCGCGACATCTTCACCCCGTCGACGGTGACGAACGGCTCCGCGCCGGCAAGCCGCGACCACGCCTCCGCGGCATAGGCCAGCGGCAGCACGGCTGCGTGCGGCAGCTTGATCTTCGGCGGCCTGCGGTCGGTCAGCGCAGCGATCTCCCGCAGGATCGCCGACAGCGTCATGTCCTCCCCGCCGAGGACGTAGCGCTCGCCGATGCGCCCCTTCTCGTAGGCGAGCACGTGGCCGGCCGCCACGTCCTCCACGTGCACCACGTTCAAGCCGGTGTCGACATAGGCCGGCATCCGCCCCGCCGCCGCCTCGACGATCAGCCGGCCGGTGGGCGTCGGCTTGACGTCGCGCGGGCCGATCGGCGTCGACGGGTTGACGATGACGACCGGCAAGCCCGTCCTCCGCGCGTCATCCGCCGCACCTCGGCCTCGGCCAGGAACTTCGACTGCTTGTAGTGGCCGATCATGTCGGCGAAGCTCACCGGCGTCTCCTCGTCCGCCGGCGCGCCCTTGCGGATGCCGAGGGTGGCGACGCTGCTGGTGTAGACGATCCGGTCGACGTCGGCGGCCAAAGCCGCCTGCATCAGCGCCCGGGTACCGTCCACGTTGGCGGCGAACATCGCCTGCGGTTCACGCACCCACAGCCGGTAGTCGGCGGCGAGGTGGAACACGCGCGTGGCAGCCGCGCGTCGCCCGACGCAGCGAGCCATGGTCGGTCAGATCGCCGGTGACGACCTCGACGTCCAGGCCATGGACGTTGCTGCGGTCGCTGTCTTTGCGAATCATCACCCGAACGTTGCGCTCGGGCGCGAGAAGCTGACGCACGACGGCGGCGCCGACAAACCCGGACGCGCCCGTGACCAGCACCCGCGAGAGCGATTTGACCGTCATTCCCCGCCGCGACCGATCCCAATGACTTGGCTTGTGCCGCCCGAGGACGGCGTCCATGCTTCCACGCGCCGCCCGAGAGCTTGCCGTTACCGAAAAATGACCACTGCTAACGAGTGGTTTTATCGGCCTTTTCTCCTCCGGCAAAGCCACCTATCCTCCGCGCCGCAACATGGCGCGGAATGGGACGGGATCATGGAAGCTGTGAGTGAGCCTGGCAAGCGGGCCTTGCGCGTCGTCCTCGCCAAGCCCCGGGGCTTCTGCGCCGGCGTCGAGCGGGCCATCGAGATCGTCGAGCGGGCCTTGGCGATCTACGGCCCGCCGGTCTACGTCCGCCACGAGATCGTCCACAACAAGCACGTGGTCGAGACCCTGCGCGCCAAAGGCGCCGTCTTCGTCGAGGAGCTGGACGAGATCCCGGCCGGCGCCGTGACCGTGTTCAGCGCCCACGGCGTCTCCACCGCGGTCGAGGACGAGGCGCGGCTGCGCGAGCTGCCGGTGATCGACGCGACCTGCCCGCTCGTGACCAAGGTGCACAAGGAGGGCCGCAACCACGCCCGCAAGGGCCGCGAGGTGATCCTCATCGGCCATGCCGGCCATCCCGAGGTGGAGGGGACGCAGGGCCGGATCCCGGGCGGCGTGCATCTCGTCTCCAGCGCCGCCGACGTGCCGAGCGTGCACGTCCGCGATCCGGACAACGTCGCCTACGTCACCCAGACCACGCTCAGCGTCGACGACACCCGCGAGATCATCGACGCGCTCAGGGTGCGCTTCCCGGCGATCAAGGGGCCCGACGTCAACGACATCTGCTACGCGACGCAGAACCGCCAGCAGGCGGTTCGCGACCTCGCCATCCAGGTTGACGTGCTGCTGGTCGTCGGCGCCCGCAACAGCTCCAACTCCAACCGGCTGCGCGAGATCGGCGCCGAGATCGGCGTGCCGAGCTACCTGATCGACGACGCCTCCTGCCTCGAGCCGGCGTGGCTCGACGGCGCCGCGCGGATCGGCGTTACCGCCGGCGCCTCGGCGCCCGAGCAACTGGTCCAGGAGCTGATCGAGCGCCTCGGCGACTTCGGCGAGATCGCTGTGGAAGAGCTGCGCGGCGCGGAGGAGCACATGCAGTTCAAGCTGCCGCGCGAGCTGGCGCCGGCGACGGCCAGCGTCTGACGCCGTCTCTCATCTCCGCAAGAACAGGCAAGAAGGGATATAGGGAGTGGGTGTTCCCGTCATTCAGCAGGTGCGCGTCGGCGCATACATCCTGTCGCAGAAGGTGCGCGGCAACGCGCGCTATCCCCTGGTCCTGATGCTGGAGCCGCTGTTTCGCTGCAACCTGGCCTGCCCCGGCTGCGGCAAGATCGACTACGAGGACTCGATCCTCAACAAGCGCCTGAGCGTCGAGGAATGTCTGGCTGCGGTCGACGAGTGCGGCGCGCCGGTCGTCTCGATCCCAGGCGGCGAGCCGCTGTTGCACCGAGAGATGGACAAGATCGTCGACGGCATCGTCGCGCGGAAGAAGTTCGTCTACCTCTGCACCAACGGCCTGCTGCTCGAGAAGAAGATGCACCTCTTCAAGCCGAGCACGTACCTGACCTTCTCGGTGCATCTGGACGGGCTGGAGGAGCACCACGACCGGGCGGTGAACCAGCCGGGCACGTTCCGCCGGGCGGTGGCGGCGATCAGGAAGGCGCGCGAGCAGGGCTTCCGGGTCAACGTCAACTGCACCCTGTTCGACCAGATGAACGCCGACGAGGTCGCCGCCTTCTTCGACTTCTGCACCTACGAGCTCGACGTCGAGGGCATCACCGTCTCCCCCGGCTACGCCTACGAGCGCGCGCCCGACCAGGAGCACTTCCTCAACCGGACCAAGACCAAGCAGCTCTTCCGCGACATCTTCAAGCGCCGCGGCCGGGCCAAGTGGCGGTTCAGCCAGTCGTCGCTGTTCATGGACTTCCTCGCCGGCAACCGCGAGTACCGCTGCACGCCGTGGGGGAACCCGACGCGCAACGTCTTCGGCTGGCAGCGGCCGTGCTACCTGCTGGGCGAAGGCTTCGTCGGAAGCTTTGCCGAGCTCATGGCAGAGACGGACTGGGACCTTTACGGCACCGGCAACTACGAGAAGTGCGCCGACTGCATGGTCCACTGCGGCTACGAGGCGACGGCGGTCAACGACACGGTGGCGAGGCCGTGGCGGGCGCTGACGGTGGCGCTGCGCGGGCCGCGAACGGATGGCCCGATGGCGCCGGAGATCCCGCTCGATGGCCAGCGGCCGGCCGAGTTCGTCTTCGAGGGGCTGGTCAAGCAGCTACAGCCGGAAGGCGAGGAACGGCCCCGCGCCCGCAGCAACGCGGCTTAAGGCAGCAAGCCCCCGCCGGGCATCGCCGGCAAGGCGGATCAGCGCCGCCAGGTCGGCCGGGTTCCTGGCCAGGCCGGCGAGGAGCGCCCGGGTCACGGGGCGGCCGTCTGCGCCGATGACCCCGCCCAGCCACAGCGGCAACCGTCGCTCCGCCGGGTCGGCAACCGCGCGGATCACCAGAAATGGGACCGCGCGCTCGCGCGCCACCTCCGCCACGGCATGGCTTTCCATGTCGATGGCGGCGGCGCCGGTGCGGACGAACAGCGACTGCTTTTCCGCGGGCGAGCCCACCGGCGCGTCCCGGCCGATGAGAAGCGGCGCCGGGTGATCCGCCCCGCCGATGCAAGCGAGGAGGCGCGCTCGCCAGTTCGCGTCGACGGGAATGCGGATCCCTGCCGGCGTCAGCACCGCTTGGGGTAGGCACAGCGTGCCACTTGCAAGCGCCGGATCAAGCCCGCCGGCAAGCCCGAAGCTGACCAGCGCGCCGCAGCCTGCGTCCAGCAGGCTTGCGGCGAGCGTCCGCGCCCGTTCCGCGTTGGCGCCGGAACAGGCGACGCTGACGCCTTGGCACCGGCGAAGGAGCCTGGCTTCGCTCGCCAACCCGACGATGACGCCGACGCAGGACATCTAAGGGCGGTCCTTGTCATGCCGCGCCGGCGAGCAACGCCGGCCTGCCAGCCGTGCAACGCTTAGATGCCGAACATGGTGGTCTTGGCGTTGCCCTCGGTGAGGTTGCGGTAGCGGGCCAGCGCCCACAGCGGGAAGTAGGCGCTGTAGCCGTGGTAGCGAAGGTAGAACACCTTGGGGAAGCCGACGGCGTTGTAGTAGGTCTCCCGCCACTGCCCGCCCTCGCGCGGCGCCTTCAGCAGGTAGTCGATGCCGCGGCCGACCGCGTCGCTATCGACCTCGCCGGCCGCCATCAGCCCCAGCGTCGCCCAGGCCGTCTGCGACGGCGTGCTCGCCTTCACCTCGGCTCGCCGCTCCGTCCAGTAGCTGGCGCAGTCCTCGCCCCAGCCGCCGTCCTCGCGCTGGCGCGCCTTCAGCCAGTCGACCGCCTTGCGGATGTAGGGCGCGCTCAGGTCTTCGCCGACCGCGTTCAGCGCCGAGAGCACCGACCAGGTGCCGTAGACATAGTTCGTGCCCCAGCGGCCGAACCAGGAGCCGTCCTCCTCCTGCTGATCCTTGAGGTAGGCGATCGCGCGGGCCACCGCCGGATGCTCGCGGTCGAAGCCGAGCTGCGCCAGCATCCCCAAGCATCGGGCGGTGACGTCGGCGGTCGGCGGGTCGAGCAGGGCGCCGTGGTCGGCGAAGGGGATGTGCTGGAGGAAGAAGTACTCGTTCTCGGCGTCGAAGGCGCCCCAGCCGCCGCTGCGGCTCTGCATCGCCAGCGTCCACTCGGCGCCGCGGGCGATCGCCTCGCGGTGGGCCTGCTCGTTCGCCCGGTTCAGCGCCATGACGACGACGGCGGTATCGTCGACGTCGGGATAGAAGTCGTTCCAGTACTGGAAGGCCCAGCCGCCGGGACGCACATCCGGGCGCTTGCTGACGTAGTCGCCGTGGACCTTCAGGATCTGGCGCTGGCGGAGCCAATCGCAGCCGTCGGCGACGATCGGGTCGTCGCCGTCGACGCCCGCCTCCATCATTGCATGCATCGCCAGCGCCGTGTCCCAGACCGGCGACAGGCATGGCTGGCAGTAGGCATGGCCGTTGTTGAAGACCAGCAGCTTGTCGATCGCCTTGCGCGCCGTCTGGAACTTCGGGTCGTCGCGGTCGCAGCCGAGCGCATCCAGCGCCATCACCGCGTTGGCCATGGCCGGGAAGATGCCGCCGAGGCCGTCCTCGCCGTTCATCCGCTCGTCGATGAAGGCCATGGCCCTCTCGATGGCCTTGCGCTCGACCCAGCCGGGGATCAGCGGCTCCGCCAGCCGGCCGACCCGGTCGAGCAGGAGGAAGATGTCGCCGAGCCAGTGGCCGGTGGGGTTGTGCAGGTAGTCGCGCTGCTCGTCGGGAGGCATGACGAACAGCTCCTGGATGTCGACGCCGCGCGGGTTCCTCGCCTTGGGCTTGAGCGCGGCCAGGACGAACAGCGGCACCATCACCGTGCGCGACCAGTAGGACACCTTGTCGACGTGGAAGGGCGCCCACCGCGGCAGCAGCATGGCCTCGACGCGGATCAAGGGCACCGCCCGCCATGGCACCTGCCCGAACAGGGCCAGCGCAATGCGGGTGAAGACGTTGGCCCTGGCGGCGCCGCCGCGCTCTAGGATGACCTCGCGGGCGCGCGCCATGTGCGGCGCGTCCGCGTCATCGCCCACCAGCTTCAGGGCGTAGTAGGCCTTCACGGTGGCGCTGAGGTCGATGTCGCCGTCGTAGTAGAGCGGCCAGCCGCCATGGTCGCCTTGGATGCGTCTCAGGTAGGCGGCGAGCTTGCGCTCGACCTCGTCGTTGACGTCGCCGAGGAAGTGGTTGAGCAGGATGTACTCGGCCGGAATTGTGGCGTCGGCCTCGAGCTCGAACACCCAGTGGCCATCCTCGGCCCGCCGCGAAGCCAGCCAGGTCGCGGCCTCGTCGATGGTCTGAACGAGCTCGTCCGCCTCAGGCTGGGCGACGGCCTCGCGTGCGGCCGCGCTTGCCCCTCGGTGTCCCATACAGGTCCCCCCTTTGAAGGGTGTCCGGTGCGGGCCGGTTTCCCCGACCGCCGTCATCGATATGCAACTTCGCCGCCGGTGTTGCTTCGAAAGCGAATGAAAGTCAAGAGGTTGCCAACATTTTTGCAACAGCTTCGGCGGCCGTGTTGCCCGAACGCACGCTTCCTTCCAGCGTCGCCGGCAGCCCGGTGTCTGTCCAGTCGCCGGCGAGGACCAGGTTGGCGAAGCCGATCTGCGCGCCGGGCCGCCGGGCCGCCTCTGCCGGCGTCTGCGCGAAGGTCGCGCGCTTCTCCTTGACGATCCGGTGCGGCGGCAGCGGGACGTCGTCGAGGTCGAGGGCGCGGGCGATGTCGGCCCACATGCCGGCCGCAAGATCGCGGGCGTCACGGTCGGCAACGGCGTCGGCCGCGCTGATCGTCACCGAGGCAACGTCGCCGCGGAGGAACAGCCAGTGGCTGAGCCCGCCGACCAGACCCAGCAGCCGGGCCCGCCCCACGGCTTCAGAAAGCAGGAAGTGGCCGTTGACGATGGCCCGGCTTTCTTGCGGCACGGCGAGATCGGGAAGGAGCGCCGCGGCGCCGTGTGGCGGCACCGCCAGAACCACGGCATCGCCCGCCGCAAGCGCGACGGCCTCGCCGGAGGCGAAGTGCAGCGCAGACGCGCGCGTCCCGTCGAAGGCAATCCGGCGCAGGCGCTGATGGAAGCGCACGCTGGCCCCGGCGCGCTCCAGGTGGGCCAGGGCCGGGTCGACGAAGCATTCGCTGAGCCCTTCGGTCGCCATGCGCGGCCTGCAGGCCGCCTCGCCGCGGCCGAAGGTCTCGCGCAGGACCGGCCAGAGCAGCGCCGCCGACCCGGCCGCGGCCTCGGTGTTGAGCACGGCAACGGCGAGCGGCTCCCAGAACCGGGCGAAGGCCCGGCCATTCCCGTTCAGGCACTCAGCGACCGTCGCCTCCGGCGCCACCCGGGCGAGATCGAGCGCCCGGAGGTAGTCGCGGGCGGCCGTGCCCGGTACCCGCCGCGACGGCGCGAAGATCCACCACGGCAGCGGCCCGGCGTTGGGCCGGACGGTCCAGCGTTCGCCGGTACAGAGGTCGATGAAGGGGAACTCGGCGCGCTCCGGGCCGTCCAGCCCGCCGCTGCCGCCGATGTCGGCCAGGTAGCTGGCGATGGCGGTATTGCCACTGAGCACGAGGTGGTTGCCGTTGTCGATCCGCCGGCCGAGCGCCGCGTCGAAGTACGACCGGCAGCGGCCGCCGGCGTGCCCAGCCGCCTCGTGGACGCAGACCCGGTGGCCAGCACGGGCGAGGGCCACGGCCGCCGCCAGCCCCGAGAGCCCAGCGCCGATGACGTGGGCCGTCACCTCACCTCGCCTCTCACAGCAGTCCGTGGCGCACCGCGATCCACAGCTTCTCCGCCGCCGGGACCGAGACCGGCTCGGCCCAGCGCTGCCAGCCGCGGGCGACGAGGCGGCGGTAGGTCCGCTGGTACACCTCCATCATCACCGCCGCCGGCCGGACCTGCCGGCGGTCGCAGCCGGCGATGATCGCCCGCGCCTCGGCGAAGCGAAGCGCCGCGGTTTCGGCCACGCTCTCGCACACCTCGGCGAGGCCGCGCTGGCGGAGGACGAAGACGGCGTCCTCGCCGCCGGCGATCCCCGCTTGCGCGAGCAGGTCGGCAGGCAGGTACAGCCGGTCGCGTTCCGCATCCTCGGCAAGGTCGCGAAGGATGTTGGTGAGCTGCAGCGCCTGGCCGAGGTTGGAGGCGAGGCTTTTGCCGGTTTGCTCGTCGAGGCCGAAGATGCGGGTCGACAGCCGGCCGACGGCGCAGGCGACGCGATCGCAATAGAGGCTGAGCTCGTCGCGGTTGGCGATCCGCACGCGCTCGGCCGCATCCATCTCCATGCCGTCGATGATGGCGTGGAAGTCGGCTTGCTGGAGGCCGTACGCGCGGACCGGCTCGATCAGGGCGCGGGTCAAGGGCAGGGAGGCGACGCCACGGTATAGCGCATCTATGGCCCGGCGCCACGCTTCGAGGCGGCGCTTCTTCTCGTCCACCTCGCCGGGTTCGTCGGCGATGTCGTCGACCTCGCGGCAGAAGGCGTAGACGGCGAACATCGCCCGGCGCTTCTCCGCCGGCAAGAGCCGCATGGCCCAGTAGAACGAGGTGCCCGAAGCGCGGACCGTGGCCTCGACGTCGGCCCACGCCTCCGCCGGCGCCGCGCCACCCTGGCCGCGGCGCGCGCCTCCCGCCGCATCGCCTTCGGCCGCCGCGGTCATGAGCAGGCGCTACCGGGCGCAACCGGAAGCGACCGGCCGAATACGCCCAGCGCCAGCGGCGGAAGGGCGTGGAGCAGGATCATCGTCCAGGCGGCCATGGCCAAGCGATAGCATGAATGATCGGGCCGGGTGAATGCCGTGCAGGTGACCGTGCGGCAGAAAGCCGCGGCAGGAAGCCCGGCAGGAAGCCGCGATGGGTCATGCCGGCCGGGTGAGCACCGCGGCGATGCCACGCACGCCGCAGCAGAGGAACGCGGGCTTGCTCAACACGACGCGGTGGGCGAGCGGGTCCTCCCGCCGCAGCTTGGCCGCCAGCGTCAGGGCGATGTCGAGGATGACGGCGGACTCCATGGCCAGGCGGCGGCTGGCGAGCCCCGCCGGGAGCTGCCGGGCCTCGACCAGCAGCGCCTCGACGCCGGCGAGGCAGCGGTCGAGGACCCGGCGCAGCCCCGGCGTCAGGCTCGCGCGCCCGAGATCTTCGACCATCGCGCCTTCCGCGTGCAACCAGTCGCCCGGCAGGTAGACCCGGTCCAGCGTGCGGTAGTCGTCGCCGCAGTCCTGCAGGTGGTTGATCACCTGCAGGGCGTTACAGAGCGCGTCCGACGGGCCGTAGCCGTGGCGGGAGCCGCCGTGCAGATCGAGGAGGTAGCGTCCGACCGGGGCCGCCGACTTGAAGCAGTAGCCCATCAGCTCGTCCCAGTCGGCGTAGCGGGACTTGACCGCGTCCTGCTTGAAGGCGGCGATCAGGTCGAGGCAATGGCGCGGCGGAACGTCGGTTGCGGCCAGCGAAACCCGCATGGCTTCGGCCTTGGCCACGACCGGTCCCGCGCCGGTTTCGCCGAGGACGCCGCGGGCGAAGACACCCAGCCGGGTGATCTTGTCGTCCGGTGCGAGGGCCGGGTTGTCAGCGATGTCGTCGATCGCCCGGGCGAAGGCATAGAAGGTAGCCACATGGGGCCTGAGCGCCGCCGGCAGGAGCCACGAGCCGACCGGGAAGTTCTCGTAAGCCGCATCCTTGCCCGAGGGCGTCTCCAGGACCCGACGCTCGTCACCGCCAAGGACGGCCGCCCGCATCTGCTCCGGCGCCGCGCCCACGGCGCGTTCAGGCCTGCCGCTTGACGCGCCGGCGCATCTCGTCGAGCAGGCCCGCAACCTTGCCGCCGCTGTTGCGGATCACCGAGGCGAATTCGGAGCGCTGGGTCTGGCCTAGGCTCACCCCCTCGACGTAGACGTCGACGATCTTCATCGTCGCGTCGCGGGCGCGCACCCGCCAGCCCACCTCCACCGGCTGGCCGCCCGCCGGGCGCGTGATCTCGGAGAAGACGAGCACATCGCCGCTGTTCTCGTCGACGACCGAGCGGCTCACCGTCAGCCTTTCGCCGCTGTAGCGCGAGAAGCGGTCGACGTAGGTGGTGACGATCAAGTCCTCGAACAGGGTCAGGTAGTCGGCCTGTTCGGCTGCTGTCGCCTGTTGCCAGTACCGCCCCAGCACCCAGCGGCCGATGGTGTCGACGGCGAAGTAGCGGGCGAGCAGCTCGCGGGCCCGGTTCTCGCGCTGGTCGCGCGACGCGCCCGCGGTCGTCAGCGCCGCAATCGCCTCGTCGGCCAGGGACTCGACGAAGGTCTGGGCGTTTGCCCCGGCTTGCGGGTCGGCGGCAGCGACGGCGGTTGCCGGCCGGCCGGAGCCGGCGGCGGCGATCAGGATCCCGACGATCAAACAGGCGAGCCAGTGCTTCGGCATTCGCAGCATGCAAAATCTCCGGTGTCGGGTGGCCTGGCGGGCGTACGCCCGATGACGTAATTGGAAGACTGCCGATCACTTGCAAGAAATCAAGCATCGACTTGGCGTAAGGCGGCTCCCGCGGACGCCGCCGCCCGGATATGCCGCGCCGGCGACGATCATGCGGCCATGCCGGTTAAATCATCGCGGGCGAGCGAAAGCGGTTGTGAGGCTCGACGATTACGAGTATCCGTGGAGCGATCAAGGCCGCATGCTCGCCCATCGGGCGGGCCAAAGACGGTCGGGAAACCGGGCAGGCTCGTGCCGCATCATTGTCGCCATCTTTGTCGCCGCGCCATCAATGTCGCCAAGGCGCTGACAGCGGGCGAACACGGGCGCCGGCCGGCCGTCGGCCGTGCCCGTGGCACTACGTCCTGCGATTAATGAAAACAATGATCCTGGGAGGCAACATGTCGAACGCGAGAGGTCGGATCCGCACCCAAACCCTGATGGCGGCGGTCGTTGCCGCCGGGTTGGCAGCCACCGCCGCTACCCCCGCCGATGCGGCGAAGGGCGACCGGGTGCGCTGGGGCGTGCCGATCGCCTTCAGCAGCAACCTCATCGCGCTCGGCGACACCCTGCCGTGGGTGGCGAAGCAGCTCGAGGCGATGAGCGACGGCGACGTCCGTTTCGAGATCTTCGAGCCGGGCAAGATGATCCCGGCGATCGAGGTGTTCGACGCCGCCAGCTCGGGGAAGATCGATGCCGGCTACTCGTGGATGGGATACGAGCAGGGCAAGATCCCGGCCTCAGCGCTGTTCGGCGCCGTACCCTTCGGCATGAACCCCTGGGAGTTCTCCGCCTGGATGTACAGCGGCGGCGGCGACGCCCTGCTGAAGGAGGTGTTCGCCCCCCACAACGTCTTGCCGATCTACTGCGGCGTCGTCAGCCCGGAGACAGCCGGCTGGTTCCGCAAGGAGCTGACCTCGCTGGACGACTTGAAGGGCTTGAAGATCCGCTTCGCCGGGGTCGGCGGCAAGGTGATGCAGAAGGTCGGCGCCAGCGTCACCGTGCTCCCTGGCGGCGAGATCTTCCAGGCCCTGGAAAAGGGCGTCATCGACGGGACCGAGTTCTCCATCCCCACCGCCGACGAGCAGTACGGGTTCTACAAGGTCGCCAAGTTCAACTACTTCCCAGGCTGGCACCAGCCCTTCACCGCCCAGTACCTCTACGTCAACAAGGGCGCGTGGGACAAGATCAGCCCGGCCACCCAGGCCATGATCAACACCGCCTGCATCGCCGGCGTGAACATCTCGCTGTCCAAGTCCGAGGCGAAGCAGGCGGCCGCCGTGAAGTTCTTCAAGGACCACGGCGTGACGACGACGACGCTTTCGCCCGAAATCCTCGCCGGCTTCCGCAAGGCGACGCAAGAGGTCCTCGACGAGGAGGCGGGCAAGGACGCGATGTTCAAGAAGGTGCTCGACGCCCAGCGATCCTTTGCCAAGGAGTACGCGACCTGGGCCAACCTCGGCTATATGCCGCGGGGAGAGGCGACCGAGTAGCGCAGACCACGGGCTGAGCCCCGCCATGGGCAACGGCGGCCGCGAGCTGACGCCGGAAGCGGCCGGCTACGAGCCGGCCACACTCCCGGCGACCGCCTTCTCGCTGGCCATCGACGGGATCGTCCGCTGGCTGGGCGAGAAAGCGTCCTGGCTGTGGCTGGTCCTGGTGCTGGTCATCGTCTTCCAGGTCGCCCAGCGCTACCTCTTCGGCGTCGGCTCCATCGCCCTCGAAGAGTTGCAGTGGCACATCTACGGCGTGGCCTTCCTGCTCGGCCTCGGCTTCTGCCTGCAGGTCGACCGCCACGTCCGCATCGACGTCCTCGCCGAGCAATGGTCGCTCAGGACCAAGGCCTGGATGGAGCTGATCGGGCTCGTCGTCTTCCTGCTGCCGTTCGTCATCGCCGTGACCTACGAGTCGGTGAAGCTTGCCTACACCGCCTGGCAGTTCGGCGAAATCTCGCCGGCGCCGGGCGGGCTGCCCTATCGCTGGATCATCAAGGCGGTCATCCCGCTCGGCTTCTTCCTCCTCGGCATCGCCGCACTGTCCCGGCTCTCGCGCTGCACCGCCTACCTCTTCGGCATTCCGCGGCCGATCCCCCGCGACGACACCAGGTCCTGAGGCGCACCGGGTATGGAAGTCTTCGAGTACATCGTCATCGTCTACCTCGTTCTCTTTATCCTGCTGCTGTTCACCGGCTTTCCCATCGCCTGGATCCTGGGCGGCCTGTCGCTCCTGTTCGCCGGCGCGGGGATCCTTCTGTCCAACGTCTTCGACATCGACACCTTCCTCATGGACGGCTGGCCGAGGTTCGCGATCATCGCCGACCGGGTCTGGGCGCAGGTGCAGAACTGGGTGCTCGTTGCCTTGCCCATGTTCATTTTCATGGGCCAGATGCTCGACCGCTCCGGTGTCGCCGAGGTGCTGATGACCAACTTCGTCCGCGTCTTCGGCCGGCTGCGGGGCGGGTTGGCGCTGACCGTGGTGATCATCGGCGTGCTGCTCGCGGCGTCGACCGGCATCGTCGGCGCGTCCGTCGTCCTGCTGGCGGTGATGTCGATCCCGATCATGCTGGAGAACGGCTACAGCAAGGAGCTGGCGACCGGCGTCGTCGCCGCTTCCGGCACGCTCGGCATCCTCATCCCGCCCAGCATCATGCTGGTGCTGATGGCCGACCAGCTCGCCATCTCGGTCGGCGACCTGTTCATGGGCGCGCTGATCCCGGGGCTGCTGCTCGGCTTCTTCTATATGCTCTACGTGCTGGTGCTGGCGCAGTTCCGACCCGATCTGGCGCCGCCGCCGAAAGACCTGCCGCCGGTCGACCTGAAGTCGATCATCGCCATCCTGCTCGCGGTGATCCCGCCGGCGGCGCTGATCGTGGCCGTGCTCGGCTCGATCTTCTTCGGCATCGCGACGCCGACGGAGGCCGCCGGCCTCGGCGCCTTCGGCGCCATGCTGCTCGCCGCACTTAACGGCAGGCTGAACATGCGGGTGCTGCGCGAGGCCTGCATCGAGACGATGCACACGACCTCGTTCATCTTCGCGCTCTTCATCGGCGCCACCGCCTTCTCGCTGGTGATGCGCTCGTTCGGCGGCGACGAGTTCATCGCCGACGTCCTGCATGCGCTCCCCGTTCGGCGAGACCGGCGTCGTCATCTTCATCCTGCTGATCGCCTTCATCCTCGGCTTCTTCCTCGACTGGCTGGAGATCACCCTGATCATGTTGCCGCTGGTGGCGCCGGTGGTGATCGAGCTCGGCTTCGACGTCCGCTGGTTCACGGTGGTATTCGCCATCTGCCTGCAGACGTCGTTCCTGACGCCGCCGGTGGGCTTCTCGCTCTTCTATCTGAAGGGGGTCTGCCCGCCGAGCATCACCACGACGCACATCTACCGCGGCATCATTCCGTTCGTGATCCTGCAGCTTGCCTGCGTCGTCGCCGCCTTCATCTGGGAGGATCTGGTGCTGTGGCTGCCCGAGGTCGTCTATGGCCCCGACTGACGCCGACGCTCGAAAGGTGCCGTCCTTGCGAGGAGGCGAAGCCGACGCGGCAATCCAGTCACTGGATCGCCACGCCGCTCCGCGGCTCGCGATGACGAGGCGGCCGCGGGCAACGTCAGGCGGGGGCGGGACGCTGATGGCGCTGCACGACATCTTGGTGTTCCTCGACCAGTTCGCCCACTCGCGCGGTCCGGCTCGACGCCGCGGCCGACCTGGCCGCCCGCCATGGCGCCCGGCTGATCGGTCTGCGCGTCGAGGTCCATCCGCACGTGCCGGGCGCCATCCGCAGCGCCATCGTCACCGGCGCGCTGGAGGCGCACGCGGAGGCCGTCCGCGCCGACACCGCCAGGATCGAGGCGCAGTTCCGCGCCGCCGCCGAGGGCCGCGGCGTCGCCTGCGAATGGTGGGTGGTCCGCGACGGCGGCCCCGCCAGGGTCACCGAGCTCGCCCGCTATGCCAACCTCACCGTCATCGGCCAGGCGGCGCCGGATGCCGATGAGGAGTTCTCGGGCGAGGCCTTGATCCACGAACTGGTGCTGGGCTCCGGCCGGCCGGTCCTGGTTGTGCCGCACGCGCCCCTGGCCGGCGACTTCGGCCGACGGATCGCCATTGCCTGGAACGGCAGCCGCGAGGCCAGCCGCGCCGTCGCCGACGCCATGCCGTTGCTCCGCCACGCCGAGCGCGTCGCGGTGCTGCTGGCAAAGAGCGAGAACCGGCCCGGCATGGGCGACCTGATCCGCGGCCACCTCGCCCGCAACGGCGTCTACGCCGAGATCCTGGCGGTGGACGCGGGCGCCTCGGACCACGACGCCGGCGCCGCCCTGCTCGCCGAGGCAGACGCCTTTTCCGCCGACCTGCTGGTCATGGGCGCCTATGGCCGCTCGCGGGTGCGCGAGCTGGTCCTCGGCGGCGCCACCCGCCACGTCCTCCACCACCTGCCGATCCCGGCGCTGATGTCGCATTAGCGCCTGATAGGACCGAGTTGCGTCAGACCCTCGGGCGTCATTGCGAGGAGGCGAAGCCGACGCGGCAATCCAGGGCTTCCAAATGTGATCGCTGCGATCGCCACGCCGCTCCGCGGCTCGCGCGATGACGGTGCTTCAAGGTCTGGTGCATCAGCTCGGTCACCAACCACTTTAGCGCCTGATGGCGCGGGGGCCCGACCGACGGCGCAGGATGGCCGCCCAGGCGTTGCCAGGAACGACATCGCCGGTTCTAGGTGAGGAGACGGGACAGCATGCAGAACAAGGTTGTCACCGCCGACGAGGCCATCGCGATCATCCGCGACGGCGACACGCTCGCGAACACCGGCTTCGTCGGCGACGGCGCGCCCGAGGAGCTGCTGGCCGCGCTGGAGCGGCGCTTCCTCCAGACCGGGCGGCCACGCAATCTCACGATCATGTTCGCCGCAGGCCAGGGCGACGGCTCCAAACGCGGCCTGAACCGTCTCGGCCATAGCGGCCTGCTCAAGCGCGTGGTCGGCGGGCACTGGGGGCTGATCCCGCGCATCGGCCAGCTCGCGCTCGCCGACAAGGTCGAGGCGTACAACCTGCCGCAGGGGGTGATCTCGCATCTCTACCGCGACATCGCCGCCGGCAAGCCCGGCACCATCACCAAGGTGGGTCTGCGCACCTTCGTCGACCCCCGGCTCGAGGGCGGCAAGATCAACGCCATCTCCACCGAGGACCTGGTCGAGGTGATCGAGCTCGCCGGCGAGGAGTGGCTGTTCTACAAGGCCTTCCCGATCAACGTCGCCTTCGTCCGCGGCACCACGGCCGATCCGGCCGGCAACATCACCATGGAGCGCGAGGCGCTCACCCTCGACAACCTCGCCATGGCCACGGCGGCGCGCAATTCCGGCGGCTTCGTCATCGCCCAGGTCGAGCGCATCGCCGAGGCCGGGTCGTTGAACCCCCGCCAGGTGAAGATCCCGGGCGTCATGGTCGACTGCGTCGTCGTCGCCCAGCCCGAACTGCACGCCCAGACCTACGCCACCCAATACAGCCCGGCGTATTCCGCCGAGATCCGGGTGCCACTCGGGGCGATGCCGCCGATGCCGCTCGACGAGCGCAAGATCATCGCCCGGCGCGCCGCCTTCGAGCTTCCGGCCGGCGGCGTCGTCAACCTCGGGATCGGCATGCCGGAGGGCGTCGCCTCGGTGGCCAACGAGGAGAAGATCCTGAAGTATGTGACGCTGACGGCGGAGCCCGGCGTGATCGGCGGCCTACCGGCGAGCGGGCTCAACTTCGGCGCCGGGGTCAACTCCGAGGCCATCATCGACCAGAACCAGCAGTTCGACTTCTACGACGGCGGCGGCCTGGACATGGCCTGCCTCGGCCTCGCCGAGTGCGACCGCCACGGCAACCTCAACGTCAGCCGCTTCGGCCCGAAGCTCGCCGGCGCCGGCGGCTTCATCAACATCAGCCAGAACGCGCGGAAGGTGGTCTTCGCCGGGACGTTCACCGCTGGCGGCTTGAGCATCGCCATCGAGGACGGGACGCTCCGGATCGTCCAGGAGGGCCGGGCGCGCAAGTTCGTCACCGAGGTCGGCCAAGTCACGTTTAGCGGCGAGTACGCCGCCGAAGTCGGGCAGCCGATCCTCTACGTCACCGAGCGCTGCGTCTTCCAGCTCACCCAGCGCGGCCTCGAGCTCCGCGAGGTCGCGCCCGGCATCGACATCGAGCGCGACATCCTCGCGCACATGGCCTTCGAGCCGGTGATCCGCAGCGTCGCGCCGATGGACCCGCGCATCTTCCAGCCGGGCCGGATGGGGCTGGAGGCGGAGCTGGTCGGGCGCATGGATCTCGCCGCCCGGATCAGCTACGACCCCGACCGCAACATCCTGTTCCTCAACTTCGAGGGGATGTACATCCGCAGCGAGAAGGACATCGAGACGCTGCAGGGGACCGTCGAGGCCTACTGCCGCAAGATCGGCCGGCGGTGCGGCGTCATCGTCAACTACGACAGCTTCCGCATCGACGAGACGGTCATCGACGCCTACGCCCGGATGGTCCAGTATATGGAAGAGAATTACTATACCCGGGTCACCCGCTACACGACCGGCGCCTTCCTGCGGATGAAGCTTGGCGAGGCCCTGTCCGAGCGGAAGATCGCGCCACACGTCTTCGAGAGCGAGAGCGAGGCGCGGGCGTTCCTGGCGCAAGACGGCGAGGCCTGACGGCGAGGCCTGACAACGACACCCGCCGGCGCGACCGGGCCAACCGGCCGGGCAGAACGCGAAGGAGGCGACATGGCCAGGGTCTGTGGCCCGATCCTCGGTTGGCGCGGCCAGGACGGCGACGCGTGGCGCGTCTCGGTCATGGTCGCCCATCGCGGCAACGAGGCGCCGGGCGAGCTCAGCTATGCCGCCGGCGATGGCGCTGCCGAAACCGTCGCACCTTTGGCGGCGATCGGCAGGCTCGGCACCGTCGGCGTCTTCGCCGCTGAGCTGACTCTGCCGCTCGGCGAGGCGGAGCAGACCGTGACCTACGGCTTCGCCGGCGAGGACCGGCGCTGGCGCTTCGCTCTGCCGGCCCGCGGCCTGGCGCCGAGGGTGGCCTACGCCTCCTGCAACGGCTTCTCTCTCCCGGGCGACATGAAGAAGATCGCCGACAAGAACGCGCTGTGGCGCGACATGGCGGCGGAGCACGCCCGCCAGCCGTTCCACCTTCTCCTCCTCGGCGGCGACCAGATCTACTCCGACCAGCTCTGGGACCGGGTCCCCGAGCTCGCCCGCTTCAACGAGCGGCCACGTGAGGAGCGGGCCCGCCGGCCGGCGGGGGCCGGGCTGCGCGGCGCCGTCGAGCGGTTCTACGCCGACCTCTACGCCCAGCGGTTCTCGCAGGCCGAGGTTGCCGAGGCCCTGGCCGGCATCCCGACGCTGATGATGTGGGACGACCACGACATCTTCGACGGCTGGGGCTCGTACAGCCCGGAGGAGCAGGCTTCGCCCGTCTTCCAGACGATCTTCGCCGCCGCCCGCGCCGCCTTCGCCCTGTTCCAGCTGCAGACCGATCCGGCGGCGCCTGCCTGGCGGCTTCCCGGCCAGGCCGCATTCAACGCCCTGCTGCCGTTCGAGACCGGCGCCATCCTCGTCCTCGACCTGCGCTCGGAGCGCACCCAGCAGCAGATCCTCTCGCCGGGGAGCTGGAACGCGGTGCTCGCCGCCGTCGATGCCACCACCGGCCTGAAGCACCTGCTGGTGATGTCGAGCATCCCGGTGCTGCATCCGGACATGGCGTTCCTGGAGCGCGCCTTCGGCCTTCTGCCGGGTCAGCAGGGCAACGAGGACGACCTGCACGACCAGTGGCTCAGCTACAACCACAAGACCGAACGGCTGCGCTTCATCCACCGCCTGCTCGACTTCGCGGAAGCCCGGGGCACCCGGGTCACGATCCTGTCGGGGGACGTGCATGTCGCCGCCCTCGGCGTGATCTCCTCGGAGCGCCGGCAGGTGCGCCACATCAACGCCGACGCCATCACGCAACTTACCTCATCGGCCATCGTCCACCCGCCGCCGGCCCGGGTGGTGCGCTATTTCCTCGAGCAGATCGGCGCCGAGACGCAGGAGATCGACCGCGACATCACCGGCCAGATGCAGGTCTTCCCCGGCACCAACTACCGCTTCGTCGCCGAGCGCAACTGGCTGACCCTGGACTTCGACGACAAGGGCCGGATTTGGGTCAACTGGCGGATCGAGGGCGCACCGCAGCCGCTGACCAAGGTGATCCACCCGTGCGAGCCGGTAACGGCGGCGCCGGCCGTCTGAAGCGCCTTACGTTTCGCGCTGACGCAGGGCGCCCGCCCGTCTGGCCGTCACCACTATGGTCGTGACCACCCCAGCCGTCACCAGCCCGGCCGTCACCACTGGCGTCACCAGCCCGGCCGTCACCCACCCCGGCCGTCACCCACCCCGGCCGTCACCCGCGGACTTGTTCCGCGGGTCCATGATGACGGGCAGCGTCGTGGATCGCCGCAACGAGCCCCAATGCATGCGGCGGATGCAGGCTTCGCCTCGATTTCCCCCTGCGGGCGCGCCGCATTCGCCGCCACGCAAAGTGACGGCCCGACGACGGGCTAATGACGGGCTCCCGCGCGATTGCACCGGATTGACCGCGGCTCTAGTCTCGCCGGAAAGGTCGTTGCGGAACGCATGGGCACGGGGTGAGGCGAGGATGAGAAACGACGTCTATTTCGAGATGTTCCCGCTGGCGGAGGATGCGACCCCCTACCGCCTGCTGACCAGCGACTACGTCGCCCCGGTCAAGGTCAACGGCCACGAGATCCTCCAGGTCGATCCGGCGGCGCTGACCATGCTCGCCGATCAGGCCATGCGCGACTGCCAGCACCTGCTGCGCCCGGGCCATCTCGCCCAGTTGCGCAAGATCATCGACGACCCGGAGGCCTCGGCCAACGACCGCTTCGTCGCCTTCGAGCTGCTCAAGAACGCCACCATCTCGGCGGCGGGCGTGCTGCCCATGTGCCAGGACACCGGCACCGCCATCATCATGGGCAAGAAGGGCGAGAACGTCTGGACCGGCGGCGGCGACGAGGCGGCGCTGTCGGAGGGCATCCTCAAGGCCTACACCGAGACCAACCTGCGCTACAGCCAGGTGGCGCCGCTCGACATGTACAACGAGGTGAACACCGGCACCAACCTGCCGGCGCAGATCGACATCTATGCCACCGCCGGCAACGCCTACAAGTTCATGTTCATGGCCAAGGGCGGCGGTTCGGCCAACAAGACCTTCCTTTACCAGGAGACCAAGGCGCTGTTGAACCCGACGCGGCTGCGCTCCTTCCTCGACGAGAAGATCCGCACGCTCGGCACCGCCGCCTGCCCACCCTATCACCTCGCCATCGTCATCGGCGGCACCTCCGCCGAACTCACCCTGAAGACGGTGAAGCTCGCGTCCGCGCGCTACCTCGATGGCCTGCCGACGGCAGGAAACAAGCACGGCCAAGCCTTCCGCGACGTCGAGATGGAGGCGGAGGTGCACCGGATGACGCAAGCCATGGGCATCGGCGCACAGTTCGGCGGCAAGTACTTCTGCCACGACGTTCGGGTCATCCGCCTGCCCCGCCACGGCGCGTCGTGCCCAGTGGGCATCGGCGTCTCCTGCTCGGCCGACCGGCAGGTGCTGGGCAAGATCAGCCGCGACGGCGTCTTCCTCGAGCAGCTCGAACGCGAACCCGGCAAGTACCTCCCCGACGTCGGACCGGAGAGCCTGTCCGCCGAGGTTGTGCACATCGACCTCAACCGGCCAATGGCCGAGACCCGGGCAACGCTGTCGCGCTATCCGATCAAGACCCGCGTCTCGCTGACCGGGCCGCTTGATCGTCGCCCGCGACATCGCCCACGCCAAGCTCAAGGAGCGGCTCGACGCCGGCCAGGGCCTGCCGCAGTACTTCAAGGACCTCGCCGTCTACTACGCCGGCCCGGCAAAGACGCCCGACGGCTACGCCTCCGGCTCGTTCGGCCCGACCACGGCCGGGCGGATGGACGCGTACGTCGACGCCTTTCAGGCCGCCGGCGGCAGCCTGGTGATGCTGGCCAAGGGCAACCGCTCGCCGCAGGTGACGACGGCGTGCAAGGCCCACGGCGGCTTCTATCTTGGCTCCATCGGCGGCCCGGCGGCGCGCCTCGCCCAGGACTGCATCCGCAAGGTCGAGTGCATCGAGTACCCGAGCTCGGCATGGAGGCGATCTGGCGGATCGAGGTGGAGGACTTCCCGGCGTTCGTCGTTGTCGACGACAAGGGCAACGACTTCTTCGCCGAGTTCATGAAGCCGGGCGGCGCGGGCATTGACGGCGGGCGCAGCCGCCCGTAGGTTCTGCTCGACGGCCCGGACGGGGCGAGGGCGACATGCGTCCTCGCCCACGGCGCCGGCGCGCCGATGGACAGCCCGTTCATGGCCTTCTTCGCCCACGGCCTGGCCGGGCGAGGCATCCGTGTCGTCCGCTTCGAGTTCCCCTACATGGCCGCGCGCCGGCAGAGTGGCCAGCGCCGGCCGCCCGATCGGACGGCGGTTCTGCGCGACGTCTGGCGGGCGGTGCTGGCTGAACGGGACCCGGGCGCAACGGTCATCGGCGGCAAGTCGCTGGGCGGGCGGATGGCCAGCATGATCGCCGACGAAGCCGGCGTGCGCGGCCTCCTCTGCCTCGGCTATCCGTTCCACCCGCCGGGCGCCCCGGAGAAGACGCGCGTCGCCCATCTGCGCGAGCTCTGCACGCCGACGCTGATCCTGCAGGGCACGCGCGATCCGTTCGGCGGCCGCAACGAGGTCCAAGCCTACCCGCTGTCGCCGCGCATCCGCGTCCACTGGCTCGAGGACGGCGACCACAGCTTCAAGCCGCGGCGAAGCTCCGGACGCAGCGAGGCCCAGGCGCTGGACGAGGCGCTGGATGCGGCGACGGCGTTCATCCTCGGCCGTTCTGCCTGCGGAACCGGGGCGCGGCGGCGCGGTTGTAGGAGAGGACCGGTCATGACGGGTGCAGCCATGCGCAACGAAAGCGACTCGATGGGCACGATCGCGGTTCCGGCCGACCGCTACTGGGGGGCGCAGACCCAACGCTCGCTGGAGAACTTCCGCATCGGCGGCGAGAGGATGCCGCTGGCCTTGATCCGTGCCCTCGGCGTGCAGAAGAAGGCGGCGGCGCGGGCCAACGTAACGCTGGGCCAGCTCGATGAGCGCGTCGGCAGCGCCATCGTCGCTGCGGCCGAGGAGGTAATCGCCGGCCGGCTGGACGATCATTTTCCGCTCGTCGTCTGGCAGACCGGCTCGGGCACCCAGACCAACATGAATGCCAACGAGGTGATCGCCAACCGCGCGATCGAGATGCTCGGCGGCGAGCTCGGCTCGAAGTCGCCGGTGCATCCCAACGACCACGTCAATCGCTCGCAGTCCTCCAACGACACCTTTCCGACGGCGATGCACATCGCCGCCGTGCTGGAGCTGAACAACCGACTGCTTCCGGCGCTGCGGGCCCTGCACCGCGCGCTTGACGAAAAGGCGGAGGCCTTCGCGGACATCATCAAGATCGGCCGCACCCACACCCAGGACGCGACGCCCCTGAGCCTCGGCCAGGAGGTCTCAGGCTACGCCGCCCAGGTCGCTTATGGCATCGACCGGGTCGAGGCGACGCTGCCGCGCCTCCTCCGCCTGGCACAGGGCGGCACCGCGGTCGGTACCGGGCTCAACGCGCCGGAAGGCTTTGCCGAGGCGTTCGCCGCCGAGGTCGCGGCCATCACCGGCTTCGCCTTCGTCACCGCGCCGAACAAGTTCGAAGCTTTGGCCGCCCACGACGCCATCGTCGAGGCGTCCGGCGCGCTCAACGTGCTCGCCGTCTCGCTGAACAAGATCGCCAACGACATCCGCTTCCTCGCCTCCGGGCCCGCGCAGCGGCCTCGGCGAGCTGGTTCTGCCGGCCAACGAGCCAGGCTCCTCGATCATGCCGGGGAAGGTCAACCCGACCCAGTGCGAGGCGATGACCCAGGTCTGCGCCCAGGTGATGGGCAACCACGTCACCATCACCATCGCCGGCGCCACCGGCCACTTCGAGCTCAACGTCTTCAAGCCGGTACTCATCTACGATTTCCTGCAGTCGGTTGCGCTACTGGCGGACGGATGCGCCAGCTTCACCGACAACTGCGTCGCAGGCATCGAGGCCGACCGCGAACGCATAGCCGGGCTGATGGGGCGCTCGCTGATGCTGGTCACCGCGCTCAACCCGCACATCGGCTACGACGCCGCCGCGAAGATCGCCAAGACCGCCTTCGCCGAGAACAAGACGCTGAAGCAGGCGGCGGTGGACTCCGGCCTGGTCACGGCCGAGCAGTTCGACGCCTGGGTCGATCCGCGGCGGATGATCGCGCCGACCCCGAAGACGGGGTAGGGCGCGCCTTGTGCACGCTGCCTCAACCCCCGGGCGCGAAGTGGCCGCGTCCGCCGCTGGCTAGGCTGCGGCCGGACGGCATGGGATGTCGGTAGCGTCCGGGGCAAGATGAGCGAAGACGATCGTGGCCAGGTGGCAGTTCTGGATCGACCGGGGCGGGACGTTCACCGACGTCGTCGCCCGCAGGCCCGACGGCAGCCTCGTCACCGTCAAGCTCCTGTCCGAAAACCCCGGACGCTACGCCGACGCGGCAACGGCCGGCATCCGCGAGGTGCTGGGCCTTCGCCCTGCCGATGCCGTTCCAGCCGCCGCGATCGAGGCGGTGAAGATGGGCACGACGGTCGCGACCAACGCGCTCTTGGAGCGCAAGGGCGACAGGGTGTTGCTCGCCATCACCCGCGGCTTCCGCGACGCCTTGCGCATCGGCTACCAGAACCGGCCGCGGCTGTTCGACCGGCACATCGTCCTGCCCGAGCTCCTCTACGAGCGCGTCGTCGAGATCGAGGAGCGGATCGGCGCCTCAGGCGAGACGCGCGCGCCCCTGAAGGAAGCCGCGGCCCGCGCCGGCTTCACCGAGGCCTTCGCCGGCGGCATCCGCGCCATCGCCATCGTGCTGATGCACGGCTACCGCTTTCCCGCCCATGAGCAGCGCCTCGCCGAGATCGCCGCGGAGGTTGGCTTCACGCAAGTTTCGGTCTCGCACGCGGTCAGCTCGCTGATGAAGCTCGTCTCGCGTGGCGATACCACCGTCGTCGATGCCTACCTCTCGCCGATCCTGCGGCGCTACGTCGATGCGGTCGCCGGCGCTGTGGGCTGCGTCCGGCTGATGTTCATGCAGTCGAACGGCGGGCTGACCGACGCCCGGCTGTTCCAGGGCAAGGACTCGATCCTGTCGGGGCCTGCGGGCGGGGTCGTCGGCATGGTGCGCACCGCCGAGCGCGCCGGCTTCGCCAAGGTTATCGGCTTCGACATGGGCGGCACCTCCACCGACGTCTCCCACTACGACGGCGAGTTCGAGCGCGCCTTCGACACCGTCGTGGCCGGGGTGCGGATGCGCGCGCCGATCATGCGCATCCACACGGTCGCGGCCGGCGGCGGCTCGATCCTCGGCTTCGACGGCGCGAGGTTCCGCGTCGGGCCCCATTCCGCCGGCGCCTCGCCGGGCCCGGCCTGCTACCGGCGCGGCGGGCCGCTCACGCTCACCGACTGCAACGTCGCCCTGGGCCGCATCCAGCCCAAGTTCTTCCCCACGGTCTTTGGCGAACGCGGCGACGAACCGCTGGATGGCGAGGTCGTGGCGGCGAAGTTCGCAAGCCTCGCCGACGAGATTGCGAAAGCCACGGGCGAGCGGCGGACGCCGGAGGAGGTCGCCGAGGGCTTCCTCAAGATCGCGGTGGAGAACATGGCCAACGCCATCAAGCAGATCTCGGTCCAGCGCGGCTACGACGTCACCGAGTACGTGCTGAACTGCTTCGGTGGCGCCGGCGGCCAGCACGCCTGCCTGGTCGCCGATGCGCTGGGGATGACCCGGGTGCTGATCCACCCTTTGGCCGGCGTGCTCTCGGCCTACGGCATGGGGCTGGCCGACATCCGCAGCTTGCGCGAGCAGGCCGTCGAGGCGCCGCTGGAGGACGCCGCCCTGCCCGTGCTCGCGGCGGGGCTCGATGCCCTGGCCGCGGCCGTTTCCGGAGACCATCGCGGAGCCCTGGTACGACCCTGACCACGCCGTGCGCAGGGTCCGGCCCACCGGCGAGATCAAGTGGGGCGGCAGCCTCGTCTTCGTCCGCGAAGCCCTGGCCGGCGAGACCGTCGGCGTCGCCGAAACCGAAGACGGCGACTGGATCGTCCGCTTCGCCGCCATCGATCTCGGCCTCATCGACCGAGCCAGCAAAAAGCTCCGCCGCTTTGCCTCGGCATGTCAACTATGTCTCCGGTCGCGCAG
>CAVVAX010000005.1:0-21737 GCA_963746275.1 uncultured Alphaproteobacteria bacterium
CAGATACCCGCACCCCGACCCTCTCCGGCGAGCGGGAGAGGGAGGCGCGCGCAGCGCGCGGGTGAGGGTGTCGCCACGCCACTGCCCCCGGCCCGAGCTGACGCATGCCGCGTGGCCGCTGAGCGATGAGCGCCGAGCAGGCCGAGGTCGTCGCCTTCCTGTCGCGCCCGGAGACCTTCGGGCTGAGCCAGCCGCCCAGGCGCTGCGAGACCCATGCCTCGATCGTCTTTATCGCCGGTGACCGCGCCTACAAGCTGAAGCGCGCCGATTCGCTACCCGTACCTCGACTTCTCGACGCCGGAGCGGCGGCGGACCGTCTGCGAGGCGGAGGTGCGGATCAACCGCCGGACCGCGCCGTCGATCTACCTGGGCGTCGTCGCCGTCACCCGGGATGCGGAGGGCGCGGCTGGCGCTGAACGGCAAAGGCCAGCCGGTCGATTGGCTGGTGGAGATGGCGCGGTTCGACGACGACGCGCTGTTCGCGACGATGGCGGAACGCACGGCCGGCTCACCCGCGCCGTGATCGAGGATCTCGCCGATCACGTCGCCGCCTTCCACCGCGAGGCGGAGCCGCGGCCAGACGCCGGCGGCGCCGCGGCCATGGCTGCGGTCATTGAGAACAACGCCAAGAGCCTTGCCGCCACCGACCTCGACCCGGGCGAGGTCCGCCGGCTGATCGGGCGCCAGAAGGCGGCTTTGGCCGAGGCCGCCGATCTCCTCGACCGCAGGAGGGCAGATGGTTTCGTCCGCCACTGCCACGGTGACCTGCATCTGCGCAACATCGTCCTGCTCGACGGCCGGGCGACGCTGTTCGATGCCATCGAGTTCAGCAACGCCTTCGCCGAGATCGATGTCCTCTACGACCTCGCCTTCCTGCTGATGGACTTGGGCTACCGCGGCCGCGACGACCTCGCCTCTCTGGTCCTCAACCGATACCTGGACGGCGGTGGCGGTGGCGGTGGGCGGGGGCGGCGGCAATGGCCTGGCCGCTCTGCCGCTGTTCCTGTCGCTACGCTCCGGCATCCGCGCGCACGTCGATGCGACGGCGGCACGGGCGCACTCCGATCCGGCGGAGGCGCGGCGGCTAAGCGAGGCGGCGCGGCGCTATCTCGAATGGGCAGGCGCGGCGCTCAGAAGCGTTCCGCCACGGCTGATTGCGGTGGGCGGGCTGTCGGGCAGCGGCAAGTCGAAGCTGGCGCGGGCGCTGGCGCCTGGCCTCGGCACTGCCTGCGGCGCCCGGGTGCTGCGCACCGACGCGATCCGCAAGCGGCTGGCCGGCGTCTCGCTGACGCAGAAGCTCGCAGCCGAAGGCTACAGCCGCAAGATGACCGAGCGGACCTACCGCACCCTCTATGCCGAGGCGGGCGCCGCTCTGGACGCCGGCTGCACGGTCATCGCCGATGCCGTCTTCGCCTCGCCCCAGGAACGCACCGCCATCCGCGAGCTCGCCGCCCGGCGCGGCGTCCCGTTCACGGGCCTCTGGCTGGAAGCGCCGGCGGCGGTGCTGGAGGCGAGGGTGCAAGGCCGGCAGGGCGATGTCTCGGACGCCGGCGTTGCGGTCTTGCGGATGCAGTTGGGCTATGACCTCGGCGAGATCGACTGGGCGCGCGTGGACTCCTCGGGCCCACCCGAGGCCACCCTCGCCGCCGCCCGCCGGCGACTTGAGCCGGTCGAGGCCGCTCCCGCGCAGGAGTAGCTCGCGAGGCGCCGCGGATCGCTCCTCCTCAGCCCGGCCGCAGTCTGACCACAGGCCAGTCCCAGCCCGGGCGGTTTCTTGACCGGCTGGGCGCGGTGCCTTACGGTGCCCGCGCAAAAAATGCGACGCGTTGTCGTGAGGGAAGCGCCGAGGGATCAGGGTCCTCCGCGACGCGCCAGGCGGCGATCGATCAACACAAAAACGACGCGGGAACCCGATGACCGAGCCACAGCTGAATTTCTCCGAAGGCTTCGCGATGCCGACCTACGACGAGTGGGTCGCCGAGGTCGAGAAGGCGCTGAAGGGCGCGCCGTTCGACCGCAAGATGCTGACGAAGACCTACGAGGGGATCACTCTCCGGCCGATCTACACCCGCAACGACTGGCCGCCGACGGGCGATCCGTCCGGCTTCCCCGGCGCTACGCCGTTCACCCGCGGCGGGCGGGCTGCGGGAAACCGCGTCAGCAACTGGGACGTCCGCCAAGCCTATGCCGAGCCCGACCCGGCGGCCGCCAACGAAACCATCCTCCATGAGCTCGCGCGCGGCGTCACTTCGCTCCTGCTCCAGTTCGACAAGGCCGCCCGCGCCGGCCTGGACGGCGACGCGGCGCCCGATTTCGCCGGCGACGGCGGGATCATGCTCTACGGGCTCGACGACCTCGACCTGGCGTTGACCGGCGTATACCTCGACCTGGTCACCGTGGCGCTTAAGCCCGGCGCCCAGTTCCTGCCCGCCGCCGCCCTGCTCGCCGCCCTTTGGCAACTCCGCGGCATCAGCCCGGCAAAAGCCCGCGGCGCCTTCAATGCCGATCCGCTCGGCACCCTGGCCCAGGCGGGAACGCTGCCGGTCTCGCCCGAGACGGCCATGGCCCAGCTGGCCGACCTCGCCCGTTACACCGCGTCGACCTACCCGCTGTCGACCGCCGTCGCCGTCGACACCACGCCCTACCACAACGCCGGCGCCACCGAGACCCAGGACCTCGCCGCCTCCATGGCGACCGCCGTCGCCTACCTCAAGGCGATGACCGAGGCCGGCCTCGACGTCGACGCCGCCTGCCGGCAGATCCAATTCATCTATGCGGTGAGCTGTGACCAGTTCCTGGCCCTGGCCAAGCTGCGCGCCGCGAGGAAGATGTGGGCGCGCATCGCCGAGGCCTGCGGCGCTTCCGAGCCGGCGCGGGCCATGCGCCTCCACGCGGTGACCGCCGAGCGGATGCTGAGCCAGCGCGACCCGTGGGTAAACACCCTTCGCGCCACCGTCGCCTGCTTCGCCGCCAGTGCCGGCGGCGCCGACAGCGTCACCATCCTTCCCTACAACGCCGCCCTCGGCCAGCCGACCGAGCTGGCGCGGAGGGTCGCGCGCAACACCCATGTGATCCTCGCCGAGGAGTCCAACATCGCCAAGGTGGTCGATCCGGGCGGCGGCTCCTGGTACATCGAGAGCCTGACGGACGCCATGGCCGAGGCCGCCTGGAGCGAGTTCCAGGCGATCGAGGCCGGGGGCGGCATGCTCGCGGTGCTCAAGGACGCGAGCTTCGGCGAGAAGATCGCCAATGCCTACGCCGCCCGCGAGACCAACCTAGCCAAGCGCCGCGACGCTTTGACCGGGGTCAGCGAGTTCCCCAACATGCAAGAGCGCGTCGCCGAGGTGGCGACGCCGGATCGGGCCGCGGCCCTGGCCTCCGCCCGTGCGCGGCTGCAGGCCGCGCGCGCCCGGGGCGCCTCGGTGGATGCTTTGGCCGGCGCCGACGGCGGCGGGCTGAGCGAAGCCGCGGTCACCGCCGCCGGCGCTGGCGCCACCATCGGCGCCATGGCGAAGGCGCTGGGCGGCGGCGAAAGCGTGGCCATCACGCCGATGCGGCGCCACCGTTACGCCGAGGCCTTCGAGGCTCTGCGCGATGCGGCCGATGCCTGGCGGGAGAAGACCGGGTCGCTGCCGGCGATCTTCCTCGCCAACCTCGGCCCGCTCGCCAAGCACACGGCGCGCGCCACCTTCGCCCGCAACTACTTCGGCGTCGCCGGGATCGAGTGCGTGAACGCGGAGGGCTTCGACGACGCCGAGGCTTGCGCCGCCGCCTTCAAGAAGAGCGGGGCGAAGATCGCGTGCCTGTGCTCCGCCGATCCCATCTACGAGCAGAAGGTCGCGCTCGTGGCGCCGGCGCTGAAGCAGGCGGGCTGCCAGTACCTGTTCCTCGCCGGCAACCCGGGCGACAAGAAGGCCGACTACCAGGGGGCCGGCGTCGACGACTTCATCGCCCTTGGCGGCAACGTGCTTGCGCAGACCCGAAACACCCTCGCGCTGCTTGGAGTGATTGACCGATGACCTCTATCCCCGATTTCTCCGCGATCAAGCTGCAGCCCGGGAATACCCCGCCGCAGGAGGGTGGCTATGCCGCCTGGGCCGAGCGCTTCAAGGCCGAGACCGGCAAGTCGCCCGAAGAGTTCCTGTGGGAGACGCCGGAGAAGCTGATGGTCAAGCCGCTCTATGGCGCGGCCGACCTCGAGGGCCTCGATCATCTCGACACGATGTCCGGGATGCCGCCGTTCCTCCGCGGCCCCTACTCGACCATGTACGTGACCCGGCCCTGGACCATCCGCCAGTACGCCGGCTTCTCCACGGCCAAGGACTCCAACGCCTTTTACCGGCGCAACCTCGCCGCCGGGCAGAAGGGGTTGTCGGTCGCCTTCGACCTGGCCACTCACCGCGGCTACGACAGCGACAACCCTCGGGTCGCCGGCGACGTCGGCATGGCCGGGGTTGCGATCGAACTCGATCATGGACATGAAGGTGCTGTTCGACGGCATCCCGCTCGACCAGATGACCGTGTCGATGACCATGAACGGCGCTGTGCTGCCGATCCTGGCACTCTATATCGTTGCCGCCGAGGAGCAGGGGGTCAAGCACGAGCAACTCGCGGGGACCATCCAGAACGACATCCTCAAGGAGTTCATGGTCCGCAACACCTACATTTACCCGCCCGAGCCGTCGATGCGGATCATCTCCGACATCTTCGCCTTCACCTCCAAGAACATGCCGAAGTTCAACTCGATTTCGATCTCCGGCTACCACATGCAGGAGGCGGGTGCGACGGCGGACCTGGAGATGGCCTACACCCTCGCCGACGGCGTCGAGTATGCCCGCTGCGGGCTGAAGGCCGGGCTGACCATCGACCAGTTCGCGCCGAGGCTGTCGTTCTTCTGGGCCATCGGCATGAACTTCTACATGGAGATCGCCAAGATGCGGGCGGCGCGCCTGCTCTGGGCGAAGCTGATCAAGCAGTTCGACGCGAAGAGCAACAAGTCGCTGGCGCTGCGCACCCACTCGCAGACCTCCGGCTGGAGCCTGACGGCGCAGGACGTCTACAACAACGTCGTGCGCACCTGCATTGAGGCGATGGCGGCAACCCAAGGCCACACCCAGTCGCTGCACACCAACTCGTTCGACGAGGCCCTGGCGCTGCCCACCGACTTCTCCGCCCGCATCGCCCGGAACACCCAGCTGTTCCTGCAGCAGGAGAGCGGCACGACCAGCGTCATCGACCCGTGGGGCGGCTCCTACTACGTCGAGCGGCTGACCCGCGAGCTTGCGGAGAAGGCCTGGGGACATATCCAGGAGGTCGAGCAGTCGGGCGGCATGGCCAAGGCCATCGAGGCCGGCATCCCGAAGCTGCGCATCGAGGAGGCCGCCGCCCGCACCCAGGCGCGGATCGACAGCGGCCGGCAGACGGTGGTCGGGGTCAACAAGTACCAGCTCACCGAGCACGAGACCATTGAGGTGCTCAAGATCGACAACGCCGAGGTCCGCCGCGGCCAGATCGCCCAGCTCGAGGAGTTGCGGGCGAAGCGCGACCCCAAGGAGGTCGAGGCGAAGCTCTCGGCGCTGACGCGATGCGCCGAGACCGGCGAGGGCAACCTGCTGCAGCTCGCCGTCGAGGCCGGCCGCGCCCGCTGCTCCGTCGGCGAGATCTCGGACGCGTTGGAGAAGGTCTATGGCCGGCATAAGGCCGAGATCCGGGCCATCTCCGGCGTTTACCGCAGCGAGGTGGGCGAGAAGTCGGACACGATTGCGAGGGCACACGCTCTGGTCGAGGCCTTCGAGGCCAACGACGGCCGCCGGCCGCGCATCCTGGTCGCCAAGATGGGCCAGGACGGACACGACCGCGGGCAGAAGGTCATCGCCAGCGCCTTCGCCGACCTCGGCTTCGACGTCGACATCGGGCCGCTGTTCCAGACGCCGGCCGAGGTCGCCCGCCAGGCGGTGGAGAACGACGTCCATGTCATCGGCGTGAGCACGCTCGCGGCCGGCCACCTCACCCTGGTGCCCGAGCTGAAGAAGGCGCTGAAGGCGCTCGGCCGTGAGGACATCCTGATCGTCGTCGGCGGGGTCATCCCGCCCCAGGACTACGCCGCCCTCTACGCCGCCGGCGCCGAGGCGATCTACCCGCCGGGTACGGTGATCAGCGAGGCGGCGCTGGGCCTGGTCGCGAGCCTCAACAAGCGCCTCGGCTACGCCAGCGAGGCCGCTTAAGACGATGGCGGCGGCGGCACAGGCGGCACCGGCGACAATCCCGCGCGCGGCGCTCACCGACGAGGACTACGCCAGGGGCGTGCTGGCGGGCGACCGGGCCATGCTCGGGCGGGCCATCACCGTCATCGAAAGCCGCAGCCCCCGCCACCGCCAGCTCGCTCAGGATATCCTTCATCGGCTGCTGCCGCACACCGGCCGCGCGCACCGGATCGGCATCACCGGCGTGCCGGGTGCCGGCAAGAGCACCTTCATCGAGGCGTTCGGCGGCCACCTGATCCGCCAGGGGCTGAAGGTGGCTGTCCTCGCCGTCGACCCGTCCAGCCCGGTCAGCGGCGGCAGCATCCTCGGCGACAAGACCCGCATGGCCGAGCTGTCGCAGGAGCCGAACGCCTTCATCCGGCCCTCGCCGTCTGGGGGAACGCTCGGCGGCGTCACCCGGACGACGCGCCAGACCATGGTCGTCTGCGACGCCGCCGGCTACGACGTGATCCTGGTGGAGACAGTGGGCGCCGGCCAGTCCGAGGTCGCCGTCTCCGATCTCACCGACGTGTTCGTCGTGCTGATGCTGCCCGGCGCCGGCGATGAGCTGCAGGGCATCAAGAAGGGCGTCCTGGAGATCGCCGACATGATCGTCGTCAACAAGGCCGACGGCGGCAACGAGATCCGCGCCAAGCAGGCGGTGGTGCACTACCGCAATGCGCTCCACATCATCCAGCCGCGCGCGGCCGCCTGGTCGCCGCCGGTGATGATGTGCAGCGCAATCAAGAACACCGGCATCGACGCCGTCTGGGGCAAGCTGGTGGAGCACAAGGAGAAGCTCAGCGCCACCGGCGAGTTCCAGACGCGGCGCCAGCAGCAGCGGGTCAAGGCGATGTGGACGACGTTGCAGGACCGGGTGATGACCGACATCAGGAGCCACCCCAAGGTGGTTGAGCAGTTGCCGGTTCTGAAAAGCGAACTCCTCTCCGGCAACCTCACCGTCACCCGCGCCGTCGACCGCATCCTCGCGCTGTTCCACCAGGACTGAGCAAGTCAGCCACGCCGTGCGGTATTCTTGCAGTATTACGGCAGGACCGGCACACTTGTTGTTGGCGCACGGACTACGAGCGACGTCATCATCCGTCGCGCGCCGTCCCTTCCAGCCTTTTTCGTCATCGCCGCACGTGTTGCGGCGCTCCGCGTCTTCCATGGACTCGCGGGACGCGCCTGTGGACGAGCCTCGGGTGACGGAGGAGGAGGTGCATGCTTTGGGCGTGGCCGCCCTTCTTGGGAACACCGTTGCTCTGCCGGGACCGTCATCGCGAGCCGCGTAGCGGCGTGGCGATCCACGAGATACGGATGTGGATTGCTTCGTCGGCGTTAGCCCCCTCGCTGTGAGGTGGTTCCAATCGATCCATTCCTCGGCCTTCGGAAGGCGGCGGGCGCGGGCTGGTGCCTTGAAGCTCCCTGTATCGCCTCTCGTTGTTCACGTTCCGCATGCCTCGCCGCTGATCCCCGCGGAGGAACGGGCGAGCCTTCTTCCCGATGACCAAGCCCTGGCCCGGGAGCTCCTGGCGATGACGGACGCCTGGACCGCCCGGCTAAATGGCCGAATCTGCGGCTGCCGGCTCGCCACCTGGTGTTTCGGTCAGCCGGCTTGTCGTCGACGTGGAGCGCTTCGCCGAAGACGAGGACGAACCCATATGGCCGAGCGCGGCATGGGCGCCGTCTACACGCGGCTGTCCAGCGGCGATCGATTGGGTGCGGAAGATCCGGCGCCGCGCCGCGCCGGAGCCAAACTCGTCACGGATCGCTCCGGCGCGACTGCCCAGCAATTTCCACCACGTCCATGGACGCTAACTAACCCATCAATACCGCTCAGGGCGTGTAACGGTTGTCCTCTAGCCGGTGCGCTAGCCCAAGTGCGACGAGCGCTGTCAGAATGTCCTTCACATCGTCGTTCCGCGTCTTGTGCCAGAAGAACGCCCGCGAGATCTCCTCGGCATAAAGCGGCTCGGCTTGGCCGCCGAGAATCGCCCGGATGCTGGTGATGCGCTCAGGAAGCGCCTTCGGCCACCGCAACTTGACGTTTCTGAGTATGGCAGTCGCTGGAGCCGGAAGCCCAAACTCCGCCTGCTTGTCCTTTGCAGCGGCGTACACGTCGTCGGGCGCCTGATATTCGGGCCGGAGCCAGCGGATCTCGCCCATCGCCTCTTCCGCCCGCCGCTCCTGGTTCAGCGCGACGAGCCGGGTAAGGATCTCAGCGTCCTCCAGGTCGTAAGGCCAGCCGTAGACGGCGAAGACGGCGCGGTCAATTTCCTCATGCAAATGATTAAGGACGGCGACGAGCCCACGCTCGTGTACGCCCTGCTCCTTTTTGCTCATCGCCTCGCCGCGCTTCACCTTCTCCAGAACGTTGTAGAGGCCGGTCAGGGTCAGATCCGGGTGCTCCGCAAGCACTTTCTTGCGCAGCGTGTCCAATTCCTCGGCGAGGTCTCCGATGACCCGCTGCTGCGCCTCCGTCGCCGCCGGGAACGGAAAAGGATCGAAGCAACGTGTTTTTTGGTAACGCGGATCATTCCCAACACCACGGCGGCCCCCGGCGGCGAGTGCCCAGGTGACGTGAGCGCGAGACGACAGGGCGCCGAGGGAGAAGGCATCGGCAAGGGCAATGACGACCAACATATTGTCCGCGAGGGTCGCCGCATCGATAAATTGAAATACACGGTGCTTGGCGGTCTCGACCGTGGCGATATACCGGTGCAACCCAGCGAGTGCCGGGCGCAGCTCGCGTCTTGGCTCGCCGAAGATCCACCAGTTGTTGCGATAGCTATCCCGGGCGTTGTGATCCCGCTCCGGCTTCACGTGTTGCAGAACATGCTGGTAAACGGCGGGGTAGCGCTCGCGAGCGTCCTGTTCGCTCAACCCGCAGAGGTCGATGACCATCGCGCCGCGCGGCCTGCCCGTTAGGTCCTTCCCGTTGCAATACGGGCGAATGTGGCGCTGTAAACCCGGTGCAGAGCCGAGAGCAAGCTGCTTCGCCCGCTCAGCGGTGATGATGAAGCCGGAGCCGTGAAGCTTGACCCCGGGCGAGCAGAGCCGATCGTTCGCCCGCAGCGGCCTGGCCTTGTCCGTATCAATGCCGATCGTCAAGTTTGGGAAGATCATGCCCGCTACCGGCGCTCTCAGCTCGTCACCGCCTTGCGCGGCGTTGCGATTCGGATCCTTAACCCTGACCAACTGCCCCTCCTGTGTCCCGGCGACCCCGACGGTCATCGCGATCCGCACCGCCGCCATGTCGCCGGTCAGGTACCAGGGATGATCGGGAATGGCGAACAACAGGCTCAGCGGCGGCTCGGCCGCCACAGCCGCCGCGACAACCCGGCGGTTGAACTGCTGGGTCAGCGAGCTGGTCGTGATCAAGCCGAAACGCTGGACCTTCTCAGTGCGAGCGAGATCCGCCGCCCGCCGCCACCAGTACATCACAAGATCCGCCGCATGCGGCATATCCGGATACGCAGCCCACAAGGCTTCCTGGTAACCCGGCCCCAGGCGGTCGCGCACGTCTTTGCCGCCGGTAAATGGCGGGTTGCCGATGATGTAGTCGGCGGCGGACCACGCGGCGGGCTTGGGGTTGATGTAGCGATAGAGTTCGACCTGCGCGCTCTCGTCAGGCACCTCCCGGCCGGTGAAGAGATCGGTCTTCATGCTGTGTCCGTCCCAACGCGTGACCGGCTTCCCCGCGCGGTCGCGGACCAGCTCCTTGTCGTCGTAGGCGAGGATCGCGTCCCGGCATTCGATGTTGCGGAAGTTTTTCAGCACCGGCTGCGCCGGCATCACCCGCCCCTGCGTCTTGAAGTGCCACTGCAGATAACCGATCCAGAGGACGACCTCGGCTATGGCCGCAGCGCGCGGGTTGGTCTCGATGCCGAGAAACTGGTGCGGGTCGACGCGATGGCTGTCCAACTCCAGGTCGTCCTGTTTCTCGTGCAGATCGGTTTGCAGCAGGTCCAGGACCTCCCCTTCCAGGCGCTTCAGATGCTCAAGCGTCACGTAGAGGAAGTTGCCCGAGCCGCAGGCAGGATCCAGGATCCGCAGGTCACAGAGCTTCAGGTGGAACTCGCGGACGGCTTTGACGGCCTCATCGCGTTGGCCGGCAAGACCATAGCCAAGTGCGGCCGCCTTAACCGTGTCCCACTTCTCGCGCAGCGGTTCGATGACGGCAGGCATCACCAGCCGCTCGACCCAACGCCTCGGCGTGAATTCGGCGCCGAGCTTGCGGCGTTCGCGCGGTTCAAGCGCCTGCTCCAGAAACGTGCCGAAGATCGCAGGCTCCACCTCCCGCCAGTCGGCCTTGGCCGCCTCGATAAGAAGCCCCAAATGCTCCGGCCTGACGGCAGCGCCGTGCGGTCTCTGAACAGGCCGCCGTTGAAGCGGAGCAGCCGATGACCCGCAGCGGCCGAAAACGGCGTGCCCCGGTCCATCTCGCTCCAGAGGGTCCGCAGGGCGTGGACGAACGCAGGTGGCTCCTGACCCCGGAGGCTCTCTAGCAGGTTGGTGAAGCACTTGTCGGGCAACAGGCCTACGTCTTCAGCAAACATGCTGAACAGGCAGCGCATGAGAAAGCCGGCGACAATATCCGGCGCATGGCCTTCTTTTTCCAGCGCCCGCGCGATTACCGCGAGGCGCAATGATACCTGACGCGTGACCTCCGTCGAGCGGCGGGAAGGATCGAGAGAATGAGGATCCGTCCAGATCCGCTTTAAGAGCGCACGAACTTCGGGGCCGCACAGCTTGGCCAGCGGCAGCCGAAAGGTTTGCGCGTCCGGAAAATGTGTGTAGTTCTTGCCGGTGAGGCTGAAGTCGGCATACAGCTCGAAGCAGTGTCCGACGTCGACAACGACGAGGAACGGCGGCCAGCCGTGGTCGACGGGAAGCGCCTTGGCATACCGCTCGGCTTGGCCGCGGGCGCGCTGCATGGCGACTGTCCAGCTCCCAGTGCCCCTTACGGCCGTGCCCTTGCGCGACCTCGTCTCGTTCCCTCCGAACAAGGCAAGTTGCTCTTGCAGCTGCTGATCCGAGCCCTGCTTGGCCTCCATCACGAACGAGTTGCGTTTGTAGAGATCGATGAAGCCGGTGCTGGTCATGCCTCCCGGGTGGTGGAAGGTTACCGGATACTCGAACGTGTATGCATTAAGGTCTAGATCCGCGCGAGCGGGCTCCGGCCTTTCAACTTCGATAAGATCGCACAGCTCTGTCGCGAATGACTGGAAGTTAGCGCGCTCCCCGCCACCCGATGCAGACCACCGGCTGAGGAACCTATCGAGACAATCCTGCCGAGGAGAGCCAGTGTCTAGAACTACCACAAGCGGCGAGCACCTTCAGTACCGCCCCAGTGGCGGCGACGCGTAAAGATAGCAAATTTTCTCCTCTTTTCCACGCCTTTGCTCCACCGCTTCGCCAGTCCGGTTTGCCGTTGCTTCCGCAGCGGGTGTCTTTCCGCCCAGGCTGACAATCAATGTCATGGTGTTCGCGGGAGAATCCCATCTTCAGGGAGATGTTTCGCCGGCTCGACTATTGCTCCTCCAGGGCAGGGCAGTACGCGCGCCAAGCGCCGTCGTCTGGCTCCACCATGATGCGGAACGTATAGGTCGTCATCGCCTGCCCATCGCTGCGGTTGGTGATATGGCCTTCTACAGCGCCCGGCGCAGGGTCAAGTTGAGCCGGCAGCGGCCCGTAGCGGAATGCGTGCCGTCCGCGAGGCGGCGCACGCCATGGTAGACAAGCCGCGACGGCGCCGCCCCAGACGACGACGTCGCCATGATGGAGCGGGTATGCCCGCGCCGGGTCGCTCCGGCGTTGGCCGCCGAACAGGAACACCGCCGGCAGCCCAAGCGACACCGAGACGATCGGGGCGGCCATGTCGCGCTCGTTGCGGTCCTGGTGGAGCGAGAGCTGCACGCCGGGCTTGTAGCGGTTGATCAGGCAGGCGTCTGGCGCGAACGAGGCGTAGCCCGCCGCGGCCGCCGCCCAAAGCGCAAGGTCTGCGAACAAGGGCGGCATCGCCGGCCACGGCTTGCCGCTCCCCGGATCGGTGGCGCTGTAGCGATAGCCGGCGCGGTCGCTGACCCAACCCGCCACGCCGCAGTTGGTCATGGCCACCGACATCTTCCGGCCGCCCGGCGTGGTCATCGTGCGAAACGGCGCCGTCGCCGCGATCCCGGCGATGGCCGCGACGAGCTCATCCGCCACCGGCGCGGCAAAGCCGCCGAGCAGGACGGCGCCCTCCCCGATCGGCATGTGGGCCGGCTGGGGAACGAGAAGGTCCGAGCCGCCCGCGCGCGCCGTCACCACCTCTGCCAACACTCCGCTGCCTAGGCGGATACCGCTGCCAAGCCCCGGCTCACGTCCTCGCAGAGGTCGTCGATATGCTCGAGCCCGACCGACACCCGAACGGTTCCGTCGGTGATGCCGAGGACCGCGCGCTCCTCGGCCGTGAGCCGCTGGTGCGTGGTCGTCGCCGGATGGGTCGCCAGCGTCTTGGTGTCGCCGAGGTTGTTGGAGATGTCGATGAGCGAAAGCCCGTTGAGGAAGCGGAAGGCCGCGGGCTTGCGGCCAGGCAGGGTGAAGGACAGCACCGTGCCGCCGGCCGACATTTGCCGCATGGCGAGGTCGTGCTGGGGATGGCTCGGAAGCTGCGGGTAGAAGACCTGCCCGACCGCCGCGGACGCCGCCAGATGCTCGGCCAGGGCCAGGGCATTCGCGCTTTGGCGCTCCACGCGCAGCTCCATCGTCTCCAGGCCCTTGAGCAGCAGCCAGGCGTTGAATGGGCTCAGCGCCGGGCCGGTGTGGCGAAGAAACGGGATCAGCTTGTTTTCCAGGTAGTCCTGGTCGTTGGTGAGCACGGCGCCGCCGAGGCTGCGGCCCTGGCCGTCGATGTGCTTGGTCGCCGAATAGATGACGACGTCGGCGCCGAAGTCGAACGGGTGCTGCAACAGCGGCGTGGCGAAGACGTTGTCGATGACGGTGCGCGCCCCCGCGGCCCGGGCCAGCCGGCAGACGTGGGCCAGGTCGACGATCTCCAGCATCGGGTTCGACGGGCTTTCGAGGAACACGCAGGCCGCGGGCCGCGACAGCGCCCGCTCCCAGGCTGCAGGGTCGCGGCCGTCGACGAACGCGCTTTCGATGCCGAAGGCCGGCAGGATCTCGCCCACGACGTACTGGCAGGAGCCGAACAGGGCGCGGGAGGCGACCACCCTGTCGCCGGCGCGAAGCTGGCAGGCAAGCGCTCCGAAGACCGCTGCCATGCCGCTGGCGGTGCCCTTGCAGAAGGCCGCGCCTTCCAGCGCCGCCAGCCGGTCTTCGAACATCTGTACGGTCGGGTTGGCGTAGCGGGAGTAGACGAAGCGGCTGCGAACGCCTGAGAACGCCTCCTCCGCCTCCTCCGCCGAGGCGTAGACGTAGCCCGAGGTCATGAACAAAGCTTCACTCGTCTCGCAGAAGCCGGAGCGCGCAAGCCCGGCGCGGACGAGCTTGGTCGCCTCCCGCCAGGATCCGGCCGCTGTGTCGTCCTTCATCGCCCTTCGCCCGCCCGTTCACACGCCCGTTCGCCCGAAGCCGAAGCTGTCACAGATTTTCCCAACGGCGTAAACCTGGAAATCCTGGCATCAGCAGGCACGCCGCGGTCGATGCGGTGGCACGTACCGCCCATATGAGCGGGGAGCATCTCCAATCAGCACGGACTGGACATGAGCGACATCCTGACGGCCGACGGCTTGTTCTACACCAAAGGCGGATTGGACCGCGCCCGCACCCGCTTGCTGGTCGAGGAGGCTTTGGCCGCCGCCGACGACGGCGAGCTCTACCTCGAGTACCGCCAGGCCGAGAGCCTCGCCTTCGACGACGGCCGGTTGAAGAGCGCCAGTTTCGACACCGCCCAGGGCTTCGGCCTGCGCGCCGTCGCCGGCGAGGCGACCGGCTATGCCCACGGCACGAGCCTCAGCGAGGAGGCGCTGCGCCAGGCCGGATCGACCGTCCGCGCGGCTTTGGCCGGCCACGACGGGGTCCTCGCCGTCGCGCCGCCCGCAACCAACACCGCGCTCTACGCCAGCGACAATCCGCTTGCCGCCGTGCCGTTCGCCGAGAAGGTGGCGGTGCTGGCCGCCATCGACGCCTACGCCAGGGGCAAGGACGCAGCGCGTCCGCCAGGTCTCCGTCTCGCTGGCCGGCGAGTGGCGGGTGGTGCAGATCGTCCGGCCGAACGCGGATCGCGTCGCCGACATCCGCCCGCTCGTCCGGCTCAACGTCTCGATCGTCGTCGAGCGGGACGGCCGGCTGGAGACGGGCAGCTTCGGCACCGGCGGCCGGGTCGAGTTCGGCCAGTACCTCCGCCCCGAGACCTGGCGGGGCGCGGTCGACGAGGCCCTCCGGCAGGCGCTGGTGAACCTGGACTCGGTCGACACGCCCGCCGGCGAGATGACCGTGGTCCTGGGGCCCGGCTGGCCCGGCATCCTGCTGCACGAGGCCATCGGCCATGGGCTGGAGGGCGACTTCCACCGCAAGCAGACGTCGGCCTTCGCCGGGCGCATCGGCGAGCGCGTCGCCGCCCCGGGCGTGAGCATCGTCGACGACGGCACCCTTCCCTCGCGCCGCGGCTCCCTCAGCGTCGACGACGAGGGGACGCCGTCGCAGCGGACCATGCTGATCGAGGACGGCATCCTCGTCGGCCTGATCCAGGACCGGCAGAACAGCCGGCTGATGGGCTCGGCGTCCACCGGCAATGGCCGGCGGCAGAGCTTCGCCCACAGGCCGATGCCGCGGATGACCAACACCTACATGCTGGCCGGCGCCCACGACCCGGCCGAGATCATCGCGTCGGTCGACCGCGGCCTCTACGCGGTGGCCTTCGGCGGCGGCCAGGTCGACATCACGTCCGGCAAGTTCGTCTTCTCCTGCACCGAGGCCTACAAGATCGAACAGGGGCGAATCGGCGCGCCGGTGAAGGGAGCCGACACTCATCGGCGACGGGCCGAGCGTGCTGACGAAGGTTTCCATGATCGGCAACGACATGAAGCTCGATCCGGGCATCGGCACCTGCGGCAAAGACGGCCAGGGCGTGCCGGTCGGCGTCGGCCAGCCGACGCTGCGCATCGACGCGCTCACCGTTGGCGGCACCAGCGTTTAACGCCGGGTGCGCTGGTCGCTCGGTGTTGGACGCGCGGGGGCCGGGCCCCACATGTCGGGAAGACGGCGCGACAAGGGAGAAGAAGACGATGGGCGACTGCGGCGACGACAAGCACGGCTCCCACGGCCACAAGCATGGCGAGGACTGCGGCCACACCGCGATCCGGCATGGCGATCACGTCGATTACCTGCATGATGGGCATCTGCACCATCCCCACGGCGACCACGTCGACGAGCACGCGCTGGAGGTGAATGCGACCAATCCTGCCGACTGCACGCCGACACACGACTGCGGTGGCGAGGAGGCTGGGCACGAGGCCGGGCATGTCCACGGCGAGGGCTGCGGCCACGAGGCGGTGCCCCACGGCGGCCACGTCGACTACCTCGTCGGTGACCACCTCCACCATCCGCATGGGGACCACTGCGACGACCACGGCCCGGTAAAGCGGGGGTAGGTCGCGAAGGGAACAGATCTCTTCAACCCGACCCTCTTCCACGGAGGGGGAGTATGAGCGGGTGCACGCTGTGCCGCCTCTCGCCCCTCTCTCGCTTGCGGGAGAGGGCGGCCCTCGAAGCGGGCGGGTGAGGGTCCTTCCTTCTGGATCGCCACGCGGCTTCGCTGCTGGCGAACGCGGGTCTTGCGAACTCGTGACCGGTGGGCGGCCGGAGGTCAGCCGTAACATCAATCGTGTTGCGCGCGCCGGTCCCGGCCGTGGTACTCGCGGTTCGGGATCATCTCCAGGCCGTGGGCCATGCGGTTGGTGTAGTTGAAGAAGGCGGCAACGTCGCAGATGTCGAAGATGTCGCGGTCGGCGAAGCCGGCGTCGCGGAGCCGCTGGCGGTCGCTTTCGCCGACGCCGTGGGGCGAGAGCGTTAGCGTCCAAGCGAAGTCGAGCATCGCCCGCAGCCTTGGCTCCAGGTCGGCGATGCGGTAGTTCATCACCATCATCTCGCCGAGCTCGGGGTCGCCGGAGAGCTCGCGCACCGTCTGGCCGTGGGCGACGAGGCAGTAGTAGCAGCGGTTGGCGGAGGAGACGACGACGGCGATCATCTCCCGCTCCAGCTTGCTCAGGCCGCAGGCTTCCTCGTCGAGCATGAGCTGATTGTAGAACGCGGCGAACGCGCGGAACTTGGCCGGGTTGCCGGTGTAGGCGCGGAGCACGTTCGGCACGAGACCCAGCTTGTCGCGGCACTTCTCGAAATACTTGACCATGTCGGCGTCGAGGGCTTCTTCCGGCGGGAGCTCGATTTTGACGACGTGGTCCGGCTGCGGCATGGCGCTCCTCCCTGGTCTCACGGCGGCTGCGTGTATGCACATGCTACCTCGCAGCGAGCGCGCGTTCGATGGTGGCCAGGGGCAGCACAAGAAATAGGGCACCCCATCCCCGTCGGGACGATCGCTGCTGGCGCAGTCCGCAAGCGCGGACGGGTTTGTCCTGCTCCGCCCGGAGCACCGCAAGCAGAGGCGGGGGATGGGGGATGGGGGCCGGTTCTTCTATGTCCTCCGAAGCCGCTCCGGTTCTACCTCCCTCCGGCCCGCTCGGCAAAAAGGCGGTTGACGTTGCCTGAGAACCAAACTAGAACACGTTGCGGGTGTTTTAGTTTTGTTCGGCACCTACGTGGACCCGCTTCTCATGGCGGCGAAGCGTGGGCAAACCCTGCACGGGGCGGCAGGTCACGCTCGTCTTGCGGTGGCTGGCCGTCGGAAACCGGGACAAGAAAGAATGCTGACCAAGAAGCAATACGACCTCTTGCTCTTCATTGACCAGCGGCTGAAGGAGACTGGGGTGGCGCCCTCCTTCGACGAGATGAAGGAGGCTCTTGGTCTTCGCTCCAAGTCGGGAATACACCGGTTAATGACGGGTCTGGAAGAACGCGGCTTTATCCGCCGGTTGCCGCACCGGGCGCGGGCCCTTGAGGTGATCAGGCTTCCCGAGAACATGGCCTCCGTGCCCGGGTCGCAGCGGCGTCCTACGGAAACCTTCGCGCCGACGGTGATCAAGGGCGACTTCCGCCTCGCCGGTGTTCCCGCGGCCCCTGCCTCTCGGCCGGCCGGCGTCGTGCAGATCCCGCTCTACGGCAAGATCGCCGCCGGTACGCCCATCGCCGCGCTGCGCGACAACACCCGCCATGTCGAGGTGCCCGCGGCACTCATGCGCAGCGGCGACCACTACGCGCTCGAAGTCGCCGGCAACTCGATGGTCGAGGCCGGTATCCACGACGGCGACACCGTGATCATCCAGCGCACCGACGCGGCCGAAAGCGGAACCATCGTCGTCGCCCTCGTCGACAACGAGGAGGTGACGCTGAAGCGGCTGCGCCGGCGCGGCCAGTCCATTGCCCTGGAGCCGGCCAACCCAGCGTACGAGACGCGGATCTGCGGCCCCGATCAGGTCACGGTCCAGGGCCGGCTGGTCGGCCTCATCCGCCAGTACTGAGCGCGGGGCTCAGCCCGGGGCCTGGATCGTCCTCCCCTCCTTCGTCGGGTGGTCGCGGGGCTTGGGCCGCAGCACCCATGGGCGATCGCCGCGAAGGCCATTGACGGACAGGACGCGGACCGCGTCGGGCTCGAGCCAGATGGCGTGCGCCCCGTCCCGCCACAGGTCGAAGCGGTCGACGACGGCGACCGGATGCGGGCAAGCGCCGCGCAGCGGCACCAGGCTGACGATGACGTCGGCGCGCCGGCAATCGTCCTCGACGCCGTCGGGGCGGTGCATCAGCGCCACCATCCGCCCGTTCACCTCCAACACGCAGCCCGTCCCGTCGCAACGCATGACTTCCTCCCCCACTCCCTCCGGCCAGGCGGAGGCTTCGCGAAGCCCGGAATGCTGTAACCAACTCGCCCGCTCGAACTTGGCGGCGCGGGTGGGGGAGAACGCGAGGCGACCGTCCGCGGTGCGCACCCCGATCAGCCGTGCGCTCCCGTCGATCAGGATGTCCGGTGGCGCCGGTGCAGCGAGGCTCCCCATCCCGGCGGCGGCAAGCACGATCCCGCCGTAGCGCCAGCGGCCGCGCCACAAGCACAGCCAGAGGCCACCGAGCGTGACCGCGACAAGGCCGGCGACGGGCAGCGCCGGCACCGGCGCCACGGCGGCCGGCCATGCGGCAACCGCCTCGGCGACGCGCATGATGATATGAGCGCCCCAGCCCATGCCGATGAGGAAGGGCCCTGCCAGCCCGAATGGCATGGCGAGCAGGGCGCCTACACCGAGCGGCATGATCCACAAAGCGGTGATCGGGACCGCCACCAAGTTGGCCGGAAGGCCGTAGATCGCCACCCGCTGGAAATGGAAGATCGCATACGGCGTGGTTGCGGCAGTAGCGATAACGGTCGTTACAGCGACGAAGAGAATGTAGATGACGCTCCTCGCCAGCAGGCCGTCGCCGAGGCGGCGCAGTCGCTCCTGCTGCTCCGTCTCGTACGCAGCGACCAGGGCGACGACCGCCGCGAACGAGAGCTGGAAGCTCGCGCCGAGCAGGCTTTCCGGCTGAGCGACAAGAACGGCGCTGGCGGCCACGGCCACCAGCCGCATCGACAGCGCCTTGCGGTCCGCGATCACGCCGAGAAAGACGACGGCGACCATGATGAAGGCGCGCTGGGTGGGGATCGGCGCAGCGGCGATGAGGGTATAAGCGCCGGCGCCCAGGACCGCGATGACGGCCGCGATCTTCTTCACCGGCCAGCCTAAGGCGATCCCAGGAACCAGGCAAAAGGCGAAGCGAACGGCCGAGAACAGGAAGACCGCGACGAGGCCGATGTTCATGCCGGAGATGGCGAGGAGGTGGGCGAGGCCGGAGTCGCGGATCGCCTGCAACAGCGGCGCCGGGATTGCCGCCTGTTCGCCCGTCAACAGCCCGGAGACCAAAGAGGCTTCCGGAGCGCCGACGTGGCTGTGGATGACCGCCTCGATCCGCGCGCGCAGCCGCGACAGCCAGATGTCGAGCTGTTGCTGGTCGCTGGTCAGAACCTCTGCCTTACCGATGCCGAAGCCAGTGGCGCCGAGGCGGGCGAAGAACGCCTGGCGCTGGAAGTCGAAGGCGCCCGGCGCCGTCGGCGGTGATGGCGGTGACAGCACGGCGTAGACCCGGACGCGATCCCCGGGCGCCAGCTCCGGCTGCTTCCCGTTCAGCCGCAGGCGCACCCGCGCCGGCGTCTCCTCCGGGAGCAGGCGGTCGGCCTCGATCTGGTCCAGGGTCACCCGCCTGCCCTTGCCCAGCCGCTCGGCCTTGACGATCCGGCCGACGATCGGCATCGGCCCGACGCGCTCCTCGACCACCGGCGCCGCGACCAGGACCGTGCGCACCTGCGCGGCGGCAAAACCGGCGGCCACCGCGCCGATCATGATCAGACCGAGGTATAGAACCGAGGCGGCGGAGCCGCGAAGGACGAGGCAGAGACCGGCGATGCAGGTGAAGACAACGAGCCCGAGCCACGGCGTCGGCTCGACGGGAAGCGCGAAATAGAGGCCGATTCCGGCGCCGATCAGCACCGGCAGCCACAGGATCCAGCGCTCGTGCTCGGCGGCGATTGCCCCGGCCAGGCGCGCGGCCAGCGCGCTTCGGCCCGAGCCCCGGGCCTTGGCCAACGTGCCCGGCGTAAAAACCCCCATACGGGTAACGTAGCAAAATGGAAGACGGATGGGAACGCCCAACCCGCCGCGGCGCCGCCGCTACTTCTGCTGGATCAAGACCACACCCACGAGCAACAGCACCGCGCCGAGCAGCCGCCACGGGTTCAGCGGCACCTGCGTCACCTCCAGCCAGCCGAGGCTGTCGAGGATCAAGGCGCCGACGAGTTGGCCGGCGATGACCGCGGCGAAGGTAACCGCGGCGCCCACCCTCGGCACCGCGACCACCGAAATGGTGACGAAGGCGGCGCCGATCGCGCCGCCGAGGTAGGCCCACCATGGCGCCTCGCCGAGCCCGGCGAAGCGGGCCCGGCCGAGCATCCCCGAGGCGAGCACCGCTACGAGCAGGGCGAGGCCGACGAGGAAGTTCACCAGCGCCCCGCCGACGGGCGAGGCCAGCGCCGCGCCCATCTTCGCATTCATCGCCGCCTGCACCGCCAGGCCGACGCCGACGGCTAGGATCAAGGCGACGAACGCGGGATGGCTCACGCCCGGGTCCGCTTCAGGAGCCGGTGGGTGCGTCGACCTCGCGCGCGGGCGGCGGCAGCCGCTCTAGCATCGCCTCGGCTTCGCCCAGGTGCCAGGCGACGGAATTGAGGTCGTCGTGCGCCTTGTAGATCCAGGCCTCGCCCCAATAGAAGTTGCAGCTGGTCTCGGCGCGGAGCAGGTGCCAGTGCGCCTGGTCCAACACCCGGCCGATCTCGCCATCGCCGCCCCGCGCCTTCGCCGCATCGGCAAGGCGGTGGTAGCGGCCACTCAACTCGTGCACCCGGCCCATGGCGGAACGTTGGGTTTCGGAGCCCATCCACTGGTGGAAGTTCCAGCCGTGATGCTCGTCGGTGTTCCAGGCGCCGCGGCGCACGGTCACCCGGCCGTGCGCGCCGAAGCGGTCGAGGTACTCGTTGATGAAGGTGGGGCGGATCGGCGAGTTGCCGGCGCGGATCTCGTCCAGCATCGTCCGGTAGAAGTAGGTCCAGAAGTTGGCCTGCGGGTTGACGTTGCGGAACCAGCCGCCGTTGTCGCCGTCGGTGGCGGTGGCGACAGCGGCGGGAAGTCGCAGAACTTCGTGCGCTCGTGCAACTCGTGGATGAACCAGCCCGCGTCCATGCCGGAGAGCTGCGCGTTGGACAAGGTCGCGGTCGCGCACGACGACGATGATCTCCTCGCCGCCGTAACGCGCGATGTGCGGGCGGTAGCGGAGTTCCTCCCAGCGCATCTCGCCGACTGGGTCGACGTGGTGGCTGTCCACCATGACGTAGCGGTAGCCCATGCCTTGTAGCGAGCGGGATGAGTTCCATGCAGAAGCCCATCTCGGACGGCCAGAAGCCGTGGAAATCTTTCCGCCAGAAAACGTGCGCCGCGAGGCCGCGCCAGCGCTTGAGATGCTCCTCGCGAGTCCGCCTCGGGAATCAGCGCGAGCACGGGATGATAGAAACCGGTGCCGAGGATATCGAAGATCTTTTTGTTCTGGAGATGCCAGAGGAGTTCGCCGCATTTGACGACGCCGAAGACGCGTTCCTGGAACGCCGGATCAATCAACGTCTCCAGCAGCGAGCCGGACATGGCGAGGTGGACGCGCGCGACGTCTTCATAGCCCCACAACGCGCGCGGCATGCGGTCGAGCGCCCAGAGGATTTCCTTGGCCTCCCACTCGTTGTTGTCGAGGAGCCACTGCAAGTTGCTCGGGCGGCTGGTGCAGGTTCAGCGCGAGCGCGTGATGGAT
>CAVVAX010000006.1:0-42780 GCA_963746275.1 uncultured Alphaproteobacteria bacterium
TTCAAATCCTGCCCCCGCAACCAAAGTTCCCAGTCGAAATCAAGCGATGGCGTGCCCTGGCGGGGGTGAACTGGGCCTGACCCAAGGGGTGACACGACCGGCCGTTGTTCATGATCGGACCGCAGGCCGGCTCCGCCTTTTCGGTTGGGCCACTTCCGGCGTCGGTTGCTGCTGTTGTCGCGGTGGGCACCTGGGCGACGCGCGAGCGCCGCCAAAGCGCAGCGTCATCTTGATGGGGTTGGCTTCAACAACCGAATCCTACGCCGCAGCAACCGCTTAGGCTACATCCGCCAGTCGGCCAGACACCCCATCATGAATAAGACAGGTTAGCAGAAAAGAAATTGACCGAATGACCTACTGCGTCGGCGTTATCCTTAATGAAGGAATGATTTTTGCGTCCGATTCCCGTACTCATGCTGGCGTCGATAACTATGCAAAGTTCTGCAAAATGACGGTATTCGAGCGGGTAGGCGTCAGAGCAATCGTTCTGTTGAGTTCTGGCAATTTGGCCGGGACTCAAGCTGTAATCAGCGTGCTGAAGCAGCGGGGTGACGCCAAGGGTAACGCGATCAATTTATGGAACGCGGAAACGATGTTCGACGTTGCCGTTCTGGTAGCGGACGCGATGCGCGATATTGAGCGTCGCGACGGCCAGTACCTGGCGGAAAGTGCCCTTAAGTTCAACGCCTCGTTCATCCTTGGCGGACAAATCAGGGGCGAGCCTTTGCGACTATTTCGGATCTACGCCGAGGGCAATTTTATCGAGGCGGGTCTTGATACGCCCTTTTTTCAAACCGGTGAAACAAAGTACGGCAAACCGATCCTCGATCGTATGATCACCCCTTCCACGTCCCTCGCCGATGCGGCGAAGTGTGTGCTGGTTTCCTTCGACTCGACGATGCGCAGCAATCTCTCGGTCGGCATGCCGATCGATCTCATTTCTTACCAGCGAGACAGCCTGGAAATCGAGTTGCGGCAGCGGTTCGAAGAGGGGGATCCTTACTTTACTACGCTGAGTCGTCAGTGGAGCGACGGTGTTCGGCAAATATTCAGCAATTTGCCCCCTCTGCGGTCGGCCAGATGACTGAACGATCGTCACAATGCAGTGAGCGTTGAAAAGCATGTACATCCGTATAGGCTATGAACTCATTTACGACTGCCCACAGCCGACGCCAATGATCCTGACGTTGAACGTTCACTATTCGCGCGTTTCGAATCTGGTCACTCCAGATTACATGATCACCGCCCCTTCCATTTCGGTCAGCGGTTACCGCGACGGCTTCGGCAACTGGTGTACCCGCATGGTCGCGCCCCGGGGTCGAATCCGCCTCTTCACAGATGCGATCATCCGAGATAGTGGCGAACCGGACGTCGTCGCCTCCACTGCCCTGCAGCACCTCGTTCAGGATCTTCCCGAAGAAAGCCTCGTTTTTCTGCTGGGCAGTCGCTACTGCGAGACCGACCGACTTTCGGAAACCGCATGGTCGTTGTTCGGGACCACGCCATTGGGCTGGGCTCGCGTTCAGGCCATTTGCGATTTCGTTCACCGCCACATTGTCTTCGGATATGAGCATGCGCGGCCGACGAAGACGGCGATGGAGGTGTTCAACGAAGGCAAGGGCGTTTGCCGCGACTATGCGCACCTAGCGATCGCATTCTGCCGCTGCCTCAACATCCCCGCGCGCTATTGCACTGGCTACCTGGGCGACATCGGCGTGCCGCGATCTGCCGACCCGATGGATTTCTCCGCGTGGTTCGAGGTCTTGCTCGGCGGGCGCTGGTATACCTTCGATGCGCGAAACAACGTTCCCCGTGTCGGCCGGGTGCTGATCGCGCGTGGCCGCGATGCTTCGGATGTCGCCATTAGCAGCACCTTCGGCCCCAATAACCTTGCGGGTTTCAGGGTTTGGACTGATGAGGTGGACAGCCCTCAGCTGACGAGCGACGCCTCACTCCGGCTGTAGGCTGCCGCGAGCCGCAGCGCCCAGCTTGCGCAATCCTCAGCCGTCGTTAACTGGTCCTGACGGATCTCGATAAGCACATGGGGTAGTCCCCGCTGCTCGCCATGGACAGGGATTGTATAGTCGGTACCGTCGTCGACGCTGTACGGCTGGTTGTGGCCAACCACCATCTCGCCGTGGGTCGTGAACGCATCGAGGAGGAGCAACGCCAGTCGGGCGTCGCGTCCATATGAGAATGCCACCTGCCAGGGCCGCCGGCCTCCATTCAGGACGGGGGTGAAACTGTGGATGCTGAGCAGCAGGCTCCGCCGCCGGGCGGCAGACCGTTGATTCAGAACCTGAGCGATGGCGCGATGATAAGGGCGAAACAACGCTGCGGCGCGCAGCGCCCGATCGGCCGAGCTGATCGCGCAGTTGCCGGGCACGACCATGCCCGCACCCGTAACGGCGATAAACTCTTCACTTTCGAGCGGCCGGTTGCAGTCGATCACCAGGCGGGAATAGCCGCTCACCACCAGCGGCGCATCGAGCTGCTCAGCGACCCGCCGCGCCACTTCTTCTGCGCCGGGATCCCAAGCAATATGAGTGACGAGTTGGGCGGGGCCTAAGCCAAGCCCGGCGAGGCGGCGAGGAACGCGGTTCGAAGCGTGATCGCAAACGACAACAGCGCTGCCGGCGCCGCTAGCGTTGACAACCTCCAGAGCTGGCGGCTCATCCGTGGCGAGAAGAGGGTTACCTCCGTTAGTCATGTGCACGTTCCTAGCCCGGATTATGCATCGAGGTTGGCGGGTGTAGCGTAGACCTCTGGAATCGCTTAGGATTCGGTTGCTGAAGCCAATCCATGTCGTTTCCGGAGCGCTCACCCGCCATGGTTGATCCTACCCTGCCGCTGCCTGACCTGTCACCGGTTGAGGGCAAGGAGGTTGTCGCCCGCTTCGACGGCGGCCGGCTGTCGTCCGACGGCGGTCTGTTGGTTCTGCGCGAGATCGAGCAGCGGCTCAAAGTCGCCGACCGTCTTGCCGCTTGCATCGACGATCCGCGTGATCCGGGCAGCACCTTGCATACCGTCGCCGACATCATCCGCTTCCGCCTCTTGATGATCGCCGCCGGCTACGAGGACGGCAACGACGCCACCGGCCTGCGCACCGATCCGCTGTTCAAGCTGTCGCTCGACCGTCTGCCCTCGGATCGGGATCTGTGCTCGCAGTCGACCATCTCCCGGCTGGAGAACTTGCCCGACAAACGAACGCTGCTGCGTCTGGCCCGGGCCCTGGTAGACGTCTACTGCGGCTCGTTTCGCCAGGTGCCGCGGCGGATCACGCTCGACATCGACGACACCTTCGATGCGGTGCACGGCGGCCAGCAGCTGCGGCTGTTCAACGCTCACTACGACGACTACGGCTTCCAGCCGATCGTCGTCTTCGATGCCGATGGTCGCTTCGTCACGGCTCCTGCGCCCGGCGAGACGGCCAAACGGCGTCGAGATCCGGGCGTTTCTCCGCCGGCTGACGCGGGCGATCCGCTCCAACTGGCCGAACGTGCAGATCCTGGTCCGCGCCGACAGCCACTACGCCTGCCCGGAGGTGTTCGACTGGTGCGAGGCGAACGGCCTCGACTACGTGTTCGGCCTCGCCCCGACCCGCACCTTGAAGCGCCACGTCATCGGCCTCGAGGACAGCACCTCCGGCCGGTTCAGGGCCGCTCCGGCCGCGGGCAAGGTTCGCCGCTTCAAGGAGTTCTACGACGCCGCCAAAACCTGGAGCCGGGTCCGCCGCATCATCGCCCGCGTCGAGGCCGGCAGCGACGGCACCGATACCCGCTTCGTCGTCACCAGCCTCGACCACGGCAGCGGCGGATCGCTGTATCAGGATCTCTATTGCCGGCGCGGCCAAGCGGAAAACCACATCAAGGCCTGGAAAACCCACCTCGCCGCCGACCGCACGTCTTGCCCCAAGGCCACCGCCAACCAGTTCCGGCTGTTCCTGCACGCCGGCGCCTATTGGCTCCTGTGGAGCCTGCGCGCCCTGATGCCCCGACGTTCATCCTGGCGCGTCGCCCAGTTCGACACGCTGAGGCTCCGGCTGATCAAGACCGCCGCCCGCGTCGTCGAGATGAAATCCAAGATCAAGATCCATCTGCCAACCAGCGCCCCCGATCAGGCGATCTGGCACTTGGCCATCGGCCGCCTGCCGCGGCTCATCCGATGAACACAGGGGCAGGACGCCCCGCCTTCACCCCGTCCCCCTCAACCGCCAGCCCGATCAAACGCCATCCGCCGCCAACAGCGGCCAAACCCGCCATGCCTGGACACAACCAGAAGATGATGCAACCAGTGCATCAGGCAAGACTAAAGTACCGCAGTGCATAAAGCGGGCTAGCAAGGCTATTCCCCAAATCTCCGCGTAGTGGCAGGCGGCGCCGGCAACGGCGAAGCCATGCCAGATGGGCGGCTACTGGTAGGGCAGGCATTTCCGGAGGTGGAGGCCGCCGCAAGCTATGAGGCTTTGGCTTTCGGGAATCGCCCCGCCTGTTCAATTGCTTGAAGCTAGCAGAGTCGAACTTGGTCAGCCAAGCGCCTCGGCAGTTGTCGACGACACCCGCCCAGCCGCCGCCTTTACCGGATCGGCGGCCAAGTGCGTATACCGCGCCCTCGGTCCCTTCGGATACGCCACTTTGCGGCGTTGTCGCCGCGGAGGGGCACATGGCGCGACGCGCGGGCGTCGCCCGAGCTTCCAAGGCTCAGTACGGCTCTAGCTCGCTGTCCCAGTAGAGGAAGTCGCGCCAGCTCTCGTGGAGGAAGTTCGGCGGGAACGAGCGGCCATTCTCCTGCAGCTCATTGGTTGTCGGCTCGTAGGGCTCGCGCAATGGGAACAGACCGCTGGCGCGCGGCACCCGGTGCCCCTTGCGCAGGTTGCACGGCTCACAGGCGGCGACCACGTTGGTCCATTCCGTCCGGCCGCCGCGCACCCTGGGGATGACGTGATCGAAGGTTAGCCGCTCCGCCGGCAAGAGGCTGGCGCAGTATTGGCAGACGAAGCGGTCGCGCAGGAACAGGTTAAACCGGGTGAAGGCTGGCCTGCGGCTCACCGGCACGTACTGCTTCAGCGCGATGACGCTGGGCAGGCGGATCTCCCGGCTGGGCGAGCGGACCAAGCGATCATATTCGGAGATGACGTTGACCCGGCGAAGAAAAACTGCCTTCACCGCCTCCTGCCACGACCATAGCGACAGCGGGAAGTAGCTCAGCGGCCGGAAGTCGGCATTGAGAACCAGGGCCGGATAACAGGTCATCCCATCCCGCTTGACGCACGCCTTTCATCGACTAGCGGGGCGGACGATACACCAACTCACGAGGCTTTGACAAACGCCGCCTGCGTGAAGCTTTGTTGAAGCGAACCACAAGATATAGTGGTTCAGGCGCCCGCCGGCCCGACGAACTCGCTGACGAAGCCCAGCGCGGCGCGCACCGTCGTCTCGTCGATGCCGTGGCCAAGGCCGGGGACGAGGTGGGTGCGGACGCTCAAGCCTTCGGCCTCCAGCGCCGCCTTCGCCGCCGGCAGGGCCGCGGCCGAAACCACCTCGTCGTCCGCGCCGTGGGTGAGCAGGACCGGTGGGCGCGAGCGGATCTCACCGGCGAGGTGCTCCGGCCCGATGAGCATGCCGGAATGCGAGATCAGCGCCGCCACCGGCCGGGCCCGGCGCAGGGCGACATGCAGCGCCAGCATCGCCCCTTGCGAGAAGCCGCAGAGGATCAGCCGGTCCTCGCCGAGGCCGAGGCGGGCGAGTTCTCCGTCGATAAAGCCGTCGAGGAGCGGCGCAACCCGGCGCACGCCGTCGAGGCGGGGCATTGTCTCGAGGTCGCGGATAGAGAACCACTGATAGCCGAACGCCGCCAAGTCGAAGGGCTCGGGCGCGTTCGGCGCCACCACCAGCGCGTCCGGCATGGCCGAGCGGAAGTAGGGAGCAAGCGCGATCAGGTCGTTGCCATCGGCGCCGACGCCGTGGAGCAGGACCACCAGGCGGCGCGTCGGCTCGCCGTTGGGCGGACCGAGCCTCGGCCCGTCGAGCTTCGCCAACGCCGCGCTCATCCCAGCAGCCCCCGGCCGGGCAAGGCCAACGAGCGCAGGCCATGGACCAGGTGCAGATAATCCGGCTCGTCTGGGCCGATGTGGCCATGGCGGATGAGGAAATCGATGACGATGAGCGCGCAGTTGAACTTGAACTCGTCGCTATCCCGCACCGTCTCGATCACCCGCTCCAGTGGCCAGAGATAGAACTCGCTGATCTCGCCATCGGTGTTGCGCGGGACGATATCAGCGGGCAGCTCCAGGTCGAAGACGTAGAGCACGTCTCGGCGCAGGCCTTCGGAGCGTTCGGTGCGGTAGGTGACCGCGCCGACCGGGACCGCCCCGCCGGCGATGGCGGCGGAGAGGTCGGCTTCCTCCTCGCTCTCTTTCAGCAGCGTTTCGCGGACACTGGCCCCGGCGGGCTTGCCGCCGCCAACGAGCTGGTCGAGCTTGCCCGGTGAGTTCGCCTTGTCGAGCGCGCGCCGGCCGATCCACATTTGCAGGCCCTGTGCCGTGCGGACGAAGCCGTTGACGTGGATGCCGGAGGCGATAATGCCGAACTTGGGGATAGCCGCCCGCTCCATAGTGAACAGGACCGGCAAACCGGGCGCGACCGCGACCTCGTAGGGCTCGTCGCGCCAGCCTGGGAGGAGCCCTGCCTCGGCCAGCGGGCGAAGGGCGGAGGCGACGGCTCGGGTGCGGGCGGCCGGATCGGCGGGTAGCGAAGGCGACAGCGTCACCGCCTCGTCGTCGACCGCAAATATTCCGCCGGCGGGCGCCAGCACCTGGGCGAAGTCATGGGTGACCAGGCCAACGTCAGCGCCATCGACACGAAAAGGCCGGTATGCCGATGGATCGAAAACGGCGCAGGCGCTTACGCGATCGAGAAAGCTCAAAGCTCGATGCTCCGCCTGGAACGGGCCTATAGTGGCCCGATCGTCCTACGTACGGCGGCGCCCGTCGGATCGCAACCGCCCTTAGACGATCGAGCCGTCCGGCTTGCCCTTCCGCTCGCCGGGCGTGCCGGCCTGAGAGACGAAGCCGGCCACGGCCGCCTCCAGCTCCGCCAGCTCCGGGCCGTTCTCGGCGGTCTCGCCGCCGGCGCGCAGCTCGGCGATACGCTCGAGCGCGCGCTCGTGCTCGGCCTCAGTGGTGATTTTCGTTCCCATGGCTTTCTCCCGCGGCTCCCCGTCGGCCCGACACTGCGGGGCCGTATCGGGCAGCGCCATCAACCAGGTTAACGCGGCGCCGCTGCCGGCTGCCCTGGCGCTTCTCCGGCGCGCCGGTAGTGCTCGTAGGCGAAGCCGGCGCAGGCGGCCATGGTCCCGAAGCCGTTGGCGAGCTCGATCAGGCCGTGGGCGAGCAGGGCTCGATCCCCTGGCCGGCGAATCCCTTGTGCCAGCAGCCACGCCCCGGCCTTTGCCGCCTGCGCGGCGGCGCGCAGCGCGAGCCGGCCGCGCACCCGCCATCCCGGCCCCGCCTCCACCCCCTTCGCCCAGAGCTTCGCCGCCAGGCGCTTGGCTCCGTCGCGGTAGGACCGCCGCCACAGGTAGCCGAGGCGGGCGCGGGCGAGCGGCACGTCCTCGTGAACGACGGCGCGCTCGGCGTAGACGATCCGGTAGCCGGCGGCCTTCAGCTTGCGGAAGAACAGCGCGTCGCTGCCGCCCGTAAGCCCCAGGCGCGGGTCGAAGCGCACGCTAGTATCCGCGACCGCGGCGGCGCGTATGAGCACGTTATTGGAGGCGGCGGACGGCAACACCTGGAGATCGGCCCACGTCTCCCTTCGGAACGGCGAGGGCGGCAGCGGATAGCCGAAGAAGCCGCCGTCGCAAATCCAGCCGGCCGTGCCTTTGGCAAAGGCGGGGCGGACCGGCCCCTGCACCACGTCGGCGCTCGTGGCCGCCTGGGCCAGCAGCAGCTCTTCCAGCCAGTCCGGCTCCGGCCGCTCGTCGTCGTCGATCAAGGCGACGAAGTCGACGTCCGGCGGAACGGCGTCGAGGCCGCAGTTGCGGGCGAAGGCGATGCCGCGCCGCGGCTCCAGCAGGTAGCGCACACAAAGGCCATGATGGGCCATGAAGTTCGCGCAGATGGTCTTGGCTCGCTCGCTGCCCTCGTTGTCGACGATCAGGATCCAGATGTCCGGCGCGGCAATGCTGCGGAAGCGCTGCTGGCGCAAGCCGTCGAGCAGCGCCGTCAGCCCCTCTCGGCGACGGAAGGTGCAGGCGCAGACGGCGACGCGCGACGCTGTCTTTTCGCTTGAGGGAAGCGTGTTCCTCTGCGTCAATTCGACCTGCTCGCCTGCGGGGTGAAAGAGGACGCTAGCATCATCATACGAATTAGTCTAATCCCCCGCACGGGTTAGGCTGCACCAGCGCTCGCCCCGGCCGGGCGCAACCTGCGGAAAGGCGCAGTTGAGACGCATGAGAACGTTCGCGGCGGTCACTACCTGCAACGCCACCGGCTACGAGCAGTATGGCCGGGAGATGATCACATCTTTCGACCGCCACTGGCCGGCCGACATTCGCCTTCACGTCTACGTCGAAGGGTTTGTCCCCGAACCGCTGAGCCCGAGGATCGTCTACCACGATCTCCTCGCCGAGTGCCCGGATCTCGCCGCCTTCAAGGGCCGGCATGCGGACAATCCCGCGGCGCACGGCCGGATCGGGCGAAAGCGCTGGAAGGTCGCGGTGAACTGGCGCAAGCCGAAGCTCAGGGTTCGGCGCCTCGACTGGGGCCTTGGCTACCAATGGGACGCGGTGCGCTTCAGCCACAAGACCTTCGCCCTGTTCCACGCGGCGCGCGCCGTGGGCACGGACGTTCTGTTCTGGCTCGACGCCGACGTCCGCGTCTTCGCCGACGTGCCCAGCGCCTTCCTCGAGGCGATGATGCCCGAAGACTGCCTCCTCAGCCACCTCGCGCGGCCGAAGTTCAGCGAGTGCGGCTTCGTCGGCTACAACCTCCGCCACCCGTCCATCCTCGACTTCATCGCCGCCTACGAGGCGCTATACACCGAGGACAAGATCTTCGCTTTGGCCGAATTCCACGATTCGTTCGTTTTCGACATCGTCCGCCGCCGCTTCGAGCGACGCGGCTGCAGGAGCCACGACATCGCCCGCGGCCTCGGCGCCCGCTCCGGCCACGTCTTCGTCAACAGCCCGCTCGGGCGCTACATGGACCACATGAAGGGCGAGCGGAAGGCCTCGGGCGCGAGCCGGCGCAGCGACGTCATCGCCCCACGCGGCGAGGACTATTGGCAGGACGTGGCGGTGTAGGCTGGGGGATTTTGGAGGCTGGACGTAGCGGGAGCTGGACGTCAGGCGTATGCTGGCGTTCAATCTGGTCTTCGACAGCTGCCTGAACAGCGAGGCGGACGATGATGTTCACGGTGGCCATTTGCACCTGGAACCGGGCCGCGTCCTTGGACGCGACCCTCGACAGCTTCCAGCGTCTGCGTGCTCCGATCGAACACTGAAAATTGCTTATCATCGACAACAGCCATGCCCGCTTCCCGCCAAGGTTGCCTCCCACGGCTACCTGCTGTACGTGGGCCGACTGCACGCGCAAAAACGGATCGATATACTTATCAGGGCATATCGGCGCGCGGCAGTTCGTGAACACCTTGTCTTGCTTGGCCGGGGCGATGAGCGCGAACGGTTGGAAGCACTGGCGGGCCAGATGGGTATCGCTGAACGTGTCCACTTTGTGGGTTTCGTAGCAAATCCGTACCCATGGATGCGCAGCTCTCGAGCGCTTGTTCTTCCATCGGCGTATGAAGGCTTCGGTAACGTCAGGACGGCGGGAGAGGGAGCGCCGGTATATGTTTGTAGAAGATCCATTGCGCTGCCGCGCTGTTCAGGGCTAGTAACTGCGAGGGCGCTCGCTGAAAACTGGTAAGGCATCTAAATGCGAAAAGTCCGGTGTTCACGGTCGCCAGGATACCAAATCAAGAAGGCGACTTCATGAATTATATGCGAACGAATTTCGTTCGTGCTTGTCGAGGCGGCGGTCTGCGGCACGCAGGCGGTGAGCGCGCGGACGGGGCCAGCTGAGAAGATCCTGGCCGGCCCGCTGTCCAGGGGCTTAGTACCAATGGGCGACATTGAGGCGCTCGCTGAAAAACTGGTAGAGGCATCTAAAGGCGCCCTCGCACGGCCGGGAGTGGATGCGGTTCGCAACTTTGACAAGGTTGCTGTTACAGCGGAATATCTGAAGCTTGCCGAAGCTGTTAATGTGCCGCATTCAGAGGCAAAAAATTAAGAAGCGCTGGGGACAAGCTCTAGAGCTCGCTGGGACTCGGTTCAGGAGACTGCGGGCATAACTTATGCTAACTTTAGCACCTAGAGCTCGCTGACAAGTCAGGAGACTGCGGGCATAACTTTGTCTAAGCAGGGAGCTTTCTGCGGTCGCCGCCGGCCGCCTCCGAATACTCTGATTGCCTTTTCACCCGTCGTGCGGTCGCCGGCGGCCGCCTCAGAATACTCTGATCGCCTTCTCACTCCTCCCCTCGATCTCCTCCGCTGTCGCCGCGTTCAGGATGCGTTTCGCCGTCGCGTAGGTGAAGCCGGCGCGCGCAAACGCCGCGAGGTCTTTCTCCCGCGAAGCCTCCCGCTCCGCCGCCGAGCGGAATGGCCCCAGCCGGCGGCGGCGGGCGAGGTTGACAGCGGCGCGCAGCGCCGGGTCGCAGCAGCCCCCGTCACCGCCCCCGTCACGGCCCCCGTCACCGCTCCCGCCGAGCCCGGCCAGCGCCTCGGCGATCAGCTCCGGGGCGATCCCCTTGCCCTTAGGCCGCGCCACGATCAGCCGCGGCGATGCGCCCCGAGCCTCGAGCCGCGCCGCCCTGGCCAGGGCAAAGGCCCGCTCGTCGACCAGGCCGGCGGCGACCATGCGTGCGACCACGGCCTCGGCCAGGGCATTGCCCTCGGCCCGGTCGGTGCCGTGGACCCTGGCTGAGCGCTCGACCCGCCGGCGCAGGACCCGGCGTAGGGTTTCGGCGCTGGCGGCGAATCGCTGCAGATAATAGAGCGCGACGTTCTCCAGATGCCGCTCGCTGACTTTCTTCACCCCGCGCATCGACGTTTTCCTCGTCGCCCGCTCGGAGGCGGAAATGCTGGCGAGTTCAGGGCGCGAACCCACTGGATCGGCGCCCTCTTGCGGTCGTCGCGCACAAGGTTTGCCTCGGCAGGCGCGCCATGCAATGCACGGGCGATGAGAACCGGCCCGGACGCTGCGGCGTCGCGGCCGCCGGTAAGAACGCCGGAAAGCGGGACCCATCGCAAGGGCGAGAGCGAAGATGCCACACTCCTCCTCCGGTCGGGCCTTGCGGCCGGCCGCTACCCATGCCGGCGTCCACGCCGCCGCCGCCTGGGCCTGGGCAATCCTCCTCGGCTTGGCCGCGGCCTTTGCCCTGGCCGCGCCGCGCCAAGCGCCGGCGGCGACGCCTCTGGTCGAGACGGATGACGATGCCCTGGTCCGCCACGCGACGGAACCGTGGACCGGCGACTTCGACGCCATGAGCAAGCGCCGGATCATCCGCGCGCTCGTGCCGTTCAACAAGATGATGTACTGGCTGGATGGCGCCAGCCAGCGCGGCACCGCCTACGAGGAGCTGAAGGCGTTCGAGGACGGCATCAACGCCAAGATCAAGGACAAGGCGCTGGGGGTGCGGGTGATCTTCATCCCGGTGCCGCGCGACCAGCTCATCTCCGGGCTGGTGGAGGGCCGCGGCGATATCGCCGTGGGCAACCTGACCGTGACGCCCGAGCGGGCGAAGCGGGTGGATTTCTCGCAAGCGTTCCTCACCAACGTCAAGGAGGTGGTGATCACCGGCCCGGACCAGCCGGCGGTCGAAAGCCTCGACGACCTTTCGGGCCGCGAGATCCATGTGCGGAGGTCGAGCAGCTACTACGAGAGCCTGATCCGGCTGAACGAGCGGTTCGCGGCGGAGGGCAAGCCGCCGGCGGTCCTGCAGCTCGCCGACGAGAACCTCGAAGACGACGACCTGATCGAGATGATGAACGCCGGGATGATCCCGACGCTCATCATGGACGACCACAAGGCCAGGTTTTGGGCGCAGGTGTTCGGCCGGGTCCAGGTGCACGAGGACGTGGCGGTTAGAAGCGGCGGCCAGATCGCCTGGGCCTTCCGCAAGAACAGCCCGAAGCTGAAGGCCGTGGTCAATGAATTTGCCGATAAGCACAAGAAGGGCACGCTGTTCGGCAACATGATGTTCAACCGCTACCTGGCCGACGCCGATTACGTCAAGAATTCTCTGGGTAAGACCGATATTGCCAAGTTCAACCAGACCATCAGCTTCTTTCGCAAGTATGCCGGACTTTACGACTTCGACTACCTGATGGTGATGGCCCAGGCCTACCAGGAGTTCGGGACTGGACCAGACGCGCAAGAGCCGCGCCGGCGCCGTCGGTGTGATGCAGGTGCGCCCCGCAACGGCGTCCGATCCCAACGTCAACATCGCCGGCATCGACAAGCTGGAGAACAACATCCACGCCGGGGTGAAGTACCTGCGCTTCATCACCAACCGCTACTTCGCCGGCGACGGCATCGACAACGTCAACCAGACGCTGCTAGCGTTCGCCGCCTACAACGCCGGCCCTGCCCGCATCGCCTCGCTGCGCAAGCTCGCCGAGGAGCAGCGGCTGAATCCGGACAAGTGGTTCCAGAGCGTCGAGATTGTCGCGGCGAAGAAGATCGGCCGCGAGACCGTCGACTACGTCGGCAACATCTACAAGTACTACGTCGCTTACAAGATGCTGGTCGACCAGCAGGACCGGCGGGACAAGGCCCGGCAGGCGCTGCGGGGGTAGTGGCGGCTGGCCCTTTGGTACGGGTAGCCGCGGGCGTATCCCGCCGAAAAATGGCGGGTCCGGCTTCGCCTCGACCGGCCTACGTTTCGCACGGCGGGCGCGGTTCCGGCCGCCAACCTGGTTGGGGGCGACCTGTACGACCAACTTCCGGGCTGATCCTCGCCGCCGGATGGATTGCCGCGACGAGCGCGGCAATGACGGTTGGGGAAACTTGAGGCAAGCTCCTGCCGCCGCTCTTCCTCCGTTCGTCACCCGCGGACTTGCTCCGCGGGTCTATTCATGGCCGCGACGCCTTGGGCACTTGTTCCGGCGGTCCAGAAATAGCGGGTGGCTTGCCCGGCGCCAAGGCGGCGCCATGTCAGCGGCGACGGCCGCGGCTCTTCCCTCCGAAACGACGGTGTCTTGATGCAGAGCGTACGCTACTCCAACGCCCTGGGCCTGTGGACCCTCTACTGGCGCGAGGTGCGCCGCTTCGCCAAGGTCTACAACCAGACGGTGCTGGCGCCGATCGTCACGACGCTCCTGTTCCTCGCCGTCTTCGCCCTGGCGCTCGGCCGGGCGGTGGAAACCGTCTTCGGCGTCCCGTTCATGGAGTTCCTGGCGCCCGGCCTGATCATGATGGCGATCGCCCAGAACGCCTTCGCCAACACCTCGTCCTCGATCATCATCGCCAAGGTCCAGGGCAACATCGTCGACACCCTGATGCCGCCGCTCACCGCGCATGAGCTCACCCTCGGCATCGCCTTGGGCGGCGTCACCCGCGGGATCATCGTCGGCCTGGTCGTGGCGCTGGCGATCGAGATCTTCGTGCCGCTGCACGTCCACAACGTCTTCGCCATCGCCTTCCACGGGGTGATGGCGGCGCTGATGCTGTCGCTGCTCGGGATCGCCGGCGGCGTTTGGGCGGATAAGTTCGACCAGATGGCGGCGGTTACCAACTTCATCGTCACGCCGCTGTCGTTCCTGTCGGGGACGTTCTACTCCATCGACCGGCTGCCGCCGCTCTTCCAGTACATCGCCCACGCCAACCCGTTCTTCTACATGATCGACGGCTTCCGCTTCGGCTTCATCGGCCATGCCGATGTCGATCCGCGCATCGGCGTCATCGTGATGGCGGCTATCAATGGTGCGCTGTGGTTCCTCTGCTGGCGGATGTTCGCCCGCGGCTACAAGCTCAAGGCCTGAGGTCGAGCCTGGCCAAGTTCAAAATCACCCTGCCGCGGGGCCAGCGGAGCGGTATTGAGCTCTCGTCCACCGCGATGGGGCGCAGTGCTTCGCGCAGGCGAGTCACTGTGTCTGAATATCGCATCACAATGCCACATGTTGTTCCGCCAAGGGCCGGGCTTGGCCTATTGTTTCTAGAGAAATCGCTGTCTACGATGCCTGCGGTGGTCGTTCGCTGGCGCGGCCTCTTAGCTGAAGACGCAGATGCTCGCGCCTTGGGCCGCTTCACCAGCATGGACACGGATTGGCGAGGCCGCCGGCTTCTCTTGGAGCGTCGAACGCGATGTCATGGTGCGGGAAGCGCGGTGGCTAGAATACCGACGGGCTTACGCGTTCTCGTGGTCGAGGACGAGTTTCTGATCGCGATGGCGGTGGAGGCCGTCGTCATCGATGCAGGCGGCGTGGTCGTCGAGATGGCGGCCACCCTTGGCCAGGCGCTGGCACTGGCGGAACGGGCTGAATTCGACGCCGCCTTGCTCGATATCAACCTGAACGGGGAGAACAGCTTCCCCGTCGCCGACATCCTCGGCAGGCGCGGCATCCCCTTCGCCTTCGTCACCGGCTACGGGCGGAAGATGGTGCCGGACACCTTCTCGGCCGCGCCCATCCTGACCAAGCCGTACGCGCGCAGCGACCTGATGCGGGTGCTCGGAAGCCTGGCGGAGAACACTGTTTCCTGAGCGCCAGCCGGACCGCCACCGAGAATGGGCGCAGCGACCCGCGCCGGCACGCCCCGGCCACGCTGCGCAACCGCGAGCCGATCCTCGACGTCCTCCGCCGGGTCCTGCCGGCCACCGGCTCCGTCCTGGAGATCGGCTCCGGCAGTGGCGAGCACGTCACCTACTTTGCGGCGGAACTGCCGGGGCTGATCTGGCAGCCGAGCGACCTCGATGCTAGCAATCTCGCCAGCATCCAGGCTCACGCGGCGGAGGCGCCACGTGCGAACCTGTGCCCGCCGTTGAGCCTGGATGCGGCGAGCCAGCCCTGGCCCGGCGTCCGGCCGCGGGGCTTCGCCGCCGTTCTCTGCATCAACGTCATCCACATCGCGCCCTGGTCCGTCTGCCAGGGGCTCTTAGTCGGCGCCGCGGCGACGCTGCGCCCCACGGGCGTGCTGATCCTCTATGGCCCGTTCATGCGAGACGGCCGCCATACGGCGCCCTCCAACGCCGCTTTCGACCGGACGTTGAAGGCGCGCGATCGCCGTTTCGGCGTCCGCGACCTCGGCGATGTCGAGACGCATGCCGGCCGCCATGGCTTCCGCCTCCAGGACGTTGTGGCCATGCCGGCGAACAACCTCTCGGTCATCTTCCGCCTCGGGTCGCTGGAGCAGTATGCTTTTTAGGTTGACCGGGGCTTACAGTCCGAGAGCGCCCCGCGGCGGGGCAACACCGACCCAGGGCCCGCCGCCGGCGGCGAAGCGCTCCAGCGACCAGCGCACCGAGGGGAAGGCCAGCTCGTCCCAGGGGATCTCGTCCCAGGCGAACAGGGCCGCGGCTTGGCTCTCCTGGCCGGCGGCGCACTCGGGGCCCAGCATCGGCGCGCGGTAGATGACGTTGACCTGGGAGATGTGCGGGATCTCGTAGATCCCGATCAGCGCCTCGATGCTGACCCTGGCCTCGGCCTCCTCCCAGACCTCGCGCGCGGCGCCCTCGGCCGTGGATTCGCCAATCTCCATGAAGCCCGCCGGGATCGTCCAGCGGCCGAGCGAGGGGGCGATGGCGCGTTTGCACAGGAGGATCTTGTCCTCCCAGCTGCAGACGGCGCCGACCACGATCTTGGGGTTGGTGTACTCGATGTAGCCGCAGTCGGGGCAGACGAGCCGCGTCCGGTTGTCGCCCTGCGGGATGGTCTCGAGCGTCGGCCCTGGCGCTTTCTTGTCCATCACCGCGACAATGTGAGGCGGGCCGCGGAAACGAGCAACCCCTTCGGCAGCCCGCCCCCCCGGCCTCGATCCTAGCTCCGCAGGACGGCCACGCCGGGCAGGGTCTTGCCCTCGAGCCACTCCAGGAACGCGCCCCCCGCAGTCGAGACGTAGGAGAACTGGTCGCCGACGCCGGCATGGGCGAGGGCGGCCACGGTGTCGCCACCGCCGGCGACGCTGAGCAGCTTGCCGGCCTTGGTCAGCCGCGCCGCCTCCTGCGCTACCGCATTGGTTCCGGCGTCGAACGGTTGCACCTCGAAGGCGCCGAGCGGGCCGTTCCACAGCAGGGTCTTGTAGCCGGCGAGCCGGCGGTTGAGGTCCTCGATCGATTTCGGCCCAACGTCGAGGATCATCTTGTCGGGAGGAACCTCGCCGACCGGAACCGTCGTTGCCTGCGCCCCTTCCTTGAACTCCGCCGCGACCACCGCGTCGCTCGGCAGCACGATCTCGCAGCCCGCCTTCTCCGCCGTGCTCATGATCTCGCGGGCGCTCTCAGCCATGTCGTGTTCGCAGAGCGACTTGCCGATGCCGACGCCCTTGGCGTTAAGGAAGGTGTTGGCCATCGCCCCGCCGATGATGAGCTGATCGACCCGGCTGACCAGGTTGCCGAGCACGTCGAGCTTGGTCGAGATCTTTGCCCCGCCAACCACCGCCGCCACCGGATGCTCGGGCTTGACCAGCGCGCCTTCCAGCGCCTCCAGCTCGGCCTGCATCAGCCGGCCGGCCACCGACGGGATGATCCGCGCCAGCGCCTCCACCGAGGCGTGCGCACGATGCGAGCAGGAGAAGGCGTCGCTGACCAGGATGTCCCCGTTCTTGGCCAGCTCCTTGGCGAACTCCGGGTCGTTCTTCTCTTCCTGCGGGTAGAAGCGCAGGTTCTCCAGCATGGCGAAGCCGCCATTCTTCATGGCGTTGACGACGCCGGTGGCCTCGGGGCCGATGCAGTCGAAGGCGAACGTGACCGGGGCATGCAGGGCGTCGGCCAGTGCGTTGGCGACCGGCTTCAACGAGAACTCCGGCTTCTTCTGCCCCTTGGGCCGGCCGAGGTGACTGATGACGATCACCTTCGCCCCTTTTTCCGAAAGCTCGCGCAACGTGGGCAGGGTGCGGTCGATGCGGGTGGTGTCGGTGACCTTGCCGTCCTTCATTGGGACGTTGAAATCGACGCGGACCAAGACCCGCTTGCCGGCAACGTCGAGACTGTCAATGGTCCTGAATGCGCTCATGACGGATCAACCCTCTCCCCCGTATGGTTCTTTTCAACAGGCGGGCGCCGATGTCACGATCCACGGCCGCCGGGCGACGCCGCGAGGCTGCGCGTCGGCCGCTGCTTTATGCGAACTAGCCGGTGAAAAGGCAAGTGCTAGGCGAAGCGCGCCATAAAGCTGTCATACCTGGGGCGCATTCGCGTCATCCGGGCGCTCGTTCCGATGCGCCGCGTGGTAAAGTTACGCTGCATGAGCAAGAACCCCGACGTTCCGCCACCGCCATTCAGCCTCCTCGACGCTGAGCAGATCGTGCGCAGGCTCGCCCCGGCGCTGCGCGAGCACGGCGAATGGATCCAGCGCGTGCACGCCATGCTGGTCTGCCGCACCCCGCCGCATCCGGAAGACGTGGCGCCGGGTGGGCACCTGCGCTCAGGCCTCGGCCAGTGGTTCGAGCAGGAGCCCAACGAGTTCATCCGCGGCCAGCCGGAGTATGCCAAGGCCACCGCCTATCACCGCGAGGTGCACGGCCTTGCCCGCGGCCTCTGCCAGGCTGTGAGCGACGAGAGCGGGATCGCGCCCGAGAATTACGACAGCTTCGCCCGCGCCATCGACCGCCTCGACGAAAGCCTAGAGGCGCTGGTGAAGGAGCTGTGGGACCTGCTCCGCTTCACCGATCCGTTGACCGGCATAGCCACCCGCTTCGCCATGCTGCCGCGGCTGAAGCAGGAGCGCGACCGGGTTGGCCGCACGGGCCAGACCTGCAGCGTCTGCATGGTCGACCTAGACCGCTTCAAGGCCATCAACGACGCCTTCGGCCACCACGCCGGCGACAAGGTGCTGAGCGCCGTTTCCGACTACTTTGTGCGCAACCTGCGCCGCTACGACCAGGTCTGCCGCTACGGCGGCGAGGAGTTCGTTTTAATGCTGCCGAACACTCCGGTGCAGTCGGCGTTGCCGGTGGTCGACCGGCTGCGCCGGGGCCTGGAGGAGATGCCCATCGACCTGGGCGAGCACGGCGAGGTCAAGATGACGGCTTCGTTCGGCATCGCCGAACTCGCCCCGGACACGTCCGTCGTCGACAGCGTCGGCAAAGCCGACCAGGCGATGTACGAGGCCAAGCGCGCCGGGCGAAATCAGGTGCGGGTGTGGGAGGCCGAGCCGGAGGCGAAGGAGCGCGAGCCAGCCTCCTAGCCGGCGCAGGCGAGAAGGCGTCCAAGCCGTGACGCCGGAACAGCTGCGGGGCGTTCGCCCGGAGCCTTGCTTACCCATTTGTGGTAGAAGCGGCAACGCGGCGTTATACTGCCCACCATCATGGCCGAGGCTACCGCGTCGCGCCGCTGGCTGCGCGATCTTCTCACGCCCCTCCTCGGCGGCTTCGCCGAAGTCGCCGCCTTTTCGTTCGCCGTCAACCTGCTGGCGCTGGCGGTGCCGGTCTTCGTCCTCCAGGTCTACGACCGGGTCATCGCCCACGCCGGGATGAGCACCCTGTACGGCCTCCTTGCCGGCATGACGCTGGCGCTCGGCTTCGACTTCGCCCTGCGCCAGGCGAGGGGGCGGATCCTCCAGACCATCGCCCTTCGCCTCGACGTCGCCATCGCCCGCCGCCTGTTCGCCAGCCTCACCGGCCTGCCGCTGCGCCATCTCGAGCGGACTGGGGCGCAGAGCTGGGCCGTCGCCTTCCGCGATGTCGACACGGTGCGCAACGCGCTTTCGGGCAGCACCGCGCTGCTGGTCTGCGAGCTGCCGTTCGTGCTGCTGTCGTTCGCCCTCATCTTCATCATCGCCGCGCCCGTGGCCAAGCTGCTGTTCGCGGTCGCGCCGCTGATGGTTCTGATCGCCTGGCGGTCGAGCGCGGTGATGAACGCGGCGGCACGCAGCGAGCGCGCCAGCGGACAAAGCCGGGATGCCCTGGTCGGCGAGCTGATCATCGGCCGCACGGCGGTGAAGGCGCATGCCGCAGGCGAAGCGCTACGCGCGCGCTGGGAGCCGGCGCACGCCGATGCCATCGTAGCCGGCGCGGTGCGCGGCGGCCGCAGCGACACCTACGCCAACCTGGCAACGACGGTGACGCTGGCGACCACGGTGCTGATGACCGCGATCGGCGCGACCGCCATCCTCGACCATACGCCTGACCATCGGCGCCCTGGTGGCGGCCAACATGCTCAGCGGCCGCCTGCTCGCCCCGCTGCATCAGCTGGTTGGCGGCTGGCGCGGCTTCGTCGCCGCAAAGCTCGCGATCGAGCGGCTGAGCGCGGTGTTCGCCCAGGTTAAGGCGCCGGGGGCGCGCAACGTCGCCATGCCCCGGCCGCTCGGCGCGATCCGCCTCGACGAGGTCACGTTCGCTTTCGCCACCGGCGCCCCGCCGGCCGTCGATCACCTCAGCTTGCGCATTCCGCCCCGGGGCCTGCATGCGGTCGTCGGCGCCAACGGCAGCGGCAAGACCACGCTGTTGAAGCTGATCCGCGGCCTCTACCGCCCGGAAACCGGCCGGGTGCTGATCGACGATGCCGACATCGCCCAGTTCGCCGACGAGGACCTCGGCCGCTGGATCGGCTACCTGCCCCAGGACGACGCGCTCTTCGCCGGCACGATCCGTGACAACATCGCCATGGCCCGGCCCGAAGCGTCGGACGCCGAGATTGTCGCCGCTGCCCGCCTCGCCGTCCTTCATGACGAGGTGGCCGGCATGGCGCAGGGCTATGCCACGGACGTGGGGGAGAGCGGGCGCAGGCTCTCGGCCGGGCAGCGCCAGCGCGTCGGCCTCGCCCGGGCGCTGATCGCCGATCCGGCGATCGTGCTTCTCGACGAGCCATCGAGCCACCTCGACGAGGAGGCGACGGTGCGCCTGCGCGAGAGCCTGCGCCTCCTGGCCCGCGCCCGGCCGGTCGTGGTCGCGACCCACAGCCGGCTGCTGCTCGCCGCCGCCGACAGCATCACCCGGCTTTCGGCCGGCGCGGCCGTCGGCTCCGGCCCGGCCGGCGAGGTGCTGGCAAACCTGGCCGCTGTGGCGCCGCCGCGCTACGCCAACCCGCCGGCGGGCGCGCCGGCGACGCAGGCAGTCGGCCGCAGCGTCGCTGCATCGGGCGCCGCCGCCGCAGCGCCGGGCGCCGCTCAATGAACATGCCCTCTGCGTCGCTCGACGGGCTGCTTGCCCGCCACCCGTTGCCGACCTGGCGCCGGCTCGCCTGGCCGGCGGCTATGCTGCTCGCAGCCTTCATCGGCTGGTGCTTCTTCGCCCGGCTCGACGAGGTCGCGGTCGCTGAAGGCGCCGTGGCGCCACAGGGCCGGGTCAAGACCGTGCAGCACCTGGAAGGGGGGATCGTGGCCGAGCTCCACGTCGTCGAAGGGGACGTGGTCGCCGCCGGCGATCCGCTCGTGCGCCTCGATCTTGCCACCGTCGGCGTCAACCGCCGGGAGCTGGAGGCCCGCCTCGATGGTGAGTTGCTGCGTCGCCGCCGGCTATCTGCGGAGGCGGAGGGCCGGGAGATGGCCACAGCCGATGCCCCGATCGCCGAGGCGGCGGCGCGCCAGCCGGAGCTGGCGGCAGCCGAGGCGCGCGCCATCGCAGCGCGGCGGCGGGAGCTGGCGGCGGCGGAGGACGTGGTCCGCGCCCAGGTCCGCCAGCGCAAGCTCGCCGTCGAAGAGCTCGAGGCCCGCGCCGCAGCAGTGCGCCGCAACCTGGGCTTGGCGCGGCAGCGGCTGGAGATGTCGGAGCAGCTTCTTGCCGAGGAGCTGACGGCGCGCATGGAGCACCTGGAGCTGAAGGCCGAGGTGGAGAGCCTGCAGGGCGAGGTGCAGAGCCTCGTCCCGGCGATCCCGGCGGCACAGGCGGCGGTGGCGGAGGCCGAGCGGCGGCTGCACGAGCTGGACGTGCGCTTCCGTCGTGAAGCGGAGCAGCAACTAGCCACGTCCGAGCAGACGATCGCCCAGCTTCGCGAGCTTCTCGCCGAGGCGGACGACCAGGGCCGCCGCACGACCGTGCGCAGCCCGATCGACGGCGTCGTCGACAACATCCGCACCACCACCATCGGCGGGGTCATCGGGCCCGGCGAGCCGATCATGGACATCGTCCCGACCAGCGGCAAGCTGGTGATCGAGGCCAAGCTTCGCACCATCGACCGCGGCTACGTCCGCGAGGGCCAGCCAGCAGTGGTCAAGATCAGCACCTACGACTTTGTCCGTTATGGCGGCCTGGAAGGAACGGTGATCCGGGTTGCGCCAGACGCGGCGACGGCGGAGCGGGGCGAGCCCTACTTCCCGGTAACGGTGGAGACGGCCAAGTCCTACCTCGGCGCCGAGGCCAACCCGTTGCCGATCACGACCGGAATGCAGGCGACGGTGGACATCCACACCGGAACCCGCACGGTCATCGACTATCTCGTCAAGCCGGTGCTGAAGCTCCGCGCCGAGGCCTTCCGCGAGCGGTAGGCCGCCGGCGGACCGCACGTGTTGCGGCCACACTCAGGGCGATCTCGCCACTCGCGGCGATGAGGCAGTCTGGTTCCAGTGGTGGTCCCTTAAGGGCCAAGCTTCTTCCTGAGCAGCGCGTTGACCTGCGGCGGATTGGCCTTGCCCTTGGTGGCCTTCATGATCTGGCCGACGAACCAGCCGAGGACCTTGTCGTTGCCGCCGCGGAACTGCTCGACCTGGGCCGGGTTGGCGGCGATCGCCGCATCCACCGCCGCCTCGATGGCGCCCTCGTCTGTGATCTGGCTCAAGCCCCGCTCGGCGACGATGGCGTCGGGCTTGGCGCCGGTCTCGGCCATCGCCTCGAACACCTCCTTGGCCTGGCGGCCGGAGATTTTCCCTGCGCTCATCAGGTCGAGCAGGGCGCCCAAGTCGTCAGAGGAAATCGGTGAATCGGCGATGCCGCGGCCCTGCTTGTTCAGCACCGCGAACAAGTTGGTGATGAGCCAGTTTGCGGCGAGCTTGGGATCGCGGCCCGCAGCAAGCCGCTCGTAGTAGTCGGAGGCCTCCTTCTCCGCCGTCAGCACGGCGGCGTCGTAGGCGGATAGGCCGAAGTCGTCGATGTAGCGCTGCTTGCGCTGGTCGGGGAGCTCGGCCAGCGTCCGGCGGATCGCGTCGACGTACGTCGCTCGTCAGCGTCAGCGGCAGCAGGTCGGGGTCGGGGAAGTAGCGATAGTCGTGGGCGAACTCCTTCGCCCGCATCGACCGCGTCTCGCCCTTGACCGGATCGTAGAGCCGGGTCTCCTGGCGGATGCTGCCGCCGGCGTCGTAGACGCCGACCTGGCGTTCCGCCTCGCACTCGATCGCCTGCATGACGAAGCGCACCGAGTTGACGTTCTTGATCTCGGTTCGGGTGCGGAGCTCGTTGTTGCCGAGCGGGCGGACGCTGACGTTGACGTCGCAGCGCATCGACCCCTGCTCCATGTTGCCGTCGCAGGTGCCGAGGTAGCGCATGATCGCGCGCAGCTTGCGCAGGTAGGCGCCGGCCTCCTCCGGGCTGCGCACGTCCGGCTTGGAGACGATCTCCATCAGCGCCACGCCGGCGCGGTTGAGGTCGATCAGGGTGTAGGCCGGGTGCTGGTCGTGCAGCGACTTGCCGGCGTCCTGCTCGACGTGCAGCCGCTCGATGCCGATGGTCTTGCTGCGTGCCGTCGGCGAGGTCGACGCTGACCCAGCCCTCGCCCACCAGCGGCCGCTGGTACTGCGAAATCTGGTAGCCTGCTGGAAGGTCGGCATAGAAGTAGTTCTTCCGCTCGAAGACGCTAACGAGGTTGATGGTGGCGTTCAGGCCGAGCCCGGTGCGCACCGCCTGCTCGATGCAGTAGCCGTTCAGGACCGGCAGCATGCCGGGGAAGGCGGCGTCGACGAAGGAGACTTGCGAGTTCGGCTCGGCGCCGAAGTCGGTGGCGGCGCCGGAGAACAGCTTCGCCTTGGAGATGACCTGGGCGTGGACCTCCAGGCCCACCACCACCTCCCACTCCTGGCTCTCGCCCTGAATTCGATACGTCATCGAGGCGGTTCGCTTGCGGTCTGAAGCATTGCTTGAAGATCGTGCGGCGCGGCGAAGCCGGGATTGGACGAACAGCACGACGCCGCAGCGGCCGATCTCTGCAGCGACGCGAATGTACCGGCGCGCCGGGCCGCCGCCAGCGCAAATCCCGCGGCCGGCAGCATACAGCCGGCGCCACGCCGGAATGCGAGGCCTGGCCTCGATCCGCTTCGCGCGGGCGGGGGAGGAGACCGCGCGATGCCGATCGGCTCCCTCCCCGCGCGGGACGCGCAAGCGGGAGAGGGTCGGGGCGGGTTCGATCCGGATACATTCTGGACACCCGGACCGGACAAGTGATTGACACGTTCTCGTTGCTGAGCAGGGATGAGTGTCGTAGGCATCGCGCTTCAAGTCGGCCACGGATCGCGCTAAAAGAACAAGACCTTCTCCCGACGGTTGCTGCCGCCGACCATGGACATCTATCTCCCGATCGCGGAGTTGAGCGCCAACGTTCTGGTGCTGCTCGGCGTCGGCGCCGGCGTCGGAATCCTCTCCGGCGTCTTTGGCGTCGGCGGCGGCTTCCTGCTGACGCCCATGCTCCTGTTTCTCGGCATCCCGGCGCCGGTGGCGGTCGCCTCGGGCGCCAACCAGGTCGTCGGCGCCTCGGTCTCCGGCGTCATCGCCCATTTCGAGCGCGGCAACGTCGACGTCAAGATGGGGCTGATCCTGCTGGTCGGCGGCCTTGCCGGCTCCGGCCTCGGCGTCTGGCTGTTCGCCCTGCTCAAGGCACTCGGCCAGATCGACCTGGTTATCTCCATTTCCTACGTGGTGATGCTCGTCGTCATCGGCATCCTGATGCTGATCGAAGGCGTCGGCACCATGCTCAAGCGCCACCGCACCGGCGGCAAGAGCACGTCGCGGGGGCCGGGCCGGCACACCTGGATGCACCGGCTGCCGTTCAAGATGCGCTTCCGCAAGTCTATGCTGTACATCAGCGCGCTCCTGCCGCTCGGCATCGGCTTCTTCGTCGGCGTGCTCTCGGCGATCATGGGGGTGGGCGGCGGCTTCGCCATGGTTCCGGCGATGATCTACCTGCTCGGCATGCCGACCCGGGTGGTGGTCGGCACCTCGCTGTTCCAGGTCACCTTCGTCACCGCCAACGTCACCGTCCTGCAGGCGGTGCACACCCGCACCGTCGACGTCGTCCTCGCCATCCTGCTGCTCGTCGGCGGCGTCATCGGCGCCCAGCTCGGCGTGCGCCTCGGCGCCAGGCTCGCGGCGGAGCAGTTGCGTATCCTGCTGGCGCTCCTCGTCATCGGCGTCGGCGCGAAGATGACGATGGACCTGGTGAGGACGCCTGAGGACCTCTACTCGTCGGTCACCGTGGTACCGGTGGCGACGCCGACACCGGAACCCGGGATCGAGGCGCCGAAGCGGCCGATGGTGCCCGGGCGCGTCCTAGCCGCCGGCCGCCGCTCCCGCCGGGATCGCCGCTGCCTGCGCGGCGACGGCGCCGCCGCCTCTTCCTCCGCCCGCGGCAGGTACAGGCGGACGGTGGTGCCGCGGCCGGGCTTGCTGTCGACCTCCACGTGCCCGCCCGACTGCTTGGCGAAGCCATAGACCATGCTCAGGCCGAGGCCGCTGCCCTCGCCGGGACGCTTGGTGGTGAAGAACGGCTCGAAGATGTGGGCGATGACGTCGGCGGGGATGCCGACCCCGGTGTCGCTCACCGCGACGGTGATGTAGGCGCCGGGCGTGATCGCGTCGTTCGCCTCGGGCTCGGCCTTCGTTGCCTCGACCACGACGTTGGCGGTCGCAAGCATCAATGTGCCGCCCGAGGCCATCGCGTCGCGGGCATTGACGATGAGGTTCATCAGCGCGCTTTCGAGCTGGCCGCGGTCGATGGTGGCCGGCCATAGCCCCGGCTCTAGGTTCTCCTCGACGACTGACGGCGGGGTTGCCCAGGCTGCTGCTCGCGACCGTGCGGCGGACCAGCTCGATCATCCCCTGGATGAGGGCGTTGACGTCGGTGACGACCGGGTTCAGCGGCTGGCGGCGGGCGAAGGCGAGCAGGCGGTGGGTGAGCTCGGCGCCGCGCTCCGCCGACCAGAGGGCATCGGCGACGAGCTCGCGGGCGACCGAGTCGTCGCCGAGCCGCTCGCGAAGAAGCTGCAGGTTGCCGAGGATGATGGCCAGCAGGTTGTTGAAGTCGTGGGCGACGCCGCCGGTGAGCTGGCCCACGACCTCCATCTTCTGGGCGTGGCGAAGCTGCTCCTCGGTCGCCTGGCGCTGGGTCACGTCGTCGAACAACTCGACCACCTCGCCGCCCGGCAGCTTGTAGACGATGCTCTCGCGCCAGCCGCGAATGCGCTGGTCCTCGTAGAGGCGGGGCGGCAGGTGCTCCGCCTTCCCGGTAAGCCAGACCCGGCGGAGCACGTCGAGCAGCCCGGACGCCTCGGTGCCGGGAAGGACCTCGCCGACTGCGTGGCCCAGCAGACTGGCGCGGCTCATCTGGTCGATGCGCTCGCCCGCCGGGTTGAGGTCGGTGAAGACGAAGTCGCTGCCGTCGCCGACGGCCCTGAACACGGCGACGCCGCTGCTCATGCTGGCGAACAGATCGCGGAAGCGGCGCTCGCTGGTGCGGAGATGCTCGATGATGGGGGCGCTGATGTGGACGAACAGGGTGGTGCCGAGGCTAATCATTACCAGCGCCAGCGCCAGGACGGCGAATGCGGCGCGCTTGAACGGTGCGCGCAGTGCCGCCAGGTCGATCTTGCTGACAACGCCGAGGTCGCCCGTCGGCACCGGCTCGTACGCGGCCATGACCTGGCGGCCGAGGTAGGCGACGTTGGTGAGCACACCGTTCTCGCCGCTCAAGGCCCGGCGCATCGGCTCGACCCCCGGCGCATCGAAGCCGACCCGCAGCGGCTTGCCGTCCGGCTGGTCGCTGCGCACCAGGAAGACGATCTCGTCGCCCTCCCGGCGCGCCAGGTTGAGATCGCCGACTGCGGATGCCGCGCCGCCGGCGGCATAAGCCATGCCGATCTGGACGATGGCGTTGCGCTGCGCGGCTGAGACCGGTTCCCCAAGCGAGATCTCGTGGCCGACGATGGCGTCGATCAGGACGGCCTGGCTTCGCACCGCCTCGGTCAGCCGCATCCGGGCCTGGGTCATGGCGGTCTCGTAGAGAATCAGGATGGCGGCGCCGCCGACGACCAGGGTGACGCCGGTCATGATCAGGATCAGGAGAATGACGCTCCGATACTCGCGCACGGTCCGGGTCCCCCGCCCCGTCCTCAGGTCCGCTGCGGCGCTTGTGGCGTGGCCTGCAGCGCCTGGCGGAGGAGGGCGACGCTGACCGGCTTGCGCAGCGTGGTCACGCTCTTCAGCCCTTTGAACTCGGCCAGGATCTTGGCATTGGTGGCGTAGTCGGGGTTGTAGCCGGTGCAGATGATCAGGTCGGCCGGGCAGCGCCGCTGAGCAAGCCAGAGGATCAGCTCGTTGCCGTCCATGTCCGGCATGATCATGTCGAGCACGATGATGGTCGGGGCGAAGTCGTCGTAGACGGCGATGAAATCGGCGGCGCTGTTCGTGAGCTCGACCGCGAAGCCGAGGTCGATGGCGACGCGCTGGACGAATCGCCCGAAGCGCTCCTCGTCGTCGCAGATCAGTAGCCGGCCGGCGCTCATGCTTCCGCCTCTTGTCGCTTGCGGACGAGACGAGCGCGGCCGTCGCCTCGTCCGGGGTCCGCCCGCCCGCCTGACAGCCGAGCGAGCGATGTTCAGTATAACCCGTTTCGCCGCCGTGGTAGCCGCGCCCGGCAAGCGCCCGGCGCCCCGGCATGGTTGCCATTCTTTGCGGCTGCCGGCAGATTGGCGCGACAACATGGGTTCTGGGGAACCGCCGCGTGCGTGCGCGTGGCCTGACGCTGGGTCGAGGACGGAAGATGATCACCCACCACGCGGCGCTGATCTACACCATGGTCATGGTTTCTGCGGCCGATCGCGACATGACCGACGCCGAGCTGCGCAAGATCGGCGAGATCATCCAGGGGCTGCCGGTGTTCAAGGACTACAACCGCGAGCTCCTGCCGGCCACGGCGGCGGCCTGCGCCGAGTGCCTCGACGTGGATGACGGCCTGGAGGCGGCGCTGGCCCAGATCGAGGCGGCGCTACCGGCGAAGCTGCGCGAGACGGCCTATGCGCTGGCCTGCGATGTCGCCGCCGCCGACGGCCGGGTGGACCGCGAGGAACTGCGCATGCTCGAGATCATCCGCGACCGCCTGGCGGTCGACCGCTTGGTCGCCGTCGCCATCGAGCGCGCCGCCAAGGCGCGGTACACCACCATCGCCCAGCCGAGCTGATCCGCGCGCCCAGCACCCGCCCTTTGCGAGCAGTGGAACCTGCCGCTGCTGGCGCCGTTCCTGTGGCGCATCGCGGAGAACGGGGTTGGACACGACCTATTCGAGCAACCGGGACTGGGCGCGGATCCGCCGGCTGGAGCGGCTGGCCAATCTTCTCGACGACCGTTTCCGCATTCCCGGCACGCGATGGCGTTTTGGCTGGGACGGGATCATCGGCCTGGTCCCGGGGATCGGCGACGCCGCCGGCGCGGCCTGCGCCACCTACATCATCGCCGAGGCGGCCCGCCTCGGCGTGCCCCGCCGCGTCATCCTGCGCATGCTGGCGAACATGGGGGTCGATGCCGTCCTCGGCCTGATCCCGCTGGTCGGCGACCTGTTCGACGCCGGCTACAAGGCCAACCGCCGCAACGTCGACCTGCTGCTGCGCCACCTGCCGCACTGAAGACGAAGCGCATCTTTCTTTACCCAAACGTACCAATATCGGTGCATCCATGGTACCTTCCGGCGGAATGCGACACCGGCAGGGAAAGGGCCGTTCGACGATGCTCATCGAGAAGAACCCCGGGCAGATCGAGGCGCAGGACGCGCACATCTGGTGGAACGACAGGATTGGCGTGGTCCGCGTCGTTCCCCTCGACCAAGGCCTGACCGCGCGGCTGACGCGCGAGGGCTACAATTACGGCACGGGCGCCTCGTTCAGTCGCTGGAAGGACGCAAGCGACGCCGAGCGGGTCCGTGAGATGACCGAGGTGGCGATCAAGCTGATGGTCGACGGCTACGATCCGGCCATGGTCGTGCGCGAGTTCTCCAAGGTCCGCCAGTTCCTCCAACTCGGCGCCGAAAGCTTCGTCATGTGCCGGGCGCTGACCAAGGTGTTTGAGGGCCGCGCCAACGAGAACACCGAGCAGTTCAGGAGCCGCTTCCTGAAGGCGAGCTAAAAAGCTGAGCGATCCCGCGCACGACGGCGGTGCTGTCATTGCGAGAAGGCGATTGCCGACGAAGCAACCAGTCTTCTGGATCGCCACGCCGCGTTGCGGCTCGCGATGACGTTGTCTTGGCCCTGCTGCATCCGGGTAAAGGCTCGGGGTGCTTGGCAGCGCAGAGCTGGAGGAAAAGCGCATGCGTCGCGAGGTTTTGACCGAGGACATGAAGGCCGATGGCGCAGCGCTACTGGAGTTGGCGTCAGAACTCGGCATGCGCCCGGCCGCTGCGGCCTGGCTCTACGGTTGCGACTTCGGCGAATGGCGGTACTACCTGGTTACGCCGCTCGTGGATGATCTTGGCCGCAAGGCCGTCTACGAGGGGCTGGACCTTGCCCTGTCGAATACCGCCGTTGCCGAGCGCATGAGCGTCGTCGACGTTCACCTTGCCGGGTCGGGCGATCCCGTCGCCCATCTGCTCGCCTCCCTCGCCGCCGGAACCGCGCCGCCTGCAGGCTCCGCCCGGCAACTCTGCTGCACCGCAACGAGCTTGCGCGCCCACCTCTACGCTGCGCCGGAAGACCACCACGCGGAGGACGGCGGCGGAGAGCGGGAGCAGGCGTTTTGGCATTCGCTGACGGCTCCTGCAGAGCGGCGCGCGGCTGCCGGTCAGCCGGATGCGATGGCAAAACAAGAGTAAAAGCTACGCAAAAAAAGCCGCGGAGATTGCTCCCCGCGGCCCTCGATGCTTCTCTGGAAGGTGGTGGGCGGACCTAGAAGTCCATATCGCCCATGCCGCCGCCCGGCATCTGCGGCATCGGGTCCTTCTTCTCCGGCCGCTCGGCCACCATTGCCTCGGTGGTGATCAAGAGCCCGGCGACGGACGCGGCGTCCTGCAGCGCGGTGCGCACGACCTTGGTCGGGTCGATGATGCCGGCCTTGAACATATCGACATAGGTCTCGGACTGGGCATCGAAGCCAATTTCGGCCTCGCCACGCTCCAGCAGCTTTCCGGCCACGACGGCGCCGTCGACGCCGGCGTTCTCGGCGATCTGCCGGCAAGGCGCCTGCAGCGCCCGGCGGACGATCTCGAGCCCGTGCTTCTGGTCGTCGTTCTCGGTCTGAACGGTGTCCAGCGCCTTGCCGGCATAGAGCAGGGCAACGCCGCCGCCCGGAACCACGCCTTCCTCGACCGCGGCGCGGGTCGCGTGCATGGCGTCCTCGACGCGATCCTTCTTCTCCTTCACCTCGGTCTCGGTGGCGCCACCGACGCGGATCACCGCGACGCCGCCGGCGAGCTTCGCCAGCCGCTCCTGCAGCTTCTCGCGGTCGTAGTCGGAGGTGGTCTCCTCGACCTGGGCGCGGATCTGGTTGCAGCGGGCCTGGATGTCGCTCCTGTCGCCGGCGCCCTCAATGATCGTGGTCTCTTCCTTGGTGATGACGACGCGCTTGGCGGTGCCGAGCATGTCGATGGCGACGTTCTCGAGCTTGATCCCCAAGTCCTCGGAGATGACCTGGCCGCGGGTGAGGATGGCGATGTCCTCGAGCATGGCCTTGCGCCGGTCACCGAAGCCTGGAGCCTTCACCGCCGCGACCTTCAGCCCGCCGCGCAGCTTGTTGACGACGAGCGTCGCGAGGGCCTCGCCCTCGATGTCCTCGGCGATGATCAGCAGCGGCCGGCCCGACTGGACCACCGTTTCCAGAACGGGCAGCAGCGGCTGCAGGCCCGACAGCTTCTTCTCATGGATGAGGATGAACGGGTTTTCGAGCTCGCAGTTCATCTTCTCGGCGTTGGTGACGAAGTAGGGCGAGGTGTAGCCGCGGTCGAACTGCATGCCCTCGACCACCTCGAGCTCGCTCGACAGGCTCTTGGCCTCCTCGGCGGTGATCACGCCCTCCTTGCCGACCTTCTCCATCGCCCGGGCCAGCATGTCGCCGATCTCTTTCTCGCCGTTGGCGGAGATGGTGCCGACCTGGGCGATCTCGGCGTTGGTGGAAACCACGCGCGAGCGCGACTTCAGGTCCTTGATCACCGCCTCGACGGCGAGGTCGATGCCGCGCTTGAGGTCCATGGGGTTCATCCCGGCGGCCACCGCCTTGGCGCCCTCGCGGACGATCGACTGGGCGAGAACGGTCGCAGTGGTCGTGCCGTCGCCGGCCTCGTCGGAGGTCTTCGATGCGACCTCGCGGACCATCTGCGCGCCCATGTTCTCGAACCTGTCCTTGAGCTCGATCTCCTTGGCGACGGTCACGCCGTCCTTGGTGATCCGCGGCGAGCCGAAGCTCTTCTCCAGGACGACGTTGCGGCCCTTCGGCCCCAGCGTCACCTTCACCGCGTTCGCGAGCACGTCGACGCCGTGAAGCATCTTGTTACGTGCATCCGTGCCGAACCGTACGTCTTTCGCAGCCATTTTTCGTCGATCTCCGTGTTCAGGATGTGCTGGTTAGGCTTCGAGGATGCCGAGGAGGTCGGACTCCTTCATGATCAGCAGCTCTTCGCCGTCGATCTTGACCTCGGACCCGGACCACTTGCCGAACAGCACGCGGTCGCCGGACTTGACGTCGAGCGGAACGACCTTGCCATCGTCGTCGCGGCTGCCGGGACCGACGGCGATGATCTCGCCTTCCTGGGGCTTCTCCTTGGCGGTATCGGGGATGATGATCCCGCCCTTGGTCTTCTCTTCCTGCTCGATCCGCTTGACCAGCACGCGATCGTGCAAGGGCTTAAATTTCATTGTTTATCCTCCGCGAACCCTGGAATGAATATGAGCCAGCTACCCTCGGCGGGGTTTTGTTAGCACTCTGCTGACGTGAGTGCCAGAGAGCTAGTCGGCAATCTCACGGTTGTCAAGAGCCGACCGCTGCCGCAGCCGGTCGAGGCGCAGGCGGTAGGGTCACCCTGCGGAGGACTGAGGCAGGGCGCACGCTGGCGTCATGGCTCAACCTCGCTTAAAAGGAGCCGTCCGAGGCGAAGGCCGGGCGAGAGGTGATGACGGTGAGCGAGAGCCAGCGACGGCGGGCAGGGGCGGGCGTTGGCACCCATTCGGGCGGGGACGGGCAGGGGGACGGGTACGAGGGCGGGGACGGGGTCTTGCGGCTGCACCGCGAGACGATCCGTGCCGAGTGGGTCGACTACAACGGGCATATGAACGTCGCCTACTATGTCCTGATCTTCGACCACGCCACCGACGCCGTGCTCGACCGGATGGACATCGGCGAAGCCTATCGTGGGCGCAGCGGCTGCTCCGTGTTCGTGGCCGAGGCGCACGTGACCTACGAGCGCGAGGTGCGCGAAGGCCAGGAGGTGGAGGTGGCGAGCAGGATCCTCGGCTTCGACGGCAAGCGGCTGATCCTCTACCACGAGATGACCTCGCCGGCCGAGGACGGCCTCGTCGCCAGCAACGAGGTCTTGTGCCTGCACGTCGACCTCGAGGCGAGACGGACGGCGCCGCTGCCGGCGGATGCGGCCTCCAGACTCGCCACTGCCGCCGAAGCGCATGCGCGGCTGGATCCGCCGCTGCGGGCGGGGCGGGCGATCAGCCTCAGCGGCCGCCGCCCGCGCTGATCTGAGCCACCCGAGCCAGCCGCGCTCGGGCGCGGGCCGGATGAGGCGGCCGGCGATCTTTACTCCGCCTTAACCGCGTCGGCTTAGCATCGCCCCAGTCACAGTCTTCACCTCACAGCGTTAGCGGCCGAGGCCTCATGACCGAGCAGAACGCGCAGGACCAGGTGCTCGCCCTTGCAACCGCGGCGCTCAAGATCATGGACGAGCGCAACATCGCGCCGACCCCCAACAACTTCACCGTCTGGTACAGCTACTTCTGCGGCAACCGGCCGGACCTCAACCGCGCCCTGGCCATCATGCTGGACAGCGGCTGCGAGTTCACCCCCGAGCGCAACGCCCAGATCTTCGCCAAGTACTGCACGGCGCCCTACGAAGCCGTGCCGATGCACTTGATCGCCGAGCGCATGGAGGCGGAACTGGCGCGGGTGCTCGGCACCCTCGACAAGGTCGGCCGCGGCGCCGCCGACTATGGCCGGACCCTGGAGACGGTGCAGGTCGCCCTCGTCGACCCGACGCAGTCGGAGACGTTGGCGGAGGTGCTGTCGCGGGTTCTCGATCAGACCCGGGCGATGCGCCAGCAGAGCCGCGACGTCGAGCGGCAGCTCAAGGATTCGCTGACCGAGGTCAACAAGCTGCGTGATCAGCTCGAGGAGGCCCGCCGCGAGGCGATGACCGACGGGCTGACCGGCATCGCCAACCGCAAGATGTTCGACTTCGTCCTGCGCCAGGCGGCGCTCGACGGCATGGAGAGCGGCGACCCGCTGTCGCTGCTGATGCTCGACATCGACCATTTCAAGAGGTTCAACGACACCCACGGCCATCACGTCGGCGATCAAGTGCTCCGCCTTCTCGCCGCCGTGCTGAAGCAGTCGGTCAAGGGCCAGGACACCCCGGCCCGCTACGGCGGCGAGGAGTTCGCGGTCGTCCTGCCGCAGACCGCGCTCGACAACGCGGTCAAGCTTGCCGAGGCGATCCGGCTGCGCGTCGCCCGCCGCTCCGTCGTTAACCGGGCGACCAGCCAGCGGCTCGGCTCGTTCACGGTGTCCATCGGCGTGGCCGAATTCACCCCCGGCGAGCCGCTGCGCCAGCTCGTCGAGCGGGCGGACCACGCGCTCTATGCCGCCAAGAAGGCCGGCCGCAACCGGGTCACGTCGGAAGCGGCGCCTTCGCCCTGCCACTCCGTCGCGGCGCCGGTCGTCACCGCAGTGTCATCTTCGCAGCGTTGACCGGCGGCGCGCGCCTGCGTCATGGTCCAGCGGTGGGGCTGAACTCCGACTCGCAGACGGCTGCGGAGGTGCGCACGGTGCGCAAGGTATGGCCTGGCCGCGAGGTTGCCGCGGGCGTCCTCCCGGCAGCGCTTCTCGTCGCCCTGCTGGCCATGGGCGGGCACCTCGATACCGTCGCCGCTATCGCGCTGCTCGCCGCGCTGCACTCTTTCGGCTTGGTGGCTGGTCCGGCGCTGGCGCCGCGCCGACGCGCAAAAGCCGGCGGTGCAAGATGCGCCGCCGAGCTTGGTCACCCAGGCGTTTCTCGATGCGGTTCCCGATCCGCTGATCGTGCTGAACGATGCCCGCGAGGTCATGGCGGCGAATGCGCCGGCCCGCGAGGTCCTCGGCATCGGCGGGCTCGGCCGCGACCTGGCGATGTCGCTGCGCCACCCGGAGGTGCTCGCCGCCGTCGACGCGATTGCGGCGGGGGCGCTGGCGATCAGCGCCGAGATCACCCTGCCGGGGCCGATCGCGCGGACCTTCACCTTCCATGCCGCGCGGGTGCCCGCCGGGGGTGACGCGGCGGAGCGGCGGATCGTCCTTATCCTCCACGACGAGACCCGGGCGAAGCGTGCCGAGCAGATGCAGTCGGATTTTGTCGCCAACGCCAGCCACGAGTTGCGCTCGCCGCTCTCAGCGCTGATCGGACTGATCGAGACGCTGCGCGGCCCGGCGGCCGACGACGCGGCGGCGCGCGAGCGGTTCCTGTCGATCATGCATACGGAAGCCGGGCGGATGGCGCGTCTCGTCGACGACCTGATGTCGCTGTCCCGGGTCGAGATCAACGAGCACGTCGCCCCGCGCGAAGCCGTGGAGATCGAGGAGGTGCTGGCCGCCGTCGCCGCGACCTTATCGGTGCGTGCCGCCGGCAAGGACATGACCATCGCTGTAGCCTGCCCGCCCGGCCTATCCAAAGTGCGCGGCGACGCCGACCAGCTGACCCAGGTGTTTCACAATCTGCTCGACAACGCCGTGAAGTACGGGCGCCCGGGAACCGCCGTCGAGGTCGGCGTCTCCCCGGCGTCGCTGAGCCCCGGGGCTCCGTCCGGCGGCGACGCCGCGGCGATTGCAATTTCGGTTCGCGACCGCGGCGACGGCATTGCCGCCATCCATCTTCCCCGCATCACCGAACGGTTTTACCGCGCCGACGAGGGCCGCTCTCGCCGCCTCGGCGGCACCGGCCTCGGACTCGCCATCGTCAAGCACATCGTCAACCGCCACCGCGGCCGGCTCGTTGTCGAGAGCACCAGGGGCGAGGGCTCGACCTTCACGGTCATCCTGCCCGCCGCCGCCGAGGAGCCGCCGGTCAAGATCGCGGTGTAGAATCGCACCGCGGCTCCATTTCAGCGCACTTAGTTGGCGCTGTCATCAAAGTGTAACGCTGCTGTCATAAATGTGCATCCGCTGGCCCTTAGTGTTCCGGCCAAGCCGGAAGGGCATCATGACTGGCGAGGCATCGACCCGCCGTCCGGATCGGGGTTACGGGAGAGTTCAATGATCAAGCAGCTAATGGCCGGGGTGGTGCTCGCGAGCATCGCCGTGGCGGGCACTGCACACGCGCGCGACCAAATCCGCGTCGTCGGCTCGTCCACCGTCTATCCGTTCACGACCCGCGTCGCCGAGGAGTTCGGCAGGACCACCAAGTTCGCCACGCCGATCATCGAGAGCACCGGCACCGGCGGCGGCTTCAAGCTGTTCTGCTCCGGCGCCGGCGTGGATACGCCCGACGTCAGCAACGCCTCGCGGGCGATCAAGAAGTCCGAGATCGAGAGCTGCGCCAAGGCCGGGGTCACCGGCATCACCGAGATCAAGATCGGCTACGACGGCATCGTGCTCGCCAACTCCAGGCAGTCCAAGCAGATGGACATCACGCTGGAGCAGCTCTACCGGGCGCTGGCCAAGGACCTGCCCGACGGCAAGGGCGGCTTCGCCCCCAACCCCAACACCAAGTGGAGCGACATCGCCCCGTCGCTGCCCGACGCCAGGATCGAGGTGCTCGGCCCGCCGCCCACATCCGGGAACCCGCGACGCCTTCGTCGAGCTGGCCATGGAGGGCGGCTGCAAGAAGATCGACGCCATCGCCCAGCTGGAAAAGTCCGACCCCGACAAGTTCAAGGCCGTCTGCCACGGCGTCCGTGAGGACGGCGCTTACGTGGAGGCCGGCGAGAACGACGTCCTGATCGTGCGCAAGCTCGAAGCTAACCCCAACGCCTTCGGCGTCTTCGGCTACAGCTTCCTCGAGCAGAACCAGGACAAGATCCAGGGCAGCAAGATCAACGGCGTCGCCGACACCTACGAGAACATCTCCTCCGGCGAGTACCCGATCTCGCGTTCGCTCTTCATCTACGTCAAGAAGCCGCACGTGGGCGTGATCCCCGGCCTGCAGGAGTTCGTCGTCGAGTTCACCAGCGACAAGGCGAGCGGCGCGGAGGGTTATCTCGCCGACAAGGGCCTGATCGCGCTGCCCGACGAGGAGCGGGAGAAGTACCAGCAAGTCGCCAAGGAGCTTCCCAACAACGTCGGCATGTGATCCGCGTCCAGGACCACAAAGCGAGTGTCGTGCCGGAGGGGAGGGCTCCTCCTCTCCGGTCGCGATCTACTGCTAAAAAATTCTGATCTGTAACCGGTGGCGCAGCGAAGCCCTGTCCATGACATTCCTGGTGCTCACCGCGGCCCTGCTGACGCTGGTAGCGATCGGCTACTCCATGGGCCGTGGGCGCGCGGTAAGGTCCGCGGCCGCAGCTGGCGCCCGCCTGAACTCCTTGCCGTCATACTACGGCCACTACGTCGCCCTCTGGTGCGGGTTGCCTGCTCTTTGCATCATCGCCGCGTGGCTGATGCTGGAGCCCTCCATCATCCGCGCCCTGGTCGTCGCCGGCCTGCCCGAGGCCGCACGGGATCTCGACCCGGCGCGTCTGGACCTGCTGCTCAACGATATTCGCAACGTCGCCGGCGGCGCCATGTCTGCGGGCTCTGCCGGCGAAGAGGTGAAGGCGGCGGCGGAGCGTTACAACGCGCTTCGCACCATCAGCTTCGCGGCGATGTCGGTCGTGGCATTGGCGGTGGCGGTGGCGGGCCTGAGCTACGCGCGCAAGCGGATCAAGCCCGATCTCCGCGCCCGGGCGGGGGTCGAGCAGGTCGTCAAGATGCTCATGATGGCCTGCTCGGCCGTGGCGATCATCACCACCATCGGGATCGTGCTGTCGCTGATCTTCGAGGCCGGGCGCTTCTTCATCAAGGTGTCGCCCATCGAGTTCCTGTTCGGGACCGAGTGGAGCCCGCAGATCGCGCTGCGCGCCGATCAGGTGGGCGTCTGCCGGCGTCTTCGGCGCCGTGCCCCTGTTCGTCGGCACCCTGCTGATCTCGTTCATCGCCATGTGCGTGGCCATGCCCATCGGGCTGTTCGCCGCGATCTACACCGCGGAATACGCCCATCCGCGGATGCGGGCGATCATCAAGCCCATCCTCGAGATCCTCGCCGGCATCCCGACGGTGGTCTACGGCTTCTTCGCCGCCCTGACAGTGGCCCCGTTCTTCCGCAACGTCGGCGAAGGCCTGGGCCTGGGCGTGTCTTCGGAGAGCGCGCTCGCGGCCGGCATCGTTATGGGGGTGATGATCATCCCCTTCGTCTCGTCCTTGTCCGACGACGTCATCACCGCCGTGCCGCAGTCGATGCGGGAGGGCTCCTATGGCCTCGGCAGCACCCAGTCGGAGATGATCCGCAGGGTGATCCTGCCGGCGGCGCTGCCCGGGATCGTCGGCGGCTTCCTGCTCGCCATCTCGCGGGCCATCGGCGAGACCATGATCGTGGTCATGGCCGCAGGGCTCGCCGCCAATCTCACCGCCAACCCGCTGGAGGCGGTGACGACGATCACCGTCCAGATCGTCACCCTCCTGGTCGGCGATCAGGAGTTCGACAGCCCGAAGACGCTCGCCGCCTTCGCCCTCGGCCTCGTGCTCTTCTGCGTCACCCTCGTGCTGAACGTCGTCGCCCTGCACATCGTGAACAAGTACCGGGAACAGTATGAGTAACGGCGCCATAACCGCGGCCGGCGAGCAGCCGGTCGAAAGAGCAACAGCGGTCCCGGAGTCCGTCGCCGCGAGCCTGAAGAAGCGCTACGCGGCCGAGCGGCGGTTCCGCCTCTACGGCCTTCTGGCCATCGTCTTCGCCGGGCTGAGTCTCGCGATCCTGCTGTTCACCGTCATCACCACGGGCATCCCCGCCTTCACCCAAACCATGATCCGCCTGCCGGTGACGATCTACCCGCAGCTGGTCGATCCCGATGGCACGCGCGATCCGGAAACGCTGTCGCGGGCGGACTACCAGAAGGTCATCCGCGACGCGCTCGACGACCTGTTCCCGGATGTGACCGGCCGCGGCCAGCGCCGCGAGCTGTTCGCGATGCTGAGCCCGGGAGGCGCCTACGTCCTGCGCGACGAGGTGATGGCGAACCCCGGGCTGATCGGCGCCCGCATCGAGATGCTGGTGCCGCTGTCCGACGACTTCGACCAGTTCGCCAAGGGCGCCATCGACGCCACGACGGCGACCGAGCAGACCCGCGTTTCGGAGGATCAGGCTCGCTGGTTCGAGCGCCTCCAGCAGCGGGGCATGATCGAGCGCGTCTTTAACACCACGCTATTCACCCGCGCGGATTCCCGCTCGCCGGAACTCGCCGGCGTCTGGGGGGCGCTGGTTGGCTCGTTCTGGACCATGCTGGTGACGCTGGTCCTGTCGTTCCCACTCGCCGTCGGCGCCGCCATCTACCTCGAGGAGTTCGCGCCGAAGAACCGCTGGACGCAGCTGATCGAAGTCAACATCAACAACTTAGCGGCGGTGCCGTCCATCGTCTTCGGCCTGCTCGGCCTCGCGGTGTTCTTGAACTTCTTCGGCTTCCCGCGCTCCGCACCGCTGGTTGGCGGCATGGTGCTGGCGCTGATCACCCTGCCCACCATCATCATTGCCAGCCGGGCGGCGCTGAAGGCGGTGCCGCCGTCGATCCGGGAGGCGGCGATGGGCGTCGGCGCCTCACGGCTGCAGACCGTCTTCCACCACGTGGTGCCGCTGGCTTTGCCGGGGATGCTGACCGGCACCATCATCGGCATGGCCCAGGCGCTGGGCGAGACCGCGCCGCTGCTCATGATCGGCATGGTCGCCTTCATCGTCGACATTCCCGCCGGGCCGCTTAGCCCGGCGACGGTGATGCCGGTGCAGATCTTCCTCTGGTCGGACGCGCCCGAGCGCGCCTTCGTCGAGCGGGCGTCGGCGGCGATCATGGTCCTGCTCGCTTTCCTGGTGCTGATGAACGTTCTGGCGGTTGTCCTGCGCCGGCGATTCGAGAGAAAGTGGTAGGGTTGGAGACAGCAGAAGTGATGACGATGATCCACCCGCAGCCTCCGCAGACGGCGGCGCCGGCGAGTGAGCCGATGCCGGACCAGGCCGTGACGTTCGCCACGCGAAACGTGACGGTCCATTACGGGGCGAAGAAGGCCCTCAACAACGTCAGCCTCGACATCAACCGCAACGACGTGACCGCGCTGATCGGCCCGTCGGGATGCGGCAAGTCCACCTACCTGCGCTGCCTCAACCGGATGAACGACATCATCCCGGGCTGCCGGGTCAGCGGCCAGATCCTGCTCGACGGCGAGGACATCTACGCCAGGGAGATGGACGTCGTGCACCTGCGCGCGCGGGTCGGCATGGTCTTCCAGAAGCCGAACCCCTTTCCCAAGTCGATCTTCGAGAACGTCGCCTACGGGCCGCGGATCCACGGCATCGCCAGGGACAAGACCCAGCTCGAGGAGATCGTGGTGACCAGCCTGGAGCGGGCCGGCCTCCTCGGCGAGGTGAAGGACCGCATGCACGAGCCGGGAACCGGGCTCTCCGGCGGCCAGCAGCAGCGGCTGTGCATCGCCCGCGCCATCGCCGTGCAGCCGGAGGTGATCCTGATGGACGAGCCGTGCTCGGCGCTCGACCCCATCGCCACGGCGAAGATCGAGGAGCTGATGGACGAGCTGCGCAGCAACTACAGCATCGTCATCGTCACCCACTCGATGCAGCAGGCAGCGCGCGTGTCGCAGCGCACCAGTTTCTTCCACCTCGGGGTCATCGTCGAGACCGGCGAGACGGAGCAGATTTTCACCAACCCGGTCGATCGGCGAACCCAGGACTACATCACCGGCCGGTTCGGCTGATCCGGCGGTCGGAGAGGAGCGGCGACCATGGGCTCGGAACACACCGTCAAGGCGTTCGACGAGCAGCTCAAGCGGCTCGACCACCTCATCGCCGAGATGGGCGGCCTGGCCGAGACCCAGCTGGCCAACGCCATCGAGGCGCTGATGAAGCGCGACAGCGAGAAGGCCGCCAGGGTCGTCGGCATCGACATGCGCCTGGACGAGCTCGAGCTCGAGGTCGATCACCACACGGTCATGCTGCTGGCGTTGCGCCAGCCCATGGCCAGCGACCTGCGCCAGATCATCGCAGCGCTTAAGACCGCGAACATCCTCGAGCGCATTGGCGACTACGCCAAGAACGTCGCCAAGCGAACGGGAACGCTGGTGGAGATGCCGCCGGTGCCGCCGTCGATGACCATCGGCAGGCTGGGCCGGCTGGCGCAGGAGATGGTCAAGGACGTGCTCGACGCCTACCTCGCGCGCGACGTCGACAAGGCGAACATGGTCCGCGAGCGCGACAAGGAGCTCGACGCCCTCTACACCAGCCTGTTCCGCGAGCTCCTGACCTACATGATGGAGGACGCGCGCAACATCACCGCCTGCACCCATCTCCTCTTCGTCGCCAAGAACCTGGAGCGGGTCGGCGACCACGCCACCAACATCGCCGAGATCACCCACTTCCTGGTCAAGGGGACGGTGCCGCTGACGCAACGGCCCCAGGACGACGAGACCTACTTTGCGGTTGCCGAGCCTCATGAACACTGAGGGCCAGACGATGAACATGATCCCGCCGGCGGGGCAGCGATGAAGCCGAAGGTGCTCATCGTCGAGGACGAGGACGCCCAGGCCGAGGTGCTGCGCTACAACTTCGAGCGCGAGGGCTTCGACGTGGTCCTCGCCACCGACGGCGACGACGGCCTGTTCGCGGTCGAGGAGCACCAGCCCGATCTGGTCATCCTCGACTGGATGCTGCCCGGCACGTCGGGCATCTCGCTCTGCCAGCGGCTGCGCGGCCGGGCCGAGACCCGGGCGCTGCCGATCATCATGCTGACCGCGCGCAGCGAGGAGTCCGACCGCATCCGCGGCTTCGACAGCGGCGCCGACGACTACGTGGTCAAGCCGTTCTCGCCGAGCGAGCTGGTGGCCCGGGTCCGCGCCGTGCTCCGCCGCTCGCGGCCGGCGCTGACCGAGGAGGTGCTGTCCTGCCAGGACATCACCATGGACTTGGCGACGCACCGGGTCACCCGCGGCGGCCGCTCGATCCACCTCGGCCCCACCGAGTTCCGCCTGCTCCGGCTGTTCATGGAGAAGCCGGAGCGGGTGTTCTCCCGCGAGCAGCTCCTCGACAAGGTCTGGGGCCGCGACATCCACGTCGAGCTGCGCACCGTCGACGTCCACATCCGCCGGCTGCGCAAGGCGCTGGGCGAGCACGGCGACGAGGACGTGATCCGCACCGTCCGCGGCGCCGGCTACGCGCTGAACGCACAAGAGCAACTGAGCGGCTTTGGGGGCGGGGTCGCCGCACGCCTGCCGGCCCCGCTCGGCGGCTACTGCGCTGCGTCTGCCCGCGTGGCGTTGGCGAAGAAGCGCTCAGCCGCCGGGTGCCAGGGAATGCCGACGCCGGTCGTGGCGCTTCCCCGGCTGATCTGCGAGCCCGCCGGGCTGCCGGCGGCGAAGAAGTCGATGCCGTCGAAGACCTGGCGCAGCAGGGCCTCGGCGTCGGCGTCGGGAAGATCCGTGCGAGCGACGAGCAGGGCCGCGGCGGCGACCGTGCGCACCGGCTCATCCTGTCCCGCATACGTTCCGGGCGTCATGGTCGCCGCGACGTAGCCGGCACCCTTGCCGGCGAGCTCCGCCTGCTCCGCCGCGCCGAGCGACAGGAACCTGACGCCGCTTCCCTCGGCAAGCGCCTGCACGCTGCGGGCCGGGGCGCTAACGGTCGCGATCACCGCATCCAACTCGCCCCGGTCCAGCGCGGCCAGGCCGCCGCCAAGGCCTCGCTCGCTCGCCTCGTCGAGGTCGGCGGGCGAAGGTCCGGCCGCCGCCAGCAGCGCCTCGGCATCGACCCGGGTGCCGGAGTTGGGCTGGCCGACGTCGACGCGCTTGCCCTTGAGGTCGGCAAGGCTTGGTTACCTCCGCGCGGGGGGTCAGGATTACGTGTACCTGCTCGGGGAACAGCGAAGCCAGCGCCAGTAGGTCGGGCGCCGCGGCGTCTCCCGTGTAAGGACGGCGGCGGCCTTCGACCGCGCGCATGGCAATGTTGTTTTGCGCCAGCGCGACGTCCGCGCGCGGGCGGCGAGCAGGCTCAGGTTCTCGACGCTGCCCTCGGTGACCACCGCTCGGCCTGCCATGTTGACCTCGCGCAGAGCGCCGGCGATAACGCTCGCGACCTGGTGGTACTCGCCCGCCTCGGGGCCGCCGAGGATCACGAACGAGCCCTCGAGCCGGTCGAGGCGCAGGCGGATGCGGAAGTAGGCCCGCTCGAGCTCATCGGTGATGATGCTGCGCCGACGCCGCCGGGCCCGCCTGCTCGAACAGGGTCCGGATGTTCTCGACAAGCTGGCGGGCCTGCGCCGGCGGACCGGTGTTGTCCTCGGGTGGCGCCGCGGCCACCGGCACGTGTGCCGTCCGGACCGGTTTCCATTCCCCATTCTCGTCAACATAGGTGACCGTGCCATGGACGTAGAGCCGGTCGCCCTGCTTGTTGCCCCCCTGCTTCAGGCCGGAGATCCCCCTCTCGGTGGCGCCAAGCAGGCTCGCCACGGCGCCGAGGTTCAGCCCCTGCCAGGACGACAGGTCGATGTCGTGCTCCACCGCAAGCGTGGCGTTATAGTAGACGATGCGGCGCTCGCCGCCAGCCGCCGCCTCGGCGCGAGCCGCGGGACTGCTGCCGACCCTGCGCAGGCTCTCCAGCCGCACCGCCCCTTCGGAAAACGCCTCGGCGATTTTGTCCTGGACGACGCCCTCGACCGCCTCCTCACCGGGGCCGCCCTCGCAGGCGGCCAGCAGCGCAAGCATTGCGAGAAGAAGGAGAACCGGGAGCAGGCGAAGCGGCGCGATGAAGATGGGCATGTTCGTCCTTCAGAAGCCGAACCACGGCAGCGTGAGGAAGCCCGAAGCAGGAGCGCGTTGGTGATGTCGATCAGGAACGCGCCCGTCACCGGCACCAGCAGGAACGCGAGCGGCGAGTGGCCATAGCGGCTGGTAATCGCCTGCATGCTGGCGATGGCGGTCGAGGTGGCGCCGAGGCCGAAGCCGATGTGCCCGGCGGCCAGCGCCGCGGAGTCGTAGCTGCGGCCCATGACGACGAAGGTGACGAGGGCGGCGTAGAG
>CAVVAX010000007.1:0-132216 GCA_963746275.1 uncultured Alphaproteobacteria bacterium
CTTCATCGGCTTCGGCCCCGCGACGGCGGCATGCCTGCGCGTTTGCCCAAGCCCACGCTACCGGAACACAGCGCGCCGTTCGTCGACGCCCTGGGGGTCTTCGTGGATCAGCACCTCGGCGTTGGGGAAGGCCGCCTCCACCTGCTCCATCACCTCGTCGGAGATGGCGTGCGCCTCGAACAGCGTCAGGTCGCGGTCCATCTCCAGGTGGAACTGGATGAAGGTGTGGGTGCCGGACGAGCGGGTGCGCAGGTCGTGCATGCTGATCACCGCCGGATGGGCCATGGCGATCGCCTTGATCCTGCCCCGGTCGTCCTCGGCGAGCTCCCGGTCCATCAGCAGCTGCAGGCTGGAGGAGAACACCGTCCATGCGCTGGCGAGGATGTAGAAGGCGATGGCGATGCCGAACAGCGGATCGGCGACGGTGAAGCCGAAGTTGGAAGCCAGCACGAGGGCGGCAATGACGCTCGCGTTCATCAACAGGTCGCTGCGGTAGTGCAGCGCATCGGCGCCGATGGCGACCGAACCGGTCCGGCGCACGACGTAGCGCTGGAACAGGACCAGCCCGAGGGTGAGGACGATCGAGAGCAGCATCACCGCGATGCCGACGGCGGAGTCCTCGACCGGGCTGGGGCGGAACAGCCGCGACCCCGCCTCGAACAGAAGCAGCACCGAGGAGCCGGCGATGAACGCCGCCTGCGCCAAGCCCGGCGAGGGGCTCGGCCTTGCCGTGGCCGAAGCGGTGATCGCGATCCGGCGGAACCGCCGCTTGGCGGATGGCGACGAAGTTGACCAGCGAGGCGGTGAGGTCCAGCAGCGAGTTGATCAGCGACGAGAGAATGCTGATCGCGTCGGTGGCGAGGTAGGCGGCGGTCTTGCCGGCGATCAGGAGCGCTGCCACGGCCACGGCGGCCGTCGCCGCCCGGCGCTTCAGCCGCTCGTCCCGCCTCGCTCTCGCCTCGGCCGCGGTCTCGGCCGCGCCGTCGCCGTCGCCGGGTCGCCGGCCGCCGCGGTCTCGGGCGCCGACATCATGGGTAGAGCTCCTCCACGCTCCAGCCGGAGGGTGCGCCGGCGGCACGGCGGTAGACGTGGCGCATGTGCAGCCGGAACGGCCGGTCCTCCCAGAACTCGATGGACGAAGGAACTACGCAAAAGCCGGACCAGAAGGACGGCCGCGGCACCTGGCCGACGACGAACTTCGCCGTGTACTTGGCGACGCGCGCCTCCAGCTCGAAGCGGCCCCGCAGCGGCTGCGACTGTTTCGACGCCCAGGCGCCGAGTTGGCTGACGCGGGCGCGGGTGGCGAAGTAGGCGTCGGCCTCGTCGTCGCCGACGTCCTCGATGCGGCCCTCGACCCGCACCTGCCGGCGCAGGGTCTTCCAGTGAAAACAAAGGGCAGCTTGCGGGTTGGCGCGAAGCTCCGCCGCCTTGCGGCTGCCGAGGTTGGTATAGAAGATGAAGCCGCGGGCGTCGGCGCCCTTGAGCAGCACCATGCGCACCGACGGCATCCCGTTGGCGCCGGCGGTGGCCAACGCCATCGCGTTCGGATCGTTCGGTTCGCTGCGTTCCGCTGCCGCCAGCCAGTCGGCGAAGCGGGCAAGCGGATCCTCGGTGGCGCTCATCGTCCTCGCTCGGTCCGGGGCGCCGGCTTCCGGCCGGGCCCGCTGCGGCGCAATGTAAGATCCCGGCGCCGCGCAAGCCAATCGGCAGGAAGGCCGCCGCATAAAATTGTCCGGCGGTTGGCATCGGCCTATGTTGTCGGCGGGCGGCCGCGGGAGCCGCCGAGGCCAAAGCCCTGGGGAAAGCCTTAAGGATGCGCGATCCGTACGAAGTTCTGGGCGTGGCCAAGGGCGCGGACATCAAGGACATCAAGAAGGCGTACCGCAAGCTCGCCCGCGATCTGCATCCCGACCTCCATCCCGGCGACCGCAAGGCCGAGGACCGGTTCAAGGAGGTTGCCGCCGCCTACGACTTCCTCTCCGACGCCGACAAGAAGGCCCGGTACGATCGCGGCGAGATCGACGCCAGCGGGACGCCGCGGGCGGAGCGGACCTTCTATCGCGACTACGCCGACTCGAGCTACGGCGCGCGGTACAGCGACCCCCGCGAGCATTTTCGCGACCTCGAAGGCATGGACATCTTCGCCGACCTGTTTGGCGGCCGCGCCGGCCCCAGGGGCGCGCCGCGGATGGCGGGCGGCGACGTCCGCCACGTCGTCGAGATCGACTTCCTCGACGCGGTTAACGGCGCCACCCGCACGGTGGGCATGGCCGACGGCAAACAGCTCCGGGTGACCATCCCCCCGGGATCCAGCGAAGGCGACGTGCTCCGGCTCAAGGGCCAGGGCTCGCCCGGGTTCGGCGGTGGCCCGGCGGGCGACCTGCTCATCGAGCTCAAGGTCAAGCCGCATCCCACCTTCACCCGCAAGGGCCGCGACATTCACGCCGACCTGCCGATCACGCTTCCCGAGGCGGTACTCGGGGGGAAGGTCGAGGTGCAGACCGTCGATGGGCCCGTGACGCTTACCGTGCCCAAGGGCTCGAACACCGGCTCCAGGCTGCGGGTGCGCGGCAAGGGCGTGCCCGGGCCGGGCGGGGGGCGGGGCGACCACTACGTCGAGCTGAAGGTGGTCCTGCCGCCGCATCCTGACGCCGAGCTGACCCGGCTGGTCGAAGAATGGTCAGCCAAGCATCCCTACACGGTTCGCGGCAGATAGGCGATGGCAAGCTTCGACGAGATCCTCAGCATCTACCGCATCGAGCGGGTCGAGCTCACCGGCTGGATCGAGCAGCGCTGGGTTCGCCCGCAGCAGACTGCCGGAGGCTACGTTTTTGATCCGGTGGACGAGGCGCGGATCTCGCTGATCGGCGAGCTGCGGCGAGACTTCGCCTGCGACGACGAGGTGCTCGGCCTGGTCCTGTCCCTGCTCGACCAGCTCTATGCCGCCCGGCAGTTGCTGCGCACGGTCGAGGAGGCGGTCGACGCGCTGCCCGCCGATGTGCGCGCTAACATCCGCGCTCATCTCCGCGCGCCTGGCCGGTGGGACGGGGGCCGGTGGGACGAGGGTGGCTAGGACGAGGGCCGCTGAGGCGTAGCACCGCAAGAGGTTCCGCAGTGGTCCGGCCGGTTCTGCCGGAAGCGGACGTTGACGCGCTGACGACCATCCTATATGGCCAATACATGTCATCTTTTTCGCGCATGGCCCTGCTTGGCCGCGGCCCGGCGGACTCACGTCCGCATTGCCCCGCCTGCGCCTGCCGAGGAGCTCCGGGCAGATCTTGAACGACTATGAGAACGAGACGCCCGGGCCACTGATGGCCGGGAAACGCGGCCTGGTCATGGGCGTGGCAAACGACCGCTCGATCGCCTGGGGCATCGCTCAGGCGGCGCGCGCCCATGGCGGCGAAGTCGCCTTCACCCACCAGGGCGAGGCGCTGCGCAAGCGGGTGCTGCCGCTGGCTGAGTCGCTGGGTTCCGACATCGTCCTGCCATGCGACGTCACCGACCCCGCCAGCATCGACGCCGTGTTCGAGGTCCTGCGCCAGCGCTGGGGCCGGCTCGACTTCGTCGTCCACGCCATCGCCTACTCCGACAAGGAGCAGCTCAAGGGCCGGTACGTCGATACCACCCCCGACAACTTCGCCGCGACCATGGCGATCTCCTGCTACTCGTTCACCGCCGTCTGCCAGCGCGCCGAGCCGCTGATGGAAGGCGGCGGCAGCCTGCTGACGCTGAGCTACCTGGGCGCAGAGCGGGTCACGCCACACTACAACGTCATGGGCGTCGCCAAGGCGGCGCTGGAGGCGAGCGTGCGCTACCTCGCCGAGGATCTGGGCCGGCAGAACATCCGGGTGAACGCGCTCTCCGCCGGGCCGATGAAGACGCTGGCCGCCTCCGGGATCGGCGACTTCCGCCACATCCTCAAGTGGAACCAGTACAACTCGCCGCTCCGCCGCAACATGACACCCGCCGACGTCAGCGGCGCCGCCCTCTATCTCCTCAGCGACCTGGCGTCGGGGGTCACCGGCGAGGTCCACCATGTCGACGGCGGCTACCACGTCGTCGGCATGCTCGCGCCCGACTCGGCGCCAGCGATCCGGGAGATGCTGGAAGGCTTCGCGCCGCCGAAGTAGCCGCACCAGAAGCAGCCCCGCAGAAGCAAATATGTCCGGCAACACCTTCGGCACGCTGTTCAGGGTCACGACCTTTGGCGAAAGCCACGGGCCGGCAATCGGTGGGGTGGTCGATGGCGTGCCGCCGCGCCTGCCGCTCACGGAGGCCGACATCCAGCATGAGCTGGACCGCCGCCGGCCGGGGCAGAGCCGGCATACGACGCAGCGGCGCGAGCCGGACCGGGTGCAGATCCTGTCCGGAACGTTCGAGGGCTTGACCACCGGCGCCCCCATCGGCCTGCTCATCGTCAACGAGGACGCGCGGTCGAAGGACTACGGCCGGATCAAGGAGTTGTTCCGTCCCGGCCACGCCGACTTCACCTACCAGGCCAAGTATGGCATCCGCGACTACCGCGGCGGCGGCCGCTCCAGCGCCCGGGAGACGGCGATCCGCGTCGCCGCCGGGGCCATCGCCCGCCGGGTGCTGAACCGTGGCGTGCGGGTGCGCGCCGCGCTGGTGCAGATGGGCCCCCACGGCATCGACCGGGCGCGCTGGGATTGGGACGAGACCGCGCGCAATCCGTTTTTTGCCCCAGACGCCGCGGCCGCCGAAGCCTGGGAGGAGTACCTGGACGGCGTGCGCAGGGCCGGCTCGTCGGCCGGCGGCATCGTCGAGGTTGTGGCGACGGGCGTGCCGATTGGGCTCGGCGCGCCGGTGTTCGACCGCCTCGACGCCGACATCGCCAAGGCGATGGTCAGCATTCCCGCGGTCAAGGGCGTCGAGATCGGCTCGGGCTTTGCCGGCGCGGTACGCTCGGGGCCCGAGAACAACGACGCCATGCGAATGGAGGACGGCCGGCCGGTGTTCCTCTCCAACAACGCCGGCGGCGTGCTCGGCGGCATCTCGACCGGGCAGGAGTATCGTCGTCCGCGTCGCGATCAAGCCGACGAGCTCGGTGTCTACGCCGCAGCGGACGGTGAGTCTTGCCGGCGAGGACGCCGAGATCGCGACCACCGGCCGCCACGACCCCTGCGTCGCCATCCGCGGCGTGCCGGTGTGCGAGGCGATGCTGGCCCTGGTGCTCGCCGACCACTGGCTTCGCCACAAGGCCCAGTGCGACTAGCCAAGGCTCTTCATCCTGCGCCCGGCTCATGGCGCTGCGCCCACGCCCGTCGCCGATGGGGAGCCGAGCAACGTCCGCGTCGCCGCCTCGACGTCGGGCTCGCGCATCAGCGCCTCGCCGATGAGGAAGCAGCGCACGCCCACCTTGCGCAGCCGCGTGAGATCGGCCGGCGTCGATAGCCCGCTTTCGCCGACCACCAGCCGGCCTTCGGGAGCGTCCGGCGCCAGGGACTCCGTCGTCGCCAGGTCGACGTGCAGCGTCTTGAGGTCGCGGTTGTTGATGCCGATCAGCGCGTCGGTGAATGCCAGCGCCCGCTCCAGCTCGGCGCGGTCGTGGACCTCGCAGAGCACGTCCATGCCGAGCTCGCAGGCGGCTGCCGCCAGCTCGCCGGCCAGGACATCGTCGGCAGCGGCCAGGATCACGAGCACGCAGTCCGCGCCCATCGCCCGCGCCTCGACGATCTGGTAGGGGTCGACCATGAAGTCCTTGCGCAGGACCGGCAGGCTTGCCGCCGCCCGCGCCGCGGCCAGATGCTCCGTTGCGCCCTGGAAATGCTCCGCATCGGTCAGAACCGAGAGGCAGGCGGCGCCGCCCGCGGCACAGGCGCGGGCGAGGGCCCGCGGGTCGAAGTCGGCGCGGATCAGCCCCTTCGACGGCGAGGCCCGCTTAATCTCGCAGATGAGGCCATAGCCGTCGCCGGAGCTCGCGCGCCACAGAGCCGCGGCAAAGCCACGAGGCGGATCGGCGGCCTTGGCTTCCCTGGCCAGGGTCGAGAGTGGCCGCTCGTTCCTGCAGCGGCGCACGTGCTCGCGCTTACCGGCGCAGATCTGCTCGAGGATGTTCCGCTCGGGGGCCGCCATGCCTCAGCCGCCCAGGCTTTGCCCTTGGGTGACCGCGATCAGGCGGGCAAGGGCCCCTTTGGCGCCGCCGCCGTCGATGGACTGCGCCGCAAGCTCGGCGCCGTCGGCCAGCGCCTCGGCCCGGCCGGCGACGATCAGCGCGGCGGCGGCATTGAAGATCACCGCGTTGCGGAACGGCCCGCGCTCACCGCCGACCATGGCCCGCATCGCCGCGGCATTGGTTTCGGCGTCGCCGCCCTTTAAGTCCTCGGGACGGGCGGTGGGCAGGCCCGCCTCCTCGGGCGCCACCTGGAAGGTGCGCACGACCCCGCCCTTGAGCTCGGCGACAAAGGAGGGGCCGACGGTCGTCAGCTCGTCCAGCCCGTCCGACCCGTGGACCACCCAGGCGCGCTGGCTGCCAAGGGCGCCCAGGACCTCGGCCATGGGCTCGATCCAGCGCCGGTCAAAGACGCCGGTGAACTGGCGGGTGACGCCGGCCGGGTTGGACATGGGGCCGAGGATGTTGAAGATTGTGCGCAAGCCAAGCTCGACGCGGGGGCCTGCGACGTGGCGCATGGCGCTGTGATGGCGCGGCGCCATCATAAAGCCGATTTTCGCCTCGGCGATCGCCCGCTCGACCACCGCCGGCTCAGCATCGATGTTGACGCCGAGCGCCGATAGCACGTCGGCCGAGCCGCAGCGCGAGGACAGCGCCCTGTTGCCGTGCTTGGCGACGGGCACCCCAGCGCCGGCCACGACCAGGGCAGCGCCGGTGGAGATGTTGAAGGTGCCGGCGGCGTCGCCGCCGGTGCCGACGATATCGATGGCATCCGCCGGCGCGGAGACCCGCACCGCCTTCGCCCGCATCACCCGCACCGCGCCGATGATCTCCTCGACGGTCTCGCCGCGGACCCTAAGCGCCATGAGGAAGCCGCCGATCTGCGCCGGGGTGGCGTCGCCGGACATCATGATCTCGAACGCCCGCTCGGCCTCGGCGGTGCTGAGCGTGGCACCGGTGGCAACTTGGCCGAGCAGCGCCTTCATGTCGGCCAGGGCGCCGCTCACGCCGCCACCCTCTCTCCGCGGGCCAAGGCGAGGAAATTGGCGAGCAGGCGATCGCCGTGCTCGGTGGCGATACTCTCCGGGTGGAACTGCACGCCATAGATCGGCAGCGAACGGTGCTCCAAGCCCTGGATCACCCCGTCCTCGCTCTCGGCGGTGACGGCGAGGCAGGCCGGCAGCCCCTCGCGCGCGACCATCAGGGAGTGGTAGCGGGTGGCGGTGAACGGCGAGGGCAGCTCGGCGAAGATGCCGCGGCCTGTGTGCGTGATCCGGCTCACCTTGCCGTGCATCGGAATCGGCGCTCGGACCACGCGGCCGCCGAAGGCCTGGCCGATGCTCTGGTGGCCGAGGCAGACACCGAGGATGGGCACGCGCCCCGTCGCTTGGGCGATGAGGTCGAGGCAGATGCCGGCACGGTCCGGGTCACAAGGGCCGGGCGAGATCACGATCGCCTCGGGCTTCAGCGCCAGCGCGTCCCCTGCGTTCAGCGCGTCGTTGCGGCGGACCTCGACGCTGGCCCCGAGCATGCCGAGATAATGGTAAAGGTTGTAGGTGAAGCTGTCGTAGTTATCGATGAGCAGGAGCATCGGGTCCACGCGTTCCGTCGTCGGCCGCGCCGTCTCAGCGCCGGGCGCTGACAATGACGACCGCCCCGGACGTCGTCAAGCACGCCACCGGCTCGTGTGGCGGCTCGTCGTGGTCGCGGCTCTTGTCGGCCTGATGCTGTCGGCGGCGCTCGTTCCTGCTGCGGTGGCGGAGGACGACGCGACGGACAGGGCGCCGCTCGAGATCCAGCGCCAGCAGATCGACGGCCGCCTCGGCACCATCGAACGCAAGCAGGAGGACATAGGCCGGGCGCCTGTCGCCGGCAGCCGGCTCGATCCTTACGAACCGGCGCCGAAGCCGTCCGAAACCCGCGGCGCCCGCAACCGCCTCGACCTGGAGCGACGGACGCTGCAGGGCAGGCGGGAGGGCATCGACCGCGGCCTGGAGCGGCTCGATCGCGGCGCTAACCCAACCACCAGCGGCCTGCTGAACCGCCTCCGCCGCGAGTAGGCGCACCCACTCGCGGCGGGATCTGCAACCGAGGGCGGTGGCTGGAACGTTCTCAGGTGATGAAGGGGACGATGATCAACGACACGATCGACAGCAACTTCACGAGAATGTTCATTGCCGGACCGGACGTGTCCTTAAACGGATCGCCCACGGTGTCGCCGATCACTGCGGCGGCATGAGCATCCCCGCCCTTCCGCTCGCCGGCGAGCTGCCCGCTCTCGATCAACTTCTTCGCGTTGTCCCAGGCGCCGCCGGTGTTGGCCATAAACAAGGCCAGCACGACGCCGACGAGGAGCGAGCCGATGAGCATCCCGCCTAAGGCCTCCGGGCCGATGAAGAAGCCGACGATGACGGGCGCGGCCATCGCCATGATCCCGGGTGGGACCATCTCGCGCAGGGCAGCGTTGGTCGAGATCGCGACGCACTTCTCGGTATCGGGCTTGGCCATGCCCTGAAGCAGTCCCGGGATCTCCCGGAACTGACGTCGGATCTCGTTGACCATTTCGATCGCCGCCTTGCCGACCGAGCTCATCGTCATGGACGCCGCCATCACGACGACGATGACGCCGAGGAAGGCGCCGACGACCACGCGTGGATCCGTGATGTCCATGGTGATCGGGTCGGTCGAGTGGAGCTGGACAGCCTGCTTGAAGGCGACGAATAGGGCGAGAGCGGTCAGCGCCGCCGAGCCGATCGCAAAGCCTTTGCCCGTGGCCGCGGTGGTGTTGCCGATCGAGTTCGAGCTCGTCGGTGATCTTGCGAACCTCATCGGGAAGCTCCGCCATTTCGGCAATGCCTCCGGCGTTGTCGGCGATCGGCCCGCTGGCGTCGATTGTCATAGTCATTCCGGCGGTCGCGAGCATGCCGACCGCGGCGATGGCGATGCCGTAAAGGCCCGCCGCCTGATTGGCGATGAGCGTCGCCGTCGCGATCAACAGGAGCGGCACGGCGCAGGACTGGAAGCCAACGGCGATGCCGGTGATGATGTTGGTGGCCGCCCCTGTCTTGGACGCCATGGCAATGCGAAGAACCGGCCGTGCACCGGTGTAGAACGCGGTCACCCGGCCGATCAGCACGCCGGCGATGTTGCCGGCGATGATTGCGAACAAGATGCCCCAGCCGTAGCCGAGCCCCAGGACGATGCCGAAGGTCAACACCAGGAAGATGCCGGAGGTGCTCATATCCGCAGCGGCAAGCGCTTTTTCAGGCCCGAGGTTGTGGAACAGGCGGAGGCCGAAAATTCCACACAGGGACCCGATAAGACCGGCCACCGACAAGAGGAGTGGCAACGCCATGAGCATGATCTGTGCAACGGCGACTTCGCCCCCCGGCACTAGTGCCGTGTCGAGCCACGACGACATCCGGAGGAGACGCTCCGGCGTTTCGCTGCCTAGAACGGAGACCAGATCGGTGGCGGCCATGGTGGCGGCAATGGTCATCGTCGCGACCATGGCGCCGACGTAGGATTCGTAGATGTCCGCTCCCATGCCGGCGACGTCGCCGACGTTGTCGCCGACGTTATCGGCAATTACGCCGGGGTTCCGCGGGTCGTCTTCGGGAATTCCGGCCTCGACCTTGCCCACGAGGTCCGCCCCGACGTCGGCCGCCTTGGTGAAGATACCGCCGCCGACCCGGGCGAAGAACGCGATCGCGGACGCGCCCATGGAGAAGCCCCAAAGGACCTGGACACTCGCTAGGCCGTCGATGAGATAGAGGAGCAGCCCGACGCCGAGCAGCCCAAAGGAAGCGATGGAAAGTCCCATCACCGCGCCGCCGTTGAAACCGACCTTGAGGGCATCGGCGATATTGCCACTCATCGCCGCGGCGGTCGTTCGGACGTTGGCCTTCGTGGCAATCTTCATGCCGACGAACCCCGCCAGCGCCGAGGAGAAGGCGCCGAAGACGAAGGAGGCGGTCATCCGCATGTCGTACTGGAACGACAGCAGCAAGCCGACGACGGTGACGAACAACGCGATGCGAATGTACTGCTCGCGCAGATAGGTCATCGCGCCGAGATGGATCGCGTCGCCGATCTCCTTCATCCGGCTGTTGCCGGCCGGCTGACGCATGACCGCGACGTACAGTCCCGCCGCGGCCAGCAGTCCAACGCTCGCGGCTCCCACCGCAAGCAGTCCTACGTTCAAGCCTTCATTCATGAAGCCACCCCTCCAAGAGACTGAGGATTATCCCTGCAGCCGATCCCCGCCGCTGAGGCGGTTCCCGCGGAACGGAGGGATCGTCGGACTGGTCCGGGTTCAATTCGCGTGCCAAGCTGCCCGGCCTCACCAAGCTCTAAGGCCGGCAGGGGTGTAGCAGGTTCGAGGAAGGCAGGCGACCTTCTCGGCATACGGCGGTTGCTGAAGTTGCGCCGTTTTGCATCGCGCTGCCGCAAAGGTGGGCTGGCCCAGATCGTGCAGGCTGGACACCGAGTTATCTGTTGTCTGGGCAACGCCCTATCGACTGCCTGCGGAACGGACTATGTTGCCGCCCGCAGGCCATTAGGCGCTCTAGCTGCTGCCGCTGGTGCGATGGACTTGGGAGAGGACGCAAAAATGTTTTGTCGGCATTACATGGTGCGCTCGACACCGAGGGTTCTTGATACGGCCACGCTGGCGGAAGCGATGGCCATAATGATCAAACACCATCGTCAGCAGTTGCTCGTCGTCAACGCCAACAACGAGTACGTCGGTGAGATCACGACGTTCACGCTGGCCAAGTTGCTGCTGCCACCGGAACTCGCAGACGGCGAGCCATCTTCCGAGGAAGCGGAAATGGAGACCGTGGTCGACGTCGACGACCGGATCGCTCCGCACCTGGGTCGGCGCGTCAGTGAGTTTGCAGAGCATGATCTGCCCATCATGCATCCAGACACGCCGTTGGTGACCGCGATCAAGCTGCTTGCCGGCGGCAAGCTGAGGCTTCCTGTGGTCGACCCGGAGACCAACCAGTTCGTCGGTGCAATTTCCTCGTTGTCGGTGCTGCGCCGCTACCAATTCTAGACGTGTGGCGCGAGCCCGCGCCGAGGAGCCGGATCGCGCGGAGGCGATAGCGCTGGTTCGTGCGGTGTGCTATGAGCGCGGGCGTTCGAATCGATCTCGGCTGAAAGCAAAGGGACCAAAAGCATGAAAGTAATGCTACTGCTTACGGGGGGAGGCCCCCTCGTGATCATGACGTCGATGGACAAGTCCACGGAGCCAGAGTTGCTCAAGGAGCTCTCGGAGAAAGGGATTCAGAAGTTCATTTCGTATGACATCCCGATAGAGCTGGCGAAGGAGCGCTACGGGTCTCACTTCGCTGCCGTCGCACGAGATGTTCACGAGACCGATCGGTTGCGGATCCTGGACTTCAACGGCCAGCGCGCGTTCTCGCTCTTCGACTTCGACGATCTCGGGCCGCCCACACGCTACCAAGCCAAAAGTAGCCCGGCGCTGTAACGGCGCGAGCGGGCTGTGCCTCGGCCGGGCCGGCGGGCGTCCCTTCGGCTCGAACGCCAGACAGGCGCCGCCACGGCGGCGCCTCGTCTCCTCGTCCGCGGGTAGGCTCAGAAGTACCGGCGCGCGGGCCGCGGGTCCTCGGCCACGGGCTCGGGCGGCTCGCCCACATCATCGGGCCCTTCCACGGCCCGCATGATCGCGGCTTGGATCCAGGTGCCCAGCGGCAGCCCTTCCCGCTCCGCAGCCTGCCGCGCCGCCGCTTGCGCCTCTGGCGAGACACCGTCCACGGTCCATTGCCATTCCGGATCGTTCACGGGCCCGGCGATCACTTCTGCCATTGCATCCTCCCTGCATCATTCGCCAAGCATTCACACTCTACCACAGCAGAGCTTCGGCAGCGACGCCTGCCGCTCCGGCCATTCTCAGGTCACGTAGCGGATCGCTTCCTCGGCGGCGCGGATGAGCGCCCGGGCCTTGTTGCAGGTTTCCTGATGCTCCGCTTCGGGATCGCTGTCGGCAACGATGCCGCCGCCGGCCTGGACGTAGAGGGTGGCGTCCTTGACGATGCCGGTGCGCAAAGCGATGCAGGTGTCGAGCTCGCCGCCGGCGCTAATGTAGCCGATGCAGCCGCCGTAGATGCCGCGCCGCTCGGGCTCCAGCTCCTCGATAATCTCCATCGCCCGGACCTTGGGCGCGCCGGAGACGGTGCCGGCGGGGAAGCCGGCGATCAGCGCGTCGATGGCGTCGAGGCGCGGGTCGAGCTCGCCCTCAACGTTGGAGACGATGTGCATCACGTGGGAGTAGCGCTCGATGACCATCTGCTCGGTCACCTTCACCGTGCCGATCCGGGCGACCCGGCCAACGTCGTTGCGACCGAGATCGAGCAGCATCAGGTGCTCGGCGCGTTCCTTCTCGTCGGCGAGGAGCTCTACCGCCAGTGCCGCATCCTCCGCCGGCGTCTGTCCGCGCGGACGGGTGCCGGCGATGGGGCGGATGGTGACCTTGCCGGCCCGCACCCGAACCATGATCTCGGGGCTCGAGCCGACCACGGCGAAGGCGCCGAAATCGAGATAGAAGAGGAATGGCGAGGGATTGAGCCGGCGGAGGGCCCGGTAGAGGGCGAACGGCGGCAGCGCGAACGGCACCGCGAACCGCTGCGAGGGGACGACCTGGAAGATGTCGCCGGCGAGGATGTACTCCTTGGCCCTGGCGACGAAGCCCTGGTAGCCGCCGGCGGGCAGGTTCGATTTGGGCGCCGCGGGCACGGTCGCCGACTTGGCCGAAGCCGGCGTGTGCCGGACGCTGCGCTCGAAGTCGGCAACGGTCTCGGCGAGGCGCGCCTGTGCTGCGGCGTAGGCGGCCTCGGCTGTCTCGCCAGTCGCGGTGGACGGGCGAGCTGGGGTGATGATCGTCACCGTGTCGGCGATGGTGTCGAACACGCACATCACCGTCGGCCGGACGAACATGCCGTCGGGTACGCCGAGCACGTCGGGGTTCGCGTCCGGCAGCCGCTCGATCAGGCGCACTGTGTCGTAGCCGAGATAGCCGACGAGCCCGGCTGCCATCGGCGGCAACCCTTCCGGGAGGTCGATGCGCGACTCGGCGACGACCGCCCGCAGCGACGCCAGGGCGCCCTCGCGCTCACTGACGGCGCAGGATCGAAAGATGGGCCGGCCGTCGGCGGTGCCGCGGCTGATCTCCGCCCGGTTAGCGTGGCAGCGCCAGATCAGGTCCGGCTTCAGGCCGATGAACGAGTAGCGGCCACGGACCGCGCCGCCTTCCACCAACTCCAGAAGGAAGCTGTTGGCCCGGCCCGCGCCGAGCTTGAGCATGGCGGCGACAGGGGTTTCCAGATCGGCCACAAGCACGGTCCAGACGACCTGCGGCTCGCCACGGGCGAACGTTTCGGCGAAGTCTTGAAGTGGTGGCTCGATGTCCATTGCAGCGCCGCCAGACATTGGTATCGAAGTATCTTAGCGCGGCGGAAGCAGTCGTCATCGCGAGAGGCACAGCCGACCCAGGCAATGCGCCCTCACCCCGACCCTCTCCCGCGGGCGGTAGAGGGAGGCCCGCGAAGCAGGCGGGTGAGGGGCTGCCACGTCGCTCCGCGGCTCTCGATGACCGGCGTTTGTTTCCTTTCGCCTCGCCTTGCTCAGCAACGCCTAGAACATCTGCTCGAGGACGCTCTGGTTCATCGTCACCGGGAACTCGCGGCGGATGCCCGAAGAGAGCTGCGCCAGCGCATCTTCCTGCGCTTGGCCCTCCAGCTCACGGCGCAGCGCCGCGACCGCCTCGGGCTCTGCCTTCGGATCCGCCGCGATGATCGAGGTCACCCGGGCGACGTAGGTGCCGGCATCGGTCGTCACCAGCTTCACCTCGCCCTGAGCCGCCGCGAAAACATCGTCGATGATCGCCGGCGGCACGCCTTCTAAGGGTTGCGCCGCCGCCCTCGGAAAGGGCGGGGTCGTGCGCACCGACAGCCCCTGCGCCTCAGCCGCCGCTGCCAGCGTTCCGCCACGCGCTGCCTCGGCAATGGCCGCGGCCTTAGCCTTCGCCCGCTCGGCCCGCTGCTCCGCTTTCCAGGCGGCAATCACGTCGTTTCGCACCTCGGCCAGCGGCTTCAGCCCGGCCGGCGTCACCGCATCGACCCGGACGACGTAGAACGTGTCGCGGCCGCTCTCGGTCAGCACGCTTTCGCTCTTTACCGCGGTGGTGAAGACGGTCTGGGCGAACCCTTCCGGCAGGTCCGCCACTTCGGCGCCGGAGCGGTCGCGGCCGCCGGCGTCGATCGTCTCGATCCGGCGCACGTCCAGGCCGAGCGTCGTCGCCGCCTCCTCGAGCGAAGCACCGCCGCCCAGAGCGTCCTCGAGCCGGGTGCTCAGCGCGTAAATCTCGTCCACGGCCTTGCTTTCGGCGAGCTCCCTCGCGAGCTGATCGCGGACCTCCGCGAGGCTCTTCTCCCGGCCGGGCTCGATGGCCGCGACCTTGAGCACGTGCCAGCCGAGCCCGCTCGCAACCGGCCCGCTGGTTTCGCCTTCGCCGAGCGAGAAGGCAACGCCGCCGAGCTCGCCAGGCAGCTGCGTCTGGCTCACCGTCTCCAGCCTGCCGCCCGAGGCGGTCTCGCCCATATCCGCAGCCACGGCGCTCGCACGCGGCGCCCTGGCGGAGGCGCTCGGCGGCTGCCTTGGCGGCGGCCTCGTCCTGGACCAGGACCTGCTCGAGGGTCCGCCGCTCCGGCTCGATGAACTCGCTCTTGCGCGCGGCGTACGCCTCCTCGACCTCGGCGTCGGGCACCTTGAGCTGCGCCGCGACGGCCGGCGCCGAGAGGATGACCGCGGTGGCCGTGCGGTACTCGGGCGCCGAGAAGCGTTCCGGATGCGCCCTCGTAGAAAGCCTTGACCTGCGCCTCGTCAGGCTCGCCGACGTCGGCCACGGCCGACGCCGGCACGAGCACGTAGTCGGCGACCCGCCGCTCCTCGCGGTGACGGTAGAGGGCGTCGACCACCGGCTCCGGCACGCTCGCGCCCGCCGCGGCGGAGCCGACTAGCATGCGGCGCACGATGTCGCCGCGCACCAGGCGGACGAAGCCGTCCTCGCTCAAGCCGTTGATCTGCAGGACCTGACGCAGCACGTTCGGATCGAACGTCCCGTTCGGGCCGTGGAAGGTGGGATCGGCCTGGATGGCTTGGCGCACGGCGTCGTCGCTGACCACGAGCCCGAGGCGGTGGGCCTCGAGATCCAGCAGCGTCCTGGCGACCACGCCGCTGACCACCTGGTTGGGCAGGCCGAAGGCGCGGGCGGTCTCGTCGGTGATGCCTTCGCCCACCGTCTGGCGCAGCCGGCGCAATTCGCGCTGGTAGTCGTCGCGGATCGTCTGCGCCGGGATCTCGACCTCGCCGACCCGCACCGCCCAGTCGCGGCCCCCGCCCGGGCGGAAGACGTCGGCTACGCCCCAGACGCCGAAGCTCAGGATCAGGATCACGAACAGAAGCTTGACGACGAAGGAGCCGGTGTACTTGCGGATGGTTTCGAGCATCGAAGCTGCAGCCGGTGGGTGGTGGAAAAATGGACCCGCGTGGGCCGGTCATCGGAGCGGCGGGCGCGCTGCGAATGCGGCGGATCATAAGGTTGGCCCAAATATGCGGCAAGGGCGGATGGCGCGTCGCGAGGGCTTATCGGGCCGCCGAGGAGCCGCCGAGGTATCGGTTTGACGCCCCGCGGCGCTGTGCTAAGAAGCCGGCACTGCGGCCCAAGGGGTCAGCCGAAATCGGGGAGGTAAGCAATGAGCCGCCGCATTCTGATCGCCGGCAACTGGAAAATGAACTGTCTGCAGGCGGACGGAACGGCGCTGGCGGCCGACGTCGCCGGACGGATGAAGAGCGGCTCGGTCAAGTGCGACATGCTGGTCTGCCCGCCGTTCACCCTGATCGCCGCCGTCACCGAGCGCCGTTTCCGGCAGCGGCGTCGCCGTCGGCGGCCAGGACTGCCACATGACCGAGAAGGGCGCGCATACCGGCGATACCAGCGCCTGGATGCTGAAGGACGCCGGCTGCGCCGCGGTCATCGTCGGCCACTCGGAGCGGCGCACCAACCACGGCGAGACCGACGCGATCGTCAAGGCGAAGGCCGAGGCGGCGCTGAAGGCCGGGCTGATGGCGATCGTCTGCATCGGCGAGACGCTGGAGGAGCGCGACGCCGGCAAGACCCTCGACGTCAATCGCACCCAGGTGCATGGCTCGCTTCCGGACGGCGCCACCGCCGCCAACACCGTCATCGCCTACGAGCCGGTGTGGGCCATCGGCACCGGGCGCACCGCCACGCCCGATCAGGCCCAGGAGGTTCACGCCTTCATCCGCGGCGAGCTGCGGGCGAAGCTGGGCGAAGAGGCGGCGAACGGCATGCGCATCCTCTATGGCGGCTCGATGAACGCCAAGAACGCCGCCGAGCTGCTCAAGCAGCCGGACATCGACGGCGGCCTGATCGGCGGCGCGGCGCTGAAGGCCGACGACTTCTGGACGATCGCGCAAAGCTGCCCGTAAGCACCCGGGCGGCGGGAGGCTGAATGGTCACGATCCTGCTCGTCATCCACCTGATCATCGCCATCGCCCTCGTCGCCGTGGTTCTGCTCCAGCGCAGCGAGGGCGGCGCGCTCGGCATCGGCGGCGGCTCGGGCGGCGGAATGAGCGGCTTTCTCACCGGCCGCAGCACCGCCAACCTGCTGACCCGGACGACGGCCATCCTCGCCGCCATCTTCATCGTCACCAGCCTGACGCTGGCAAAGCTCTCGGGCGGCGGCGGCAGCGGCTCGTTCTTCGACCAGGCGCCGGCGCAGACGGGGGCGCAGACGGGCGTGCCCGTTCCGGCCCAGCCCGAGGCGCCGCCAGAGCCGCAGACGCCCGCCGCTCCCCAGGCCCCCGTTGCGCAATAGCTGCTGCCGACGGTAAAACCCGGCGCCGCGGAAGAAGGCTCGCGCCGCGCTTTCCGCGGCCTCCTCCTTCTGGCATATACTCGGGGTCCATGACGCGGTTCATCTTCATTACCGGCGGCGTGGTCTCCTCTCTCGGCAAGGGTCTGGCCTCGGCGGCCCTCGGCGCGCTGCTGCAGGCGCGTGGCTTCAGGGTCCGGCTGCGCAAGCTCGACCCCTACATCAACGTCGACCCGGGGACGATGAGCCCCTACCAGCACGGCGAGGTCTACGTCACCGACGACGGGGCGGAGACCGACCTCGACCTCGGCCACTACGAGCGCTTCACCGGCGTTCCGGCCCGGCGCAGCGACAACGTCACGACGGGGCGCATCTACTCCGAGGTCATCGCCCGGGAGCGCCACGGCGACTACCTCGGCGCCACCATCCAGGTGATTCCGCACATCACCGACGCCATCAAGGAGTTCGTCGGCAACGACCTCGACGGCGAGGACTTCGTGCTGTGCGAGATCGGCGGCACCGTCGGCGACATCGAGAGCCTGCCGTTCCTCGAGGCGATCCGCCAGCTCGGCAACGAGCTCGGCGCCGAGCGGGCGATGTACATCCACGTCACCCTGCTGCCGTACCTGCCGGCCGCCGGCGAGCTGAAGACCAAGCCGACGCAGCATTCGGTGAAGGAGCTGCTCAGCGTCGGGATCCAGCCCGACCTGCTGCTCTGCCGGGCGGAGCGGCCGCTGCCGGAGGCCGAGCGGCGCAAGATCGCGCTGTTCTGCAACGTCCAGTACGAGGCGGTGATCCCGGCGCTCGATGTCGCCAGCATCTACGCCGTGCCGATGAGCTATCACGAGCAGGGGCTGGACGATCAGGTCTGCCGCCACTTCCGCCTGGACCAGGCGCCGCCGCCCGATCTCGCCGTGTGGCAGCAGATCATGACCCGCGTCGAGCGTCCCGAGGGCGAAGCGTTGATCGCGGTGGTCGGCAAGTACACGGGCCTCCTCGACGCCTACAAGTCGCTGGGGGAAAGCCTCACCCACGGCGGCATCGCCAACAACGTCCGGGTACGCATCGACTGGATCGACTCGGAGGTGTTCGAGCAGGGCAACGGCGCCATTGACCGGTTGCAGGGCGTCCACGGCATCCTCGTCCCCGGCGGCTTCGGCGAGCGCGGCGCCCACGGCAAGATCGCTGCCGCCCGCTTCGCCCGCGAGCACAAGATCCCGTACTTCGGCATCTGTTTCGGCATGCAGATGGCGGTGGTCGAAGCGGCCAGGAACATCGCCGGCATCCCCGAGGCCGGCTCCACCGAGTTCGGCCCGTGCGCGGCGCCGGTGATCGGGCTCATGACCGAGTGGATGCGCGGCAACACCGTCGAGCTCCGCGAGGCCCACGGCGACCTCGGCGGGACCATGCGGCTCGGCGCCTACGAGTGCGTGCTGCGCAAGAACAGCCGGGCCCGGGAAATCTTCGGCGTCGACCGGATCTTCGAGCGCCACCGCCACCGCTTCGAGGTCAACAACAACTACATCGGCCTGCTCGAGCGCTGCGGCCTGGTCTTCTCCGGAATGTCGCCGGACGGTCTGTTGCCGGAGATCATCGAGATCCCCGACCACCCCTGGTTCTTCGGCGTGCAGTTCCACCCGGAGCTCAGGTCGAAGCCGTTCGACCCGCACCCGCTGTTCACCTCCTTCATCCGCGCCGCGGTCGAGCAGTCGCGACTGGTGTAGCTTCGTAACGTGTTGCGTTACGCGGTCCGGGGCGTTATTCTAGCGCATGGTTGTCCCAGCCCATGATCGTGAGCTTCAAGGACAGGGACACGGAAAAGCTTTGGCTCGGCGAGTTCGTCCGGCGGCTCAACGGCATTCGCAGACAGGCGCTCATGCGCCTCGGGCGACTTGATGCGGCGACCTGCCTTGGTGACCTTGCTGGGCTCCGGGGAAACCGCCTGGAAGCGCTGAAGGGCGACCGCGAAGGCCGATGGAGCATCCGCGTTAACGATCAGTGGCGGATCTGCTTCAGGTGGATGGATGGTGCGCCGGGCCCGTCGGACGTCAAGGTCGTCGATTATCACTGAGAGGACCGATTGATGCATCGCGAACCCATTCATCCCGGCGAGCATCTCGCCGAGGAGCTGCAGGAGATCGGCGTCAGCGCTCGCGAGTTGGCGCGGGAGCTGAAGGTTCCCGCGACCCGCGTCACCGAGATCCTGCGCGGCCGGCGCGGCATCAGCGGGGACACCGCGCTCAGGCTCGGCAGGTACTTCCGGGTCAGCCCCGACTTCTGGATGAACCTGCAGAAGCTCTACGAGCTGGACCTCGCCCGGCGCGAGATCGAGGCAGAGCTGGCGACCATCGTGCCTCGGCGGTGCCGGAACGATGCCGACCCGGTGCTGCCGGCGCCGGCGGAATGACGGACGGGCGGCTTCGGTGGCTCAGAGCGGCATGGACTTCGAAAAGACGTTGACGATGATCACGCCGACGATGATGAGGGCGAGCCCGATGATGGCCGCAACATCGAGCGATTGGCGGAACACGACGTAGCCGATCAGCGAAATTAGCAGGATTCCCAGGCCGCTCCAGATGGCGTAGGCGAGGCCGATGGGGATGGTCTTGATCGCGAGGGTCAGGAAGTAGAACGCGATGAGGTAGCAGGCCGCCATCAGGAGCGTCGGAACCAGCTTGGTGAACTGCTCCGACATCTGCAGGAACGTCGTGCCGGCCACCTCGAGAACGATCGCGGCGCCGAGCGCGCCGTAGGCTGAAAGCGACGTCATGGATACTCTCTTGGCAAGGTAAGCATAATCGGAACACCTTCGTTCGCGCCCATGTGAGCAGCAGCGACTTCTACCCCGCACGGCGGCCGCGCGCCGAGCAGCAAGCGCTGTAATCGTGCATACATCACACGCTACGGCGGCTTTGGCCTATCCGCTAAATGCGCTAAATCAGCGGCGGGCGATGAAATCGCCGGTCTACGCCGCAACGCCGGGGAGCTGGGCGGACGTCAATTCAGGGAGCCATGGACATGACCGCGCCTCATCACGTCAGCGTCGCCGGACTGAGCATCGGCAACGACCTGCCGCTCGTGCTTATCGCCGGCCCGTGCGTCATGGAGAGCCGCGCACACGCGTTGGAGACGGCGAATGCTTTGGCCGAGATGGCCACCTCGCTCGGCATCGGGCTGATCTACAAGAGCTCGTTCGACAAGGCCAACCGCACCAGCCTGGGCGGCGCGCGCGGCGTCGGCATGGCCGGCGCCCTGCCCGTCTTCGCCGAGATCCGTGAGACGGTTGGCGTCCCCGTGATTACCGACGTGCACGAGCCCGGCCAATGCGCCACGGTCGCCGAGGCCGTGGACGTCCTGCAGATCCCGGCCTTCCTCTGCCGCCAGACCGACCTCCTGGTGGCGGCGGCGGAAACCGGCCGCGCCATCAACGTCAAGAAGGGCCAGTTCCTCGCCCCCTGGGACATGGCCAACGTCGTCGACAAGATCCGCTCCGCCGGCAACGACAACGTCATGGTCTGCGAGCGGGGCGCCAGCTTCGGCTACAACACGCTGGTGAGCGACATGCGCGCCCTGCCGATCCTGGCGCAGACGGGCTGCCCGGTGGTGTTCGACGCAACCCACTCGGTGCAGCAGCCGGGAGGAAAGGGCACCGCCTCCGGTGGCCAGCGCGAGTATGCGCCGGTTCTGGCCCGGGCTGCCGTCTCGATCGGCGTCGCCGCCGTGTTCATCGAAACCCACCCCGACCCGGACCACGCGCCGAGCGACGGGCCGAACATGATCCCGTTCAAGCAGCTTCCCGAGGTGGTCTCGGTGCTGCTCGAATTCGACCGCCTCGCCAAGCACCACCCCGTCGCCGTTTCTTGACTGCGCCTCGCGCCGGGACCGCACCAGCAGCGCCGTTTGGCGCAGGGCCGCCGCGGGGATCGAACGCCGGATGGGCCGCGCTTGCGCCTGCCGCTGCGATGAGGGTATGACACGCCCTAACGCGCGGTCACGCCGCCGCCGGCATTTGGCGTAAACCATTAATTGAAAAATGTGGATCTGGGGAAGAGGAGTGGAACACGCATGAGCGGCATCATGGAGATCACCGGTCGCGAGATCCTCGACAGTCGCGGCAACCCCACCGTCGAGGTGGACGTGACCCTGGAGAGCGGCGCCAGCGGCCGGGCCGCGGTGCCCTCCGGGGCCTCGACCGGCGTGCACGAGGCGGTCGAGCTTCGCGACGGCGACAAGAAGCGCTATCTCGGCAAGGGCGTCGAGAAGGCCGTGGCCTCGGTCAACGGCGAGATCTTCGAGGCTATCTCCGGGATGGAAGCGACCGATCAGGTGGCCGTCGACCTGGCCATGATCGACCTCGATGGCTCGCCCAACAAGGGTCGGCTCGGCGCCAACGCCATCCTCGGCGTCAGCATGGCGGTCGCCAAGGCCGCGGCCGAGGAGGCGGACCTGCCGCTCTACCGCTACATCGGCGGCGCGCAAGCCCGGCTCCTGCCGGTGCCGATGATGAACATCGTCAACGGCGGGGCTCACGCCGACAATCCGATCGACATCCAGGAATTCATGATCATGCCGGTCGGTGCGGCCAGCATCGCCGAGGCGGTGCGCATGGGCGCCGAGGTGTTCCACGCGCTGAAGAAGGGGCTGAAGGACGCCGGCCACAACACCAACGTCGGCGACGAGGGCGGCTTCGCCCCGGGGCTGAGCAGCGCCGACGAGGCCTTGAGCTTCATCATGAAGGCAGTGGAGGCCGCCGGCTACAAGCCCGGCGACGACGTCATGCTGGCGCTCGACTGCGCGTCGAGCGAATACTTCAAGGACGGCAAGTACGTGCTCGCCGGCGAGAACAAGCAGCTCGACGCCGCCGGTAACGCCCGCTACCTGGCCGATCTCGTTAGCCGCTACCCGATCATCTCGATCGAGGACGGCATGTCCGAGGACGACTGGGACGGCTGGAAGATCCTGACCGAGGAGCTCGGCGGCAAGATCCAGCTCGTCGGCGACGACCTGTTCGTCACCAACCCGAAGCGCCTCGCCGACGGCATTGAGCGCGGCATCGGCAACTCGATCCTGGTCAAGGTCAACCAGATCGGCACTTTGACCGAGACCCTCGAGGCCGTCGAGATGGCGCACAAGGCCGCCTACACCTCGGTCATCTCCCATCGCTCGGGCGAAACCGAAGACTCGACCATCGCCGACATCGCGGTCGCCACCAACGCCGGGCAGATCAAGACGGGCTCGCTCAGCCGCTCCGACCGCATCGCCAAGTACAACCAGCTGATCCGCATCGAGGAGCACCTGGGTGCGGCGGCGCGCTTCGCCGGGAGGACGATTCTTCGCCACCGCTAGCGCGGACGGGCCTTGCCGCGCGAGGGAGCGGGCGACGCGCCGCTCCCGCACCGCGCCGGGCGCCGAGCCGGAGGGAGGCGGCAAGTTTCGGTATGCGCGGGGTCGTGCCCGGCGGCGGTGAGTGCGGCAAACTGGTTCTTGCAGGAGTGTCCGGGTCGCTTCCATCACGACTAGGTCGGGGTGGAGGGCCAAGCGCTTCGCGGCAACCCTTTCGCAGCAACCGGTCCGCAACCTCAACCGAGGAGCTGCGGCGCAAGGCTGGATCTGACGGGGCAGAGGCCATATTAAGCGCGTCATGAACGCGCTCCCCTTCGTCAAGATGCACGGCCTCGGCAACGACTTTGTCGTCCTCGACGCGCGCCGCGCGCCGCTCGGCCTGAGCGAGGAGCAGGTGCGCGCCATCGCCGACAGGCATACCGGCGTCGGCTGCGATCAGCTCATCGTCATCGAGCCGCCGATCGCCGCGCTGGCCGACGCCTTCATGCGCATTCGTAATGCCGACGGCGGCGAGGTCGCGGCTTGCGGCAATGCCAGCCGCTGCGTCGCCTCGCTGCTCATGGCGGAGAAGAAGACGGAGCACGTCATCATCGAGACGACGGCAGGGCTACTCGACGCCGAGGCCCGCGGCAATGGCCTTATCGGCGTCGACATGGGCCGGATCAGCTTCGACTGGCGCGACATTCCGCTGTCGAAGCCTTCGGACACCCTGCATCTCGACATCGCTGCCGGGCCTCTGCGCGACGGCGTCGCCGTCAACATTGGCAACCCGCACGCGGTCTTCTTCGTCGCCGACGCAGCCGGCGTTCCGCTGGAAGCCGTGGGGCCAGCCATCGAGGGCGACGCGATCTTTCCCGAGCGCGCCAACGTCGACGTCGCGGAAGTGCTGGAGCCGGGCCGCATCCGGCTGCGCGTCTGGGAGCGTGGCGTCGGCGTGACGAGGGCCTGCGGCTCCGGCGCCTGCGCCACCCTTGCCGCCGCCGCCCGCCGTGGGCTCACCGGCCGCAGCGCGGAGATCGTGCTCGACGGCGGTGTGCTCCACATCGAGTGGCTGAAGGACAACCACGTGGTCATGACCGGGCCGGTCGCGACCAGCTTCACCGGCACCCTCGACGGCGCTCTGCTGGGATAGCTTATGGCCGGTCCGCACGTCGTCACCTTCGGTTGCCGCCTCAACAGCCTGGAATCCGAGATCATCCACCGCGAGGCGGCCTCGGCCGGCGCGGGCGATGCCGTCGTGGTCAACACCTGCGCCGTGACCGGCGAGGCGGTCCGGCAGGCGCGCCAAGCGATCCGCCGGCTGCGCCGGGATCGGCCCGGAAGCACGATTATCGTCACCGGCTGCGCCGCCCAGCTTACGCCGGAGGCGTTCGCGGCGATGCCGGAGGTGGACCGGGTGCTCGGCAACGCCGAGAAGCTCGATCCGGCAAAGCTACGAACCCGATGCCGATGCGCGGGCGCGTCGTCGTCTCCGACATCATGACCGTGCGCGAAACTGCCGGCCACCTGCTCGAAGGCTTCGAGGGCCGCAGCCGGGCAATGGTGCAAATCCAGCAGGGCTGCGACCACCGCTGCACCTTCTGCACCATCCCGTTCGCGCGGGGCCCAAACAGGAGCGTCCCCCCAAAGCGCATCGCGGACCAGGTGCGAATCCTCGCCGGGCGCGGCTTCCCCGAGGTGGTGCTGACCGGTGTCGACATCTGCTCCTACGGCGGCGACGTGGCGGACCGGCCGACGCTGGGGGCGCTGGTCCGCTGGCTGCTCGCCGAGGTGCCGGAGCTGCCGCGGCTGCGGCTGTCGTCGCTGGATCCGGCTGCCATCGACACCGAGCTTATAGCCGCCATGGCTGAGGAGGAGCGGATGATGCCGCACATCCATCTCAGCCTGCAGGCGGCCGACGACCTCGTCTTGAAGCGGATGAAGCGGCGCCATTCGCGAGGCTCGGCTTTGGCGGTCGCAGACGCGCTGCGCCGGGCGCGGCCGGATGTCGTCTTCGGCGCCGACCTCATCGCTGGCTTCCCGACCGAGACCGAGGCGGCGTTCGCCAACACGCTGGCCTTCGTCGCCGATGCCGGGCTGACCTATCTCCACGTCTTTCCCTTCTCGCCCCGGCCCGAAGCTCCGGCTTCGCGGATGCCACAGGTGCCGGGTCCCGTCCGCCGGGAGCGGGCGGCGGTTCTCCGCCAGGCCGGCGAGGCGGCGAAGGCCCGATATTTCGCCGGCCGCGTCGGCGCCAGGGTCGAGGTCGTCGTCGAGGCGGAGACGACCGGGCGCTGCCCCGACTACGCCCCGGTGGCATCTGACCGCGCCGGCCCGCCCGGGCGACATCATGGCTGTGGACATCATCGGCGCCACGCATGAGCATCTGGTCGGAGCGGCGGCGGCATGAACGACGAGACCTCCCGCGAAGGCGGCGGTTGGCTCAGCCGGCTGCGCCGGGGCTTGAGCCGCTCCTCCGACAAGCTCACCGGCGGCATCAGCGGCCTGTTCACCCGCCGCCGTCTCGACGACGACGCACTCGAAGATCTGGAAGAGCTCCTCATCGGCGCCGATTTCGGCGTCGGCACGGCGACGAAGATCACCGAGGTGCTGGCGAAGACCCGGTTCAACCAGGAGGTCACCGCCGACGAGGTCCGCGGCTTCGTCGCCGAGGAGGTGGCGAAACTGCTGCAGCCGGTGGCGCAGACCATCACCATCCACGAGGCGCACAAGCCGCACGTGATCCTGGTCTGCGGCGTCAACGGCAGCGGCAAGACCACGACCATTGCCAAGCTGGCGCACCTGTTCAAGAGCGTGGGTCTGGAAGTGGTGCTCGCCGCCGGCGATACCTTCCGCGCCGCGGCGCATCGAGCAGCTGCAGATCTGGGGCCAGCGCGCCGGCTGCGAGGTCATCGCCCGCGCGCCTGGAGCCGACGCGGCCAGCCTCGCCTACGACGCCTATGCCCAGGCCCGCTCGCAGCGGGCGGACATCCTGCTCATTGACACGGCCGGCCGGCTGCACAACAAGTCCGGCCTGATGGCCGAGCTGCAGAAGATCGAGCGGGTGCTGAAGAAGGTCGACCCGGCCGCCCCGCACGACTGCATCCTGGTCCTCGACGCCACCGTCGGCCAGAACGCCCACGCCCAGGTCGAGGTGTTCCGCGAGATGGTCAACGTCACCGGCCTGGTCGTGACCAAGGTCGACGGCTCGGCCAAGGGCGGGGTCGTCGTGGCGCTGGCGGAGAAGTTCGCCCTGCCGGTCTATGCCGTCGGGGTCGGCGAGGGCATGGAGGACATGCGCGCCTTCGCGGCGCCGGCGTTCGCCCGCAGCCTGCTCGGGCTGGAGGCGTAGCCGGGATTGCCTGTAGGCGTAGCCGGGATCGCCTCGCACGGGCCGTAGATCGCCCGCGGCGATGCGGCGTACGATCCGGCGATCCTCCGGCGGCCGGCGACGAGAGCCCTGCATGTGGAAGCGGATCGCGCACTTCGTCTTCGGCGAACCGGTCGGCGGCCAGCTCCCCGAACGCATCCGCCTGGCCATCGAAGCTGAGGAGGCGCGGGCCGAGATCCTCATCGGCTGGGCCCAGCTCGCCCTGGTCAGCTTCTTCTTCGCCCTCTACTCGATCGCGCCGAAGACCTCCGCCGGCACGCCGTTCATGCCGGTTCCCTACGTGCTCGGCGGCTACCTCGCCTTCTCGCTGGTTCGCCTGGCGCTGGCCTACGCCTGGCGGTTGCCGCGCTGGTTCGTTCTCATCTCCATCGTCATCGACATCGGCCTGTTGATGCTGCTGATCTGGAGCTTCCACCTCCAGTACCAGCAGCCGGCGCCCTTCTATCTCAAGGCGCCGACGCTGCTTTACGTCTTCATCTTCATCGCGCTCAGGGCGCTCCGCTTCGCGCCCACCTACGTGCTCGCCGCCGGGCTCACCGCCGCCGCCGGCTGGATGGCGCTGGCGTGGTACGCCACCCGTGACATGAGCGTGGTGACCAGGAACTACGTCGAATACCTGACGGCGAACCGAGTGCTCATCGGCGCGGAGGTCGACAAGATCATCTCGATCCTGCTGGTCACCCTGGTCTTGTCCGTGGCCCTGATCCGCGCCCGCCGGCTGCTCATGCGCTCTGTGGCGGACGCCACGGTCGCCCGCGACCTGACCCGGTTCATCGCCCCCGAGATCGCCAGCCACATCAAGAGCGCCGACCGGGCGATCCAGCCCGGCGATGGTGAGGTCAAGGCTGCCTCCGTCGTGTTCTGCGACATCGAGGGCTTCTCGGCGGTTTCCGAGAAGCTGGCGCCGGACGTCCTGATGCGCACGCTGAACGAGTACGTGGCGGCGCTCTCCGCCATCATCTCCGCGCACGGCGGGGTAATCACCCAGTTCCAGGGCGACGCCCTGCTCGTCACCTTCAATGCGGCGACGCCGGTGCCGGACCACGCCTGCCGCGCCTTGCAGACGGCGCTGTCGCATCCAGGACGTCGTCGACCGCGGGCGCTTCGGCCCGGGCCTGCGCCTCCGGACCCGCTGCGGCGTCAGCACCGGCGAGCTCGTCGCCGGCGCCGTCGGCACGCCCGAGCGGATGCTGATCACCGTCTACGGCGACGAAGTGAACATCGCTGCCCGGCTCGAGCAGCTCAACAAGAGCTATGGCACCTACGTCCTAGCCACCGGCCACACCGTCGCCGCCGCGGGTGACGGCTTCGCCTGCCGACCCATCGGCGCGATCGCCGTCCGCGGACGGGAAGCGCCGGTGGAGGTGTTCGAGGTGACCGCCGGCGGCGGCGACAGCGGGTGGCTTCGGCAGGTCCGAGGCAAGCAGCGCGCACCGTAGGGCGGGTTCGCCGCAGGCGTAACCCGCCGAAGGACATTCGTTCGGCGGGTCCGGCTTCGACCCGGGCTCAGCGCCGGCCTTCTTCTACCGGCCCTTTCGTCCGCAGGCTTCCGAGCCCGTCCTCGCCGGAACGCCTGCAACCGCGCCACCGTGTCGGTACCCCGGTCTGGCGAGCGGCAGCCACCGGCACGAGGCGGGCGATCCGCCGTGTCGTGCCGTGATCACGATTTCTCGCGGCGCTCGACCTGATCCAGCAGCGTGCAGACGCGCCGCCACCTCGAATGGATCGACCGACCATCGGCGCGTCTTCAGAACTCCACCTCTGTTTAGTCAAGCCGCGATGTGGCCGGCCGGTCAAGCGACATTCCGTTGCCCTGGCCTTCGTTGCGGACGTGCGTTGGCGATGATCGAGACGTCTATACTGACAGCCGGGCGCAGATTCGGAAACTTTGGAGGATCGAATGTCAGGCAGCAACATCACAGTAGGTGAACTGATAAAAGAACTGAAAATCTTCAGTAACGGCGCGAAGATCCGCTTCGCAGGTGGTCTGCGGTTTAATAGGCTTAAGCGGGTTGCAGATGACGAAGTATTTGTCGAGTTCGAAGAGGCGGAGGCTTGGCTGGAGGAGAGCTTTAAGAAACGCTATCCAAACGTAAAGGCGGTCTTCATAAACAATGACGACGTCCTGCAGGGCGGAGATGGCCCCGTCAGCGGCCCGATCGACGTGAGCCTCAGGTAGCACGGAAGCACGGCCTCCACGGCTTCGCGCCGGGACGTGGCGCGAGAGCAGGACAGTCACAGATGCACTGGCGAACTTCTCGATCCGCGCGACCTTGAGCAGGCGACACCTGCCCCGGCGTCATAGCTGGACTAAACTCGCTGCCGCGGACGCTCATCGCGCACCCCATCCTAGGAGCACTGAGGGTGAGCCTGCCGCGCACCCGGGGTCCTCCACCCGGGCGAGGGCATGGTCGGCCCGTGGGCGACCCGCATCCACGGGCGCTGGCACCGGTCACCCATGGCTGCCGCTGCCCCCTCAGTTCGTCGTCGCCTGCTTGGCGTCGGCGATCAGGGCGGCGCAGTCGCTGTCCTCGCCGACGCCCTGATCGATGGGTGGCGCGAGGCCGACGATCGGCGTCAGCACGGCGTTGATGACCTTCTTGACCGTGCCTTCGACGCCGAGCCCGACCGGATCGGTCATCGCCTGCGGGTTCGCCGAGCGTGCCCTGGACGGCGATGGGGTTGCGCAGGCTGAAGGGGCTGAAGTCCTTGGGGTAAGGGACGAACCGCAGGTCCAGCGTCTCCTCGCCCATGTCGACCTGGCCCTCGCCGACGATCTTGGTGTCGGTGGTGTCGAACACCATGGTCTGCACCGCGAAGACGCCGTCGTTGGCCTTGAAGTCGCCGATGACGCAGCGGATCGGGATCGGCTTGTCGCCGCTGATGACGACGCCCAGGCTCTCGGCGATGTCGAGGCCGGCCAGCTCGATGAGCAGATGACTGATCTGCCCGCCGGACATCACCACGAACAGGTCGCCGGTGGCGGAGCCCAGGATCTCGGCGACCGAGTTGCCGGTGGTCGCGAGCTTCGCCCGGCCGCCGAGCCGCCCGGCGCTCTCCTGGGCGAACGGGCTCTTGCTCAGCAGCCGCTTCAGGTCGACCCGGCTGATCCGGGTGTCGATGTCGGAGCGCGCCGGCTGCACCGTGCCGTCCAGCGTCATGAAGACGTTGACCGTGCCGTCGCCGATCTTCACCGCCACCGGGCTGCAGGCGAAGCACGCCCTGCTCGCAGCGTCACCTCCGCGTCCAACCCGTCGATCGGCACGCCCGGGAGGAGAACCTGGCCGGCCTTGAGCCGCACGTCCGCGTCCATCTCCCGGAGCGCGCTGAGGTCGATGGGCTTGTCGGGCAGCACCTTGCCGTCGGTGGGCTGGCCTTGCGCCTCCTTCTCGGCCTCCGCCTGCTTCTCCTCCTCGCGCTTGCCGCCCATCAGCACGGCGACGTCGTCGAAGTCGAACTTGTGCGAGACGAGGTCCGCCGTCGCCTTCAGCCGCTCGCCGCCGGTATCCACCGCCGCCGTCCCGCTGAGGTCGCTGTCGCCGAGCCGGCCGTCGAAGTCGGCGAGCTTGAAGCGGCTGCCCTCGCGGGTCAGGTGGCCCTTCAGGCTGTAGGGCGGCGACGGCGGCACCGGCACGCCGGCGAGGGTGTAGAGGTCGGCGAGGTTGTTGCCCTTGACCGCGACCTGGATGTCGAGCCCCTCCAGCGTCTGCGGCTGGCTGACCGTGCCGTCGACCTTGGCGGAGAAGGCGCCGCTCGAGATGTCGATGTTGACGGGATAGGCCTCGCCCTCCTTGCGCAGCGCCTCCAGCGAGCCGGCCTCCACGTCGAGGTTGAGCGGCTGGCCCTGGTAGGTCCCGCCGCCGCGCACCCGCAGGCCGTCCGGCTCGGAGGCGGCCGCGAGGCTGTCCAGCGTCAGGCTGACGTCGTTGCCGCTCTGCTTGTCCTGGTAGTCGAGGTCGGCGTCCTTGATGGTGAGTTCGTGGACGATCGGCAGGTCGCGGCGTTCGGCCGGCGGCGCCGGCTCCTCCTCCTGGGCGCCGAACTGCCAGTTGGCCTCGCCACTTTCGTTCTTTGTCAGGCGCACCTTCGGCGTATCGACATGCATGGCGTCGACGACGATGTCGCCCCTGAGCAGGGCGAGGACGTCAACGCTGACGTCCAGCGCCGCGATCTCGACCATGTTCTCCGGCTGCTTGGCCCACTCGGCGTTCTCCAGCGTGATGCCGCTCATGTGCACCCGGGTGATCCGGCCGAGATCGACGTCGAACTCGCCGTTGATGGCGAAGTCGCGGCCAAGCGCCCCGCTGACGGCGCTGGCCAGAGGCTCTTTCAGCGCGCCCCAGCCGACGAAGACCGAGATCACGACCACCGCCGTGATGGCGAGGGCGATGAGCGCCACGATGGCGGCCAACAGGATGCCGACCACGCGCACCGCCAGACGTCCCATGATATTCTCCGCTGCGCCAGAGGTGAACGAGCGACCCGGCCCGGCTCCGCCGCGTCCTCCACGATTAACGGGCGCGAGCGGGCTCTGTTCCGGCGGACGGCGCGGCCGGAGCTACACCTGCGGGGCCGCGATCATCTCGCGGGCAGCGAGGATCGCGCCGCCGACGATGAGGACGCAGGCAACGGCCAGGGCCCAGGTGAGCCGGGCCTGGCCCGCGGCGATCAAGAGCAGCGTCGACAGCAGCGGAGTGGCATAGGCGGCCACGCCCGAGCACGCGGATGTCGCCGTGCTTGACGCCGTGGTCCCAGGTGAAGAAGGCGACCCCGACGGGCCCGAGGCCCATGGCGGCAACGGCCAGCCACTCGCCGCCCTCGGGCCATACGGTTTCCTCGAAGGCGAGTGTGGGCGAGCGCGGCGAGCAGGGCGGTCGCGGCGCAGAAGCCGCCGACGGCATCGGTCGGTACGTGGGCGTAGCGGCGGCTGAGGATCGAGTAGCCGGCCCAGGTCAGGGCGGCGGCAGAGGGCCGCGAGATAGCCGGTCAGGTACTGGCCGCGAAAGCCGAACCCCTCGCCGCCGCCGTAGCCGACCAGGATCACCGTTCCGGCGAGACCGGAGACGGCGCCGGCCAAGTGCCACCAGCGCAGCCGGTGGCCCGGAAGGAGCGCAGAGAAGACGACGATCAGGAGCGGCCAGAGGTAGTTGATGAGGCTGGCCTCCACCGCCGGCGCGGTGCGCAGCGCCAGGAAGTAGAGGACGTGGTAGCCGAACAGGCCGCCGACGCCGACCAGCCAGACCGGTGGCGGCCAGCGGAGGTGGCCGAGCACGGCCTCGCGGCGCACGCAGCCACTTGCCCACCGCGAGCGAGGCGGCGCAGCGCGAAGGCCATCGCCACGAGCTGGAACGGGGGAACGGAGCCGGACAGCGTGGTGAGGACCGCCAGCGTCGACCACAGCAGGATGGTCGCGCCGCCGATGGCGGTCGCGAGGCGGACCTGGCGGCGGCTGGAGAAGCCGGTCGCGCGGCCGCGACCGCGCGGCACGCTGGGCGGCGGCACCCTCGGCACCGCCGCCTTGCGTTTGCTCAGACGACCGGGTGCAGCAGCTGCGGGTTCTGGACCTTCGGCTTCTGCGAATGGTCGTAGAAGCCCTTACCGGTCTTCATCCCGAGATAGCCGAGCTGAACGAGGCGGGTGAGCGTGTGCGGCGGCGCATGATGCTCATGGCGCACGTCGGTGAAGATGTTGTGGGCCATCGCCTCGACGACATCGAGGCCGATGTAGTCGGCGAGCTCGAAGGGGCCCATGGGATGGGCCGCACCGAGCCGCATGGCCTGGTCGATGCTCTCGATGGTGCCGGTGCCGCGCTCCAGCATGCGGATCGCGTTCAGCATGTACGGCGTCAGCAGCCGGTTGACGATGAAGCCGGTCGTGTCCTGAACGATGACCGGGTCCTTGCCGATCTGCCGGCAGAACTTGTCGAGGGTCTGGATCGCCTCGTCGGAGGTCTCGAAGGCGTGGATGATCTCGACCAGCTTCATCACCGGCGCCGGGTTGAAGAAGTGCAGGCCGGCAACGCGCGAGCGGTGCTTGCACACCGCCATCATGGTGGTGACCGAAAGCGTCGAGGTGTTGGTGGTGAGCAGCGCGTCCGGCCGGCAGATCGACTCCAGCCGGCGGAACAGGTTCTTCTTGGCCTCGATCTCCTCGATCACCGACTCGACGACAAGGTCGCAGTCGGCGACGGCGCGCTCGTCGGTGGAGAACGTGACCCGCCCGAGGATCGCCTCCTTGTCCTCCGCCTTCATCTTGCCGCGCTCGACCATCTTGCCGAGGCTGCGGTCCAGCGTGCTCTTGGCCTTCTCCCACGACCCGGGCGTCGCCTTGACCGCGATCACGTTGATCCCGGCCTGCGCGCAGACCTGGGTGATGCCGAGGCCCATGGCTCCGGTGCCGATGATGCCGACGTTGGCTATGGCCATATCCGTTCCCCTTTTGCGAGCGCTGGAGCGAGCCGCAGACCTTCGCGGTTCATTGGCGGCGGGACCTCCCCGCACGTGTCCAGAGCGAGTTTACTTGCCGTCAAGCGGGTGAGATTAGACGGCTTTCGCGAGCGAAACAAAGGCGATGTTGCGCCCGCACAGTGGAATGCGGAGGCCAGCGCCGGCATTGTGGCGGTGGCGGAAAGAGTAGGGCCGCCCGAAGGCGGCCCTGCCGTACGGCTCAAAACGGAAGGCGCCGTTCTAGTCGCGCTGGACGCACATGGCGATGCCCATGCCGCCGCCGACGCAGGCGGTGGCCAGGCCCTTCTTGGCGTTGCGCTTGATCATCTCGTGGACGAGGGTCAGCAGGATCCGGGAGCCGGAGCAGCCGATCGGGTGACCCAGCGCGATGGCGCCGCCATTGACGTTGACGATGCCGGTGTCCCAGCCCAGCTCGCGGTTCACCGAGATGGCCTGAGCGGCAAAGGCCTCGTTGGCCTCGACCAGCTCAAGATCCTTGACCGTCCAGCCGGCCCTCTCCAGCGCCTTGCGGCTGGCCGGGATCGGGCCGGTGCCCATGATCGCCGGATCCACGCCCGAGGTCGCCCAGGAGACGATGCGCGCCAGCGGCTCGACGCCACGCTTCGCGGCGTTCTCGGCTGTCATCAGCACCATTGCGGCGGCGCCGTCGTTGATGCCCGACGCATTGCCTGCCGTGACCGTGCCCTCCTTCTCGAACGCGGGGCGAAGCTTGGACAGCGTTTCGATCGTCGTTCCAAAGATCGGATGCTCGTCGGTATCGACGACGGTGTCGCCCTTGCGGGTCTTAATGGTGACCGGGACGATCTCGTCCTTGAACTTGCCGCCCTTGATCGCGGCTTCGGCCTTGTTCTGCGACGCCAGCGCGAACTCGTCCTGCTCTTTCCGGGTGATCTGATACTTCTTGGCGACGTTCTCGGCGGTGTTGCCCATGTGGTAGTTGTGGAACGGGTCGATCAGGCCGTCGCGCAGCATGCTGTCGACCATCTTGAACTCGCCCATCTTGGTGCCGCCGCGCAGGTTGGCCTCGTGCGGCGCCCAGCTCATGCTCTCCATACCGCCGGCGACGACGACGTCGTGCTCGCCCAGCTTGAGCGACTTGAAGCCCTCGGCCACGGAGCGCATCCCGGACGCGCACAGCTGGTTGATCGCGTAGGCCGTCGAGGCGTCCGAGATGCCGGCGTTGATGCAGACCTGTCGGGCGGGGCCGCCGCCGACATTGCCTTGCAGCACGATACCCATAATCACTTCTTCGACTTCACCGGGATCGGTCTTGGCGCGCTTAAGCGCCTCTCTCACCGCGATCTCGCCCAACGCGACGGGCGACAGGCTGCTCAGCGAGCCGTTGAACCGACCGACCGGCGTCCGCGCGCCGCCAGCTATGACAATTTCACTCATGCTGATTTCCTCTCCTCACCCGGGATCACACCGCTTGACGGCGTGTGGGCTTGTGTTTGCCAGTGTGGGCCGGGAGAATAGGGCCGCCCCTTGGCGTTAGCAAGCAGCGAAGCCCTCCGCAGCTCGCGCGCGGTGCATCGCCCGTCGGTCGCTTCGCCGGCGCAGGTCAAGGTCGCGCATATTGCATTGCAACATCTTTTGGCCGATACTAGACGCTGAGGGCGAGGTTTCTAGAATTCCGGGCAGAGGCCACCTGTGCATGAGCGACTCCAACGACGCGCCTCCGGCTGACGCGTCCGCAAAAATCACGATCAAGAAGTACGCCAACCGGCGCCTCTACAACACCGCCACCAGCTGCTACGTGACGCTCGATTACCTTGCCAATCTGGTCAAGGCGGGCGCCGACTTCGCGGTGTACGACGCGCGCAGCGGCGACGACATCACCCGCTCGGTGCTGACGCACATCATCGTCGAGGAGGAAGCCAAGGGGCAGAGCATGCTGCCGGTGAGCTTCCTGCGCAACCTCATCAGCTTCTACGGCGATAGCCTGCAGGTCGTGGTTCCACGTTATCTAGAGCACAGCATGCAGGCGTTCTCGCGCAACCAGGAGCAGATGCGCGAGTACATGGCCGGCGCCTTCGACGGGCTGAACCCATTCACGTCGTTCGAGGAGATGAGCAAGCAGCAGCTCGCCATGTTCGAACGCGCGGTGAGGATGTTCAGCCCCTTCTACGCCGACGATACGGCGGCGGAAGAGAAGGAGAAGGCCAGCGCGAGCGCCGCCTCGCCGGCGGATAATCAGATCGAGGAGCTGCGCTCGCGGCTGAACGAGATGCAGCGCCAGCTCGACGAGTTCGTCTCCAGGCGGGACGACCGGAGCCAACAGCGCCCGGACAAGGAGGTGGCCGCAGCAGGGTCGGCCGGCAATACGCCGGAAGAGTCCAGCCGGGAGGTCAGCCAACACAGCGTCAAGCGCGCCGGCGTCGGCGGGCCGTAGAGTTCAAACCCGGCCGTGGCCCTCAAGCGTAGCGGAATTTGCCAGCCTTCAAGGGGCAGACGTCGCCTCGTGAGCGCGCGTGTCCCGCGCATGCACAGCGGGCGAATTATACTGCTTGTCAATCGCGGTTCCGATTGCTAGGTCAAGCATCGACCTTGCGGCTAAACGTGCCGGCGAACTGCGGGGATGAGCGCGGCTTGGCACGGAACCTGCGTAAGGATCGGAAGGAACGGGGGCGTCGGCGCGATATCGAACGTTCGGCCAGACAGGGAGGCAGTGAACGGGCCGGCGGAACTTGGGACCGAACTTGTTCTGGAGATCCGATAAAATGGTGCCGTTCGATGAAGTAACGAAGCCGGTGAACCGCGGGACTGATGTGGACCGCTTCGTCGGGGGCCGTATCCGCGAGCGTCGGGTGATGCTCGGGCTGAGCCAGCAGCAAATGGCCAACTTGATTGGCGTGACCTACCAGCAGGCGCACAAGTACGAGCGCGGCATCAACCGCATCTCGGCCGGCAGGCTGTACGAGATCGCCCGGGTGCTGAGCGTGCCGGTGAGCTTTTTCTACGAGGGGCTGGACGACGTCCAGGGCAGCGACGACTTGTCCATCCGCCAGCGCATGTGCCTGGAGTTGGCGCGAAACTTCACCCAGATCCCGAACGAACGCCACCGCGAGGCGCTGAGCCAACTCGCCAGGGTGCTTGCGATCAAGTAGCCGGCTTCGAGCGGCGGCTCGACGTTGCCGTTGGCTAGAGCAACGGCGACGTTGCGGGCCATGCGCGTTCGCCCGCTGCGCTTGATCGCGGTGCGCGCGAACATCCGCGCGAATGCCTCGTCGTCAAGCGCCGCCAGGGTCGTGAGTTGCGGGGCCGCGAGTTCAGCCCGCGGCTTTAGGTCCTGGTGCGGCGTCGGCGACGAGAACTTCGTCCACGGGCAGGCGGCAAGGCAGTCGTCGCAGCCGTAGATCCGGTTCCCGGCGGCCGCGGCAAGCGCCTCCGGAATGATCGCCCGCGTGCTCGATGGTCAGGTAGGACAGGCAGCGCCGCGGCTCGATGCGGTAAGGCTCCGCCAGCGCCCCGGTAGGACAGGCGCGCAGGCAGGCGTCGCATGAGCCGCAGTGGTCCACCTCGGGCGCGTCCGGGGCGATCTCCAGCGTGGTGAACACCTCACCCAGGAACAGCCAGGAGCCGAAGCGGCGCGAGACCAGGTTGGTGTGCTTGCCGATCCAGCCGAGGCCGGCGCGCTGGGCCAGCGGCTTCTCCATCACCGGCGCCGTGTCGACGAAGACCTTGGCGTCGCCGCCGTAGGCCTCCATTAGCCACCGGCCCAGCGCCTTCAGCCGCGACTTCAGCACCTTGTGGTAGTCGCGGCCGCGGGCGTAGACGCTGATTGCGCCCCGGTCCGGGTCGGCGTGCACCGCCAGCGGATCCTCCTCGGGGCCATAGTTGACCCCGAGGCAGATCACGCTGCGCGCCTCCGGCCATAGCGCCCGGGGAGAGGCACGCCGGTCGGCAGTTCGCGCCATCCATTCCATGTCGCCGTGCCGGCCCTCGGCGAGGTACTGGCGAAGGTTCGCCGCGTCTTCGGCGTCCGCCGCTCGGCCGCAGCAAAGCCGCAGGCGTCGAAGCCCAGCGACAGAGCCTTTTTGCGGATAACCTCTTTCATCCACTCCCGACCAATCGCTGCCCGCGGCAAGAAGGGTCATGGCGCCGCGCTGGGCGGCTTCGCACTTAGGCTTACGCCGGTCCCTTGCGCACGACGATGGTAAAGAGGCCGTTCGCCTCGCTGCTGGCAACGAGGACGTTGCCGGTGGTCTTGCAGAAGCTGGCGAAATCGTTCGGCGCCGCCGGATCGGTGGCCAGGACTTCGAGCTCGGCGCCCGCCGGCAGGCTCTTCAGCATCTTGTTGGCGCGCAGGACCGGCAGCGGACACTGCAGGCCGCGAGCATCCAGAACATGATCGGCCAACGCCGGCTCCTCGGCTATCAGCGCTTCACACCTTGTCGTGACCACCCCGCAACTGCACAGCGCGGGGCCGGCAAGTCAAGCGCCAATATTGCGGCGCACAACGCAGGTGTAGATTATGCGCGTTGTCCCTATTTATGACATCATGCTCATGGAATTTCCGGAAGCGGCGAGCTACATTCAGCGGATGCGCGAATCACGTGCCGGATCACAACGTGTGTGCACCGGCGGCTAACGAGCGTGTGGGACGCTTGCGAGGCATGGGAGCGCGTACCTCTCGCGGCAGGCACAGCAAGGATCCGATGCAAGGGGAGACACTGGTGCAGACGGTCGACCTCGAGTACATGCGGGCGAGCGCCGCGCGAGCGAGCGCCTTGCTCAAAGCCATGGGCAACCCCCACCGACTGATGGTGCTGTGTCAGCTCGCCAAGGGCGAGCGTTCGGTCGGTGAGCTGGAGCGGCTGGTGGGGCTCAGCCAGTCGGCACTGTCGCAGCACCTGGCGCGGCTACGGCGCGACAACCTGGTGCAGACCCGCCGGTCGGCGCAGACCATCTTCTATTCGCTGGCCGGCGGCGAGGCCAGTGCGGTGATCGCCACGCTCTACCAGCTCTACTGCTCCGGGATGGAGCATTCCGCCGTTCCTGGCGCGGACGCCGCCGAGCAGGCGGGCCGGTCCGCACCCATGCTGCCCTCCTGACCTGGCGCGCCTGCCGCAGTGAGGATCGGCATCGACCTCGGCGGCAGCAAGATCGAGGGCATCCTCCTCGACGAGGCAGGCGGCGAGCAGTCGCGGCTGCAGGATCCCCACGCCACGCCATGACTACGCCGCGACCGTCGCCGCCGTTGCCGCGGTCGTGGCCGAACTCGACAAGAGGACCGAGGCGCAAGCAACGGTCGGCGTCGGCATCCCCGGCGCCGTGTCGCCCGTGAGCGGGCTCGTCAAGAACGCCAACGCCACTTGGCTGATCGGCCGCGCTCTTGACCGCGATCTGGCCGACAGCCATCGGCCGGCCGGTGCGCGTCGCCAACGACGCCAACTGTTTCGCGGTCTCCGAAGCGGTCGACGGCGCCGGCGCCGGAGCGCCGGTCGTCTTCGGGGTCATTCTCGGCACCGGCGTCGGCGGCGGCATCGCCATCTCCGGCCAGGCGTTGACCGGCGCCAACGCCATCGCCGGCGAATGGGGCCATAACCCGTTGCCCTGGGCTGGCAGCGACGAGCAGCCCGGGTGCGGCCTGCTATTGCGGCGAGCACGGCTGCATCGAGACCTATCTTTCCGGCAGCGGGATCACCCGCGCGTTCCTGGCGCGGACGGGTCACGAGGCGGACGCAGCGGCCGTGGCGAGCCTGGCCGTAGGCCGGCGATGCGGCGGCGCGGCGAGGTGATCGCAGCCTACGCCGACCGGCTGGCGCGGGCGCTGGCCTCGGTCATCAACGTCCTCGATCCGGACGTCATCGTGCTCGGCGGCGGCCTGTCGAACATCGCGAGCCTCTACGACGACGTGCCGCGGCTGCTGCCGCGCTGGGTCTTCTCCGACCGGGTCACGACCCGGCTTCGCCGCAACCGCCACGGCGACTCGAGCGGCGTGCGCGGCGCGGCGTGGCTGTGGCCGCAGCAGCAGGCTCGAGCTCGCGGCAGAGCCGGACGTCCCGTGTTCAGCACTCGGGCGGAGGGAGAAGCTTCACGCTGAGCAGGGCGCCGCGCAAGGTCATGTCTTCGAAGACCTGCTCGACGCGTTCGGCGATGCCGTCGCCGCGCAGCTCGATGGTCATCTCGAACTCCGGCACCTCGCTCTTTTCCCGGTACGGGAAGAAGGCGCCGCGGGTCCAGTAGAACGGCGCGGCAGGCGCGCCTGCGGCCTGCGCCGGCGAAGACGCCGGGGCCGGCAGCGGCGCGATCACGACGTTGACGAGGTAGGGGTTCTCCTCCGTCGTCCCGTCGAAGACGACCCGGTTGAAGATCTTATCGCCGGCCTTGGCGGCGGCGAGGAGCTGGCCGAGGTGGTCGGTCGGGAACAGCGTGCCCGCCGGCAGCTCGACCGTCTTTTCCTCCGGCGCCGAGTAGCTGGCGAGCCCAGCCCCGCCTGTCCGATCCAGCTTCGCCGTTCCGGCGATGCGGTTTTCCTCGTTGTCGGTCTCATGGAGAACGCGGAAGCGATAGCTCAGGGCGTCGTCGCCCTCCCAGCTCGCGAACATCCACTTGTCCTCGACGGTCTCGCCGCTGGTCTGGCTGTAGCGGATCACGGTGCGGTTTTCGATTGTCCAGCCGCCGCACTCGTGGGCCGCCCTGTACACCATCAAGCCCTCGGCCGAGGCAACGTCGACCGCCTTGCTTCCGGGGCCCAGCGTCATCCGATAGATGGCCTCGTGCGGCATCAACCTCTCGCCGGCAACGGCGGAAGCAGCCATGATCGTCGCGAGGAAGACCCCGCAAGCTGTTGTCGATCCTCGAGGTGGCATATGCAGCAGTGCCGGGGCGATCCAAGACAGCGCGCACCATACGCAGAGCCGCGCCCGCGTGTCTACGCCGGAAGCGGCGGGCGCCCGGCGCGGTCCGCACCCGGTCCGCACCCGCTCCGAGCGGCCGGGCCTTGCCTTCGCAACGGTGCGCAGGGCACGATCGGCCTGTCGTAGGCCTTGCTGGGATCTGCCGAAGCGATGGTTTCCGGCATCAGGATCACGCTCGTTCTCGCGGCCGGCTGCGCCGGCGCGCTTGCGCTATTCACTCATGCCCGCGCCGACGCCGGGAGCGGGACGGAGCGCGACCCGAGCCTCTTGTGCAGCGAGGCCGTCGTCCTCGCCGAGCGCGCAGAGGCGATCCCCCGCAACCTGCTGGGCGCCGTCGCCCAGGCCGAGTTCGGCAGACCGGTGGCGGAGGATCGGGTGGCCGGCCCCTGGCCGTGGACGGTGACGGCCGGCGGCGCCGGCCTGTTCTTCGCCAGCAAGGAGGAGGCGATGGAGGCCGCGGCCGAGGCCCTCGCGCGCAGGGCAAGACAACGTCGACGTCGGCTGCCTGCAGATCAACATCGGCCATCATCCCGATGCCTTCATGAGCCTGGAGGAGGCCTTCGATCCTCTGGCCAACGCCGCCTATGGCGCGGCCTACCTCCGGGCGCTGTTCATGGAGACCGGCTCGTGGCCGGAGGCGGTGGGCCGCTACCACTCGGCCACGCCCACGCGCAACAGCCGCTACCGGGCCAAGGTCCTCGACTTCTGGAACCAGGGCAAAGGGAAGCCCGCGCCCGTGGCGGAGAAAAACGGCCCGCAGATGCGCCGCGAGGCGCCTTTCGACCCGGGGCGGCGCAATCCGCTTGGGACGCGGCAGTTCAACGCCGACGCGCTGGGCGAGCTCAAGAGCCGGCTGGAGGATCTGGCGCCACCCCAGTAGCGGCGTCCGGTACGCGGATCGCCTCGCCGTCTTCGGCGAACAGGTGGCAGTCGGCCGGGCTGAACAGGATGGCCGCCGCCTCGCCGGGAGCGGCGGGCGCGGCACCGCGGGCTGAGACCGTGAGCCGCTCGCCCGCCGCATCCAGGTAGACGTGGCTTTCCGCCCCCAGATGCTCGACATGGCTGACGAGCGCGGGAAGCGCGGCATCGCCGCGCCCGGGCGCCACGCCCGGAGGCCCGAGGCGAAGATCCTCCGGGCGAAGGCCGAGGCTCAACCGCTCTCCAGGCCGCACGCCGGGAGCCGGCGGCAGCACCAGGCGGACGCCGCCCAGGACCTCCAGCACCAGCTCAGGCGGCATCGGCGGCGGCCACCTCGGCCGGCAGCACGTTCATCTTCGGGGTGCCGAGGAAGCCGGCGACGAACAGGTTGCGCGGCCGGCGGTAGAGCTCGAGCGGCGCGCCGACCTGCTCGATCCGGCCGTCGCGCATCACCACGATGGTCTGCGCCAGCGTCATCGCCTCGGTCTGGTCGTGGGTGACGTAGAGCATGGTCGCGCCGAGCTGGCGCTGCAGCCTGGCGATCTCGAGGCGCATGCCGACACGCAAGGCCGCGTCGAGGTTCGACAGCGGCTCGTCGAACAGGAATACCGCCGGCTCGCGCACCAGCGCCCGGCCCATGGCGACGCGCTGGCGCTGGCCACCGGACAGCTCCCGCGGCTTGCGGGCGAGCAGATGCTCGATCTGCAGCAGCCGCGCCGCGTCTTCGATCCGCTCGCGGATCTTCGCCTTGTCGTGGCGGGCGAGCTTCAGCCCGAAGGCCATGTTGTCGTAGACGCTCATGTGCGGATAGAGCGCGTAGGACTGGAACACCATGGCGATGCGGCGCTCGGCCGGCGGCAGGTGGGTCACGTCGCGCCCGGCGATCTCGATCGCGCCCTCGCTCGCCTCCTCCAGCCCGGCGACGAGGCGGAGCAGCGTCGACTTGCCGCAGCCGGAGGGGCCGACGACGACCACCAGCGCGCCTTCAGGGATCTCCAGGTCGATGTCGCGCAGCACCTCGACCGTGCCGAAGCGCTTGCTTACCCCGCGGAGAACGACGGCGCCCATGGTCCGGCCCTACCCCTTCACCGCGCCGGCGGTGAGCCCGGAGACGATCTTGCGCTGAAAGAGCAGGACCAGCGCGATCATCGGCACGGTGACGATGACGGAGGCGGCCATCAGCGGTCCCCAGGGCACCTCGTACTGGCTGGCGCCGCTGATCAGCGCGATGGCCACCGGCACCGTGCGCGATCCCGCGCTCAGCGTGAAGGTCAGGGCGAACAGGAACTCGTTCCAGGCGACGAGGAAGGCGAGCAGCGTCGTGCTGGCGATGGCCGGACCCATGAGCGGCAGGAAGATGCGGGTGACGATGGTGAAGGATCCGGCGCCGTCGACCATAGCCGCCTCCTCCAGCTCCTTCGGCAGGTCGCGCATGAAGGTGGTCAGCACCCAGGCGGTGAACGGCAGGGTGAAGATCAGGTAGGAGAGGATCAGCGCCAGATGGGTGTCGTAGAGGCCGAGCGCGGTGATCAGCTCGAACATCCCCGACAGCACCGCCACCTGCGGGAACATCGAGACGGCGAGGATGACCATGAGCAGGAGCCCCCGGCCGCGGAAGGAGACGCGGCCAAGCGCGTAGGCCGCGCCCAGCGCCAGGACCAGCGACAGCGCGACCGTGCCGGCGCCGACGATCAGCGAGTTCAGGATCGTCCGGCCGAACGGCTGCTCGGCGAAGATGGCGACGTAGTTACGCAAGGTCGGCTCGGCCGGGATCAGCGCCGCATCGAAGATGGCCGAACCGGACTTCAGCGAGGAGATCACCGCCCAGGCGAACGGGAACAGGGCGTAGGCGACGATCAGCGCGACGAGGAGATAGAGGCCGACCGCCTTGGCGATCTTGCTCATGGCGAGCCCTCCTCCGGGCTGAGGCGGGCGAGGCGCGAGGTAGACGAGCGTGCAGGCGCCGACGATGAGGAAGATCAGCACCGAGGCGGCCGACCCGTAGCCGACGTCGGCGAACTCGACCAGCTCGCGGCGGGCGAAGATCGACATGGTCGCCGTCTGCCGGCTGTTGCTGGTCATGATGTAGATGAGATCGAAGATCCGGAGCGCGTCCAGCGTCCGGAAGATGACGGCGACGAGCAGCACCGGCCGGATCAGGGGCAGGGTGATGCGGAAGAACACGACGATCGGATGAGACGCCGTCGAGCCGGGCCGCCTCGTAGACGTCCTTCGGCACCATCTGCAGCGCCGCCAGGATCAGGAGCGCCATGAACGGCGTCGTCTTCCAGACGTCGGTGGCGACGACCGCGGCCATGGCCAGATTGGCATCGGCGAGCCAGGCGACCGGCTCGGCGATGATCCCCAGGCCGAGGAGGGCGGCGTTGATGACGCCGTAGAGGTCGTTGTACATCCACGCCCACATCTTGCCCGAGACCACCAGCGGGATGGCCCAGGGCACGAGGATTGCCGCGCGCACCAGGCCGCGGCCGCGGATTTTCGCGTTCATGACCAGCGCGAAGACGATGCCGAGCACGGTCTCGATGGCGACCGAGCTCGCCGCGAAGACCAGCGTGTTCCAGACCGCGTTCCCCCATTCGGGATCACCGAGGAGCAGGCGGTAGTTGGCAAGGCCGACGAAGGAGGCGCCGGCGGTATCGCCGAGGCGGGCGTCGGTGAGGCTGAGCCAGAGGGTTCGTGCCAGTGGCCATAGCCCGACCATGGCCAGGGCCGCGAGCGTCGGCGCTAGAAACAGCCACGCCGCCCGCGCCCGGCGGCCCGCGAGTGTGCCCGCCCGCGCCCGGCCCGGCCTCATCGCTCCCAACCCTCGCCGCGGATCTGACCCACGCGGGCTTCGAGCTCCGCCAGTGCTTCTTCGGCTTCGCTGCGCCCGGAGAGGACATCGTGGACCGCGTTCCAGAAGGCGCTCGACACCCGGTTGTAGGCAATGCCGGTCAGCCGCGACGGCCGGGCCATGGCGTTGGCAAGCACGCCGGCCAGCATCGGGTAGTGCGGATTGGCGCGGAGGACCTCGGGCTCTTGGTACAGCGCCGGCCGCGTCGGGTTGAAGCCGGCGGCGATGGCGCGGGCCTTCTGCACCTCCGCGCCGGTGAGGGCCAGAACCAGGTCCGCGGCCACCTCGGGATGCGCCGAGTAGGCGGAGACGGCGAGCTGCTGGCCGCCGAGGACGCCGGTCGGTTCCACCCCCGGCGAGGCCGGCAGCGGCGCCAACCCGACCCTGCCGGCGACGGCGCTGCCGGGCGCGTCGGCCAGGGACCAGACATAGGGCCAGTTGCGCATGAACACCGCCTGACCCGACTGGAACACGCCGCGCGCCTCGTCCTCCATGTACGTGAGCACCCCATCGGGCGCGATCGTGCCGATCCAAGACCGTGCCAGACCCAGCGCCGCCGCGGCCTCAGGCCGGCTCAGGCCGATACCGCCGTCCTCTCCGATCAGCCGGCCGCCGCCCTGCGAGCCGATCCACTCCAGCGCATTGCAGGTGAGGCCTTCATAGGCCCGCGCCTGGAAGACGTAGCCCCACAGCCGGGCGTTGCCCTGCTGCCGCTCCGCGTCCTGGATCCGCCGCGCCGTCTCGGTCAGCTCCTGCCAGGTGCCCGGCACCGGCGCGCCGTACTTCTCCAGCAGGTCGCGGCGGTAGTAGAGGAGACCCACGTCGACGAACCACGGCAGGGCGAGGAGCCGGCCGTCCACCGTGTTGTTCTCGACGACGACGCGTAGGTGTCCCCCTCGCTCCTCGGCCGGGACGTACGGGGATAGGTCGAGGAGATGGCGGGCCAGGATGCCCGGCCAGACGACATCGATCTGCATCACGTCGATGGCGCTCGAGCGGGCGGCGAGGAGCTGCTGGTAGAGGGCAAGCCGCTGGTCGGAGTCGTTCGGCGTGGCGACGATGCGGACCGTATGACCGCTACGCGTTGCCCAGGATTCCGCCGCCTCGCGGCAGAGCCGCAGCTCCTGGCCGACCGCGCCGCAGGACAACGAGAGCTCGACCGCTGCCGCGGGTCGGCAGGAGAAACCGAAGGCCAAGACGACGAGAACGATGAACGCAACCAGACGGTTGCCAGAGGCCGCCGATCCGGCCGCGCAAGATCCCTCACCCCGACCCTCTCCCACTTGCGCGTTCCGCGCGCGGGAGAGGGAGTTGATCGGCGCCGCCAGTCTGCCCTCGCCCGCGCAGCGGGAGAGGGAGGGGCCCGCGCAGCGGGAGGGTGAGGGCACCCCCGGCTTGCCGCCGCCGCCTGCCCTCAAGCGGCGGCGTGCTCGCGGTCGGGCGGGGCCATGAACTCCGGTCCCACCGGGTCGGTCACCTCTTCGGCGACGATCCGCTCGATCTCCGCCGATGTGTCCTCGTCAAGGCTCCAGCCGATCGCCCCGTCGATGGGCGCGAGCTGGCCTGGATGGCGCGCGCCCCACAGCGCCACCGAAACGCCCGGCTGATCCAGCACCCAGCGCAGCGCCAGGTGGATGACGCGCTTGCCGAACCGCTCCTGCGCCAGCTTGTCCAGCCTGGCGACGGCGGAGAGATACTGCTGGTAGCGCGGCGCGCGGAACTTCGGGTCCACCCGGCGCAGGTCGCCTTTCTCGAAGGTCGTCTCCGCCGTCATCCGCCCCGATAGAAGGCCGCGGCAGATGGCGCCGTAGGTGAGCGTGGCGACGCCGTTGTCGCGGCAGTAGGGCAGCACGTCGGCCTCGATACCGCGCTCGAAGAGGTTGTATGGCGGCTGCGCGACGTGCAGCGGCGACAGCTCGCGCACCGCATCCATCTGCGCCGGGGAGAAGTTGCTGACGCCGATGGAGCGGATCTTGCCGCTCTTGAGCAGGTTGTGCATCGCTGCGGCAGTCTCGCCTGCGCGGCGTCAGCGGGTCCGGCCAATGGACGAAGTAGATGTCGATGCGATCGGTGCGCAGGCGCCGTAGCGAGTCCTCGACTTCGCGCTCGATCCGGCCGCGGCTGGCGTTGCGGAACGGCTGCTCGCCGCGCCAGTCGATGCCGGCCTTGGTCGAGAGCACGACCTGGTCGCGCAAGCCCGCCTTCCGCGAGCGTCCGGCCCACCAGCTCCTCCGACCGGCCAAAGCCGTAGACGGGCGCCGTGTCGATGAGGTTGACGCCCTTCTCGATGGCGGCGAGCAGGGTGCGCATCGAGGCGTCATCGTCGGCGCCGCCCCACATCCAGCCGCCGAGCGCCCAGGTGCCCAGGCCGATGCGCGACGCCTCGCGCTCAATCCCCGCGAGCTTGACGGTTTCCATGAGGGCTCACCCCGTCACTTGCCGTGATGGAAGAAGCGGGTCCGCCGGACGGATATGGACACTCCCCGCTTACCGGGAGCGCGGCGAGGACGTCTCCGGGCCGACCGCCCGACGGACATTCACCAATAACGCGAAGCGTCGTGGTGTGACTTAATCCAGATCAAGCTAGCGTCGCAAAGGCGCATGCGCCTGCCTAGCAAATGCGCGGAAGAGGATCATCCTCCAGCTCCTCGATCAGCCGCTCGCCGCCGAGCTCCGTCTCCAGCACCACCTCGGGCGCGCCGGCTTCGAGGCTGCCGATGATGGCGGCCTCAGCGCCACCTTGCGCCGAGCGCATGCCGGCAAGCGCCGCCTCGGCGTCTTCGGGCGCCACCACGGCAACCACGCGGCCCTCGCAGGCGAGGTAGAGCGGGTCGTAGCCGAGCATCTCGCACACGGCGGTGACAGGATCGCGCACCGGTATTGCCGCGGCGTCGAGCCGGACGGTCATGGCGGAGAGGCGGGCGATCTCATGGGCAACGGTGGCAAGCCCGCCGCGGGTCGGGTCGCGCATGAAGCGCAGGCCGCGAGCGGAGATGAGCGCCCGGGTGATCGGCAGGACGCAGGCCGCATCTGAGATGAGATCGCCGCGCAGCCCGAACTGCTCGCGGGCCAGCATCACCGCCGTGCCGTGGTCGCCGACGGGGCCGCTGACGAGCAGCCGGTCGCCGGCGCGGACCGTCTCGATGCCCAGGCTGAGCTGAGGATCGCGCAGCCCGATGCCGGTGGTGGCGAAGTAGACGCCGCCGCCTTCGCCGCGGCGCACGACCTTGGTGTCGCCGGCGACGATGCTAACGCCGGCGTCCCTGGCGGCGACAGCCATGGCCGCGACCAGCCGCTCGAGGAGCGCCGCCTCCAGCCCCTCCTCGATGAAGCAGGCGACGGTGAGGTACAGCGGCGTCGCGCCGGCGACGGCGAGGTCGTTCACCGTGCCGTGGACGGCGAGGCTGCCGATGTTGCCGCCCGGGAACTCCAGCGGCTCAACGGTGAAGCCATCGGTCGTGACCATCAGCGTGCCATCGCCCGCGGCCGGCGGGAGGGCGGCGGCGTCCACCGTCGTGTCCAGCAGTGGGTTGGCCGAGGTGGCGGCGGAACAGGCCGTCGATCAGCTCGCGCATGAACCGGCCGCCGTTGCCGTGCGCGAGGCCGATGCGTGGGTCGATGTCAGGCGCGCTGGTCACGAGGGCGCGCGGCAGGCCGCTTCGACCATCTGGCCGAAGCTGAGGCCGGCGTCGTTGGCCGGGACAGCTTCGGTCATGAGCACGCGGAAGCCGTGGGCCAGGAGAAGGCGCTCGGCGCTCTCGGCGAGCAGCCGGTTCTGGAAGACGCCGCCGGTCAGCCCGACGACGCCGACGCCGGTCTCGTCGCGCACCTGCCGGGCCTGGGCCAGCACCGCCGCGGCGAGGCTGGCATGGAAGATCGCGCCGCGCTCGCCCGCGGAAAGCCCGGCGTCGAGGAGGACCGGCAGCAGCGGCGCCCAGTCGCTGCGCCAGACGCCGTCATCGCCGCGAGCCAGCGGCAGCGCCACCGGCGGCGCGCCGTCGTGGCTGGCGGCCTCCAGCCACATCGGGGCGTGGCCCTCGAAGCTTGCCACATCGACGAGGCCCGCGAGGGCTGCGGCGGCATCGAACAGCCGGCCGACGGCGCTGGTTTCGGGCGCATTCAGCCGCCGCTCCCAGGCATGGCGTAGCCGCTCGTCGGCAAACCGGGCGCCGTCGGGCCAGTCCACCTTCGCCTCCCAGCACAGCGCGACGGCGCTGCGCCAGGGCTCGCGCCCGGCCTTCTCCCCGCCCGGAAGCCGGAAGGGACGGAACGAGGCGACGCGGCGCCAAGCGCCCGGATGGCCGTAGAACCCCTCGCCGCCCCAGAGCGTGCCGTCAGCGCCGAGGCCGACGCCGTCCCAGGCGAAGACCAGCATCGGCTCGCGGAGCGCGTGCTCGCCGGCCAGCGCCGAGGCATGCGCGTGGTGATGAAGCACCGGGATGAGCGACAGGCCGGAGCGCCTCGCCCAGCGGCTCGAGCCATAGCCGGGATGGGCGTCGGCCACGACCCGCTCCGCCACGACCCCGTACAGCGCCTGCAGGTCCGCTATGACCTGGCGGAAGACGGCCATGCCCCGCGGCGAGGATAGCTCGCCGATGTGCGGCGAGACGACGACGCGGTCCTCCCAGCCCAAGCGCCACCGTCACCTTCATCTGGCCGCCGACAGCGAGGCACGGGCGGTCGAGCCGCGCCGGCAGGCGCAGGCTCAACGGCGCCGAGCCGCGGCCGAGGCGGATCGGCCGCGCCTTGCCGGCGATCACGCGGTAGACGGGGTCGTCGGCCGGCCGGCGGATGGGCCGGTCGTGGTGGAGGAAGGCGTCGGCGATGCCGGCGAGGCGGCGCTCGGCCTCGCCCGGCTCGGTCAGCACCGGCTCGCCGCTGATGTTGCCCGACGTCGCCACCAGCGGCGCGGCGAAGTCGCCGAGCAGCAGGTGGTGCAGCGGGCTGTAGGGCAGCATCACCCCGATCTCGCCAAGCCCGGGCGCGATGCCGGCGGCGAGCGGCGCGTCGGCACGCTTCGGCGCCAGCACGATCGGCCGCATGGGATCGGCCAGCATGGCGGCGCCGGCCTCGTCGAGCTCGACCAGCCGGCGCGCCTCGGCCAGCCGGTCTTCGCCCCGCCTCGCCGACCATCACCGCCAAGGGCTTGTCCGGGCGGTTCTTCGCCCGGCGCAGGCGGGCGACGGCGGCCTCGCTCGCCGGCGTCGCAGATCAGGTGATAGCCGCCGACGCCCTTGACGGCGACGATGCGGCCCTGGCGCAGCGCCTGCACGCAGGCTTTCAGCGCCTCCTCGGCGGACGGCGCCGCGCCCGCGGCGGACGGGTCGCGGTAGGTCAGCCGTGGCCCGCAAGCGGGACAGGCCAGCGGCTGCGCATGATAGCGGCGGTCGCGCGGGTCCTCGTACTCGCGCCGGCACTCGGGGCAGAGGGCGAAGCCGGCCATCGCCGTGTTCGCCCGGTCGTAGGGCAGCCGCTCGATGATGGTGTAGCGCGGCCCGCACTGGGTGCAGTTGATGAACGGATAGCGGTAGCGGCGCGCCGCGGGGTCGCGGATCTCGTCGAGGCAGTCGTCGCAGGCGAACTGGTCGGGGGCGACGACCGCCTCGCGCGGATCGCCGTCGACGCTCGGCAGGATGACGAAGGCGTGGGCCGCCGGCTCTTCCAGCCGCGTTCGGCTCTGCCGGCTCGCGGCCAGGCGCGGCCGCGCCAGCGGCGGCGCCTTGGCCGTCAGCTCGGCGCTGAACCGGTCGATGGCGGCGGGCTCGCCCTGAACGAGGATGGAAACCGCCCCGGCCCGGTTGCAGACCCAGCCGGCGAGCCCGTGCCGTTCGGCCAGGCGGCGGACGAAGGGACGAAAGCCGACGCCCTGCACCCGGCCGGTGACGTCGAGCTCGCGCGTCTCGATCGCCGCGGCGCTCGGCTTCGGCCTGCCAACCGTCAGCAGCGCGCCGGTCGAGGCGGAGGCTCACGCCGCGGCCGCCTCCCCGCGCCCGCCGTTCCGCCCCGGCCGCCACGTGCGCCGGTGGACCACCAGATGCGGCAGGCGCCCTCGTCGGAGACCATGCACGGGCCGATGGGATTGCGCGGCGTGCAGGCGCTGCCGTAGAGCGGGCAGGCCGTCGGGTAGATCCGCCCCAGCACCACCTCGGCGCAGGCGCATCCGGGCGGCATCGCCCCGGCCCGCTTGCGCCCCTCCTCCGCCTCGGCGGCAAAGACCGGCCGGGCGTCGTGAGCCGCGTAGGCGGAGGCCAGCGCGTAGCCGGACGCCGGGATGGTGCCGATGCCGCGCCACGGCGCGTCCACAACGCTCATCGTCTCGGCGAGATGCCGCCTCGCCGTGGCGTTGCCGCCGGGGCGGACGGCGCTGGAATAGCAGTTGTCGAGAAAGGCGCGGCCCTCGGCCACCTGCCGCAGCGTCGAGTAGATCGCGGCGAGCAGGCTGTCGGCGGTAAAGCCGGCGATCGCGCAGGGGATGGCGTGGTCCTCGGCGACGAAGGCCCACTCCTCCGGTCCCATGACGGCGGAGACATGCCCCGGAGCGATCAGCGCGTCGAAGCCGGGCCGGCCGGAGGCGAGCAGCATGGCGACCGCCGGCCAGGTGCGCCGGCCGGACAGGAGCAGGAGCAGGTTGGCCGGCAAGCGTTCGCGGAGCATCGCCGCGACCGGCGCCATGGTCGTCTCGAAGCCGGCGGCGAAGAACACGACGGTGCGCCCCGGCTCGGCATCGGCGATGGCGACCGCCTCCAGCGGCGAGGCGATAGGGCGGACATCGGCGCCGGCCGCCTTCGCCTGCTCCAGCGAGCGGATCTCCCGTTTGCCGACGTTCGCCGGCACCCTGAGCATGTCGCCGAAGGTCGCCAGGATCACGTCGCGGTCGAGCGCGATGCGGATGGCGGCGTAGACGTCCTCCTCCGGGCAGACGCAGACCGGGCAGCCCGGCCCCGGGATCAGCTCGACGCCCTCGGGCAGCAGCGAGCGCAGCCCCGCGTGGGCGATGGAGCGCTCGTGCCCGCCGCAGACGTTCATGATCTTCACCGGCGCCGGCAGGACCAAGCCGGCGGATCCGCTCCAGCCAGTGCCTGGCGGCAGTGGCCGCCCGACCGGACGGCGCGCCGGTCATGGCCGCGTCGCCTCGTGATGGCGGCGGCGATGAACATGATGATGGGCGTGCCCGTCGGGGCCATGGCCCTCGGCGCAGCCCGGCCCGACCGGGACGGCCTCGGGGCCGGCGGCAAGGCGCCTGCGGTTTTCGGCGACCCGCGCGCCGAGCCAGTCGAGCCAGCGCTGCAGTCCGTTGCCGTCGCGCGCCGACAGCGCCACCACCGGCGCCTCGCTGGCCAGGGCGCGCACCGCCGTCTCGGCGCGGAGCGGATCGAAGTCGTCGAAATGGGCGAGCAGGTCGGACTTGCTGATCAGGACCAAATCGACGGCGCGGAACAGCACCGGATACTTGGCCGGCTTGTCGTCGCCTTCGGTCACGGAAAGCAGCGCCACGGCATGATGATGGCCGAGGTCGAAGCCGGCCGGGCAGACCAGGTTGCCGACGTTTTCGATGAACAGGACGTCGAGGCCGGCGAGGTCGAGATCGTCGATCGCGTCGTGGATCATGGCCGCATCGAGGTGGCAGGCGCCGCCGGTCGTGATCTGCACGGCCGGGACGCCGTGACCACGGATGCGCCTGGCATCGTTATCGGTTTCGAGATCGCCCTCGATGACGGCGATGCTAAGGCCCGACGCCCCGAGTTGGCGCTCTGCCTCGATGGTGGCCTCCAGCAGGCTGGTCTTTCCCGCTCCCGGCGAAGACATCAGGTTGACGACGAGCACGCCGGCGGCGTCGAAGTGGGCGCGGTTATGGGCGGCGCGGTGGTCGTTGTCGACAAGCACGGCGCGAACCACCTCCACCGCGACCCCCCCGCGACCGGCCGGCCTGGAGCCTCACTCGCCGCTGCCACGGGTCCCCGCGCTACGGCGCATCCGCAGGTCTGGCACATCCTAGAACCGCCTCCTTGCCTCAGGACACGCCGGCCATGGCCGGCCGATGGGCGCCGGGCGTCCTCGCTCGCGGCCTCAGCTCCAGTTTCGCCGGGGCACTCCATCTCGACGCTGAGAAGGATCAGCTCGTCGCCGCTGACGAGATCGACGCGGAAGTCCCCGCAATGGCCGCAGATCAACCGGTTTGGCGCCGCGTCACCCTCTCCGCCGCAGGTCCGGCAGCGCACCTTGATCGGCGGCGTCTCGACGACCAGCAGGGCAGTGTCGGCAACCGTGCCGCAACGGGCGAGCGAGAACGCCCGCTCGAGCAGGCCCGGCTCCACCCCGGACAGCGGCCCGACCGCGATCTTCAGCGATGTGACACGCCGCGCCCGATGCTCCTCGGCCAAGCCCTCGACCTGGCGAAGAAGGCTGCGGCAGATGGAGAATTCGTGCATGCCGGCCTACTCCGCGGCGCCGGCAAGGACCTCGTCGAACAGGTCCCAGGTCGAGCGCGCGTCCTCGGCGGCTCACCTTCTGGATGGCGTAGCCGACATGGACGAGGACGTGATCGCCGATCTCGATCGGCTCGTCGCCGATGAGGAACAGGCTCACGTCGCGCTCGACGCCCTTGGCCGAGCAGCGCGCCATGAAGCCGCTAACCTCGTCGATGCGCATCGGCACGGCGAGACACATGCATCCCCTCCCACATCGGGTGTTCTTCGCTTCTTGTTGCGAGCGATGATAGCAGACCGCAGCGGCCGCGGCGAGCACAGCCGCCATGGGCTCACGATGCGCCTACAGGAACGGCTCCTCCTCGCCGGGGCGGGGGAACAGCATGCGCCGGCCCTGGTTCCAGGCGCGGATCGAGAACGGATTGCCGCCGCCGTAGTCACCGGCGATGACCGCCTCGCGGACGAAGATGGCGCCGGTGCGGCTACGCCCTTCGCAATGGACGGTGAAGACGCCAAGGAGGACCGCCGGGCGAAGTTGCCTTCGGCGAGGATCGACAGCGGGCCCGCCTACCGGCAACGGCGCCGTCTCTTCTGCCTCCTCCGCCGGCGCGGGCTCTGCCCGCCCCCGGTTCTGCCGGCGCGCAAGCGCCTCGCGGACCACCGGCGGCGCGGCGCGCGCGTCCGGCTCGGACTGCTCAGCGCCGTAGACCGTGAGCGCCGGGGCGATCAGCCGGTAGATCTCGCCGGTCATCCCCGGAACCCGCTGCAACTCGGCCAGAAGCGCGAATGGGGCGGCGCCTTCGCTCGCATCCGCAAACGTCTCCTCGCCCTCGCCGCCAACGTCCTCGCGGCCGGCATCGGCCTCGTTTGCCCCGTCGCCCGCGCGCGTGCCGCGGCGATAAGCGACGATGGCATCGGCCAGCAGCTCCGCATCGTCGGCGCCGACCACCTCAAGCAGATCCCGCAGCAGGGTGCGGGAGGCGGCGTTGAGGTCGATCTTTCCGCCCTCGTCGGCGATGAAGAAACGGGCATCGCCGTCCGCGAACTGCCAGGCATAGACAGTGCCGTCGGCGCGGAGCCCGCCCTGGCGCACGGTGACCGCCAGCCCGGCGGCTGCGCGGGCGACACCGGCATCGGCGATCGCCTCGGCCTCGGCGGCGCCGACCATGTTGCGGGCAAGGTTCACCTGGGTGCGCGTGCTGGTGCTGAAGCTCGCCGCCAGCGCGGCGAGGACCACCATGACCCAGAGGACGGCGATCAGCGCGACGCCGCTCTCGCCGTCGCGGGCAGCGGATCGGCGGCTCATTGCGCGGAGACGAACGCCGACGAGGCCACCCCCAAGGCCTGTACGTCTGGATCGCCACGCCGCCCCGCGGCTCGCGATGACGACCGCTTCACCGTCATCGCCGGCACTCGTTGCGGCGATCCACGTCTTCATGGACCCCTGGAATAAGTCGGTCTCGCCGCATCAACTCAGGTCCCGGCCGCGCTAACGCACCCGTTCCTCGAGCTCGGTCACGCCATGCAGCCGCCGGCGGATCTCGTTCGTCAGCCGCTGCGCCTCTTCCTGGCCGCCGACGACCCGCGGGGTGAGCAGGATCAGGAGCTCGGTGCGGGTGTTCTGGTTGGCCGTCGTCCCGAACAGGAAGCCGAGCAGCGGGATGTCCTTGAGCAGCGGCAGGCCGCTGTCGGTCTGCTCGTCGCGGTCGCGGATGAGGCCGCCGATGGCGATCGCCTCGCCGTCCTGCACCGCGATGGTGCTTTCGACCCGGCGCTGCTCGAAGGTGGGCGAGTTCAGGTCGGAGGAGGTGGTGCGCACGGCGTCGCTCACCTCCTGGCCGAGCTCCAGGGTGACCAGCCCGCCGGTGTTCACCCGCGGGGTCACGTCGAGGATCACGCCGGTGTTGCGGTACTCGATGGAGTTGATCACCGGCGCGTCGGCCGTGATCGTGCTGACGCTGCTCTGGGTCGAGATGGGAACCTCGTTGCCGACCTGCAGCGCCGCCGTCTGGTTGTCGAGGACGAGCAGCAGCGGCGAGGAGACCACCCGCACGTTCGTCACCGTCTCCAGGGCATTGACGATGAAACGCACGTCGCCGGTCCTCAGCGCGTAGGAGAAGCCGGGGAAGATGGAACCGACGGCGCCGGTGGCCAGCGAGCTCAGGCTGAAGCTGTTGTCGCCGGCGTTGAAGAACCACTCGACGCCGTAACGCAGCTCGTCGTCCAGCGACACCTCGAGGATCGTCGCCTCGATCAGCACCTGCAGCGGGATGGTGTCGAGCCGCTTCAGCACCGCCTCGACGTCGCGGTAATCGCTGGGCGTCGCATAGATCACCAGCGCGTTCTTCACCGGGTCGGCGATGATCCGCACCGGATCCTTGGTCGGAAGCTCTTCCTCGCCGGCCGCCGTCGGTTGACGAAGGCGGCTCGCGGTGGCCCGGGCGCGGGAGGCGAGCGTCTGCTGGCGGCTGCGCGACGGCGTGCCGAACTGCCGCGCCGCCGCACCGCTGCGGCCGAGCCCGGACGTCGCGCCCAGGCCGGACGTCGCCGCCGCGCTGGCTCAGGCCGCCGGTGCCGAGCCCGCCCGCGCCGAGCCCCCCGCCGAGCCCCCCGCCGAGGCCGCCGCCGAACCCCAGGCGCGAGCCGGCCGCGCCGTCGAAGCCGAGTTGGTCGCCGCGCAGCGACGACGGCGTCAGCCCCGGCGCCAGGTCAGGCCTACCGGCCAAAGCACCCGGGGTGAAGATGTCGCTGAGAACGAGCGCCAGATCCTCGGCTCGGCTGTTCTCGACGTAGTAGACGTAGAGGCGCGGGACCGCCTCGTCGCCGACATCGAGGCGCTCGATCCAGGCCCTGGCGCGGTCGAGGAAGGCAGACTGGTTGGCGATCACCAGCACCGCATTCATCCGCTCGATCGGCACGAAGCGGACGACATTGGCGAGGGCGCCCTCCTTCTCGCTGCTGAAGATGGCCTCCAGCTCGCCCACGACGGCCTCCGGCTCGCTCGATTGCAGCGGGAAGATGCCGAAGGACTTACCCGCCAGCCAGTCGACGTCGAAGGTGTTGATCATGTCGACCATGTTGATGAGGTCGTTCTGGCTGCCGCCGAGGATGAGAATGTTGCGGGTGGCGTCCGCCCTCAGCACGGCGCCCTGCGGCGACAGCGGCTCAAGCAGCTTCTGCATCTCGGCGGCGCCGATGAAGCGCAGCGGCACCACCATCACGCTGGTGCCGGGCCTTCGCTCCACCGCCTCGAGCGAGCCGCGCAGGCGGGCGCCGCCGCGAATGGCCTCATCGGCCGGGACGACGCGATAGAGCCCCTCCGCCTCCACGAGCGCCGCCCCGTTGAGGTCCAGGATCGTCTGCAGGGTCGAGAGCAGGGCTGCGGCGGGCACCGGCTGGCCGGTCTGCAGCGTAACCGCGCCTTGCACCCTGGGGTCGATGACGTAGTTGTAGCCGAGGGTGTCGCCGAGGACCGCCTTGATCACCTCCTGGAGATCGGCGTTGACGAAGTTGAGCGTGATCTCGCCTTCGGGGGTGGCGCGGCTGACGCCGTTGCGCTCGCCCGGCCGCCGGGTGACGACGTTGCTACCCGGGTAGAGGCTGGGCGGCTTCCTGGGCTCCGTCGCCTTGTCCGGCAGCACCGGACCCGAGCCGGTGGCGAGGTCGCGCCGCGGCGGCGGCTCTCCAGCGTCGGTCCTGCCGAGCGTGTCGCGCGGCGGCACCGGCTGCGATGTTCCACAGCCGGCGAGGGCGACCAGCATCGCCAGCATCGCCGCCAGCGTCAGAGTCTTTCCCGGGAGCAGCAGTCGCATCAGGAAGCCGGCGGCGGACGCCCGCGCCCGTGCCCGTGCCCGTGCCCGCCGCGAGCGCTCGGGGCGAACCCTCGGCCACAGCCGCGTCGATCGTTCGTACTGGTGCTCATCGCCACGGCATTCTGACCGCGCACGCGGGGCGGCGCAACGCCGCGCTCCCGGCCGACTCGCGGCCCCCCTCGGGCCTGCGGCACCGGTGCGCCTAACCCGCGCCCTCCGGCTCTTCCACCGGCTCTTCCGGCGGCGGCTCTCCCTCCGCGCCAGCCGGTGCTTCCCCCTCCGCCGGCGTGGGCGCAGGGGCCGCGGCCGGCGGCGGCTTCGGCGCGGTGCGCGGGGTGCGCTTGACCTCCTTGCGCGGCGCCTTAAGCCTGTCGTCGAGCAGCAGTTCGACCGTCTCGCCTCCGTTGCTGATGACCACCCGGTCGGCGGCGATGGTCTCGACGCTCCAGCCCTCCACGACCTGCCCCTCGCGCACGACAACCACGCCGCCGTTCGTCCGCTTGGTCTCGAGCATGGCCAGGCGCTTCGACGTCGTCAGGATCACGCCCGCCAGCATCAGGCTGTCGTGCCCGGTCTTGCCGGCGGCAGCGGCGCCCGCCGATGGGGTCGGCCGGCGCGACGACGAGAACAGCGGCCGCTCGGCGATGCCGCCGTAGCTCTCCAGCGGCCGCGGCAGGTAGGGTTCGGGCGGATCCAGCGCCGCCGGCCTGCGCCGGCGTGGCGGGCGCAACTGCGGGCGGCGGAACCTCCGGCGGCTGCCGTGAGCTGCAGCGCCACCACGGCGGCAAGCGCCGGCCGAGGCCACCGCCAGCGCAACCGGCAGGCCAGCAAGATGTCGAAGCTGCCGATCATGACGCCGCCATCATGACGCCGCCGGGCGCATGTAGCCAAAGAGATCGAAGGACACCGCGAGCTCGATGGTCTCGCCCTGGCCGTCGCGGGTCCGCATCGTCCGGGCGTTGATGTCGATGTTGTCGACGAACAAGAACGGCCGCTCGGTTTCGAGCGCGTAGAGCACCTTGTATAGGGCCTCGCTGCCGCCGCTCATTCTCACCCGGACGGCGAGGCGGCGGAAGCCCTCCTCGGTGGTCGCGTCCAGGATCTGCGTGCTGTTCAGCACGCCGCCGTTGGCCTGCACCACCGTCTTCACCCGGTTCTGCAGGTCTGCGGAGACGAGCGCCTCGCTGGCCCCCTGCAGGTACGCGGCCTCGCCCTCGCTCCCGTCGCGAAGCGTCCCCGCCTTCGCATCGACGGCGGCGCCGGCCGCGGCCAACGCGATATAGCGATCGCGCAGCGCCGCAGTCTCGGCAAGCGTCTCGCGGCCCTCGCGCAGCGTCTCGATGTATGGCCGGACGATGCCGAGGTACGGCACGGCGATGACGAGCACGAGAAGGGCGAGCGCCAGCAACCGGCTCAGCCGCGGCGTTAGCAGCGGGCTCATTCTGCGGCCTCCGCCTTCTCGGGATCGACAACCTGAGCGGCGATGTGAAAGCGCTCGACGCCGAGGCGCGGATCGCGGGTCACCGGCGCGCGGAACTGCGCTTGCGCGAATAACGGCGAGGCCTCGAGCACGCCCACCAGGGCCGAGGCCGAGGGCGAATTGCCGAAGGCCTGGAGCTCGCCGTTGGAGTAGCGGATCCGGATCAGCCAGGTGTTGTCCGGCAGCAGCGTTGTCAGCTCGTCGAGGACGTCGACGAAGGCCGGCCGGCCGCGCTTGCGGTCGACGATGAAGTTGCTTTGCGCGATCGCCTGCTGCATCTCGGCCTGCAGCTTCCGGCCGGCGTCGGCCTTCACCTTGGCCGTCGCCACCTCCGCCTCCAGCGCCCGGGTCAGCCGCCGCTGCTGTTGCAGCGGCAGGACCATGGCACCGACGAGAAGCCCCAGCGCAGTCGCCGCCAGCACGATCGTCAGCGGCCGCCGGCGCGAGGACGCGGCAGTGCCGGTGGACGCGGGCAGGAAATCGACCCTCGCGCCCTCCGGCGCCAGGGCCCGCGGCCCCTCGGTCATGACCTCCAGCCGGTCGGCGCCGAGCCCGAGGCCGCGGGCCGTCTCGATGGCCGGGTCGGCGACCGCCCGCGGCAGGATCAGAAGCTCGACGATCAGGCGCCTCGCCTGCCGGTCAGCCTCGAGGATCCGGTGCGTGTAATAGACCTCGGCGGCGGCAAAGGGCGTCAGCCTGTCCATCTCCAGGCCGAGGATCTCGCGCAGGTTCTCCTGCGCCGCCGCCGGCAGATCGAGCACCTTGTGCAGCACTCCCGCGGCCGGGACGCGGACGATGACCTGCCGCGGGCCTCCTGGAAGCGCGTCGGCGTAGATGGCGAACTGGGCGCGGCGGTTGGCGGCATCCGCATTGTCCAGCAAGATCCGGCCGACCTCTTCTTCGCCTTGCGCACCGACGCGGCGAATGACGGCGAGGCGGTCGGTCACGTCCACCAGGAGCACGTGCCCCCGGCCGCGCAGCATCTGCCGCACGCGCCGCGGCACCATCCCGCGGAGCTCGCCCATCCACCACGCCCAGAGCGAGCGGAGCGAGCCGCCGACCCGGCCGCCTGCCACGGGAAGCAAAAGCGAGGCGCGGTTCATGCCGATGCCGGTCCTCCCTCAGTAGGCCGGCGAGGCCATGGGCGCCACGACCAGATCCGGCCAGAAGCGCCGGTCGCCGGGCGGGAAGGTGATGCGGACCGAGACCAGGGCCGGCGGCGCCGGCATCGCCTCCCAGCGCTCGTGCCAGCGGGCCGGCTCGCCCGCCTCCTGGCCCGGGCCGAAGTAGCCGATGCGCACGTCGGCAATGCCCTCGATCAGGACCGCCTGCTTGGTCCGCGGGTCGGCATCGATGCTCACCGCCCGCGCCTCCTCGCCGCGGCCCACGGGCCGCCACCAGACGCTGAACTGCCGGCCGCCATCGGCGGCGAAGCCATCCTCCACGCCCAGCACCATCTCGTAAAGCCCGCCGGGGAGGAACTGGGACGGCGCCGGCCCGACCAGGCGGAGCGCGTCCTCGGTGCCGCGAAAGGCAGCGAGCCCTGCGCGCCTCCTCGCCTGCGGCGGCAGCGCCCGGCTCCACCGGAATGGCCTGGGTGATCTGCCGGCGAATGAACCCGGCCGCGGTCTGCAGCTCGGCGAGCCCGCGCAAGTCCTGGTCGCCGGTCTCCCACACCCTGGCGCCGAAGCGCAAGCCCCCGAACATCATCGCCATGAGCACCGCCAGCACCGTGAGCGCGGCGAGGAGCTCGAGTAGGGTGAAGCCGGCCTCACTGCGGCGCGCCATCGCCGCCCTCCTCGTCCTCCCCGGGCAGCGTCGGCTCCGCGCCGCCGATCCGCAGGCTCGACAGCGTCACCGCGCCACCGCCCGATCCGTGTTCGGCGGAGGCCAGAACCTCATAGACGAGGAACGACCGCGGCGGGACGACCAGGCCCGGCTCGGCGTAGAGATCGATGCTCACCCGCCAGCGGAAGCCGTCCTCGTGCTCGCCCGTCCACTCGCCCACGGCGAGCGGGATCTCCGCCCCCACACTGGCCAAAGCCGCCTGGGCATGCAGGGCCGCCGCGGCATGCACGTCGGCCGCCGTCATGCCGCGGAAGCCTTCCGAGAAGATCCTGAGCAGCACCGTCAGCATCAGCGCCAGGATGGTGAAGGCGACGAGCACCTCGAGAAGGGTAAAGCCACCGTTTTGCCGCCGGTGCGTCCGAGCAAGATCGTCATCGCGAGCCGCGCAGCGGCGTGGCGATCCAGTCATTCCGAGAGCTGGATCGCTTCGTCGGCATTCGCCGCCTCGCGATGACGACTTTTCATGCATCAGCTGTTATGCATCAGCCTGACACCCGAAGGTCTACCCGCCCTGCGCCTCGGCGACGGAGATCCGCCCGGTGAGCCAGTCGACATCGACCTGGTAGCGCCCCACCTCGTCGCCGACTGTTATCTGGCCGCCGGTGGCGCTGCCGTCGGGAAAGAAGCGGATGCCGCCGGTCGAGGCATCCAGTTGCTCGACCTCTGCCGCATAGAGATCCAGGCGCAGGCCTTCGGGCAGCGCCTTGGGCCGCGCCCGCTCCAGGGCATAGGCATGGCCGGTTAGGTCGAAGACGACGGCGACGTCGGCATTCTCCGCGACCGCCTCGCTCCGCGCCTGGCGCAGCGCCGCGGCGATCTCGTAGGCGGCGGCCCGGGCCTGTGTCCCGCCAAAGCCGCGGAAGAGGGCCGGGGCGATGACCGCCGTCACCAGGCCGATGATGGCCAGGACAACCAGGACCTCGAACAGCGTGAAGCCGTCCCGCCGGCCCGCACTCACCAGTTGGTCACGTCGGCCGCCTCACCCTCGCCGCCCTCGGCATTGTCGGAGCCCAGGGTATAGAGGTCGTACTCGCCGTGCTGGCCAGGCACGCGGTAGACGTAGACCTGCCCCCAGGGATCGACGATCGACTCCTTCTTTTTCAGGTACGGGCCGTTCCACCGCGCCACGCCGGGCGGCGCCTCGACCAGCGCGGGGAGGTTCTCCTGCTCGCTGGGGTAGCGGCCGATCTCCAGCCGGTAGAGGTCGAGGGCGCCGCCGATGCGCTCGAGCTGCATCTTTGCCGTCTCGGACTTGGCCGTTCCCAGCAGCTTGAACACCTGCGGCCCGGCGACGACGGCGGCGATCAGGCCGAGGATGACCAGGACGACCAGCACCTCCAGCAAGGTGAAGCCCGCCTGCGCCGTTCCGCGCGGCGCCGCCGTCTCGCCTCGGACGCGCCTCAGCCTCGGTTCGCTTGCGCCAAAGTTTCATCAAACCCCCGCTTCAGAACGCCAGCTGGCTGATACTCAGCATCGGCATCAGTATCGAGATGATAATTCCGCCGATCAACACCGCCATGACGAAGGTCAGCACCGGCACGAGCAGCGTCAGCAGCCGCTGCGTCGCCCGCTGCACCTCTCCATCGTAGAGGTCGGCGACGCGAAACAGCATTTCCTCGAGCTTGCCGCTCTCCTCGCCGATGCGAATGAGATGTGTCGCGAGCGTTGGGAACATGCCGGTGTCGCTGAGCGGCCCGGCGAAAGGCTTGCCTTCCTTGACCTGCTTTTCGACGTCGCCGAACGGCCGCCGAGATGGCCGGATGATCCAGAGCTTCCCGGGCGACCGACAGCGCCGCGACCAGCGGCACGCCGTTGGCGATCAGCATCCCCAGGGTGAAGCCGAAGCGGGCGACCTCGGCCTTGGTCAGCAGGTCGCCCAGCAGCGGCAGGCGCAACAGCCGGCGGTCCAGCGCGATGCGCCCCTCCAGCGTGCGCCGGCGGGCGGCGACGGCCAAGGCGATGCCGGCGACGACGATGACCGGCAGCCACCAGAACCCCTGGGCGATGGTCCCGGTGGCCAGCACGATGCGGGTGGGCAGCGGCAGTTCGTAGCCGGCGTCGGCGAAGATCTGCTGGAAGTTGGGTATGACCACCGTGACCATGATCGCGATCGAGATCACCGCCGAGATCAGCAGGATGGCCGGATAGAGCAGCGCCGACTTGAAGCTCTGGCGCGCCTTCTGCGAGCGCTCCATGAAGTCGGCGGTGCGGGTCAGGGCGACGTCCAGCGCGCCGCCGGCCTCGCCGGCGCGAACCATGCCGATGCAGAAGCGGTCGAAGGTGTCGCCCTGGGCGGCCATGGCCTCGGCCAGCGATGTGCCGCCGCGCACCTTGTCGACGACCCGCTTGAGCACCTCGCGCACCGCCGGCTTCTCGGCGAAGCGCACCAGCACGTCGAGCGTCTGGTCGACGGGCAGCCCGGCGCGGAGCAGCGTCGCCGTCTCGCGGATGACCATGGTCATGTCGCGGTGCGACAGCGCCCGCTTGCGGCCGATGTCGCGCCTGAGCAGGTCGACCAGGCCCGCGGCTCCCACCGCCTCCTCGGCGCGGATCGGCAGATAGCCCTGGGCGCGGAGCTGCTCGATGACGGCGGCGCGGGTTGGCGCCTCCATGTCGCCTTCGAGGATCTCGCCGGGTTCGGTGACCGCCTTGTAGCGGAACAGCGGCATGGGTCCGCTCAGGCTTCCCGGGTCACCCGCAGGACCTCCTCGATCGACGTCAACCCGGCCAGGGCCTTGCGCATGCCGTCGTCGTAGAGCGTGCGCATGCCGGCCTCGACCGCCTGGCGCTGGATGTCGCGGGCGTCGGCCTTGCGCAGGGTCATCCGCCGGATGTCCTCGTCGATGACCAGCATCTCGGCGATAGCCGAGCGGCCATGATAACCGGTGCCGTTGCAGGCCTCGCACCCGGTGGGCCGGTAGCGCAGGATCGCCGTCCCCGGCTGGGCGAAGCGTTCCAGGCGAAGCTCGCCGATCAGCTCGTCGGCGGCAGGCTCGGCGGTCCGGCAGTGCGGGCACAGCCGGCGCACCAGCCGCTGGGCGGTGATGCCGTTGACGGTGGAGGCTAGCAGGTAGTCTTCCAAGCCCATGTCCAGCAGCCGGGTGACCGTGCCGGCGGCCGAGTTCGTGTGCAGCGTCGACAGCACCAGGTGGCCGGTGAGCGCCGATTGCGCGGCGATCTGAGCCGTCTCCAGGTCGCGGATCTCGCCGATCATGATGATGTCCGGGTCCTGGCGGAGGATCGAGCGGAGGACGTTGGCGAAGGTCAGCCCGATCTTCGGCTTGACTTGGATCTGGTTGACGCCGTCGAGCTGATACTCGATCGGGTCCTCGACCGTCAGGATCTTCTTGTCCGGCGTGTTGAGCCGCAGGAGCGAGGTGTAGAGCGTCGTCGTCTTGCCGCTGCCGGTGGGGCCGGTGACGAGCAGGATGCCGTTCGGCCGTTCCAGCACGTCGAGGTAGGTGGCGAGCGTGTCCTCCTCGAAACCCAGCACTGCGAACTCGAACTTGGCGCTGCCCTTGTCGAGGATGCGCAATACCACGCTCTCGCCGTGCATCGTCGGCAGGGTGGAGACGCGGAAGTCTACCTCTTTGCCGCGCACGGCGAGCTTCACCCGCCCGTCCTGCGGCAGGCGGCGCTCGGCGATGTTGAGCTTGGCCATGATCTTAACCCGCGAGACGATGGCCGAGCGCAGCGTCACCGGCGGCGTCTCCACCTCGTGGAGGACGCCGTCGATGCGGTAGCGCACCCTGAGCGTGTTCTCGTAGGGCTCAATGTGGATGTCCGAGGCGCGGGCCTCGACGGCGCGGGAGACGAGCAGGTTGACCAGGCGGATGACCGGCGCCTCGCTCGCCTGATCCTTCAGCCGCTCCTCGTCCTCGTCGCGCTCGCCGCTCTGGGTCTCGCCGAGGCCGTCGACGAGCTGGCTGATGGCGGTGCCGCCGCTGCCGTACAGCCGCTCGAAGGCCCGCTCGATGTCGGCCGGCAGGGCGACCGCGGCCTGCACCGGCCGGCGCGTCGCGATCTCCACCGCTTGCCGCGAGAACGCGTCCAGGGGATTGGCCATGGCCAGGCTGATGGCGGCGTCGCTCGCGGCGAGCGGGATGACGTGCGCCTCCTTGAGGAATCGGGCGCTGAGGACGTCGGGCAGCACCGTCTCGTCGGGAAAGTCGGCCGCCCCGATCAGCGGCAGGCCGAGCACCTCGGCCAACGCCGCGCCGACGTCGGCCTCGGCGACGAGGCCGAGCTGGGTGAGCAGGATGTGCAGGTGCTCGGCGGTGCTGCCGCGCTCGCGCCTGAGCCGCCGGGCCCGCTCCAGGGACGGGCGGTCCAGCTTACCGCGGCCGATCAGCGCATCGGCGACGGCGTCTTCGACATCCGCCGCGTCGAGTAAACCGGCGGCCGTCCCTTCGGCAAGATCCATGGCCTGTGCCTACTCCTCCGGATCGAAGGCGGCAGTCTAGCCCGGTTGGCGAGCGCGGTCGCGGCCCGTCCGATGCCGGCGGTGTGCCTCAGGCCGTGACCGGGGCGGCGGCGAGCCACCAGCCAGGATGCTGGGCGGCGAGCGCGGCGCGCGCCGCTTCCGCCTCGGCCTGGTTCGCGAACATAGCGAAGCAGGTGGCGCCGCTGCCGCTCATGCGGGCAAGAAGCGCCCCCGGCTGCGCCCCAAGCGCCGCCAGCACCGGGGTGATCTCGGGCGCCAGCGCCTCCGCCGCCTCGCTGAGGTCGTTGCCGGCTTCGGCAAGGCGTTCGGCCAGCGCCTCAGCATCCGGCCGGCGGCTCGGAGAACCGGCAGGGCGCGGAGAAGCCGCCTCGCCTCGCGGCGAAGACCGCCGGCGTGGCAACGGCCACGCCCGGATTGGCCAGCAGCAGCGAGAAGCGGGGCAGCGGCGGCGCCGGCGCCAGCTCCTCGCCGATGCCGCCAACGAACACGGGCCGGCCGGCGAGGCACATCGGCACGTCGGCGCCGAGGCGCAGCGCCAGCGCCGGAAGATCGACCGCGCCTGCGTCCACCCGCCACAGCCGAGCCAGGGCCACCAGCGTCGCCGCCGCGTCGGCCGAGCCGCCGCCAATGCCGGAGGCGACCGGCAGCCGCTTGATGAGATGGATGCGGGCGGATGCCGTCCGGCCGGCGGCCTCGGCCAGCAGCCGGGCCGCCCGGAGGACCAGATTGTCGGCGCCGTCGGGAACGTCGGCGGCGAAAGGGCCGCTCACGGCGAGGTGCAGCGCCTCGCCCACCCCGACCTCGACCGTGTCGCCGATGGCGGGGAAGACGACGAGGCTGTCGAGCAGGTGGTAGCCGTCGGGCCTGCGGCCGACGACGCGGAGGTAGAGGTTGACCTTGGCCGGCGCCTCGACCCGGACCTTCGCCGCGGCCGCCCCCATTGCTGCGGCTGTCACTGCCGCTTCACCGCGGCGGTCATTGCGAGGCGGCGCTGGCTTCCCTGATCACCCCCTGCAGCTTGCGCTCGAGCTCGGCCTTGAGGCCCGGCTCGGGATCGAGGGCGAGGGCGGCGCGCCACTGGAAGTGGGCCTCGCGCTGGCGGCCGACCGCAAGGTAGGCGTCGCCGAGGTGGTCGTTGATCACCGGATCCTCCGGCTGCAGCTCAACGGCCCGCTCGAGCTGAACCACGGCCTCCGCGTTCTTCCCCAGGCGGTAGTAGACCCAGCCCAGGCTGTCGACGATGAAGCCGTCGTTGGGCCTGAGCTCCACCGCCCGGCGGATCATGTCCTGCGCCTCGTCCAGGTGCTCGCCCTGCTCCACCCAGGAGTAGCCGAGGTAGTTCAGCACCAGCGGCTGGTCCGGCTCCATCTCCAGGGCGCGGAGGAAGTCGCCTTCCGCCCGCTCCCACTGCTTCGCCCGCTCCAGGGCGATGCCGCGGGCATAGAGCACGCGCCAGTAGCGCTGCGGCAGCGGCTCTTTGAGTGCGATGGCCTGGTCGTAGACCGGCACCGCCTCGACGAAGCGCTCGCGCTGGCGGAGCATGTCGCCCAGGAGAAGCAGCGCATGCGGATCCTCGGGGCGCTCCGCCGCCATCGCCCTGAGCTCCTTCTCGGCCTCGGCGAACCGGTCCATCCGGTTGAGGTTCTCGGCGCGGGAGAGGCGCGCCTGCCAGGCCAGCGGCGACGTCCGGTCGATGCCGGCATAGACGCGGTTCGCGTCCGCCGGCCGGCCGGCGGCATCCAGCAGCTCGGCTACGAACATCTGCAGGAACGGGAAGTTCGGCTTGAGGTACAGGCCGAGCTTGCCCAGCATCAGCGCCTGGTCGCGCGCCTCCTTCTGCGCCAGGGCGCCCGAAGCCTGGAACAGCGCCTCGGCGGCGCCGTCGGCCGCGGACGCCATCACCGGCTTCGCCGGGTCGGCCGTTGCCGGCAGCGCCTGGAGAAGTTCCGCGATCGAGCCGGTGTCCTCGGCGCCGTAGCCCTCCATCGCCCTGGCGTAGAGGGCCTTGGCCTCATCAGCCGCGCCCGCACGCACCAGGACGGCGCCAACCAATTGAACGCTGCGCACCGGCGGCACGCCCTCGCCCTGCACTGCCGCCCGGGCCTCAGTCGCGGCATCCGTCTTCCTGCCAGCTGCGTCGTTCAGGAGCGCGGCATGCAGATGATAAAGGCTCGCTCCCGTCTCCTCCGGCTTGACCGCCTTCAACGCAGCCAGAGCCTGGCCCGTCCTGCCCATGCCCTGCAGCGACCATGCGCGCAGCAGCACCGCCAGCGTTTGGCTCGGCCCGTCCGCCTTCAGAAGAGAGGCGACCTCGCCGTAGCGGCCGGACTTGATGGCGTCAACGGCGCGGGTCACCGCCGGCAGGTCGCCGGCCTGGTCGGCGGCCGGCATGCGTGCGGCGAGCTTGGCCGCCTCGGCAACGCGGCCGTCGCTCAGAAGGGCATTGTGGGCGCGCTGCAGCAGGAACGGGTCGTTCGGCGACTTCGAGAGCGCCGCGAGGAGGAAGTCGGCGGCGACGTTATCGCTCCGGGCCGCCTGGGCGTGACGCGCGGCCAGATAGTTCCCGCTCAGCGTGCTGCCGGCGGAGGCTCGCTGCTCTCCGGCCGGAACGGGCGCGGCGCCGCCCTCGCTGGCGCAGGCGGTCATCAGGATTGCGCAGAGCAGGATGCCGAGGGCCCGGCCGGGTCCGGACGCGCGGCGGCGACGGGAAAAGATCGTCAAATCGGCACTCACATGTTGGGGTAGTTTGGCCCGCCCCCGCCCTCCGGCACCACCCAGTTGATGTTCTGGGTCGGATCCTTGATGTCGCAGGTCTTGCAGTGCACGCAGTTCTGCGCGTTGATCTGCAGCCGCTTGGAGCCGTTGTCCTCGACGAACTCGTAGACGCCCGCAGGGCAGTAGCGGGCCTCCGGCCCGTCGTAGACCGACAGGTTGGTCTGAACCGGGATGCTCGCGTCCTTGAGCGTCAGGTGGATCGGCTGGTTCTCCTCATGGTTGGTGTTGGAGATGAACACCGAGGAGAGCTTGTCGAAGGTGATCACCCCGTCCGGCTTGGGATAGGCGATCTTCGGCATCGACGCCGCCGGCTTGAGCGCCGTGTGGTCGGGGTGGTGGTGGAAGGTCCAGGGCGCCTTGCCGCGGAAGAGATAGGTGTCGAGCGCGGAGTAGCCGAGCCCGATCCACATGCCGCGGTGGAACGACGGGCGGATGTTGCGGACCTTGTAGAGCTCGTCCCATAGCCACGAGGTCTTCAGCGCCTCGGGGTAGGCCGCGACCACCGGCTCCGGATCATTGCTACCGAGTGCGGCGAACACCGCCTCGGCGCAGACCATCGCCGACTTCATCGCCGTGTGCGTGCCCTTGATCTTGGGCACGTTGAGGAAGCCGGCGGTATCGCCGATGAGGCAGCCGCCCGGGAAGACGAGCTTCGGGATCGATTGGTAGCCGCCCTCGGCCAGGGCGCGGGCGCCATAGGCGATGCGCCGGCCGCCCTCGAAGGTCGGGCGGATGGCCGGGTGGGTCTTGAACCGCTGCATCTCGTCGAAGGGGCTCAGGTGCGGGTTCTGGTAGTCGAGCCCGATGACGAAGCCCACGGCGACCTGGTTGTCCTCCAGGTGGTAGAGGAACGAGCCGCCGTAGGTCTGCCGGTCCACCGGCCAGCCGATGGTGTGCACCACCTTGCCGGGCTGGTGCTGCGCCGGATCGACCTCCCAGAGCTCCTTGATGCCGATGCCGTAGGTCTGCGGATCGACGCCGTCGCGGAGGTTGAAGCGGTCGAACAGCGTCTTGGTCAGCGAGCCGCGGCAACCCTCGGCGAAGATCGTGTAGGTGGCGTGCAGCTCGACGCCCGGCGTGTAGCCGTCGGTGCGCTCGCCGTCGCGGCCGATACCCATGTCGCCGGTGGCGACGCCCTTCACCCGGCCGTCGTCATGGTAGAGCACCTCGGCGGCGGCGAAGCCCGGGTAGATCTCGACGCCGAGCTCCTCGGCCTGGGTGCCCGAGCCAGCGGCAGACGTTGCCGAGGCTGACCACGTAGTTGCCGTGGTTGTTCATCTGCGAAGGCGTCGGCAGCTTGTAGGCCTTCGTCTCGGTCAGGAACAGGAACTCGTCCTTGGTCGCCGGCGTGCAGCAGCGGCGCGCCCTTGTCCTTCCAGTCGGGGATCAGCTCGTTGAGCGCGATCGGATCGACCACGGCGCCGGACAGGATGTGCGCGCCGATCTCCGAGCCCTTTTCGACGACGCAGACGGAGACGTCGCGCCCAACTTCCGCCGCAAGCTGCCTGAGCTTGATCGCCGCGCTGAGCCCGGCCGGACCGCCGCCGACGATGACGACGTCGAACTCCATCGATTCCCGTTCCATGGAATCTCCCCAACCCTCTCGTTCACCCGCTTAGCTATTTTAGATCTATAACATAGGCAACGGCATGGCAGCGGCAAATTGCTCGCGCCTGCGAAAGGACGGGCTGCCGAGACGCGGAGCGGATGGACAGCGGAACGAAGGACCCGGCGCTGGCGGCGCTTCTCGCCTGGTACATCGAGGCCGGGGTCGACGAGACCGTCGGCGAGGAGCCGCTCGACCGCTACGCGCGGCCCCCGCCCGAGGCGCCGGCGCCCGAGGTGCCGGCCCCGGCCCCGGAGTATATCCCGGAGCGCACTGACGGGCGGATCCCGGAGCGCATGAAGCCGCAGCCCGAGGAAGCCGCCGCCCTTAAGCCGGCGGTGGTGCAGGTCGTGCATCGCCCGCCGGTCGCGGCCGCCGTTGCCGCCGCCGCGGACGCCGCCACGCTGGAGGAGCTCCGCGAGGTGCTCGTCGCGCTTCGACGGCTGCGCGCTGGCCAAGACCGCCACCAACCTGGTCTTCGGCGACGGCAGCGCCGAAGCCCGGGTGGTGCTCATCGGCGAGGCGCCGGGCAGCGAGGAGGACCGCCGCGGCCTGCCCTTCGTCGGCCCCAGCGGCCAGCTCCTCGAGCGTATGCTCGCCTCCATCGGCCTGTCCAGGACAGGCGTCTTCATCTCCAACACCGTCTTCTGGCGCCCGCCCGGCAACCGCAGCCCCAGCAGCGGCGAGGTCGCCGTCTGCATGCCGTTCCTCGAACGGATGATCGAGCTGATCGACCCGCTAGTCCTGGTCGCCCTCGGCGGGCCGGCGGCCAATGCCCTGCTCGGCCGCGGGGAAAGCATCGGCAAGCTGCGCGGCCGCTGGTTCACGTACCAGACCCCGCGCCTGGCCCGGCCGGTGACGACGACGGCCCTGTTCCACCCGGCCTATCTGTTGCGCACGCCGGGGCAGAAGCGGCTCGCCTGGCGCGACCTGCTGGCGCTGCGCCACAAGCTCGACGACCTAGGCGTATGCGCATGAGGAGCGGGCGATATCGCAGTAGTGTCGGCGAGATACGGTGAAGGCCTTGCCCCGCCCTCTCCCACTTGCGCGTCCGGCGCGCGGGAGAGGGGGCGCGCGTCAATAGTTCGTCGACCCTTTACCCTCGCCCGCGGCGAAGCCGTGCGAGAGGGAGGGACCCGGCGCAGCGGGGAGGGTGAGGGCAGCGACGCCTCCGCCGCAGCCCCGCGGCGACAGCCTAGCTGCTGCCAGGTCTCGGCTCGCGACGAAGTGTGGCGGAGGGTGGCGAAAGAGGCGACGGCATGTTCGAGGCGATGAACCTCGCCATCCTGATCGGCGCCGGCCTGGTGGCGCTGAGCGCGCTCACCAGCCTGGCAGCGCGCCGCGCCGGGGTGCCGCTCCTGCTCGTCTTCCTCGCCTTCGGCCTGCTCGCCGGCGAGGACGGCCTGCTCGGCATCGAGTTCGACAGCGGCCCGACCGCCTACTTCATCGGCACGCTGGCGTTGGCCATCATCCTCTTCGACAGCGGTTTCGAGACCAGCCTCAAGAGCTTCCGCGCCGCAGGCGCGCCGGCGGTGGTTCTCGCCACGCTCGGCGTCATCCTGACGACGCTGCTTCTCGGCGCGGCCGCCCACCTGCTGCTCGGCATCGGCTGGATCAAGGGGTTCCTGCTCGGCGCCATCGTCGCCTCCACGGACGCGGCGGCGGTGTTCTTCCTGTTGCGCGCCGGCGGCGTCATGCTGCGCGAGCGGGTCAAGGCGACGCTCGAGATCGAATCCGGCTCCAACGACCCGATAGCGATTTTCCTCACCGCACTGCTGGCGGAGCTGGCCGTCGCCGCGCCCGACCTGCCGGCAGATCTCTCCTGGCATCTGGCGGCAAGCTTCGCCCTCCAGATCGGGCTTGGCCTCGTGCTGGGTGTCCTCGGCGGCTTCGCGATTGCTTGGCTGCTGAACCGGCTCCGCGACCTGGACGCGGGGCTCTATCCCATCACCGCGGTCGCCGCGGCGCTGATGCTGGTAGCGGCGACCGCTCTGGTCGGCGGCAGCGGCTTCCTCGCCGCTTATGTCGCCGGCGTGGTTGCCGGCAACCGCCGGGTCCGCTTCGCCCCGCGGCTGCGCCGGTTCCAGGTCGGCATGACTTGGCTCGCGCAGATCGGCATGTTCCTCGTCCTCGGCCTGCTGGCGACGCCGTCGGAGTTCGGCGACGCCATCGTTCCGGCGCTGGTGCTGGCGGCGATCCTCATCTTCGTCGCCCGGCCGCTGGCGGTCTGGCTTTGCCTCCTGCCCTTCCGCTTCTCGGCCCGCGAGACGGCCTTCGTCGGCTGGGTGGGCTTGCGCGGCGCTGTCTCCATCCTGCTGGCGATCCTGCCGTCGCTCTACGGATTGCCGGACGCCCACTTCTACTTCAACGTCGTCTTCGTCATGGTGGTTGCCTCGCTCCTGATCCAGGGCTGGACCATCCCGTTCACGGCCCGGCGGCTGCAGCAGATGGTGCCCCGGCGCTCCAGCCTGGTCGAGCGGGTCGAGCTGGAGCTGCCGGGAGAAACGGCGCTGGAGCTCGTCGGCTACCGCATCCATCCCGAAAGCGCCATCGCCAGGGGCGAGCGGGTGCCGCGCTGGGCGCGGCCGATCCTGATCGTCCGCGAGGGCCGCGCCTACTCGGTGCACAACGCCAAGCAACTGCGCCCGGGCGATCAGGCCTACCTGTTCGCCTCACCGAGGCAGGCGCAGATCCTGGACAAGATCTATGCCTCGCCGGTCGAGCCCGACGATCCCGGACGTGTTCGGCGACTTCGGCATGGTCCCGGAGACGACCATGGCCGAGCTCGCCCACCACTACGGCGCCGAGGCCGAGGACGTGCCGGCCGAGACCAGCCTCGGCGCGCTCCTGATGAAGGAATTCCACGACCAGCCGGCAGCGGGCGATCGGATGAGCCTGGGTCCCGTGGAGATCGTCGTTCGTTCGCTCAAGGACGATGGCTCGGTGGCCGAGGTGGGTGTGATCCTCGAACATCCGCCCCGGCAGAAGCGACGCTGGCCGAGCTGGCTCGAGCGGCTAGTGCCCGGCCGGAAGATGCCGTGAACGCGTTGATCGGGCGCCCGCGCCCTCAATGCCCGAAGAAGGCGGCGAGCGCGGCGGCGGTGCGCTCCGGTTCCTCCTCGGCGATGAAGTGGCCGCAGTCGAAGGCCTCGCTCGCGGACGTCCGCGGCGTAGTCGCGCCAGACGTCGAGCGGCGTTCCGCGCGCTGGTGTGCAGGTAGCGCCGGCCCCAGAGCAGGAGCGTCGGGCAGCGGATCTTGCGGCCGGCCTCGCGGTCGGCGCGGTCGTGGTCGAGGTCGATGCTGGCGGCGGCGCGGTAGTCCTCGCAGGCGGCCTCGATCACCGACGGCTTGCGAAAGTGCCGGACGTAGGCCTCGACGGCGTCGGCCTCGAGCAGGGCCCTGTTGCCGGCCCAGCGGTCGAGCAGGTGGTGGAGGTAGAAGTCCGGGTCCTGGCCGATGAGCCGCTCCGGCATCGGCGCCGGCTGGGCGAGAAAGAGCCAGTGGTACGTCGATAGCGCCGAGCGCCAGTCCATCGCCTCCCAGACCGCCAGCGTCGGCAGGATGTCGAGGACGGCGAGGCGCGGAACGCTCGCCGGGTAGTCGAGGGCCAGGCGGTGCGCCACCCGGCCGCCGCGGTCATGGCCGGCGAGAAAGAAGCGGCTGTGGCCCAGCGCCGCCATCACCTCGACCATGTCGCCGGCCATCGCCCGCTTGCTGTAGGTGTGGTGCGCCGCCGTCCGGGCGCGGCCCGCGGCTGTCGCCGTAGCCACGGAGGTCCGGCAGCACCAGGCTGTAGCGGTCGGCCAGCCGCCCGGCCACCGCATGCCAGGCGAGGTGTGTCTGCGGAAAGCCGTGCAGCAGGAGCAGCGGCCGGCCGCTGCCACCGGCGGCGACGTTGATCTCGGCGTCACCCGCCGCCACGGGAATGCGGTGGTATACGAAGCCTTCGAGCATGCCGATCCAGCCTCCTCTGGCGAACATCCGGCAGGCGAGAGCCCGGCGTCGGCAAGAGAAGCCGGACATGGCGGCCGCTGCCAGACTACACGTTAAGCGAACCCGCGTTCCGCCGGAGCCGACCATGCCTCGCTACAAGCTCCTCCTCGAGTACGACGGCGCCCCGTTCGTCGGCTGGCAGCGCCAGGACAACGGCCCCTCGGTGCAGGCCGCGATCGAGGACGCGGTCTTCGCCTTCTGTGGCGAGCGCACCGTCGTCCACGGCGCCGGGCGGACGGATGCCGGCGTCCACGCCCTCGGCCAGGTGGCGCATATCGACCTGAACCGCGAGGCCCCGGCCAAGACCGTGCGCGACGCCCTGAACTTCCACCTTCGCCCGGCGCCAATCGTGGTTCTCGCCGCCGAGCCTATCGACGCCGCCTTCCATGCCCGCTTCTCGGCGATCGCAGCGGCGCTACCTCTATCGCATCCTCAACCGGCCGAGCCCGCCAGCACTGCTGCGCGGGCGCTGCTGGTGGCTGCCGGTGCCGCTCGACTGCCGAGGCGATGCAGCTGGCGGGAACCATGCTGATCGGCCGCCACGACCTCTCGACCTTCCGCGCCGCCTTGTGCCAGGCGGCATCTCCGGTCAAGACCATCGACCATCTGAGCGTGGAGCGGGACGGCGAAGCGATCACCATCGACGTTCGCGCCCGCTCCTTCCTCCACCATCAGGTGCGCAACATCGCCGGCAGCCTTGTCCTGGTCGGGCGCGGCAAGTGGTCGCAGGACGATTTCGCCGAGCGTTCGCTGCCCGCGACCGCCGCCGCGGCGGCCCCACCGCCCCAGCGTGCGGGCTGTACCTGGCTGCGGTCGCGTACGCCTAACCGGCGTGAAGCCGATGCTGCCGGACGCGCTTCGCCGGAGCGTTCCTAGTCGACGCTTCCGAGGACGCGGCCGAAGTCCAGGGGCACCCGGGCATCGACCCGCTCGCGCGCTCGCTGCGCTCGCCGTCGCCTTCCTGATGCGCGCGCGACCAGCGGAACCCGGGTCCGGGCCTGAACGACCGAGGCGACGGCATCGGCGAACCGCGTCGAAGTCGGCCTGCGGCGCGACATGCAGCGAGCCAAGGGCGAGTCGCCGCCACTCCTCCTCGTTCGAGGACACCATGAACATGAGGTTGGCCAGCCCCTCGACCTCTCCGGGTGCGAACGAGAAGCCATTGACGCCGGCGTGCACCAGTTCGTCCACGGCGCCGCACACGTTGGAGCAGAGGATCGGCACGCCCATGGCGACGGCCTCGTTGATGACCAAACCCCAGGGTTCCGAGACGCTCGGCAGGATGAGCGAAACGGTCGAGGCGAGCGTCTCGCAAACCTCCTTCTCGTTGGCGAAGCCGAAGAAGATCACGGATCGGATGTTTCTTTCCCGGACGATTCGCTCGATCAGCTCGCGGTCCGGACCGTCGCCGCAGAGGACGAGGTCGCGCGGCGCCACGCCACGCTCCTCGCAGAGGTCCCGGTAGCGGGCGTAGGCGTGCAGCGCCGTCGGGATATCCTTTTCGGGCACCATCCGGGCGATGATCGTGAAGTGCCGGCGGCGGTACTCGTGCCCGCCCGGCGCAGGGTCGCTCCCCGAACAGGTGCGGACACGGTCGATGGACAGGGTATCAAGCCCGGTGCGGAAGTTCTGCAGTCCGGACGCCGAGGAACTCAAGGTACTTCGTATGGGGCTCGCCGCTGGTTATCCCGCCGACGTAGGGCATGAACAGCCATTTCTTGATGGCCTCCTTCCACACGAATCGATCCTTGTCGGAGTATTTGGACGCCATCATGATATAGGGCGACTTGCCCAACAACCTCAGCGCAACCGCCGTTAAGAACGTATCCATGAAGTGGTAGTTGATCAGAAATACGTGCTTCGCCTTGATGCGTATCAGGCAAGAAAGCAACGCGCGCAGGCGCCGCCGCTGACTGATCTTCTCCCAGTCCCTGGACGGAAAAAGAGTGATGCGCTCGAAGCCCTGGCTGTTTGCCCGCTCCCAGGCGTAGGTGGTGCTGCGGTCGGAGTACTCGATGCCGACTACTCGCATCTTGTCGCCGATAACGTCATGTGCGGCAGCAATCCTGTCGACGTGGTACGGCGCGAACTGCTGAAAGCATATCGCAACAACTTCGCGTTCGCCGACAGTTTCAACCGGTCGCTCTGAGAATTTACCGTCTCTCATAATAGACCCGTTTCCTTTCGCTTCTGCACCGCAAGTTAGGCCCCTATAGCGGTAGGACCAGCGTCTCCCGGCTCCATACTTTCTCTCGCCGCTTCAAAGACGTTTTGTTTCCTGCACGGTTCCGGATGCCGATGCGCGCAGGAGACTACAATGCAATTGTGTCACTGCGGTGCCTTCGGGTCACCCGACCCTTGGCCCAGCTTCCCAGCACCCATAACAAGCCCCAGCGACGGCGTAAAGAACATGCGTAAGTACGAGCCGAAGGCCGCCGGCGATCAGCCCTCCGCGCGGATCCGGCCGCATTGGGCGGTGCATCGGCCAAGCGCAGGAAGGCTCGTTGCGAAGAATCGCCGGAAGACTCACCGGCATTGGCAGCACGTTGCCGAGAGGATGATGGGGGTGGGCAAGGAGGGGGATGAAGAACGGAATGAAGGTCATGACCGGGCCGGCAAGCCTGTCAATAATGCATCCACCGAAAGCCAGCGGACAAAGTAAAGTGCGCCGACTTGCCCCCGGTCGCGCTGGGGAGCCCGGCCAGCGGTGGAGGCCGAGTCCTGCGGCTTAGCGGCCCGGGGCGCTCACCGGGGCCCGGCGGCCGCAGCGAGCTGCCTGTTGCAGGTTACGCCTTCACCCACACCCACACCCACACCCACACCGCACACCCGCACCCAGTCCAGCTTGAGCGGCATCTGCGGCCCGGCGACGACGTCGCCCAGCCAGTAGAACGTTCCGTTGATCGTCTTCGCTCCCGGCGAACAGTGCGAAACCTGCGTGTCGTTGACGTAATGGTTGACCGCGTGGGGGAGCGCCCGCATCGCCACCGTGTTGAAGTTCCGCCAGCTCACGTCCTTGCTCTCGCTCGGATGATAGGTTGTCCACAGGTCGAGCTTGATCGGTTGCCGCCCGTCGGGTTCTGGCAGAGGTGCACCGAGCGGTATCGCCGCCGTGGATGAACTCGTAGAAGTCCGGCTCGACGAAGCGGGTGCAAGGCCGCGGATAGCGGTACAGGTGGCACATGTCCATGGTCCAGAAAGCTGGGAAGCCCCCGCTGACCGGGGTCTCCTCGTGGGCGTGCTTTCTCATTTCCCCCCCCCCGTGCAGCACGGCGCATGCCACTGATCGCCGCCGCAGGGCAAGTTTCGTCAGTGCAGCCTGTCGGTGAGCCCGCTGATGAGCAGGCTAAGCAGCACGTCGATGGAGACGATGCCGACGGCGGTCAACGGCGGCGCCGCGAGCCCGGCCCGGGCGATGAACCACAGGTAGGCCAGCACCGCCACGATCGCGATCAGCCACACGACGCCGGCCGCGGTCGGACTAATCACCTGCAGGGCGTTGAGCATGGCGATCGGCACGAGGACAGCGTTCTGCAGGACCAGCGACCAGTTGTAGGCAACGATGTAGCCGACGAAGCGGTCGCGGCAGTCGAGCAGCCCGGTCAGGGCGTGCATGACGACCGGGTAGGCGAACCAGGAGATCAGGTAGCTGATCGCCTCGATCAGGCCGTAGTGCATGGGGTCGCCGGGTTCGCCGGCGGCCGAGTAACGCAGACCGAGCATCACCGCGTAGAGCGGGGCGACGATGAGCGCGGCGAAGAACGAACGCCAGAAGCCGTCGACGCTCCTGTCGAAATAGGCCATGCCGGCGCGGTCGAAGTGGGCGAGGCGCCAGCTGCCGTAGAGCGACGAGAGGATCTCGCGGCTGCTGGGAATCATGCCGGCTTTCCGAAGAAGCGGGCGAGGACGCCGGCGTAGATCGCGGTCAGCGTCTCGAGGTCGGCGACGGCCACGTTCTCGTCGACCTTATGCGCGCTCTCCCCGACCATCCCGAATTCGCACACCGCGCAGGCGTCCTTGAGGAACCGCGCATCTGAGGTGCCGCCGCTGGTGCTGAACTCAGGCATCCGGCCTGTGCACTCTGTCGCCGCGCTTGCCACCATTTCCGCGAGCGGGCCCGGCTTGCAGACAAACGCCTCGCCGGAGCACTCCATCTCCAGGGCATAGCGGCCGCCGACGCTCAGGCAGCGGGCCTCGATCCACTCGCGCAGGGACGCGGCCGTGTGCCGGTCGTTGAAGCGGATATTGAACGCCGCCCGCGCCGCCGCCGGGATGACGTTGCTCGCGGCGTTGCCGACGTCGATCGAGGTGAACGTCAGCGTCGAGGGCTGGAAAAAGTCGGTGCCGGCATCCAGCGGCTCGGCGTCCAGCGCCGCCAGCATGCGGAGCAGGCGCGGGATGGGATTGTCGGCGAGGTGAGGGTAGGCGGCATGGCCCTGCACGCCATCGACGCGCAGATGCGCGTTCAGGCTGCCGCGCCGGCCGATCTTGATCATCTCGCCCAAGGCGGACGGGTTGGTCGGCTCGCCGATGAGGCAGGCGTCCAGCCGCTCGCCGCGCCCGGCCAGCCAGCTCAGGACCGTGCGCGTGCCGTTGACCGCCGGTCCCTCCTCGTCGCCGGTGATCAGCAGGCTGATGGAGCCTCGGGGTTCGCCACCCTCCTGCAGGTGGCGCGCCGCGGCCGCGACGAAACAGCCGATCGCGGTCTTCATGTCGGCGGCGCCGCGGCCATACAGGCGGCTGCCGCGGATCTCGGCGGCGAAGGGATCGACGCTCCAGCCCGCCCCCGGCGGCACGACGTCTGTATGCCCGGCGAAGCAGAAGTTCGGGGCTCGCTCGCCGAGGCGGGCGTAGAGGTTGTCGACCGGCGCCGTGCCGTCCTCCGCAAAGCGCAGGCGATGGCACGAAAAACCCAGCCGCTCTAGCGCCGCCGAAAGCACCCTGAGGGCGCCGGCATCCTCGGGCGTGACGCTCGGGCAGCGGATCAGGGCGCGGCTCAGCTCCAGCGGATCGACCGATGCGGCCATGGCTGTGGAGCCCGCGCCTCCCGTGCGCGTCACTCGCGGAGCAGCTCGTTGATGGAGGTCTTGGCCCGCGTCCTCTCGTCCACCTTCTTGACGATGACCGCGCAATAAAGACCGGGGCCGGGGCTGCCGTCCGGGAGCGGCCGGCCCGGCATGGTCCCGGAGACGACGACGGAGTAGGGCGGCACGGCGCCGTAATGGATCTCGCCCGTGGCTCTCTCCACGATCCGGGTCGACGCGCCGATGTAGACGCCCATGGACAGCACCGAGCCCTCGCCGATGCGCACCCCTTCCGCGACCTCGGCGCGCGCGCCGATGAAGCAGTTGTCCTCGACGATTACCGGTGCCGCCTGCAGCGGCTCCAGCACGCCGCCGATCCCGGTGCCGCCCGAGATGTGGCAATTGCGTCCGATCTGGGCGCAGGAGCCGACGGTCGCCCAGGTGTCGATCATCGTGCCGCTGTCGACCCTCGCGCCGACGTTGATGAAGCAGGGCATCAGCACGACGCCCGGCGCGACGTACGCGGAGTGGCGCACGACGCACGAGGGGACGGCGCGAAAGCCCGCCTCGCGGAAGCGGTCTTCGTCCCAGCCGGAGAACTTGGGTGCAATCTTGTCGAACCAGCTGGTCCCGCCGGGGCCGCCTGCGATCGCCACCATGTCGTTCAGCCGGAACGAAAGCAGCACCGCCTTCTTCAGCCACTCGTGGACCCGCCAGACGCCGTCGATCCTCTCGACGACGCGGGCGCGGCCGCTGTCAAGCAACGCTAGGGCCTCGTCAACCGCCTCGCGTACGGGCCCGTGGGTGTGCGGGCCGAAGTTGTCCCGCTCATCCCATGCCGCATCGACGGCATTCTTGAGATCGTCCGACATGCCCGCCAGCCCCGCTCGTCAGCCCAGCAACAGCGCGCGACCATGGGCAAGGGGCCCATCCCTGTCAACCGCGCCGACCTTGGCGGAGGCCCAAAGCGGCACAACCGGCGGCCAGAGCCAATTGCGATTGGACCTACACACCAGACCCGAACAACGTTATTAACTCTGTCGCGGAGCCGCCGTTCTGACCCGCGGTTCGTCACCCCCGGGCTCGTCCCGGGGGTCCGCTAAAGACGTGGCTCGCCGCAACAAGTGCGGCGATGACGGTGAGATAGTCGTCGCGAGCCGCGAAGCAGCTGGCGATCCAGAACAAGTCTACTGGAATGCTTCGGCGGCTTGCTCCCTCGCAATGACACTCTTGTTCTGATGCAGCCTGCTCGCGGGCCGTTCTAGCTCAGGGCGTCGATCTGGTCGTCGGTGAGGTTGCCGGGGACGATGGTCACCGGGACGCGCAGCTTGCCGATGTTCTTCATGATGTGGGAGATCACCTGGCCCGGATCGTCGGTACCGGCCGTGGCGGCCAGGACCAGCACAGAAATGTCGGGTTCTTCGCCGATGAGCTTCATCAGCTCGTCCTTGAGCGGCCCCTCGCGGATGTAGACCACGGGCGTCGTGCCCGAGAGCTTCTGGACGACGGCGGAGACGACCTGGAGCAGCTCCTCGGCCTGTTCGCGCCGCTCCACCTCCATGAGGTTGCGCACCGCCATCCAGTGCTGAAACTCGGCGGGCTCGATGGCATAGAGCAGGGCGACGCGGCCTTGCGTCTTCCTTGCGCGATGGCAGGCGAAGCGCAGCGCCTGATGCAGCTCGCTGCTCTCGTCGACGACGCAGAGGAAGGTGCGCGACCCGGGCGTCCCCGGCTCGCCGGCGCCGGCATTCCCCGCATCCTCGTCATCGCTGGACTTCAAAGGCTCATCTCTTGCGGAAGATCGCGCTCGCGAGCCATCCTGCACCCGCGGCGATCATGATGGCAAGGACGCCATAGGCGAGCGAATAGCGCTGGGCGAAGTTGTAAACGCCGGCCTCGAAGCCGACCTTGCTCACGATCAGCGGCGTGATCTCGGCGCTGGCGACGTCGCCGTCGCGGATCAGGAACACCTGCACCACGTAGCGGCCGACCGGGGCGTTGGCGGGGAACCACAGGTCGGTGCGAAACAGCCGGTTGCCGAGAAACAGGATCCGTCCGGGCTCCCCGGTGTAGAGGCCGGCCCGCTGCTTGCTGCGGATCAGCGCCGCTCGAAACTCCTCGACCTCCGCCCGATCGCCGCCGGCCGGGCCGGGCAGGCGGAGTTGCTCGACGCCGAGCTGGTGGCGGCCCATCGCCCGCTGGGAAAGGATGTCCTCGAGCGGTTTGCTGGACGCGACGGCGTAGTAGGCGGGGACGTTCTTGAACGCGAGCTCGCGCTCGTTCATCCAGATGCCGAGAAAGCGTCCCTTGCGCCGGACGAGCTCGGTGTTCTCTGGGCCGCGGACGGTGACGACGACGTCGCCCTCGGCGTCGATGGCGCCGAACAGGAGCACGTCGCTACCGGTGAAACCGGTGGTGATGGCGACGAGGTGGCGGGCGAGATCGGCGACGAGCTCGGCGGCGCCGGCCGCGGGCGCGGCGAGAAGCACGGCGCAGAGCATTGCGGCGGCAAGGCTGAGGCGCCGTCTCATCGCGGCGAGCCGGCCGGTCGGGGCAGTGGGCTCATCGTGATCCTCGCCGCGGCCGGTCTTTCGCCGTCGGCGCGCTGGCATTGAATGACGAAAATACGCGCCGCACCGGACGGGTGCAAAGCACAACGCGGGCGCTCCGCCTACGGCGAGCCGGCCGCGCGCCACCTGTCGAGGGCAAGGGCGATGACCCGTGTCGTTTCCGCCCACAGGCCGTAGCCGTCCAGGGCGGCAACGTCGGCCCAGACGGCCTCGGCGGCATCGGAACCAGCCCGGATCTCGCCGCCTTGCCGGCACGCGACGAGGTCGATTAGGGTATAGTGGTAGCGCACCCGCCCTTCCTCGTCGCGCTCGATCAGATCGACGACGTCGGCGAGGCCGAGGATGCGGACGTCAAGCGCGGTCTCCTCTAAGACCTCGCGGCGGGCCGCTTCGGCGACGGTTTCGCCCAGCTTCTGCAGCCCACCCGGCAGGCTCCACTCGCCGCGGCGGGGCGCCCGCGCCCGGCGGACGAGAAGGACCCGCCGCCGGTTAACGACGATGGCGCCGACACCCACTAGCGGGGCCTGCGGATAGATCCGGATCAACCCGCAGGCCCCGCAGGCGCCCGCAACCGCAAAACCATTGCCATCGTTCGCGTGCTGCCCAATTCTCCGCCTATGGCAGAGCATAGCAGCAAGAACCCGCCGTCCGGCAAGGACGCGCCGGCCGGGCCGAAGGCCGCTGACCCCGGTATCGGCGTCGGCGCCAGGTTGCGTGCCTATTTCCTGGCGGGGATCGTCATCACCGCGCCGATCTCTATCACCTTCTATCTCGCCTGGATGTTCATCACCTTCGTCGATTCGCGGGTGACGCCGCTGATCCCGGCCGCCTACAACCCGAACACCTACCTCCCCTTCGCCCTGCCCGGCCTCGGCCTCGTCGTCATCATCGTCGCGTTGACACTGATCGGGGCGGTGACGGCCGGCTTCGTCGGCCGGCTGGTGATGCGCTTCTACGACCGCGTACTCGGCCGGATGCCAGTCCTGCGCAGCATCTACAGCGCCACCAAGCAGATCATCGAGACCGTCGTTGCCCATCAGTCGACGGCGTTCCGTGAGGCGGTGCTGGTCGAGTATCCCCGCCGTGGCATCTGGTGCATCGGCTTCCTGACCGGGGTTACCCGCGGCGAGGTGCAGAAGCTGACCGAGCAGGAGGTGCTCAACGTCTTCCTGCCGACGACGCCGAACCCCACCTCCGGATTCCTGCTGTTCGTTCCTCGCAGCGACCTGGTGATCCTCGACATGACCGTCGAGGAGGCGCTGAAGATGGTGATCTCCGGCGGGATCGTGACGCCGCCGCTGCAGGAGGAGGTGGAGGCGGTGGGTTTGGCCGAAGCCGCGCCGGACGCAGTGAGAGCATCCATGCGGACCTAATGCACCTCGTGCTCGGCCTCTAGCCGCAACAACAACAACGAATTATCGCGAGCCGCGAAGTAACGTAGCGATGTAGGTCGGAATAGCCGAAGGCGTATTCCGACGGATGGATGCTGGCGACATCTGGGCGCGCGGCAAGAACTCGTCATCGCGAGCCGCGAAGAGGCGTGGCGATCCACAATTATGCGCCTATCACGGTTTGGATTGCTTCGTCGGCTTGGCCTTCTCACAATGACGATTTGGCTGCTTGTCTTTAGTTCATGAGCTCGCAGCAATGTCGGTTACCCGGAGCGCAGGTACTTCACCGCCAGGTCGCGCTCGAACAGGTAGAGCAGCGTGCGCAGCGCCCGGCCGCGCTCGCTCTCGAGCCCCGGGTCCGCCATCAGGATCAGGCGAACGTCGTCGCGGGCGACGTCTAGCAGCTCGCGGTGCTGGGCGAGGTCGGCGAGGCGGAAGGTCGGCATGCCGCTCTGGCGGGTGCCCAGCACCTCGCCGGCGCCGCGCAGCCGCAGGTCCTCCTCGGCGATGCGAAAGCCGTCCTCGGTCTCGCGCATGATCGCAAGCCGCGCCCGGGCGTTGGCGGAGAGCGGCGGCGAATAGAGCAGGATGCAGACCGAGGGCTTGTCGCCGCGGCCCACCCGCCCGCGCAACTGGTGGAGCTGGGCGAGGCCGAAGCGCTCGGCATGCTCGATGACCATGACCGTCGCGTCGGGGACGTCGACGCCGACCTCGATCACCGTGGTCGCCACCAGCAGCCGCACCGGGCCTGCGGCGAAGGCGGCCATCACCCGGTCCTTGTCCTCGCCCTTCATCCGCCCGTGCATCAGCCCGACGGCGTCGCCGAACACCTGGCGCAGCTCGGTGAAGCGGGTTTCGGCCGCGGCGACGTCGAGTTGCGCCGAGTCCTCCACCAGCGGGCAGACCCAGAAGGCCTTGGCGCCCTCGGCGAGCCGTCTGCGGAGCGCGGCGATGACCTCGTCCAGCCGCTCCGCCGGCACTGCGCGGGTGTCGATGGGCCGGCGGCCCGGCGGCTTCTCGGTCAGGCTGGAGGCCTCCATGTCGCCATAGGCGGTCAGCATCAGCGTTCGCGGGATCGGCGTCGCCGTCATCACCAGCACGTCGGTGGCTTGGCCCTTGCCGGACAGCTCCAGCCGCTGGTGGACGCCGAAGCGGTGCTGCTCGTCGATGACGGCCAAGGCCAGATCCTTGAAGGCGACGCCCTCCTGGAACAGGGCATGGGTGCCGACCACCAGAGGCAGCGCGCCGGAGGCGAGACGCGGCGAGCAGCTCGCCGCGGGCCGGCGCCCTTGTCGCGGCCGGTGAGCAGCGCGACCTCGACGCCGGCGGCTCCGGCGATCGGCGCGATGGTCGCGTAGTGCTGGCGGGCGAGCACCTCGGTCGGCGCCATCATCGCCGCCTGCAAGCCGCATTCCGCGGCATTCAGCATCGCCACCAGCGCGACCACGGTCTTGCCGCTGCCGACGTCGCCCTGGAGCAGGCGCAGCATCCTCTTCGGCGCCGCCATGTCGGCGGAGATCTCGGCGATGGCGCGCTCCTGCGAGCTGGTCAGGCGGAAGCCGAGGGCGGCCAGCGCCTTGCTTGCCAGCGTCCCCTCGCCGGCGATGACCCGGCCCGTGCCGCGCCGGCCGTGGGCGCGGATCAGGGCCAGCGCCAGCTGGTTGGCCAGCAACTCGTCGTAGGCGAGGCGCATCCGCGCCGGCGCTTCCGGCAGCACCGCCGCCGCGTCCGCCGGATGGTGCGCCTGCTCCACCGCCTGCCGCCAGGACGGCCAGCCGCGCCGCTCGCGCAAGGCCGGCGTCGTGCCACTCGGGCAGGTCCGGCGCGCGCGCCAGCACCGCCACCATGCAGCTTCGCCAGCGTGCGCGGGTTGAGCCCGGCGGTCAGCGGATAGACCGGCTCGAAGGCGCCGAGCCGGTCGCGCTCGCGGACGTCGAGGATGAAGTCGGGATGCGTCATCTGCAGGCTGTCGGCGAACAGGTCGACGGTGCCGCTGACGATCCGCTCGCTGCCCACCGGCAGGACCCGGTTCAGGTAGTCGCCGCGGGCGTGGAAGAAGACGAGCACGAGGCTGCCGCTGTCGTCGCCGCAGAAGACCCGGTAGGGCTGCCGCGGGGTGAGCGGCGGCTGATGGCGGCCGATCCGGACGATCAGCGTCGCGACGGCGCCGGCACGGGCGGCGGCGATGTTGCGCGTTGGCCGCCGGTCGATCACCCCGAATGGCAGGTGCCAGAGCAGATCGACCACCCGCGGTCCGGCGAGGCGCTCCAGCGCCTCCGCCAGCTTGGGACCCGCGCCCGGCAGGCTGGTCGACCGGCGCAAACAGCGGAAACAGGATCTCGGGGCGCATGAGCGGGCGCGGTTTCCGATGCGGGCGGCTGACAGGACCACGGCGGTGGCCTATATCCTATGCCGCGGAGGAGGTGACACCAATGCCACAAACCACGGATGCGTCGCCGGAGAGCCGCCGCAAGCGCCTGTTGTTTCGCAGCCACCATACCGGGATGAAGGAGAACGACGCGCTGATCGGCGGCTTCGCCGACCGCCACCTGGATGAGCTCAGCGACGACGAGGTGGCGTGGCTGGAGGCGCTGCTGCTCGATAACAACGACATCGACCTCTACAACTGGATGCTCGGCAAGGAGCCGGTGCCGGCGCACCTGGACCATCCGGTGATGCAGCGGCTGATCGACTTCAAGGACGCAATGTGACGCGGCCGTGCGCTGTTGACGCAGAAGGGCAGCAGCGCAAGTACAGCCTAGATGATCGGGAAATTCTGATCGTGACGTTTGGGGCGAAGAGCGCTGAAGTTGGACCAGAGCCTGCGTAGAGATGCAATGAGATTTTCCCAGCCGTCATGGCCCTGCTTATCACGGCCATCCACGCACTCAGTGGACCCCTGGAACAAGTCCGGGGGCGACGAATGAGGGGGCTGGAGAAGCACACCTTGCGGGTTCTGCTGCGTCAGCCTAGTCACGTTCCGCTCCGGTACGCGGAGCTCAATCATTCGTCATGGCCGCAGGTGTTGCGGCTATTAACTCTTTAACCCGATCGGCGACTTTCGGCAAAGCAAGCGTAGTTCCTTTGTCAGTCCATTCTCGACAGGCTTAGGCGGCCGGGCCGGTTCGTCATCGCCGGCGCGCCACCCGGGCCACGACGCCCACGCCATTGCCGGGATCGCGGCGGCGACCGGCGGCCCCGTCCTCGTCGTCGCCCGCGACGACGTGCGGATGACGCAGCTCGAGGAAGGGCTCGCCTTCTTCGCGCCGACGCTGCCGCGGCTCTGCTTTCCGGCCTGGGACAACCTGCCCTACGACCGGGTCTCGCCCAACCCCGAGCTGGTCAGCCGCCGGCTGAACACGCTGGTGAGCCTCGCCGGGGACGGCGCCGCCGATCGCGCCGCTGGTGGTGGTGACGACCGTCTCGGCGCTGCTGCAGCGGGTCTCGCCGCGCGGAAGCTCTTGGCCGGCACGGTGCTGTCGCTGAAGCTTGGCGATCGGCTGAAGCCGGAGGAGCTCGTCGCGCACCTGGTTCGGGTCGGCTACGTCCGCGACGAGACGGTGACGATCCGCGGCGAGTTCGCCGCTCGCGGCGGGATCGTCGACGTCTTCCCCCCGGGCTACGCCGAGCCCTTACGCTTCGACTATTTCGGCGATGAGCTGGAGGCAATCCGCACCTTCGATTCCGGGAGCCAGCGGACGACCGGGCGGATCGAGACGGCGCGGATCGAGCCAGTCACCGAGGTGATCCTCGACGACGCCGTGATCGAGCGCTTTCGCCTGTCCTTCCGCGCCTTGGCCGGCGCCGTCGAGGCGGATCATCCGCTGTATGCGGCGGTGAGCGCCGGGCGGCGCTACAGCGGCATGGAGCACTGGCTGCCACTGTTCTACGATCGGCTGGAGACGCTGTTCGACTACCTGCCCGAGGCGCCGGTGATCCTCGACCATCAGGCCGAGGAGGCGCGCGACGCCCGCCTCGCGCTCATCGCCGACTATTACCAGGCCCGCCGTCAGGCCGACGAGGGCCGCTTCGGCGCGACCGGCTCCGCGTACCATCCGGTGCCGCCGGAGGCCGCCTTCATGAGCGCCGAGGAGTGGGAGGCGCGGGCGGACGCCGGGGCGGTGGCGCGGCTTTCGCCCTTCGCCCCGCCGCCAGACATCGCCGGTCATCTGGATGCCGGGGGCCGGCCCGGGCTCGACTTCGCCGAGGCGAGAAAGCGCGAGGACGTCAACGTCTTCGACTTGGTCGCCTCCCGGATCCGGCGAGCACCAAAGCGAAGGCCGGCGGGTGCTGGTCGCCGCGGTCACCGCAGGCTCGCGCGACCGGCTGCTCTCCGTCTTCGCCGACCACGACCTCGCCCGGCCGAAGCCTTCGGCGTCATGGCCGGAGGTGAAGGCGCTGCCGGGGAAAGCGGCGGGCGCGGTGGTCCTGCCGCTGGATCGCGGCTATGTCGCGCCCGGGCTCGCGGTCATCGCCGAGACCGACATCTTCGGCGAGCGCATCGCCAGGCGGGCCGGGCGGCGGATCCGCCCGGAGAACTTCCTCACCGAGGCCTCGGCGCTCGCCGCCGGCGACCTCGTCGTCCACATCAACCACGGCATCGGCCGCTACGAGGGGCTGGAGACGATCCAGGTGGGCGGGGCCCCACACGACTGCCTCCGCCTGGTCTACGCTGGCGACGACAAGCTGTTCCTGCCGGTCGAGAACATCGACCTGATCAGCCGCTACGGCTCGGACGCCGATGCGGTCACCCTCGACAAGCTCGGCGGCGCCGCCTGGCAGGGGCGCAAGGCCCGGCTCAAGGCCCGCATCCGGGAGATGGCGGCCGAGCTGATCAAGGTCGCCGCCGCCCGCGCCCTGCACGCAGGCGCCGCAAGCGGCGCCGACGCCCGGGTTGTTCGACGAGTTTTGCGCCCGCTTCCCCTATGACGAAACCGACGATCAGGCCCGCGCCATCGACGACGTGCTCGCCGATCTCGCCGCCGGGCGGCCGGCCGACCGGTTGATCTGCGGCGACGTCGGCTTCGGCAAGACCGAGGTGGCGCTTCGCGCGGCCTTCATCGTCGCCATGGAGGGCCGCCAGGTCGCCGTCGTCGTGCCGACCACGCTGCTCTGCCGGCAGCACTACCAGACCTTCTGCGAGCGCTTCCGCGGCTATCCCGTGCGTATCGCCGAGGTCTCCAGGCTGGTCTCGGCCAAGGACATCAAGGCGACCAAGGCTGGGCTTGCCGACGGCACCATCGACATCGTCGTCGGCACCCACGCGCTCTTGGCCAAGGACGTCCGCTTCCGCGACCTAGGCCTGCTCGTCGTCGACGAGGAGCAGCACTTCGGCGTCGCGCACAAGGAACGGCTGAAGGCGCTGAAGGCCGACGTCCATGTGCTCACCCTGACGGCAACGCCGATCCCGCGCACCCTGCAGATGGCGTTGAGCGGAGTGCGCGAGCTCAGCCTGATTGCGACCCCGCCGGTAGACCGCCTCGCCGTGCGCACCTTCGTCATGGAGCACGATCCCGTCGTGATCCGCGAGGCAATCCTGCGCGAGCACTACCGCGGCGGCCAGACCTTCTACGTCTGCCCGCGCATCGAGGACCTGGACGGGATCGGCAAGCAGCTCGCCAAGCTGGTGCCGGAGGTCAACGTCGTCACCGTCCATGGCCGGATGGCCTCGCGCGACCTGGAGCAGGCCATCGGCGCCTTCTACGAGCGCCGCTTCAACGTGCTTCTGTCCACCAACATCATCGAGTCCGGGCTCGATCTGCCGGCCGTCAACACCATCGTGATCCACCGCGCCGACATGTTCGGCCTGGCTCAGCTCTACCAGCTCCGTGGCCGCGTCGGCCGCGGCAAGGCCCGGGCCTACGCCTACCTGACCCTGCCGGTGCGCCGGAAGCTGACCCCGAGCGCGGAGAAGCGGCTACAGGTGATGCAGTCGCTCGACTCGCTCGGCGCCGGCTTCGCGCTGGCGAGCCACGACCTCGACATCCGCGGCGCCGGCAACCTGCTGGGCGACGAGCAGTCCGGCCATATCCGCGAGGTCGGCATCGAGCTCTACCAGCAGATGCTCGAGGATGCGGTCGCCGAGGCCCGCGGCGCGCCGCTTGTCGCCAACGGGGAAGACTGGAGCCCGCAGATCTCGCTCGGGCTCGGCGTGCTGATCCCGGACACGTACGTCCCCGACCTCGGCCTTCGCCTCGGCCTCTACCGCCGCCTAGCCGACCTCAAGGACGACAAGGACCTGGACGCCTTCGCCGCCGAACTGGTCGACCGCTTCGGGCCGCTGCCGGACGAGGTCGACAACCTGCTCCGGATCGTCGCGCTGAAGCAGGCCTGTCGGCGCGCCGGCGTCGAGCGCATCGAGGCCGGGCCCAAGGGCGCGACGGTGGCCTTCCGCGGCAACGACTTCGCCAACCCGGCGGGGCTGGTGGCGCTCATCGGCAAGCAGGCCGGCACCATGACGCTCCGCCCAGATCACCGCCTGGTGCTGCGCCGCTCGTGGGAGACGCCCGGGGATCGCCTCAGCGGGGCCCGCCGGCTGATCTCGGAGCTGGCGCAGATCGCCGCGGCGTCGGCCTAGAGCGATCTGTGATTAGGTTGATGCACCAGAACTTAAGCAACGTCATCGCCAGCCACAAAACGGCGGCGCAATGTAGCGCAGTGTAGCCACCAATAAGCACCGGCCGGTTTTTCGCTCCGGGGGCGCCGCGGGCGAGGCCGGCGTTGGCGGAGCCGAGGAGTTTGCGGGCGCAGGCGCCGAGGGCAAGCGTGTGGGGCTTGCCGCATTGGGTGAGGCGCTCATAGAGGCCTCTGAGCGCAGGTTCCAGCGAAAGGCGCCGGCTACGCCCGCTAGAAGCGGCGGCGAGGGCGGGTTCTCTTTGTTCGTCACCCGCGGGCTTGTCCCGCGGGTCCATGGTAGACGTGGATCGCCGCAACGAGCGAGGTCGTAGCCGACCACCGACAGCGACAGCAGCGCGCCGCACAGCCCGGTGACGATGCCGACCAGCAGTCCCTTGATTCCACCGCGGCATCCGTCGCACCGCGTCCAGCCGGCAGGCGCTACGCCGCCAGCGCCTCCCGGGCGAGGCGCAGGTCTTCGACGAAGCGGGCGTACTCGCGGTCCTTGGCCTCCTGGTCGGGCAGGCGCAGCAGGTAGGATGGATGCACCGTCACTAGCGCCCGCTGCCCCTGGCGCAGCTCGATGACCTTGCCACGCTCGCGGCCGATCTTGACGTCGCGGGCAAAGACGCCGCGCCCGGCGGTCGCGCCCATGGCGACGATGACTTGCGGCGCCAAGGCCTCAATTTCGGCGTCGAGCCAGTAGCGGCAGGTGTCGATCTCGAAAACGCTGGGCTTCTGGTGCAGCCTTCGTGTGCCACGGATCAGGAACTTGAAGTGCTTCACCGCATTGCTGACGTAGACCGTCGCGCGGTCGATGCCGGCCTCGGCGAGCGCCCGGTCGAGAACCGCGCCGGCGGGGCCGACGAACGGGCGCCCGGCGAGATCCTCCTTGTCGCCCGGCTGCTCGCCGACCAGCATCAGCGGCGCACCGGCCGGCCCCTCGCCGAACACGGTCTGGGTCGCCGGCTCCCACAGCGGGCAGCGCCGGCAACCGGCTGCCTCCTCCCGCAGGTGGGCCAGGTCGGCAAGCATCATCGTCTCCTCCTCGTCTCGCCCGCCCACAACGACCTGCCGGGCGGCGAGCCGGGAGGCCCGGAGCGGCGGCGACGCCGGCTCTGCCGCGATCATCGCCTCCGCCCGCCTTCCGGCAGCGTTCGCCAGCGGCCGGATCAGCGCGGCCTCCGGCAGGTTCTTCCAGTACTTCACCGGCATCTGCGCCTTCATCGCCGCCGTGTTCAGCCGCGCCGGATTGAAGATGCTGGCGTAGTACGTCCGCCAATAGTCCTCTAGCGCATCGTCGGTTGGCACGTCCCGTTTGCCGGCACCCGGACCGAACGAAAGCGACGCAAGATCCCAATGGGCGCTGGCCTCCGGCGTCAGGATCGACCAGCGCATGGACGCGAAGCGCTCGGCAAAGAACGGTGCGGTGGCGGCGAGGATGTGGTGGTCGGGCTCGAACCAGGCGACGTAGACGGTCTCGCCGGCCTCGCCGGCAACCTCGCGGAAGCGGACGAACGCCTTCATCTTGTGGATGTCCCGGCGGACAGCCTGGCTCATCGCTTCTAGTCGGCGAACCTGCGGGTCGGCTGCGGCGTCGAGCAGATGGCGTTCGCCATCGCGGGCGATGCGCCAGAGGACGGCGTAGAGGAGGGCGAAGCGCTCGCGGTCGCGGTGACAGATCACGGTCCGGGCGGTCTCGACGAAGCGCCGGGGCACGTGCAGCGGCGGGCCAGCCGCCGGGGTCTGGACGCCAGATGCCTCGGCCGCAGGCTCGGCCGCCGCAAGCAGATCCGGCGGCGCAGCCTCGGCCCGCCAGAGCACGGCCTCCGGCGGTTGGCCCATTGTGAGCAGCCGGCGGGCCTGCGTGCGCCAGCCGGCGAAGTCGGCCTCGCCCTTCAGCGTCACCTCGATCATGAAGCGGCGAACAGGTCGAGCTGGCGCGGCGACGGCGCCAGCCTGGAGCGCAGGTTGTCGGCGTCGATGGCCCCAGCACGTGGCCGATAGTCGGCGGTGATCACGAACGGCATGACCTTGCGCAAGGGGACGCGCAGCCGGCCGAGGTCGTCTAGGCGCATTGCCCCGTGCCGCCGCGCGGCCAGGATCTTCCCCACCGTCCGGGCGCCGAGGCCGGGGACGCGGAGCAGGCTCTCGCGGTCCGCGCTGTTGATGTCGACCGGGAAGCGGTCGCGGTGCGCCAGCGCCCAAGCGAGCTTCGGATCGACCTCCAAGTCGAGCATGCCGGTGGCGCAGGACCCGGTGATCTCGTCCACCTCGAAGCCATAGAAGCGCAGAAGCCAATCCGCCTGGTAGAGCCGATGCTCGCGCACCAGTGGCGCCGCCTTCAGCGGCAGCCGGGCGCTGGCGTCGGGGATCGGGCTGAATGCCGAATAGTAGACCCGGCGCAGGCCGTACGATGCGTAGAGCCGGGCGCTCGTTTGCAGGATCGCGCCGTCGCTCGCGGCGTCGGCGCCGATGATCATCTGCGTGCTCTGCCCCGCCGGCGCGAACCGCGGCGCCTTGCGCTCGGCCTTGGCCTCGTCGATGCGGAGCTTGAGCCCGCCCATCTGCGCCCGGATCCTTTGCGCGTTCTTCTCCGGCGCCAGATCCTGCAACGAGACCTCCGTCGGCAGCTCGACGTTGACGCTGAGGCGGTCGGCGTGGAGCCCGGCCATGGCCAGAGCCTCGGCGGAGGCATCGGGCACCGCCTTGAGGTGAATGTAGCCGCGAAAGCCGTGATCGAGGCGCAGCTTGCGCGCGACCTCCGCGAGCTGCTCCATGGTGTAGTCGGGGTCGCGGATCACGCCCGAGCTCAGGAACAATCCCTCGATGTAGTTGCGCTTGTAGAAGGCGATGGTGAGGTCGACGACCTCGTCGACGCTGAACCGCGCGCGGCGGACGTTGCTGGAGCGCCGGTTGACGCAATAGAGGCAGTCGTAGGTGCAGAAGTTGGTGAGCAGGATCTTCAAGAGCGAGATGCAGCGCCCGTCCGGGGCGAAGCTGTGACAGATGCCCATGCCCTGGGTCGAGCCGAGGCCGTTGCCCGCGGCGGCCGAGCGCTTCGGCGCGCCGCTGGAGGCGCAGGAGGCGTCGTACTTCGCCGCGTCAGCCAAAATCTCCAGCTTTTCCTGCAGGTTCATCGACCTTTCCCGACGCCCGCACTCCTGCGCCCGTTCGATATCTGTTCCGCCGGGCGCCGGTGCAAGAGCCCCGGCGCGCCGACCGCCCCTTCCGCCTCAGTAGGGAAGGCCGCCGGCCCGCGCCGCCTTCAACGCGTTCGCGTACCACTCGAACTCAGCGAGGAAGCGGCCGACCCGGCGCTCGGGCCCGTCGTCGAGTGGCGTGCCGTCGTCCTCGAACTGCTGGCCGACCTTGGGCACCGGGTAGAGCGACGGAATCGACGGCATGCCGAGTTCGGCGAGGGTTGCACGCAACTGCATCGCCGCGCGCACACCACCGAAGGCGCCGGCGGAATAGCAGGCGATGGCGGACGGCCGCCAGAACCACTCCTCGAGGAAGTGGTCGAGAAGGTTCTTCAGCGCCGGCGGGATGCCGTGGTTGTACTCGCCGCTGACGATGAGAAAGCCGTCCGCCGCGCGCAGGCGCCGGGCCATGTCCTCGAGCACCGCCGGCGCCTCGCCCTGCGGATACTCCTTGTACATCCGGTCAAGCAGCGGCAGGCGCACCTCCAGCGGGTCGATGAGGTGCGCGGTATGGCCGCGCGCCTGCAGCTGGCGAACGAGGAAGCGGGCGAGCTTGATGCCCTGGCGGGCGCTCCGCACCGAGCCGTAGACGACGACAAGATCGAGCGACATGACCTGGCTCCTCCTTCCGGTCGCGGCCCCCGAGGACGCCGCCGGCGCCGGCGCGCCGGGGCAGCGCCGCGACGAGACTATAGCCTCGCGGCCGCCGTTGCACCCGGCGGCGGCAAGTGAGATGGTGCCGGCCCTTTCCTGCACCTGCCAGCGTTGGCAGGGCGCCCTCGTCACGGACGTCACCTCGAGAAGGAGAGTTGCGTGAGCATCGGCATCAACACGGCTGCGGGCGAAAAGCTCACCTCCTACGCCGAGCGGATGGAGCGGCTGCTCGACGACATCGACGCGCTGAAGGACGACCTCAAGGACCTGAAGGCGCAGATCAAGGGCGACGGCTACAACGTCGTCGCGCTGACCCGCCTGGTCGCGATCCGGCGCAACAAGCGGCGCGCCGATCTCGAGGCCGAACTGCTCAACGACCTCATCCTCTACGCGCATGCGACCGGCACGCCGCTGGACGTGGCCTTCGGCGGCGAAGAGCCGGAGCCGCCCGAGCCGCCGCTCGAGCCCGCGCACGGGCGCGAGCCGGCCGAGGACGAAGCTTAGCGCCGCGGGTCGGCGAGCGCGGTGACGGCCGTCACTGCTGGTTCGGCGCCATTAAGGCATTGTCAACGCCTCGGCAGGGTTTCGCGACGAGGAGACGACGACGATGGCGCAGATCGACGCAACATGGCCGGATGCAACGCCGGTGGCCGCGGCGGCGGCCGCCACCGCCTTCGCACCCCAGTGGGGCGAGGCGGCAGCGCCAGACGCCGCTGAGGCGCCGGCGGCGGACTTCGGCCGGCTTGGCCTGATTCTCTGCTTCCTCTCGGCGGTGCTGACGCTGGCCGGGATCGGCTCGGCGCTGGAGCGGATGTTCTCCTGAGGCCGGGGCGAGAAGAGCCGCGAGATGGGACGGGGAAGCTACCTCGGCGGCGGCACGATCGTCGGGCCGCGCTCCGCACGCAGAAAGCGGAGTAGGCGGCTGCTGTGCGCTGCCGTACTGGCACCCAAAGTTGCCGCCCGCCGGCGTGAGGAGTGGAGGGCCGCGCTCTCCGCAGAGTTGCGGGAGATACAGTTGCGGCGGGACCGCCTGAACAGCGGATCGGTGCGCAGGCCGGTGGCGTCGTTGCCGTCCTCGTAGCCGGCGGCGATCATCAGGAGGCGGAAGCGGATGATGTCGGCGACCGTATGCACGGTACTGCTCGGATCACGCGGATCGTCGATGCAGGCGGCCAGCCGCTCGGCGACTTCGAGCGCCGCTCGATCTCGCGCAGAACCAACAGACCGCCGTCGGACGACAGCCAGCCGCCGTCGAAGCGGGCGACGACCGCCTTGCCCTCGATCGATGACAAGCCAGGCAACGGCAGGGTAGGATCAACCATGGCGGGTGAGCGCTCGGAAACGGCATGGATTGGCTTCAGCAACCAAATCCTAGCGATTCCAGAGGTCTACGCTACACCGCCAACCTCGACGCATCATCCGGGCTAGCGGCGCTTGTTTGCAGCTTGAAGCGAGCGGCAACAACTGCGCCGGCGGATGCGTCGCCGCCGTTCCAGTCGGCCAAAGGCACCGGCAGCCGCGTCGAGGCTGGCGCGACCTGAGCAGGCGCACGGAAGCGCCTGTTGGGCTGCGGCCACACCCGTGAGCACTAAAACTGTGGCAGTGGCGTCTCCGCCGTGCTGGGCGGCAGGATCGGATAGACGACCTGCGGCTGCTCGCCGGTGAGGCTGTGCAGGAAGACGGTGATCTTCGTCACGTCCTCAGCCCCCAGCTCGACGCCGAGCTGGCTCACCGCCATGACGCCCACGGCCTGCTCCAGGTCCCACGACTTGCCGCTGTGGAAGTAGGGCGGCGTCAGCGCGATGTTGCGCAGGGTCGGGACCTTGAAGACGAACTCGTCGTCGGGCGTCTTCGTGACCATGAACCGGCCCTGATCGTCCGGCGGCAGGAATTCGGCGCCCGGCTTCTCGACGACGCCGAAAGGCGCGTACTGGCCGCCGCCGACGTTGATGCCGTTGTGGCAGGTGGCGCAGCCGCTGTCGATGAACAGCGTCAAGCCATCACGCTCCTTCGCGCTCAGCGCCTTGGCGTCACCGCGGAGGAACCTGTCGAACGGCGAGTTCGGGGTGATCAGCGTCGTTTCGAAGACGGCAATGGCCTTGGCCACGTTGTCGATCGTGATCGGATCCTTCTGCCCGGGAAACGCGGCGGCGAACTCGTCGGCGTAGCCGGGAATGCCCTTCAGCATCTCGACGGCATGCTCGGCGGTGATGGCCATCTCGATGGGGTTCTGGATCGGTCCCGCGGCCTGCTCCACCAGATCCTTAGCCCGACCGTCCCAGAACTGCGCGGTGTTGAACACCGAGTTCAGCACCGTCGGAGCGTTGCGGCCGCCGCGCTGGGACTGGTGGCCGATCGAGGTCGGCAACATGTCGCCGCCGCCCAGCCCGATCTGGTGACAGGTGTTGCAGCTGATGTTGTGGCTCTCCGACAGCCGCGGGTCGAAGTAGAGCATACGCCCCAGCTCGACCATCGCCGGCGTCGAGGACACGCCTTCGATCCCCGGCGGCTTCTCCGGGATCGGCTGGAACAGCTCCTGCGCCTGCTGCATCAACTCATCGGCGGCGAACGCTTGCCCGCCCATCGCCACCAGCAGCACGGCCGCGCACGTCAGTCCCTTGCGCATTCTTCGGACCCCCTTTTTCGTCCCTGTCCTGCTCTGGCTGGTATCCTTCCGGGCATCATCCGCCCGCGGCCGCACGGCAGGTCCCGCGCGGCGGAACGAAGCGTCTCCCGGGACCCAGGTGAGCCGGCGGCAGCACGCACCGCCAGCCCGCAAAAGACCTCGCAGGCGCATAAAGTAGCGCTTTCTAATACGCCAGAAGAGGGTCTGGGTCAAGGATCGGACGTCGGTTCGACATCCATTCGGCGTCTCCGCAAAGTCTACTCGGTCGTCCAGCCGACGGCAGCGAGCGGGCCGGCGGGCGCGCCGCGCCGCAAGCTCGGGTTAAAAAGGCGGCGAGCTGCCGCGAAGATCCGTCTTCGACATCGTCTTCGCCCGCGCTGGAAGCGGCATCCCTCGGGAAGCGCCGCCGGCCAAGCCGGGAACCTTTGCTTCCCCCGCCTGTTGCTCGGCAGCAGGAGGGAGATCGACGCGCGAAGGCCCGAAGCGCTGGACGTCAAGGATAAAGCTCGCCGCTGGGGCTTCGGGCGTGGGCGCCGCCGACCGGCCGCGCGTGGCGCTGGACGTAGCACGAGATGGCGCCAACGGAGGGTTTGCCGTTGGCCTGGCGGCGACGATTTGCGGGAGAGGACGATGGCCGACGACGCGCAGGACCGGACTTACTGGAACGAGACGGCGGCAGGAGTTGCCTTCCCGCAGCTTGTCGGAGAATCAAAGGTCGACGTCGCCGTTATCGGCGGCGGGATCGTCGGAGTGACCACCGCCCGGACGCTCAAGGACATGGGCCATACCGTGGCGGTGATCGAGGCGCGCCGGGTCGGCCGCCAAGTGACCGGGCGATCCACGGCAAAAATCACGTCGCAGCACGGCCTCATCTATCGAACGCTGGAGCACAAGTTCGGAGAGGCGCGCGCGCGCCTCTACGCGGAAGCGCAGGAAAGCGCCGTCCGCCGAATTCAGAGCCTGGCCGCCCAGTACGGCGTCGACTGCGACATCGAGGCAAAGCCCGCGTACGTCTACACGCGCGACGAAGGCTACGTCGCGAAGATCGAGCAGGAGGTGGACGTCGCGGTGCGGCTCGGGCTGCCGGCTTCCCTGTGCGCGCGACCGACCTTCCGTTCGCAGTGCTCGCGGCCATCCGCTTCGACGGTCAGGCCCAGTTCCACCCGACCAAGTACGTCGCCGGCCTGGCGCAAACCATTCCCGGCGACGGCTGCCATGTCTTCGAGAACAGCCGCGCGGTGGATTGGGAGCCTACCCGCGTCGTCACCGAGCAAGGCAGCGTCACGGCGCGACACGTCGTCATGGCGACGCATCTTCCCCTCGGCCAAGTCGGCGGCTACTACGCGCGCGCCTACGCGCAGGCCGAGCCTGTCGTCGCCGCCAGGATCCGCCGGGTGCCGGAGGGCATGTACATCAGCGCCGAGGAGCCGAGGCACTCGCTCCGGACCCACACTCGGGAGAACGGCGACGCTTACGCCATTGCCGCCGGGGCGAGCTTCAAGCCCGGACACACCGACGAGGAACGCGAAAGCGTCCGCGACCTCGAACGCTGGCTCACCGAGACCTTCGACGCAGGGCCGGTGGAGTACCGGTGGGTGAACGAGGACTACAAGTCGATGGATGACGCGCCATTCATCGGCTGGTCATCCTCCCTCGGCGGCGGATATCTGGTGGCGACGGGGTTCGACGCCTGGGGCATCAGCAACGGCACCGCCGCAGGCATGATCCTCGCCGACCTGGCCGCCGGCAAGAGCAACCCCTGGCTCGACCTGTTCGACGCGAAGCGCGTGAAACCGGTCGCCGGCGGGGCGCGGTTCGCCATAGAGAACGTTAAGACGGCCCTGCATCTGGTGGGCGGGTACCTGTCGCGCAAACCAAAGTCGCTGACCGAGCTCCCCCCGGTCACGCCGCGATCCTGGACATCGACGGGAAGAGCGTGGCCGCCTTCAAGGACGAGCAGGGCCAACTCCACGCCGTCTCCGCCGCTTGTACCCATATGGGCTGCGTCGTCGGCTGGAACGAGACGGACCGCACCTGGGACTGCCCATGTCACGGCTCCCGGTTCGGGCTGGACGGCGAGGTGATCCACGGGCCGGCGACGAAACCCCTTAAGGCGGGACCTGCCGCCTAGCCGCAAGCCGTTCCCCTTTGAGGCCGGGAGGGCCGACGCTCCGGCAACGACCGCCGCCGGCCCGGCAAAGGCCTCCTGCCTACTGCTTCGCCTGGTAGAGCTTGTCGAGCTTGGCCGCCAGCTCGGGGTTCTGTCGCGCCGCCTCGCCGATCTGGCGATACTCGTCGACGGTAATCCCCTTCGTCTTCTCGATCGCCTTCAGGGCCTCGCCCTCGGCCTGAGTGAGAACCTCCTGCTTCTCTTCAGGCGTCTTGGCAGCCGCGATCTTCGGGTTCCAGGCGACGATGACGCCGTCGATTTTCTTCGCCGCGTCGATGAACGAGCTCAGCTTGGCGTCGCTGAAGCTCATCGGCGGGGCGGCCTGAGCCAAGGCCGCTCCGCTCAGCGTCGCGCCGAGAAGGAGGGCCAGGCACAGGGCCTTGAGGGTGGTTGCGAACGTCCGTCTCATCGAGACTCCCTACGAGTACGTGTCGGTTTCGCCGATTGGACGCAATCAACGCGGCGAATGTGTGGCCAGCGCCGCTACTGCCGAGTGTGCGTGCGCTGCTGCTCCTGGTAGCGGCCCCTGGGTCTTCGCCCCAGGTCTCGGCGCAAAAAAATGGCCGGAGGGTTTACCCCTCCGGCCCGTTCCCGCCGGCGGCGACCAGCGCCGCCGATCAACTTTCGCCGCGTCTTTACTCGGCGGCGGTGACGGTCGGCTCGCCAAGAAGCGCGCGCCGCTCGACTTCGGCAAAGCCCTCCTCGGCGGATCGTTCCGGCGCCAGCAGAGACACAATGATCCCGATCAGGAACGATCCGGTCATCGTGAACAGGCAGGGGTTCTTCAGCGGGAAGAACCACCACTGGCTCGTCACGTTCGCCGTGTGGGCGGCGATGGCCGCCTGGGCCGCCGCCACGACCTCCGGCGCCGATCCTGCCGCAGCCGCCTTCGGACCCAGCAGGTCGATCTGGATGGTCGGCCCAAGGTAGATCAGCAGCAGCGTCGCGAACGTCCCGAACATGATGCTGCAAACGGCGCCCCAGGTCGTGAACCGCCGCCAGAACACCGACATCACCAACGCCGGGAAGTTCGCGGAGGCCGCGATCGAGAACGTCAAGCCCACCATGTAGGCCACGTTCTGGCCCTGGAAGACGATGCCGAGGATGACGGCGAACACGCCCAGGATCACCGACGACAGCCGGGCGACGATGAGCTGCTCGCGCTCGGGCGCGTGGCCGCCGCGGATGACGTTGACCCACAGGTCGTGGGACAAGGCACCGGCTCCGGCCAACGTCAGGCCGGCGACCACGGCCAGGATCGTGGCGAAGGCGACCGCGCAGATGAAGCCGAAGAAGATGTTCCCGGCGATCGTCTGCGCCAGCAGCGGCGCCGCCATGTTGCCGCCACCACCGACGGCGAGGATCTGCTGCTGCCCGACCAACACCATGGCGCCGAAGCCGAGGATGAAGGTGATCAGGTAGAATCCACCGATCCAGATCGTCGCCCACATGACCGAGATACGCGCCTGCTTCGCATCCGGCACCGTGTAGAAGCGCATGAGAATGTGGGGCAGCCCCGCGGTGCCGAACATCAGCGCAAGACCGAGGGAAACGGCGTCCCAGGCGCCGGTGACGACCTTGGTCCCAGGCTCGAGCACCCTCTGCCCTTCTATTCTCGCCGCTTCGGCGAAAAGGTTCATCGGGTTGAAGCCGAACTTGGACAGCACGATGAGCGCCATGACGGTGGCGCCACCGAGCAACAGGCACGCCTTGATGACCTGCACCCAGGTCGTCGCGATCATGCCGCCGAACAGCACGTAGGTCATCATGACCACGCCGACGATGATCACCGCCAGGGTGTAGTCGAGGCCGAACAGCAGTTTGATCAGGGTGCCCGACCCCACCATCTGGGCGATGAGGTAGGTGAGGACGACGGCCATGGTGCCGATCGACGAGGCCACCCGCACCGGCTTCTGCTGCAGCCGGTAGGCCACGACGTCGGTGAAGGTGTACTTGCCGAGGTTGCGCAGCGGCTCGGCGATGAGGAACAGGATGATCGGCCAGCCGACCAGCCAGCCGGTGGAGTAGATCAACCCGTCAAAGCCGTTCAGTGCGACCAGCCCGGCGATGCCGAGGAAGCTCGCCGCGCTCATGTAGTCTCCGGCGAGCGCGAGGCCGTTCTGGAAGCCGGTGATCGAGCGCCCGGCCGCGTAGAAGTGCTCCGCCGTCTTCGTCCGCCGCGCTGCCCAATATGTAACCCCCATCGTAAAGGCAACGAAGAGGAAGAAGAAAATGATTGCTTCGATGTTGGTGCCCTGGCTCATGGCCTACCTCCGCAGCTCGGCAAGTTCGCGGTCGTAGCTGCCGTTGGCCCAACCGACATAGATGAACGTCAAGACCCAGGCGAACACGATCACCAGCGCGCCGAGAAGGATCCCCAGCGTCAGCCCCGTGGTGAGCACCATTCCCAGCAGGGGCTTGTTGAACGCCACGAGCAGAATGAAGCCGTAGTAGGCAATGAGCATGAACACGCTCAGCCAGATGGCAATCCGCCATCGCTTTGCGGCTATCGCGTGAAGCCGCGCGTCAGAATGAGCCATACCTCCTCCCTAAGCACTCGGTCTTGATTGCCAGACCGGCTCGTTAAAGTACATCAGCAATGGCAGAGGCTGATGTCCACGTCAACATTGGCGCAGCCTCGGCTGCAAAATCGCAAGATGCGGCATGGCGTGTTCCGGAAGAACGCCTGCTGTCGTCATGCGGCTGAACCACCATTACGCTGCACCCGCGAATAGAAAGCCGGCCGCGGCTCGGCAGATGATCGCCCTTTTCAGCAGCGAGGCTTACTTTCGCCAGCACGGCGCGAGCTATGCTCCCGGCTTTTCCAGCGACGTGTCGCCGATGTCCTCCACGAGCGCCTCCACCTCGGCCTGGGGCACCGACGACATCTCCATCTTGTAGGCCAGGAACCACATCATCGCGACGCCGAGCAGCCAGAACAGAATCTGCCACGCCCAAATCGACGGGATGCCGAACGTCCAGCCCTCCCGGCCGGCGCTGGGTGCTCCGAAGATGTCGTTGCCGATCACGGCGCCGGGACCAATGCCGAAGAAGAACCAAGCGAGCGTGATGACCCACGCCACCGGGATGAGGTGGCGCTTGGCCTGCGGCAGGCTGGCATGCTCGCGCAGAAAGTTGTGGTACTTCATGCGGTGCGCATGCGCTTGGTCGCTCTGGGTCATGGCGGAGACGAGAACGCAGACGACGACGTTGAACAGGATGCCCCAGCCGGCCGAGTGGATGGTCAGCGGCCAACGCCCCCACGGCTGGATGCCGAGGGCTTCGAGCATCGCCAGGCCGAAGCTGTCGGTGAACGTCACCGCCAGCAGGCCGACGCCGAGCCCCCAGGTCGCGCCCTGTCGCGTGATCCACGGGATGTAGCAGACGCCGGCAAGCGGGACCCACATCTGGAAGCCGAAGGCGACGGCGAGGCCGCCGAGCAGGACCAGCGCGTCCTTCGAATAGGTGGCGACCAGCAGCGCCGAGATGACGATGAAGGCGACGCCGAGCCGGCCGAACAGCTTCTGCGTCGTGTGCGTCGCGCCGGGGTTGAGGTAGCGCTTGTAGAGGTCGCGGGTGAGGATGCCGCCGGCGGTGGACATGTAGGCCGCGCCGGTGGACTGCATCGCCGCCAGCGCGCAGACCGCGAGCAGGCCGATGAGCCACGGCCAGTTCTCGGCCAGGATGTTGAAGTAGAACGGCACCAGCGCGTCCGGCTGGACGTTGACGTCGAGGGGAATGATGTTGGCGACCGCCAGCCCCGCGTCGTTGATCGCCGGCTGCGGGCCGAGGAACAGCGCCGCCATCCCCTGGATCGCGGTGAAGAAGATCAGGATCAGGCCGATGCCGAAGGAGGACGCCCACACCTGCTGTGGCGCGAACGGCGCCGGATTGGTGTTGGAGAACGACCACATGGTAAAGGCCGGCGCCGCCTGGATGCCCATCAGCGCGAACATGTAGGTGAGGATCATAACGCCGGTCCACAGCCCGCCGACCGGCGTCTCCTTGCCGAGCCCGGCCGTCCACTGGATGACCCCGGGCACCGCGAAGTAGGAATTGTAGTCGCCGCCGCCGAGGCCCTGGGTCGTGCCCCATTTGGCGATGGAGGTGGCGCCGAGCCTGGCCATGGCGTCGTTCAGCGCGTCCCAGCCGCCGATGGCGTTGAGCGCGATCACCCCGGTGATGACGATGCCTACAGCGAGCAGCACGCACTGCAGGGTGTCGACGTAGGCCACTGCGCGCAGGCCGCCGGAGGCGACATAGATGAGCACGACGATGGCCAGCACCCACATGCCGAAGTTCTCGCTGACCAGGCCCTGCGGGTAGACGTCGGTAGTGGTGAGGACGTTGAACAGGTAGCCGGAGGCGCCCAGTTGCACGCCGAGGTACGGGATCGAGAACAGCAGCGCGACGATGACGGTGAGGATGCGGATGGCGTCGCCCTGGAAATAGTCGGAAAGCATCTCGCCGGGCGTGACGTAGCCGAATCGCTTCCCCAGCATCCACTGTCGCTTAAGGAAAACCACCCCCGTGAAGGGTATCGTGATCGTATAGAACGAGGCGTAGGCGTACTGGAAGCCATCGCGGTAGACCAGCCCGGGGTGGCCCATGAATGTCCAGCCGGAGAAGGACGTCGCCGTTGCCGCCAGGACGAACACCCACAACGACAGCTTGCGGCCGGCGATAAAGTAATCGCTCGCGGTCCGCGCCATCCGCGCGCCGCGGATGCCCCAGAAGATGCAGTAGGCCCAGTAGAGGACGACAAAGACGAACAACCAGATGATTTTTGCTGCCAAGACCGCCCACCTCCTCTCGTGCACGCCCCGCCTCGGGCGCGGCGGAAGGGCGCCCAGCCCTTCGCCTGCGCGGGCTCTCTGTCACCCGCGCCAAACCAGTCTCAACGAGGGAGGTCGCCGGTCGCGGCGACAAGCCGATGCTAAGGGATTCCGCTTATCGCGAGCGCCGCGGATCGGCTGGCCGACGTTCACCCTCCCACGGGACCGTTCGGGGTCCTCGAAAAGCCTCGCGGGGATCCCGCGTAGCCTCGTCTTGTTTTAACGCGACTTGCAATTCGAATTCATTCTCTCGCAAGCGCCGCCAGCACTCGACGACCTTTCGAGATTACTCTACGCATAGCATTATCGATGGGCGGGCACAACAGGGCTGAACCTTGGCGAGCATCGATGGGCGGAGGTCGCTCATAAGTAGTCGTCCGCGGACCGCCTCGGTGGCGGGCGACCGCCCGCTGCCCATGGGCGGCCGATGAGCGCGCCGTCGCGGCCGAAGCTCGCGACCTCGCGGACCGCCATCTTCAGCAAGCTCGCCCGCGACTTCATGCGGCCGCGCGGAGGAGATTCTCGCAGTCCGCCCCGGAACCTCGTGCGAGGACATGATCGCGGGCCTCGCCGCGACGCGCGCCACCTGCGCCGTGATCGTCGACACCGCCGGCCGCCCCGTCGGCATCGTCACCGAACGCGACGTCGCGCTCCGCATCGCCTACCGCGTTCCCGGCGAGACGCCGGTGGAACGGGTGATGAGTTCGCCGGTCATGACCGTCCGCCGGCGGGACTACCTCTACCATGCCATCGCCCTGATGCGCCGGCACGGCCTGCGCCACATGCCGGTGGTGGACGTCGAGGGCCGGCTGGCCGGCCTGCTCTTCCTGCACGATGCCCTGGCCGCCGCCGCCGACCAGCTCATGCGCCAGATCGACCGGCTGACCCACGAGGGCACGCTCGAGGGCCTGCGCGAGGTCAAGGCCGCCCAGGTCGAGCTCGCCGAGGATCTCTTCGCCGACAAGCTGCCCGCGTCCGAAATCCAGCAGCTGCTCACCCGCATCAACAACGACATTTACCGGCGGCTGGGCGAGGCGACGCTGGCGCAGATGGCCGCCGAAGGCTGGGGCGAAATCCCGGTGGCGGGCTGCGCCATCGTCATGGGCTCAGGTGGCCGGGGCGAAAGCTTCCTCTTTCCCGACCAGGACAACGGCATCATCATTGCCGACTACCCCGACGAGCGGCATGGCCAGGTCGATGCCTTCTATCGCGAGCTGGCCGAGCGGCTGTGCCGTGACCTCGACGCCGTCGGCATCCCCTACTGCAACGGCTACTGCATGGCGGTGAACCCGCTGTGGCGAAAGAGCCTGAGCCAGTGGATCGAGCAGATCACGCTGTGGGGGCGCAAGAGCAACTTCGTCGCCATCCGCCTGTCCGATATCTTCTTCGACTTCCAGCCGGTGTGGGGCCGCCACGACCTCGCGACCGCGCTGCGCCACCGCATCACCGGGATCGTGCGCAACAACCACCACTTCCTCCGCCAGATGTTTCAGGACAAGGTCGGCCACAACGTGGCGCTCGGCTTGTTCGGCGGCTTCGTCACCGAGAAGGATAAGCGGGAGCACCGCGGCCAGGTAAACCTCAAGCACACCGGCACCATCCCATTGGTGGGCGCCGTCCGCCTGCTGGCCTTGCGCGAGGGGGTTGAGGACACCGCGACGCTGGAACGCATCCGCGCGCTCGCCGAGCGCGGGACGCTGCGCAAGGGTGAGGCGGCGAGCCTCGCCTCCGCCTTCGAGGTCGTCACCGGCGTCCTGCTCTCCAAGCAGATCCTCGACTACCGCGCCGGTCAGCCGGTGACCTCCTACGTCGACCCGGACCGGCTGACCAAGGCAGAGCGCTTGAGCCTGCTGGACGCGCTGAAGACCATCGACGGCTTACGCAAGCGCGTCCACCTCGAGTTCACCGGGCAGATTTTCTAGACGATATGGTGACGTCGATGCTTGAAGCCGGGAATGCATCATGCACCGATGGCGGCGTGACGAGCAGGACGGGATGACCGACGCGTAACCGCGACGAACCAGCCCCGAAGGGACGCACGCCCTTTTCCGGGAGGGAGAAGACGTGGACGACCGGCCTTGTGCGACTTGCGGCTTCCGGCAGCTCGCGCCGCCGCGCAAAGCCTGGCGCGGTGGCCGGATGGATACCCGCGGCGCGCGGCAGACGGTGGGCGGCCGTTGGGCGGCCAGGGCGCCGTGGCCACGCGCCCATTCTTCGCAACCGGGGGCTAGCCCCGCGGGTCCTCTGGATCGCCGTGACAAGCACGGCGATAACAGCGGGGACGGCGGCGGCGTCCTTCCCGTGAACAGGATCAGAAAGGCGATGATCAACGTGAACAATCCGATCGCCTCGGTCTGCGCGAAGGCGAGTAGGCCTACCGGATGAACGGCTTCTTTTGGGGCGGAGTTTCTTGCGACGAGGTGATCCAGTCGGAGGCGATCTTGCCGAGCGCCAAGGCGACGCCGAACAATGGGTCGACGGCGAACTGGCGGATGGCATAGGGAAGGATCCGCGGCGGTCGCTTGCGGGCCGCAGCGAGCAAAGCGAAGCTCGGGGAAGACGCCGCCAGTTCAGGCGGCTTCCTCGGCGCTGCCGCTGTCGCTTTCGGGGAACTGCGAGGCGTACTTGCCGATCCACTCCATCGCCGCTTCCTCCGCGGTCAGTTCCCGGCCCTGGCTGCGGTAGACGCCGTTGCGGTAGTCCTCGATGTGGCAGATCTGCTCGACCATCCGGGCGCGGAAGGCGTCATTGGGGTCGAGGAACTCGACGCCCATGTCGTAGCCCTCCTCCGTCGCCCGGCACCAGACGACCCGCGCCTTCGTCTCAAAGGCGGGGCGGACCACCGGGATGCGCAGGTCGATGACGACGCCCCTGGCAAGGGGACGGTCGGACTGGAAGGCGAGGCCGCCGAGGCCGACGTTGCGGCTGTGCCTCGACGCGTGGTCGAGCTCGGAGCCGGCGGTGATTTCGATGGTGATGGTCGCGGGGTGGCGCATGAACTGCCGCATGATCGAACCCTCGCCGCTCGCCCGGCTCGCGGGCATTTGGTCCTGGAGGGCGGCGGGGTGCGGGTCCAGCGCCTGGGCCTTCGATCCAGCCACGGCGCTTGGTCCCGGAGCAACGAATGTGGCGCCTGCCACGCTCCCGCCGACGATCCGCCGCTTTCGAATTCGGCGAACGCCAATAGTGTACACCTGTGCACCGAAGCCGCCAGGGGCATCGGCACGGCAGGTTCATTTGTGGAGCGAGTGTGACCCGTTTGCGTCATAGAGTGCCCGGAGATCCAGCCCCACGCCCTGCGGGCGACCCTAGGTGAAGATGATGAACACCAAGTCTTTAGCGACCCTGACACCTACTATAACACCCACTTACACGCGACCTGGGGCAAACTGCCTACACCGCTTGTACTCACTCGTTTGCGACCCCAAGGATGTCGACCCCGGAGGCGCTTGCCGCGTTCCTGAGGTCCTGGTCGAGAGACGCGAGCGGCAGGCGCCGTCGCTGGGCGAGTTCCAGGTAGGCCGCGTCGTAGACGGTCAGCTGGAACTGGGCGGCAAGTCGCGCCGTCGCGTCCCATGCCCGCTCGGCCGTGTCGCCATCCAGCGTGATCGGCAGGTCCCGCAGGAACGCGGCAAGCGTGGCGCGCTTCTCCGGAGCGATCCGGCGGCGGCGCTCGGCAGCGAGGAGGCCGCTGAGGGCTTCGAGGGGCCACAGCAGCGGCGCCGCGCCGCCCGTCTCGGCGACCCGGTCGAGCAGGTCCATGACCGCGGGTGTCTGCTCGTCTTCGAAACACCATGCCAGCGTTATCGAGGCGTCAAGGACTAGGCTCACGGCCGACCTTCGTCCACCAGGTCCTTGATCCTGATCCCGCCGAGGGTGACGCCGCGGCTCGCCTCGCGCAGGCCTGCGGCGGCGCGGCGTGCCTTCTCGCGATCGAAGCTCGGTGTCGCGGGGACGAGCTTGGCGACGGGCACGCCGCGCCTGGTGATGGTGACCTCAACGCCTCGCGCCACCGCGGCGAGGAGGGCGCTTAGTCGGTTCTTTGCCTCATAGGTCGGGACCTGCATGTCGGGAGCACCATGAAATAGCTAGATAGCTATCAGTCGACCTCCTCAGGCAGGGAAGGTCCATTCCCGCGCGACTGCCACGACCGTAGCATAGCGAAGCCTAAGGCGCGGTGGCGGCCGACGCCGCGGCGCCGAGCAGGGCGGCAAAGGCCTCGCCGTCGGTCACCTTCGCGGACGCGCAAGGGGCGGCGGCCGCCACCCGCGTATCAGAAGATAAGCGCGCCCGCGTATCAGCAGTGGCTGTCCCGGCAAACGGCACAAAGGCCCCGGTCGCTGATGCCGCCCCAACCCTTCTACGCGTTGTCTGCTGACCCCGCTTGAGGCCGGTATTTCGCAGGTAACGCCGCGGCAATCCTGGTGGACGACACCGGGGCGGCGTACTTTGTCGATTTCCTCTTCGTCTGATCTGGGCAGGGTCGGGTCGGATCTGCCGCCCATACCCGCAAGACTTATCGAGCGCCCGGCAAGTCCACACCGAGGCCGGCCGCGGCCACCCCTGGGGCCTCTGCGGTGGCGGCTTAATGTATGCCAGTGCGCGCAGCGGGCGGGCGTGCTCTGTGCGGCTGCAAAAGCTGCGGCAGGAGCGGGGTATGCCGGAAGGTCTGGTCTTCAAGGTGGCGCTGATCGGCGTGCTCGGCATCGGCTCGCAGTGGCTCGCCTGGCGCTTCAACCTGCCGGCCATCGTGTTGATGAGCGTCGCCGGGCTGCTCGCCGGACCCGTGTTCGGCATCCTCTCCCCGGCGGAGGATTTCGGCCCTTTCCTGCAGCCGGTGATCGCCTTGGCCGTCGGCGTCATCCTGTTCGAGGGCGGCCTCACCCTCAACGTCCGCGAGTTGCGGGGGATCACCCGCGGCGTGCGCCAGCTGGTCCTCATCGGCTCGTTAATCGCCTGGGTGCTGAACGCTTTGGCCGCCCACTACATCGCCGGGCTCGTTTGGCCGGTGGCGATCCTCTTCGGCGCCGTCCTCATCGTCACCGGTCCCACGGTGATCATCCCGCTGCTCAGGCAGGCAAAGCTAGCGGCGCGGCCGGCGGCGGTGCTGAAATGGGAAGGCATCATCAACGACCCCATCGGCGCGCTGCTGGCGGTGCTGGTGTTCGAGTACGCGGTCTTCACCGGGCCCGACGTGAGCTTCGCCGGCAACGCCGCCTGGCTCGCCGCCGCCGCGGCCATTGCCGGAGGCATCGGCTACGCCTGCGGCAGGGGGCTGGCGGCCGCATTCGCGCGCGGGATGGTCCCGGAGTTCCTCAAGGCGCCGGCGATCCTCGCTGTCGTCCTCGCCTGCTACGAGGCGGCGAACCTGGTCCACCACGAGGCCGGCCTGCTCTCGGTCACGGCCATGGGGATCACGCTGGCCAACGCCCGCGTGCACAGCATCGAGGAGGTGCGCCGGTTCAAGGAGAACATCGCCATCATCCTGGTCTCGGCCGTGTTCGTGGTGCTGACCGCCACGCTCAGCCGGGACATGATCGCTGCGGTCGACTGGCGGCTGTTCGCCTTCGTCGCGACTGTTCTGTTCGTCACCCGCCCGCTCACCGTCTGGCTCAGCACGATCGGCAGCGACATGACCTGGCGGGAGAAGCTGCTGGTCGGCTGGATCGCGCCCGCGCGGCATCGTTGCCGTCGCGGTCGCCGGCTTCTTCGGCACGGCCCTGGCGAACTCCGGCTATCCGGACGGCCCGCGCCTGATCGTGCTCACCTTCGCCATCGTCTTCGCCACCGTCATTGCCCACGGCTTTTCCATCGGCTGGCTGGCTCGCCGCCTCGGACTTGCCACCGCCGGCCGACCGGGCGTGCTGATCGTCGGCGCCTCGCCGTGGAGCGTCGAGCTTGCCGGCGCCTTACGGGAGCAGGACGTTCCCGTGACCATCGCCGACCGCAACTGGGCGCACCTGCGGGCGGCGCGCTTCGCCGGCGTTCCGTGCTATTTCGGCGAGCTGCTGTCGGAGGCGACCGAGCACCATCTCGATCTGAACCCCTTCGGCTATCTGCTCGCCGTGACCGGCAACGACGACTACAACGCGCTCCTGTGCAACGATTTCGCGCCGGAGTTCGGCCGGACCAACGTCTTCCAGCTCGGCGTCGAGCGCGGCCATGAGGACGACCCGCACGGTGTTTCGTCTGCCCTGCGTGGCCGCGCGCTCTTCCGCTCGGGGCGCGGCTACGAGGAACTGATGCGGTTGCACCAGGCCGGCTGGACCTTCCAGAGGACCCGCGTCACCGAAGTTTATGGCCTGGATGACCACCTTGCGGATCGGCCGGAGGGGGCGGAGACGATGGTGGTGGTCCGCAGCACCGGCGATCTCGCCTTCTCGACGCTGCAGCACCGGGTGCAGGCCGAGCCCGGCGACACTGTCATCAGCTTCGCGCCGCCGATCGAGCGCACGACGAAGGCGAGCCCGGAGCGGCCGGCGCGCACCCGTCCCGTTGCCAACAGCACCGCCGCGCGCACGGCGGAGCCCAGCCGGCTGCCGTGAGCCGGGCTTGGCGCGTCCTCTCCCGGCGACGATATGATGGCGATGATCCTCTCCGCCCCCGCTCTCGACGACCTCGCCCCGGTCCGCCACGGCTTCTTCACCCGTCGCGGCGGGGTTAGCCGCGCGCCCTACGACAGCCTGAACTGCGGCCTCGGCTCAAGGGACGATCCGGACCGGGTGGCCATCAACCGGAAGCGTGCGGCCGACCGGCTAGGGTATGCCGCGGATGCGCTGGTCACGGCCTACCAGGTGCACTCTGCCGAGGTCGCCATCGTTGACGAGCCCTGGCCGGCGGCGGCGCGGCCGCAGGTGGATGCGCTGGTGACGCGGACACCCGGCGTCGTCCTTGGCGTGCTCACCGCCGACTGTGCGCCGGTGCTCATGGCCGACGCCGATGCCGGTGTCGTCGCCGCGGTGCACGCCGGCTGGCGCGGGGCGAAGTCCGGCGTGATCGAGGCGGCATTTGCGGCGATGCTCGACCTCGGCGCCCGGAGGTGCAGGCTGGTTGCCGCGGTCGGTCCCTGCATCCAGCAGGCTTCCTACGAGGTCGGCGCCGACTTCCACGCCGCCTTTGCTGCCGACGCCGCGGACGCCGGTCGTTTCTTTCGCCCCTCCGAGCGCGCCGGGCACTTCATGTTCGACCTCGCGGGCTATGTCGTGAGCCGGCTCCAGGCGCTTGGGGATCGGCGGGTTGCACGACCCTCGGCCACGACACCGCCGCCGACGCCGGCGCCTTTTTCAGCTACAGGCGGACGACGCTGAACGGCGGTGGCGACTATGGCCGGTCGCTTTCCGCGATCGCGCTTTCGCCTCGGTAGGCGCCATGCCGTACATGATCATCCTGATTTCGTTCACCATCCTGGCGGGCATGGCCACCTGCATGGTGATGTGAAGGCTGCATTATTCCGCTGGTTTGGGGGGACGATGTTTGCAACCCGGCGACGCCGCCGATATAGTCCGGCCGTTTTCGGCGAGGGATGAGCAACACTTGGCCGAGCGGAGGGCCAACCGTGTTGCTCCGGCGTGATCCGGGGCCAATGAAAATCATCGCCTGCAACAGCAATCGGCCGCTCGCTGAGGCGATTTCGGCCTACCTCAACCTGCCTCTGGCGAAGGCGAGCATCCGCCGTTTCTCCGACATGGAGGTGTTCGTCGAGATCCACGAGAACGTCCGCGGCGAGGACGTCTTCGTGATCCAGTCGACGTCCTACCCGGCGAACGACAACGTGATGGAGCTGCTGGTGACGCTGGATGCGCTTCGCCGCGGCTCGGCCAGGCGGATCACCGCGGTCATTCCCTACTACGGCTACGGCCGCCAGGACCGCAAGTCGGGGCCGCGCACGCCAATCTCGGCGAAGCTGGTCGCCAACCTGATCACGGTCGCCGGCGCCGACCGGGTGCTGACCCTCGACCTCCACGCCGGCCAGATCCAGGGCTTCTTCGACATCCCGCTCGACAACCTCTACGGCGCCCCGGAGTTCACCAAGGACATCACCCGCCGGTTCAACTCCGAGAACCTGATGATCGTCTCGCCGGACATCGGCGGCGTGTTCCGGGCGCGCACGATCGCCAAGCGCTTCGGCAGCGACCTCGCCATCGTCGACAAGCGCCGCGAGCGCGCCGGCGTTTCCGAGGTCATGCATGTCATCGGCGACGTCCGCGAGCGCCGCTGCATCCTGATCGACGACATCATCGACTCCGCCGGCACGCTCTGCAACGCCGCGACCGCGCTGATGGAGGCCGGCGCCGCCTCGGTTGCCGCCTACGCGACCCACGGCGTGCTTTCTGGCGGCGCCGTCGCCAGGGTCAGCGCCTCGCCGATCCAGACGCTGATCATCACCGACAGCATCGTCGCCACCGAGGCGGTGCGGGTGTCGCACAACATCGAGCACCTCACCATCGCCCCGCTGATGGCCGAGGCGATGCTTCGCATCAGCGAGGAGACTTCGGTCTCGAGCCTGTTCGACTAACGCCATTTCGGGTACATACGCGTGATCGGGCGGCTGCCGGCTGCCCGTCGCGTCTTTCGCTTTCGAGAGAGGAGAACGAACGATGTCGGATGTTGTCACGCTGGCCGCCGAGGCGCGGCCCGAGGCCGGGCGTGGCGGCGCTCGCCAGGCGCGAAGGCAGGGCCGCATCCCGGCGGTGATCTACGGCAACAAGGAGCCTTCGACGCTGATCACCCTGCCGGCGGCCGAGCTGCAGAAGCAGCTCCGCCAGCATGGCTTCCTGTCGCGGGTGTTCGAGATCGCCGTCGACGGCAAAAAGCAGCGGGTGCTGCCGCGCGAGGTGCAGACCGATCCGGTCAGCGGCAAGCCGATCCACGTCGACTTCATGCGCTTCAGCGCCACGACCCGCATCGCCGTCGAGGTCGAGGTGGTGTTCCAGAACGAGGCGCAGTGCGCTGGGCTCAAGCTGGGCGGGGTGCTCAACATCGTCCAGCACGAGGTCGAGCTGATCTGCACGCCTGGCGAGATCCCGGAGGCCGTTTACGTCGACTTGGCCGGCCTCGACATCGGCGACGTCGTCCATGCCGAGGCGCTGAAGCTGCCGGCCGGCGCCGAACTCGCCGGCGAGCCGCGCGCCACCATCGCCACCATCGCTGCGCCCACGGTCGAGACCGCTCCGGCGGCGGCCGCGGAGGCCACGGGCGCCGAGGCCGGCGGGACGATCGCCGCGTCTTGAGCCGGCTTCTGCTCGTCGGGCTCGGCAATCCGGGCCCGGCCTACGCCGGCAACCGGCACAACATCGGCTTTATGGCGGTGGACGCCATCGCCGAGCGCCACCGCTTCGGGCCCTTTCGCGCGAAGTTCCAGTCCCACCTCGCCGAAGGCTCGCTCGCCGGGCGGACGGTCCTGTTGCTGAAGCCCCAGACCTTCATGAACGTCTCCGGCCAGGCGGTGGCCGCCGCCGCCTCCTTCTACAAGATCGCGCCCGCGGACGTGCTCGTCTTCCATGACGAGATCGACCTCGCCGCCGGCAAGGTGCGGGTCAAGGTCGGCGGCGGCCATGCCGGCCACAACGGCCTGCGCAGCCTGCACGCCCACATCGGCCCCGACTATCGCAGGGTCCGGCTCGGCATCGGCCGGCCCGGGAGCAAGGGCGAGGTGATCGACCATGTGCTCGACGATTTCGCCAAGGCCGACCGGGTGTGGCTCACGCCGTTACTCGACGCGATCGCCGAGTACGCGCCGCTGCTTGCGGACGGCGACGGGGAGGCCTTCATGAGCAAGGTGGCGCTGGCGACCCGGCCGGCGAACGAGAAGAAGCCGCGCGAGCGCAAGCAGACGGCGGACGGCGGCGATGGGCTTTAACTGCGGCATCGTCGGCCTGCCCAACGTCGGCAAGTCGACCCTGTTCAACGCCCTGACGGCCACCGCAGCCGCGGCCGCGGCGAATTTCCCGTTCTGCACCATCGAGCCCAACGTCGGCCGCGTGCCTGTCCCCGACGACAGGCTCGCCACCATCGCGAAGCTGTCGAACTCGGCCAAGGTCGTGCCGACGCAGCTCGAGTTCGTCGACATCGCCGGCCTCGTCGCCGGCGCCAGCCGCGGCGAGGGCCTCGGCAACCAGTTCCTCGCCCACATCCGCGAGGTCGACGCCATCATCCACGTCCTGCGCTGCTTCACCGACGACAACGTCGTGCATGTCGAAGGTGGCATCGACCCGTTGCGCGACGTGGAGATCGTCGAGACCGAGCTGATGCTGGCCGACCTCGACAGCCTGGAGCGGCGCATCCAGGGGCTGATCAAGCGCGCGCGGGGAGCCGACGCCGAGGCGAAGGCGGCGCTGCGGCTCGCGGCAAGGGTGCTGGAGCGGCTGAAGGCAGGCGAGGCGGCGCGCGGCCTCGCCGTCGCGGACGAGGAGGCCAAGGCCTTCAAGGGGTTGCAGCTGCTGACCGCCAAGCCGGTGCTCTATGTCTGCAACGTGGCGGAGGACGAGGCGGCGGAAGGCAACGCGGCCAGCGCCGCGGTGGCGGCGCGGGCGGCGGCCGACGGCGCAGAGGCGGTCGTGGTCTCCGCCGGCATCGAGGCGGAGCTGGTCGGCCTGCCCGAGGCCGATCGCGGCGCGTACCTGGAGAGCCTGGGCCTCGCCGAGACCGGGCTTACCCGCGTCATCCGCGCCGGCTACCACCTGCTCGACCTGATCACCTTCTTCACCGCCGGGCCGAAGGAGTCCCGGGCCTGGACCGTGCCACGCGGCGCCAAGGCGCCGGAGGCGGCGGGCGTGATCCACAGCGACTTCCAGCGCGGCTTCATCCGCGCCGAGACCATGAGCTACGAGGACCTCGTCGCCTTCGGCAGCGAGCAGAAGGTCCGCGACGCCGGCAGGATGCGCTCGGAGGGCCGCGACTACACCGTCTCCGACGGCGACATCATGCTCTTCCGCTTCAACGTGTGACCAGCCGCGGCGCGCCTATGCGACGCCCTGAAGCCGATTGACCAGATCGCGCCCGACGTTGCGGGAGGAAGTGGGCGGTTGGCTTCCCGATAGAGCGCGATGGTCTCCTCGACGATGTCGCAAAGTTCGGCGAAGACGGCACGTTCATCGTCGCCGTGGCAGCCGCCGTAGAACAGGCCCGGCGCGCTGCCGACGTAGCACCGGTCCTCATCCGACCACTCGACGATCTTCACGTACCTTGCGCTGTCCTTCATCGCTCAGCCCAATCTCCCGGATAGCCGCTCGCACAGCCTTGAGTTGATATGGCTTGGCGTCTTCTCCCAATCCACCGGATATAGTGATTGGCCTGCTGCAGTGGATGTGCACGAAGTTGCGGTGGCTGCCTTACCGCCGCGGTTGACGAACCCCGCCTTTTCAGTTCGGCAATCAGGTCGCGAACTTTCGGTGGCACTGTCCTAACTAGGCGCGTCGACAGGTTGTTCTTGAGCTTCTCGCGTGTCCGCGCTCGACGCGAACATCGCGGACGCTAAACACGCGGCGGCGCATCGGGTGGAGTTGCCAGCTCCGCCTGGATCAGGGCCACGACTTCGGGGAGGCGGGCGGCGACCGCGGGAGAGAGCTCAAGGGCAAGGTCGAGGCAGACGGGCTCAACGCCGATGACGGTGATGCGTTTCGGCGCCGCGTCCATCAGCCGCAGCACCGCCAGCACGTCACTCAGGCCCAACTGGTGCGGCGAGAGCTTCGAGGTGAAGAACGACGGCACCTCGTCGCCGGCAAGACGTACGATTGAGCCCGGCGGCCGGCCGGTGCGGACGGCGTCGACGACGATGAGATGTGCGCGCCCGGCGATCTGGTCGAGCAGGTCCATGCCCGAGGTGCCGCCGTCGAGGACCTCCACGTCCGGCGGCAGTTGGACCTGCTCGATCAGCGCCTCGACGGCGCGCACCCCCACCCCCTCGTCCGACAGAAGGATATTGCCGAGGCCGAGGACCAGCGTTCCCGCCCGCTCGGCCGGCCGAAGGGCCGTCGCAACCTCGGGATCCTGCTCGTCCGGCGTGTCTCTCGACATCTCACTCGTGCGCACAGCGAAAGAAGCGTTTGCCCGAAAAGGCCGACGTCATCGCGAGCCGCGAAGCGGCGTGGCGATCAAGTGCGAACCGGATTGCTTCGTCGGCATCGCCTTCTCGCAACGACATTCTTCATTTTCTTGGTCGGACCCAACAGCACCCGCAAACAGCCATCACAGCGCCTTGACCCGGACGAGTTGCCGGCGCTCGGTATCCAGCATGTGGATGGCGCAGGCGAGGCAGGGGTCGAAGGAATGGACGGTGCGGATCACCTCCAGCGGCTTCTCCGGGTCGGCGACCGGGTTGCCGATGAGCGAGGCTTCGTAGGGCCCGAGGGCGTCGGTCTCGTCGCGGGGCCCCGCGTTCCAGGTGCTGGGGACCACCGCCTGGTAGTTGGCGATCTTGCCGTTCTTGATCACCGCCCAGTGCGACAGCACCCCGCGCGGCGCCTCATGGTAGCCGAAGCCGCGGATCTCGCCCTTGGGGAACAGCGGCCGGTTGAAGGTTTCGAAGTCGCCCTTGCCGATGTTGGCCATGAGCAGGTGCCACTGGTCGCTAAGCGTCTCCTGCAGCACGGCGCAGCGCACGGCGCGGGCGGCGTGACGGCCGATGGTCGAGTGCAGGGCGGAGAGCGGGATCTCGCTGCCGGCGACCTTCGAGGCAATGGCGATGAGGCGTTCGAGATGGCGCTTCGTCGGCTCGTGGCCGGCGACGTACATGGCGAGCACGTTGGCAAGCGGCCCGACCTGGGCCCGTTCGTCGTAGAAGGTCGGCGCCTTGACCCAGGAGTACTTGCCGTCGTCCTGGAAGTCGGTGTACTGCGGGTTGGTCTCGCCATCGTAGGGATGCAGTGGCGCGCCGTCGCCGCTGTACCAGGCGTGCTTGACGCTTTCCTTCACCCCCTTTTCGAAATAGCCGTCGGCGTAGCCCTCGATCCGGCGGAAGGCGGCGATGTCGCCGTTCGGGATATAGCCGCCGGGCAGGGCGAACTCGGTGCCCTTGGTGTCGACCGGCATGTCGGGAACGGAGAGGTAGTTGGTGACGCCGGCGCCGTAGCCGGTCCAGTCGGCGTAGAGCGCGCCGATGGCGGCGACATCGACGAGATAGACCTGGTTGACGAAGGCCGCGACCTCGTCGATCAGCGCCTTGACCTTGAACAGCCGCTCCAGTGTCAGCGTCGACTGGCTGTCCGGGTTGATGGGATTGGCGACGCCGCCGACGGCGAGGTTCTGGATGTGCGGCGTCTTCGAGCCGAGGATGCCGACGATCTGGTTGGCCTTCCGCTGGTAGTCGAGGGCCTGCATGTAGTGGACGACGGCGAGCAGGTTGATCTCCGGCGGCAGCTTCATCGCCGGGTGGCCCCAGTAGCCGCTGCCAAAGACGCCGAGCTGGCCGGTCTCGACGAACGCCTTCAGCCGCGCCTGGGTGCGGGTGAACTCCTCGACGCTGTTGCCGGGCCAGTCGGACAGGCTCTGCGCCAGGCTCGCCGCCGCCTTCGGGTCGGCCTGGAGCGCCGAGACGATGTCGACCCAGTCGAGCGCCGAGAGCTGGTAGAAGTGGACGATGTGATCGTGGACGCTGTGCGCGCCGATGATCAGGTTGCGGATGTACTGGGCGTTGCGCGGGATCTCCATCCCGAGCGCGTTCTCGATCGCGCGGACCGAGACGACGGCGTGCACGGTGGTGCAGACGCCGCAGATGCGCTGGGCGAAGATCCAGGCGTCGCGGGGATCGCGGCCCTTAAGGATTGTCTCGATCCCTCGCCACATTTGCCCCGATGCCCAGGAGTTGGTGACCTTGCCGCCGTCGACCTCGCAGTCGATGCGCAGATGCCCCTCGATGCGGGTGATCGGGTCGACGGTGATGCGCATGCGGTCCTGCTCCCAAGCGTGTTGTCGTTATCGGCTCACGCCGCCGCGGCCTTGGCCTCGCGGCGGGCCGCGTGCAGCACCGGGAACAGCTTCACCACCATCAGGTAGAGCATGATCTCCAGCGCGAAGATCCCGAGCGTGACCAGCACCTCGCCCAGCGACGGGAAGTAGCTCCAGCCGTCGCCGGGGTCGAAGCCGATGAGGTAGCAGTTCAGCCGGTAGAGCGCGCCGTTCAGCAGCATCGCCAGCGCGCCGAGGAAGATCAGCCGCGGGCTCGACCGGTTGGTCTTCGGCAGCATCAGGATCACCGCCGCGGCGCCGAGGAAGAACTCGATCCAGAACGACAGCGCCTTGACGTCGCCGGCGAAGGCCAGCGGCAGGGCGCCGACGCGGATGACGTCGCCGTAGCGCACGACCATGAAGCCCAGCATCAGCCAGGCCATGATGCCGGTGAGCTTGCTCAAGATCCGCGTGTCGAACGGCCGGCGCAGGCTCACCGACGACAGCACCGACTCGAAGGCGACGACGGCGAAGCCCATGGTGAAGGCGGTCATCAGGAACAGCAGCGTCAGCAGATCCGACTGCCACAGCGGCGAGAGCTTGTAGCCGAGGAGGACGACGACGGTGCCCATCGACGACTGGTGCATCATCGGCAGCAGCACGCCGAGGCCGGTGAAGACGAACAGGATCTTGTGCAGCCGCCGGCGCGCCTCGTTCATCCCGAAGCGCTCGAAGACGGCCGGAGCGAACTCGATTGCCAGCACGACGATGTAGACGAAGATGCAGAGCGCGGTCTCCAGCAGCACCGAGTTCGGGTTCCACAGCCACGGCAGCATGATGTTGTGGCCCTGCCAGTAGCGGCCGAGGTCGATCATCACCGCGAGCGCGCCCAGCGTGTAGCCGAACAGGCTGGTCATCAGCCCGGCGCGGGCGAGCGGGTGGTACTCGCCGCGATTGAGGATGTAGACCATCAGCGCCATGACCAGGCCGCCGCAGCCGAGCGCGGTGCCGATGATCAGGTCGATGGCGATCCAGATCCCCCACGGGTAGCCGTCGCTCAGGTTGGTGACCGCGCCGAGCCCGAAGGCGAAGCGCTGGGTCAGAACGATGACGGCGATGAACAGGACGACCAGCAGGGCGATGAACGGTCCGGTGACGATCCTGCCGCCGACCGGGCGCGTGCTCATGCGTCGACATTGCGCCCTCCCTTCGCTTCGGCCGCGCCCTCTTCCGCTTCCGCCTTTCTTCGAACTCCCCTTCCTTAAATTCCTCTGGCGGATGGTGCTGGTCGAAGTTGCGCCGGGCGATCAGGATCAGCCCGGTCAACGCCGCCGCCGGCGCGATCATCCCCTGGTAGATGAAGTGCTGCACGCCTTCGGTCTCGGTCGCGTACGAGTGGTCGGGGACGTTGCCGTAGGGCAGGCCCAGCTTGTCGAAGGAGACCGCCGACAGGTACAGCGTCTGGGTGCCTCCCAGCACCGCCTCGCCGTAAACTTCCTTGCGGTAGGCGGCCTCGACGATCTTCTCGTGCGGCGGCGTGTCCGGGCCGTACTTGCCGCTGATGTCGCCGCGGGGATAGACGTAAGCGTCGCCCGGCTGGAGCTCGATGCGCCGCTTCGCCTCGGCGTGGAGGTCCTCGACCCGGCCGAACAGGGTGGCGCCGGTGGGGCAGGCCTCGACGCAGCCGGGGAGCTGGCCCTCGGCCAGGCGGTGGCTGCAGAGCTCGCACTTGCGGATCTTTCCGGCCGCCTTGTCCAGCTCGTACTTCGGCACCTGGAACGGGCAGGCGAAGACGCAGTAGCGGCAGCCGATGCAGCGCGACGGGTCGTTGCGGACGATGCCCGTCACCGGGTCCTTGATCATCGCCGAGACCGGGCAGCACGAGACGCAGGACGGATCGACGCAGTGCAGGCACTGTCGCTTGATGAAGGCGAAGCCGTCCTGCTCGCGGTCCTTCTCCTCGACGGTGCCGTGCTGGTAGACGCGGATGACGTTGAGGGTCTTGGCCGAAAGCCCCTTCGGCGTGTCCCAGGTGCCCTCGTTCCACACCTTCTGGTCCGCCGAGATGTCGGCCGGCATGCCGTTGGCGCTCTTGCAGCCGGCGACGCAGGCCTTGCAGCCGACGCAGAGCGTCGAGTCGTAGAGCAGGCCCAGCGCATCCGGCAGCCTCGGCTTCGGCGCCCGGTCCAGGCCTTCGGCCTTGGCCGGCGACGGGATCGTCGCGCCGAACCCTGCGGCCGCGCCGCCCGCCGCCATGCCGGTGAGGAAGCCGCGTCGGTTGAGCCGCATGGGTGACACCTTGTCTTAGCGCGTTGGGGGCTGCTTGCCGTCCGGCTCCGTCCCCAGTTCGGCAGCGGCGGCCGCAGGCTTGCCCAGGCGGGTGGCGAGCACCGCGCCGGCGCCTAGCGCCGCGCCGGCCACACCCGCGACTAGGGCGGCGGCGCCCGGGGTGATGCTCTCGCCGCGGGGCTCGCCGACGCGGGGGAATGCGGTGGGCGGCGTCACCGTTAGCACATCGGCCAGGGCGTGGATCGGCTTGGTGAAGCCGACGCCCTGTTCCGTGCAGCCAAAGCAGGGCGCGCCGCAGCCGACCGGCCAGGCGCCCTCGCCGGTGTCGTAGAAGCCGATCGCCGGGCAGTTGGCGAACGTCTCCGGGCCCTTGCAGCCGAGCTTGTACAAACACCAGCCCTGGCGGTGGCCGGGGTCGCCGAACTCCAGCGCGAACCGGCCGGCGTCGAAGTGCGCCCGGCGCTCGCAGTTCTCGTGGATCAGCCGGCCATAGGCGAACTTCGGCCGGTTCTTCTCGTCGAGCTCCGGCGGCTTGCCGAAGGTCAAGAGGTAGAGCACGGTGGAGAGCAGGTTGTAGGCGTTGGGCGGGCAGCCGGGGATGTTGATGATGGTCTTGTCCGGAAGAACCTCGTGGGCGGCCTTGGCCATGGTCGGGTTCGGGTCGCTGGACGGGATGCCGCCCCAGGCGGCGCAGGAGCCCATGGCGATGATCGCGCCGGCGCCCTCGGCCGCGTGCTTGATCAGGTCGAGGTAGGTCTCGCCGCCGATCTTGCAGTAGATGCCGCCGTCCTTGGTCGGCACCGCGCCGTCGAGGATCAGGACGTAGCTGCCCCAGTGGCGCTTCATCGACTGGTCCTTGAACGCTTCGGCCTGCGCGCCGGCGCCGGCGTTCAGGGTCTCGTGATAGTCGAGCGAGATCATGTCGAGGATCAGGGTGTCGACCGTCGGATGATGCGCCCTGAGCAGTGTTTCGGTGCAGCCGGTGCAGGCCTGGCCGGACAGCCAGATGACCGGCGGCCGCGTCGGGACTGGTCGCGGCGTTGGCGATGCGCACGCCAAGCGCGGGCGAAAGCCCGAGTGTGGCCGCGATCCCGGTGCAGGCCTTGAGGAAATCTCGGCGGCAGAGGCCGCCGAGGGCACCGGCAAATCCGTCCAGGTCGCCAAAGTCGCGCGCAACGGTTCGGTGGTCACCACCGAGCATCGCATTCCCTCCCAGTTGCAACGTTGTTTGTTGCTTTTGATTATTAATTATCGTTCTTCGTGCGGCGCTTTTGCGCTTCACCCGTGCACTCTAATGCAGGAATCGCGCAGGAGCTAGGCGAAATAAGTATTTGACAACTTCGCGCGTGATCTTGCGTTTCATTATCAGCGCGCGAAGCGGAACTAGGCCGGGTCTGCGAGCAACGGCAAGCGCTCCGCAACCGTGAGTGCTCCGGAACAGCCTTGGCTGCGCGACCGTTAACCACACGTTATGGTCGCGGGTGGGACGTCGCCCCGGCGTTCGGCGCGCCTTCGCCCACCTCGCCTTCGCCCGCCTCGCCACACCGCGCTTGGTTCAAAAGGATGTCAGAGTGATGAAGAAGTCCAGGTCCGTCCGACTGGTCCTGCTCGGCAGCGCCGGTCTTACGCTCGCCGCCTGCGACCAGGGACCGCCGCCGTCGTCGCGCTTCTTCCCGGACGCCGAAGCCTGCGCGGCCGTGCATGACGAGACCACCTGCCGGGACGCGCTTGCCCAGAGCCAGGCGGTGTTTGCCGATGAGGCGCCGCGGTTCACCGACAAGGGCGCGTGCGAGGCGGAGTTCGGCGAAGGCAACTGCGAGACCCGCAACGAGGAGCGGGGCGGGAGCATCTTCGTACCGATGCTCATGGGCTACATGGTCGGCCGGGCCTTCGCCCAACCGGTCTACCGCGGCCCGGACAACAGGGCGATGCTGCGCTCCGGCGGCAAGCTCTATCAGGTGGGGCAGTTCGCCGGCACCGGCCGGGCCGCCAGCTTCCAGCCCGGGCAGGTCACCCAGGTGCGCCGCGGCGGCTTCGGCACCACCGCCCGCGCCTACGGCACCTCCTCCGGCAGCTAGCTCGGCATGCGCCGGCTCGCCATGACGCCGCGCCCTGATTGGCGCGATCACGTGGAACGTGATCTCGGGTTCCACTTCCACACGATCAATGGTGCTCCTTACTGGGACGAGACCGCCTGCTACGCCCTGACCGCGGGGGAGGTGGACGAACTGGAGGCCGCCACCGGGGAGCTGGAGCAGATGGCGCTCGAGCTCGTGAGCCGCGTCGTCGCCGAGGGCGAGGCCGCGTATCGCCGCTTGCGCATCCCGGAGCAGGCATGGGCGGCCATCGAGCGGAGCTGGCTCGAGGCCGAGAAGAACCTCTACGGCCGCTTCGACCTTCGCTATGACGGCGCCAGCCCGCCCAAGCTCCTGGAGTACAATGCCGACACGCCGACGGCGCTCTACGAGGCCGCGGTCGTGCAGTGGGACTGGCTGGAGAGCCAGTGGCCCGGGCGCGACCAGTTCAACTCCCTGCACGAGCGGCTGATCGACGCATGGCGCGGCTTCGGCCTCGGCGGCGCGACGGTCTACTTCACCGCCGTCAAAGACAATGCCGAGGACTTCGGCACCATCGCCTACCTGCAGGACACGGCGGTGCAGGCCGGGCTTGCGACCGCGACGATCGCCATCGAGGATATCGGCTGGGACGGCCATAGGTTCGTCGACCTCTCCGGCCGGAGCATCGAGGCGCTATTCAAGCTCTACCCTTGGGAGTGGATCCTCGCTGAGGACTTCGGCCGTCACCTGCTGGACGCGGAGCGGGTGATCGAGCCGGCCTGGAAGATGGTGCTGTCCAACAAGGCCTCGCTGGCGATGCTATGGGATATGGCGCCCGGTCATCCCAACCTCCTACAAACGTCGCTCGAGCCGGACGGGGTTGGCGGCCCGCTGGTGCGCAAGCCTCTGTTCAGCCGCGAGGGGGCGAACGTCCAGATTTTATCAGGAGGCCGGGTGGTCGAGGAGACGGCGGGCAACTATGGCGGCGAGGGCTTCGTCTACCAGGAGTACGCCGCCTTGCCAGCGTTCAACGGCAACTTCCCCGTGATCGGCGCCTGGGTCGTCGCCAGCCAACCCGCGGGCATCGGCATTCGCGAGGACGACACGGCGATCACCCGCGACACCAGCCGGTTCGTGCCCCACGTCTTCGAGTAGCGAGCCCGTCGCTCACTCCCCCCCGGCCGGCGATGGCGGCAAGACGCCGGTCGCCCGCTCGCCGGCGGCCCTGCCCTTGGCGGTGAGCGCCCGCTTCTTCTCCGCCGCCTTGGCAGCCGCGCGCTTGAGCCATAGGGCATGGCGGCGGGCGCTGCGGGCCCGCCGGCGGCGGTGGACATAGCGGAGCGTGCACCAGTAGCCGAGCCACGCGGTGCCGACGGCCCACGGGACGCAGCCGATGAGCATCGGCACGCCCTGGTCGTGAACGATCATGACCACGGAGGCCGATACCGTTTCAAGGAAACCCTCGTGCTCGGCGAGCAGCGCCTGCCATTTGGCGACGAAGTGGCCATAGCCGCGCGCGCCATGCACCTCGCCGGTCAAGACCTTGCCGGTGAGGTAGAACAGGTAGTAAGTGGGCCACATCGTGAAGACGTTGGTCACCCAGGTCCAGGCGGCGCCGATCAGGAGATTGAAGTCGAACCGGGCCGAGCGCCGGGCGACCAGCCACGTCATCAAGACGAGGTACATCTGGATCCCGATGAGCGGCGTGAACGCCCAGAACAGCCCGACCATCACCGCCCGCGCCGCGTACTCCGGCGAATGCGGGCTGCGTTTCAGCGGAATGATCAGCTTGAAGTGGAGCAGCCGCGACAGGCGCTGCATCAACGAGAACTGTCGGCGCAAGCCCGGCAACCTCCGCTGCGATAACCCCCGGCCGTCTTTCGGTTGCGAGGCGTTTCCCATTCTAACGTCAGCGGAGCCGGCGGGCCACATCTGCGCAAAGATGTGGCGCGGCACGCCCACTCGCCAGGCATGAGCGGGACCAGCCTCACCGGCGGCATCGCCGCGCGGATCCTGGCGCCGTTCGCCTTCGGCTACTTCCTCTCCTACCTGTTCCGCACGGTCAACGCGGTCATCGCGCCCGACCTGAGCCGGGAGCTGGGCCTGCGCGCCGACGACCTGGGCCTGCTCACCAGCGCCTACCTCCTTTCCTTCGCCGCCGCCCAGCTTCCGCTGGGCATCGTGCTGGACCGCGTCGGCCCGAGGCTGACGGAAGCCGACCCTCCTCCTCGTCGCCGCCTCGGGCGCGCTGGTCTTCGCCGTCGCCGAGGGCCTGGGGATGCTGTTTCTCGGCCGGGTGCTGATCGGGCTTGGCGTCTCCGCCTGCCTGATGGCCGGCTTCAAGGCCTGCGTCGACTGGTTCGCCCGCGAGCGCCTGCCGTTCGTCAATGGCATCCAGATGGCCGCCGGCGGCCTCGGCGCGATGACGGCGACGGCGCCGGTCGAGGCCATGGCCACGGCCACGGGCTGGCGGACCGTGTTCCTGCTGCTCGCCGGCCTCTGCCTGCTGGCGGCGGCCGCGATCTTCTTCGTCGTCCCGCACGGCAAGGAGGACGCGCACGCGGCCAAGCCGCTCGCCGACACGTTCGCCGGCCTCGGCTCGGTTCTGCGGAGCCCGCTGTTTTGGCGTGTCGCGCCGCTGACGGTGGTCACGGAGGCCTCGTTCATGTCCATCATCGGCCTCTGGGCGGGGCCGTGGCTGCGCGACGTTGGCGGCCACGACCGCTTGGCCGCGGCCGAGCTCCTGCTGGCGGTGGCCGCGGCGATGGTCGCGGGCTTCCTGCTCATGGGGCTTGCCGCCGACCGCCTCGCTCGCTTCCGGATCTCGTCGCTGGCGGTCGCCGTCGCCGGCATGAGCCTGTTCGCGCTCACGCTGGCGGCTATCGTCGCCACCGCCAGCGGCACAGCACCGCTGTGGCTCGCCTTCGGCTTCTTCGGCACCTCCGGGATCCTGCCCTACGCGGCGCTGTCGCAGCGCTTTCCGGCGGCGCTGGCCGGCCGGCTGAACACCACCCTCAACGTGCTGGTCTTCACCGCCGCCTTCGCCGCCCAGTGGGGCATGGGCGCGATCATCGCGCTCTGGCCGGGCGAGGCGCCTGGCTCCTACGCGCTGGAAGGCTACCGCACCGCGTTCACGGTCATGCTGGCCCTGCAAGCGATTGGGCTGGCCTGGTTTGCCGGCTTTCGCCGGGGGCATGGTCCGCGAGGCTAAAGATCCGCGTCGCCGGCTGGCTGCGCTCGTAGCCGATCACCGAAAGTTCAGCGGTTGCGGCGTTGGCGACGGCGGCGAGCCTGGTGGTGGCATTCAGGATCGGCGGGCGGACCCAGTCGAAGCTCCAGACGTCCGGCGCGGTGCAGCAGCTTCGTCATCCGCTCCCGCCGCCCGTGGCTGTCGGTGCCGCGGTCGTGGCCGGGGATGGGAAGCCCAAGCCAGTGGTTGGCGATGGCGGCGGGCTCGGCATGCACCGCGGCGCGGGCCTCGCTGCGCTCGATGACGCAGCCTTCGTCGGCCTCGGCGCCGGCGAGGATGAAGAACGCCGGGATGCAGAGCGGCGTCTCGATCAGGCGCTGCCGCGCCTCGCCGTAGGACGTGGCGGTGTCGCAGATCGACCGGGCGAGGTGCGACGGCGGCAGGCCGAGGCCGCGCCAGACGCCGGTCCGGTTCATCACCCAGTCCAGCCAGCAGGCGCCGCTGATGCGCCGCGTCGGCGGCTGGTTGATGGCAATGGAGAAGCGGCCGGGCGCCATGGCGGTGAGCACGCCGACATAGCCCGGCCAGCCGACGGTGTAGTAGAGGCCGGCGCCGCCGTCCTGGCGGATGACGACGGCGTTGCGGCCGATCTCGTCCATCGGCCAGTCGAGCGTGCGCAGCATCCGGCTGCCGTGACCTCGGGGATCGGCGGCGACGCCGCTGGTGCAGGCCCACTCGTAGGAGAGGTTCAGGAGCAGCGCGCCCGGCAGGCCGATGTGGGCGGCGACGGCGGCGAGCTCATGCGCATACGGGTTGCGGCTGCGGGCCAGCCACTGCCGCGTCGCCCGGTCGCCGAGGCTCAGCACCAGCCGGCCATAGCGCCGCCTCGCCGCGGCCAGCAGCGTCGACAGCCGCTCGGGCTGGGTGCGGAGCAGCGACAGCGGCCCGGCGGCGACGGCATCGATCAGCGGGATCTCCGGAAGAGGACGCGCGCCGGAGGCTGCCGCCGGCTGCTCCATGCTCGATCTGAGGTTCTGCCCCAAGTTCTGCCCCACCTGTCGCTTCAAGTCCCGCGCGCCCCTGCCGCAAATCCGCTTAACCTCGGGTGATTTGGTTGGTATTGGGTCGCGGCACCAGCCGTTCCGCCGCGCCGCGGCCCCTCATCTCGCAAGGCAACCCACATGATCCCCCGCTACAGCCGCCCCGCCATGGCCGCCCTCTGGGAGCCGGAGGCCCGCTTCCAGATCTGGCTCGAGATCGAGGCCCATGCCTGCGACGCCCAGGCCCGCCTTGGGCTGGTGCCGGCATCGGCGGCGGAAGCCATCCGCGAGCGCGGCCGCTTCGAGGTCGCCCGCATCGACGAGATCGAGGCCGAGACCCGCCACGACGTCATTGCCTTCCTCACCAACGTCGCCGAGCACGTCGGCCCCGAGGCCCGCTTCCTCCACCAGGGAATGACGTCGTCGGACGTGCTCGACACCTGCCTCGCGGTGCAGCTCGCCCGCGCCAGTGACATCCTGCTGGCCGACATCGACGCTCTGCTCGCCGCTATCGAGCGGCGCGCCTTCGAGCACAAGCTCACGCCGACCATCGGCCGCAGCCACGGCATCCACGCCGAGCCCATCACCTTCGGCGTCAAGCTCGCCGGCTACTTCGCCGAATGGCGACGCAACCGCGCCCGGCTCGAAGCCGCCCGCACGGAAATCGCTACCTGCGCCATCTCCGGCGCGGTCGGCACCTTCGCCAACGTCGATCCCGAGGTCGAGCGCGAGGTGGCGGAGAGGCTGGGCCTCGCGGTCGAGCCGGTCTCGACCCAGGTCATCCCCCGCGACCGCCACGCCATGTTCTTCGCCACCCTGGCCGTCATCGCCAGCTCGATCGAAAGGCTCGCGACCGAGATCCGCCACCTCCAGCGCACCGAGGTGCGCGAGGCCGAGGAGTTCTTCGCGCCCGGGCAAAAGGGCTCGTCGGCGATGCCGCACAAGCGCAACCCGGTCTTGAGCGAAAACCTCACCGGGCTCGCCCGGGTCGTCCGGGCGATGGTCGTCCCGGCGCTCGAGAACGTGGCGCTTTGGCATGAGCGCGACATCTCCCATTCCTCGGTCGAGCGCTTCATCGCCCCGGACGCGACCATCACCCTCGACTTCGCGCTGGCGCGGCTCGCCGGCGTCGTCGAGAAGCTCGTCGTCTACCCGGAGCGGATGCAGGCCAACCTCGACAGCCTCGGCGGCCTGGTCTTCTCGCAGCGGGTGCTGCTGGCGCTGACCCAGGCCGGGATGAGCCGCGAGGACGCCTACGCCGCCGTCCAGCGCAACGCGATGAAGGTGTGGGGCGAGGGCGCCGACTTCCTCTCGCTGCTCCAGGCCGACCCAGAGGTCACCGCCCGCCTCGACGCCGCTGCCTTATCCCCGCTCTTCGACCTCGACTACCACACCAGGCACGTGGACACGATCTTCACCCGCGTCTTCGGCCGGAGCTGAGCGGATGACAACGTCGTCATCGCGACCGCGTAGGCGACCTGCGCCGTAGCAACCATTTAAGCCGGTCGGTTTTTCGGTCAGGGAGGCGTCGCGGGCGGATTTCTCTTTGTTCGTCACCCGCGGGCTTGTCCCGCGGTCCATGGAAGACGCGGCTCGCCGCAACGATCACGGCGATGACGGTTAGGATCCGATCGCATCGCCAGCCGTGCAGGCGATCTCAGCCGCTGGCGGCCTGCTCCGGCTCGGCGGCGTCCTCGCGCCGGCGCCGGCGCCTGGCGGCGCGATCGACGAAGCGCTGGATGGCAACGTAGAACACCGGCACGATCAGGGTGCCGACGAAGGTGGCGGCGAGCATCCCGGAGAACACCGTCGTTCCGAGCGAGTTGCGGGCGGCGGCGCCGGCGCCGGTGGAAAACAGCAGTGGCGCGACGCCGAGGATGAACGACAGCGCCGTCATCATGATCGCGCGGAAGCGCAGCCTGCCAGCGGTGATCGCCGCCTCCTCCACCGGAACCCCCGCCTCGTGCTGGGTCTTGGCGAACTCGACGATCAGGATGGCGTTCTTCGAGGCGAGCCCGATCAGCAGTACCATGCCGATCTGGGCGTAGAGGTCGTTGCTGAGCCCGGATACGAACAGGCCGATGATCGAGCCCAGCACGGCCAGCGGCACCGACAGGATCACCCCGAATGGGACCGACCAGCTCTCGTACTGGGCGACCAGGAACAGGTAGACGAACACCAGCGCCAGCGCGATCAGGAGCGGCGCGGTCTGCCCGGCGCTGAGTTCCTGTAGGGTCGTTCCCGACCACTCGAAGGCGAAGCCCTCGGGAAGGACCGTTGCCGCGAGCCGTTCCATCGCCGCGACAGCCTCGCCTGAGCTGAACCCGGGGGCGGCCGAGCCGTTCACCTGGGCGGCGCGGAACAGGTTGTAGCGCCGCGTCGACTCGGGCCCGAGGATCGGTCCGACAGTTGCCAGGGTACGGAGCGGCACCATCTCGCCCCGGTCGTTGCGGACATAGAGGCGGAGGATGTCCTCGGGCCTGCGCCGGTAGTCGGGGTCGGCCTCCAACATGACCTTGTAGACCCGGCCGAACTTGTTGAAGTCGTTGACGTAGAACGAGCCGAGCTGGGTCTGCAGGGTGGCGAAGATCTCGGTCAGGGGAACGCCCTGCTTCTTCGCCTTCTCCCGGTCGATGTCGAGCCAGATCTGCGGCACGTCGGCCTGGAAAGTGCTGAAGACTGCGGTGAGCTCCGGCGTCTGGTTGGCCTCGAAGACCAGCGCCCGCAGTACCGCCGCCAGGTCCTGCGGGCTCGCGCCGCGGCGGTCCTGGAGCTGGAAGTCGAAGCCGCCGACGGTGCCCAGCCCGCGGATCGACGGCGGGTTAAAGGCGATGACGTTGGCCTCGGGCACGGTGAAGAGCTGTGGCCTGAGTCGGGCGAGAATGCCGCCCACCTGCAGCTCCGGCGCGCTGCGCTCGAACCACGGCTCCAGCACTGCGAAGATGACGCCGCTGTTCGACGCGGCCGAGCCGGCGAGGAAGTTGAAGCCGCCGATGGTGACGACGTGGGCGATGCCAGGCGTCTCCCGCAGGGTCTGGCTCACATGGTTCAGCGTCTCGGTGGTCCGCTGCAGCGAGGCGGCCGGCGGGAGCTGCACGTTGACGAAGAAGTAGCCCTGGTCCTCCTCCGGCAGAAAGGCGCCGGGCAGGCGGGTGAAGCCGAGGTAGGTCAGCCCGAGGAGGCCGACGAAGACCACGAGGACCAGCAGCACCCGCCGGACCAGCACGCCGACGACGCGGACGTAGCCGCCCAGCGCCCGGTCGAAGCCGGCGTTGAAGGCGCGGAAGGCGAAGCCCGTAGGGTGGCGGTGGGGCTTGAGGAACGAGACGCAGAGCGCCGGGCTCAGCGTCAGGGCGTTGATCGTGGAGATGCCGACGGCGGCGGCGATGGTCAGCGCGAACTGCTGATAGACCCGCCCGGTGATGCCCGGGAAGAAGCCGACGGGGACGAACACCGCCAGCAACACCAGCGAGGTGGCGATGATCGGCCCGGTCACCTCGCGCATGGCGGTGATCGTGGCTTCGCGCGGCGGCAGACCCTCCGTCAGCTTGCGCTGCACGTTCTCCACCACGATGATCGCGTCGTCGACGACGATGCCGATGGCCAAGATCAGCCCGAACAGGGTGATGGTGTTGATGGTGAAGCCCAGCGTCAAAAGCGCCGCGAACGCGCCGATGAGCGAAACCGGGATGGCGATGGACGGGATCAGCGTCATCCGCCAGTCCTGGAGGAAGACGTAGGTGACGAAGACGACAAGGCCGATGGCGATGAGGAAGGTGATCGCCACCTCCTCGACCGAGGCGGTGATGAACCGAGTGGTGTCGTAGAGGATGCGGGCGTCGAGGTCGTCCGGGAACTGCTGCGACAGCCGGTCGATCTCGCGCTGGACGCCCTGCGCCACCGCCAGGGCATTGGAGCCGGGGAGCTGGTAGATGCCGATGTTGGCGGAGGGCTGGCCGTCGAGCTCGCCGAACGAGGCATAGCTCTGGGCGCCGAGCTCGACCTTGGCGATGTCGCCGACGCGGACGCTGGAGCCGTCGGGGTTGGCGCGGACGATGATGGCGCTGAACGCGTCTGCGTCCGACAGCCGGCCTTGGGTGCGCACGGTGTACTGGAACTGCTGCTGGTCGTCGATCGGCGGCGCCCCGATCTGGCCCGGCGCCACCTGCACGTTCTGCTCACGGACGGCGGCGACCACGTCGCCGGTGGTAATGCCGAGGCTCGCCATGCGCTGGGCATCAAGCCACATCCGCATGCCGTAGGCGCGCTCGCCGAATATCTGCACCTGGCCGACGCCCGGCAGCCGGGCGAGGACGTCGGTCATATTAATGGCGGCGTAGTTGCTCAAGAACAGGCTGTCGAAGGTGCGGTTCGGCGACAGCACGTTGATGACGAGGAGAAGGTTGGTGGACTGCTTGCGGACGGAAATGCCCTGACGGTTGACCTCTTCGGGCAGCCGCGGCGTCGCCAGCGACACCCGGTTCTGGACGTTCACCTGGGCAATGTCAGGGTCGGTGCCGACCTGGAAGGTGACCTGGAGGTTGTAGGTCCCGTCATTGGCGCTCTGTGACGCCATGTAGAGCATGTTGTCGACGCCGTTCACCTCCTCCTCGACCGGCTGGGCCACCGTCTCCTCGATAACGCCGGCGTTGGCGCCCGGATAGGTGGCGCTAACCTGGACGACCGGCGGGGTGATGTCCGGGTACTGGTCGATGGGCAGGGTCGCGAGCGAGATCAGCCCGGCCAGCGTGATGACGATGGAGATGACGAAGGCGAACTTGGGCCGGTCGACGAAGAAATGGCTGAGCATGGGCCTATCCCGCCGGCGGCTTGACCACCGGTGAAATGGGCGAGCCCGGGCGAACCTTCTGGATGCCCTCGTAGATCACGAGCTCGCCCTCGTTCAGCCCGCTGGTCACCTGCCAGGAGATCCCCGTTCGTTCGCCGGTCTGGATCCGCCGCACCTCGGCGGTGTTGTCCGGCTTGGCGACGAGGACGAAGCGGCCGGCTTGGTCCTCCTGCACCGCCGCCTGCGGGATCAAGAGCGCCGGTTCCGGCTGCCGCTCAGTCAGCCGCACGGTGACGAAGATGCCGGGAACCAGCAGCTTGTCGGGGTTGGGGAAGATCGCCCGCACCGCGATGGTGCCGGTCATCGGGTCGACGCGGTTGTCGACAAAGGCGATCCTGCCGGGGTGGGCGTAATCGTTGTTGTTGGCGAGCCGCAGGCGCGGCACCGGTGCGGCCACGGGCTCGCCGCCAGCCGTCTGCGTCGCCGCCGCCTCCTGCTTATAGCTGAGGTAGAGGCGCTCGCTGATGCTGAAGACGGCGTAGATCGGGTCCAGCTTGACCAGGGTGGCGAGCACGTCGCTGTCGGGGCCGACGAGGTTGCCGACGCTGTAGGCGGCGCGGCCGATACGTCCGTCGATCGGGGCATAGATGTCGGTATAGCCGAGGTTGAGCCGGGCCTCGCGCTGACGCGCCTCGGCGGCGGCGAGTTGCGCCCTGGCGTCGCGCTCCGCGGCAATCGCGTCGTCGAGCGTCTTCTCGCTGACGTTGCCGCGCGAGAACAGGATCCGCGCCCGCTCCAGATCCTTCTTGGTCCGCAAAACGGCCGCCTGCGCCTGGTCGACGCTGGCATCCGCCGCGGCCAGTGCCGCTTCGTAGGGCGCCTTCTCGATGGCGAAGAGCAGGTCGCCCTCGCGCACGTCTTCACCCTCTTCGAAGGCCCGCCGCACCAGAAACCCCTGGACGCGGGCGCGCAGGTCCACCTCGTCGACCGCTTCCGTCTGGCCGACGACCTCGAAGACCGGGTTGATCTCGCTGCGCGTCACCGCAGCGACGGTGACGCCCGGCGGTGGCGGCGCCGCCGGCGGCGTCTGGCTTTGCCCGTCGCAGGCGGAGGCCAGCGCGAGTGCGGCCAGGGCGAGACCGACCAGGCGGGCGCGCAGGCCGGCCATGGAGCGCGGGGATTGGCGGGTGGTCACGGCGTTTGCAAATCCAATCGAGCCGGCGGCGTCGCAGCGCGCGGACCGGCTGAGGCGGCAGGATCAACTGTACCTACACTTATGCCCGGCGGCGGTTCCTTACCAGGGCAGTCCGGGCTATGGCTGCCGGCGCAGACCGTCATCCCCGGGCTTGTCCCAGGCTTATCCCGGCAATCCACGGCTTTGTGGACCCGCGGACTTGTTCCTACTGGATTCACACATTTTTTAGTGTCCAACCGTGTTTGATGGGGTGGAACTGAACGAGACCGTGGAGCATGACGACGGGACCAGGCTTTCCGTAATAGCCGGTCCAGCCGCCGAGGCGGGCGAAGACCCAGGCGGCGAATGCGAGCGAGCCCTTGGCATGGGGGTTTTGCTGACGCGTCGTCTTGCCTTCGAGGCTCGCCGAGACCGCTTCGAGCGCCTCTTGTTCGTCCTTGTCGATGGCGTCCTCGATCGGACGCCGGGCCGCGCCGTCACGCTCGCGCACGAGTTGGAGCACGGTGACGGCGGCAACGAGGCTCGCCGCGACCAGCTTCTCGAACGGACCGCCGTCGCTGAGACGCAGCGCCTCGATGTCGAAGCCCTTGGTCTTCAGCGTGCGGAACAGCTCCTCGATGAGCCAGCGCTGGCGATAGAACGAGACGATCCGGCGCGCATCGGCGGCATCGGTGATTTTGTGGCTGGTCAACAGGCGCCAGTGAGCAACTGGCATGCCCGCTGGGGGGTCCACTTCCAAGGCCTCCACCAGGGTGAGCGTCACCGCGGGCGGCAGGGCCTGAAGTTCGGCATGGCCCTTGCGGCTGACCGGGCGGGCGATCTCGACGCTGCCAAAGCGCAAGGCGAGGACCGCCGTGCGGGCAGCACGGCCGGGAGCGGCCGGCAGATCGATGCTCATGCGCGCGGCTTCGGGAAAGCTGGCGGCGCGCTCGAACAGGCGCGAGCCGTCAGTGAGCACGCGGTCCTGGCCGGCGCGGATCAAGACCTCGACGCCCGAAGGCTTGCAGGCGAAATCCTCGTAGATGTCGCCTTCACGATCAGCGATGACGGTGACGCAGGCCGCCCCCGACGTCACCAGATCGGCGGCGCGTTCGGCGCCGTCGAGCCAGCGCCGGCTTTCCTTCTCGGCGAAGGCCTTGTCTTTGTACTGCCCCCGCTTGCCACCGGTGCGCACGAAAAAACGGGCATCGATCAGTCCCAAGAGCGCACCTTCGATCGCATCGACCGCGATCACCGGATGCAACGCAATGCAGCGTCCTTTGGCTTCGGCGCGAACCGTCGTGGTGTCCTGGATGGCCAGCACATGGCCCCCGGCAACGCGCGCGCAGGTGCGCGCCGCTGCGGCCGCGATCATCTCCTCGACGCTCACCGCCCGATTGCGCAAAAACCGCGTGATCCTGATCTCGCCCGCACGGGTGCCGCCGAGCCGGCGGACCCTGATCCCGCGGCTGCCCACCGCAACCAGCCGCTCGTGCAAGAAGGCCCCCCCTCTTTCCAGCCGGCGATCGCCAAACCGGCCCAGCGTCACCTCCATCATGGCACACCCCGTGACACACAATCACCTCCCCCCAGGACTCACACCACAAATGGAAATGCAAGACATACAAACATCAAGATGTGTGAATGCCGTAGGAACAAGTCCGCGGGTGACGACGGGGGCTGCACCACGCCCAGCCCTGCACCACGCCCAGCCCTACAGTAACTCCCGCTGTGCGGGCGGATAGAGGATGGCGCCATCGGCCCGGACCAGGGCGTAGGGCGTGAGCGCCGCCGGTCGCGGCGGTTCCGCACCCAGGATGTGCAGAACCTCGGCGCCGGCCGCCAGAAGGTAGTCGCTGATGATCCGCCGGTGGCACTGCCACCATAGCGCCTCCGCGCACATGATCACCGGCGTTGCCCCTGCCGCCAGATCGAGAAGCGAGGCGAGAGCGGCGCGGAAGGGCGGCGTCAGCGCGTAATCGGCGAAGTTGCGGAACCCCGGCTCGCGCCAGCCTGCGTTCGGCGATGCGTCATTGCCGAGGGCCGACGGCCGGCGGCCGCCCAGGCTCTCCATATGGAGGTAGCCGATGCCCCGCCCGGTAAAAAGCCGTGGCAGCGTCTCGATGTTGAACTGCGGGTGGCGGCGCGAGCGCGGGAAGCGGCGGACGTCGACGACCAGATCGACGGCGTTAGCGGCGAGGAGGGCCACCAAAGCCTCGGCCGTGCGATTGGAGTGGCCGATGGTGTAGATGCGCCGGGTCATGCCGAAGGATAGCGCGCAGCAAACACCGGCTCCATCGCCGGCAAAGCGACTGCGGCCGGAACCACGTCGTGGTCGAGCCCGTTGGTGCGGCGGCAGCGGAGCAACATCATGTCGAACGTGAGGCGGACCATCGGTGCGGCCCTACTTGTCGCAGGCCTTGCGGCTTGCACCGGCAGCGGCACCACCGCGCCGAACACGGAGCCGGCCGGCGAGGCGAAGACGCCCCGCACGCGGGCCCTGGAGGCGGGCGCTGTCGCCATGCAGCGGGACGCGCCGCCGGACGCGCTCGACGTCTACCTCGTCGGCTTCCATCCGCTGAAGGCCGACCCGCACCATCAGCTCGAGGCGCACCACTTCTGCCGGCAGGTCAACGAGGACTTCGCCCAGTGCGCGCTCTTCGACGGCAACACCACCGGGGCCAACCTTAACGGCATCGAGTACATCATCTCCGAGCGGCTGTTCGAACGGCTGCCGGCGGCGGAGAAGCGCTACTGGCATCCCCACAACGGCGAGATCCTCTCTGGCCAGCTGGTCGCGCCGGGGCTTCCCGCAGCAGCAGACCATGCGTTGATGAAAGCCAAGATGAACAGCTACGGCAAGACTTGGCACACCTGGAACACCGAAAAGCATGGCGCGGAGGGTGCGGCGTCGCTGCCGCTTGGCGAGCCGGCGGTGGCCTGGTCGTTTAACCGCTTCGGCGAGGCCCGGCAGGCGCTGATCGACGAGCGCGACCGGAAGATGGACATCGACACCGAGAAGCTGCGCCAGGCGCGGCAGGACCTGGTGCCGCTCGCCCATCCGCAAGTCGGTGTGGATGCCCTGAAAGGCAAGTTCTCGGGAACGACGCGGCCGATACCGGGCGTCATCGGTAAGGCCGCGGTGAAGCGCTGAGCGCTCCTCGAGCTTTACCCGGGCTCGCGCGCCACGCCCGGCGTATCTTCGATCTCGCCCGTCGCGATCTTGGCAACCATGATCGCGCACGAATGCGTGTCGGCTGGTCGCTTCTGGCCCTGCGGACCTTTTGGCATTAGCCCTCCATAGGCTGGGCAATTTGATGAACTTCTGACCATCTCCCCATCTCCCGCTTCGTACGGGATCAGCTTATCATGCTGGATCTCATTGATCCACAATTTGGGTTGACGCAGCCGGGCAGTTGTGCTTTTGGCGCACCAGAAGGGTTTCAAACTGAG
>CAVVAX010000008.1:0-205143 GCA_963746275.1 uncultured Alphaproteobacteria bacterium
TGTCCATAGAGAGGGTTGTGATTCTCTCGTGAGTCAAGTGACCGACGCGATCCAACGTTACGTCTCGATCAGAAGCGTGGTAATTGCGAGCAGAGGCCCTTTTTACTTTACGGGAGAAGGTTTCGGGGTTGAGGGAAAGAATAGTTATTCTATTATTCCATCAGGCGGAACAGCTGGCACGCAAGCTGAAATGTTTCGTAACGGATATTCGAATTTTATCTCGAAACTTACCCATATGGAGAAATCTGTGGTATTCGTTATAGATTATCCTGAGTTAGGAGAGAATCCCGCCGGATGCTTCTTTAAGCGGCCGCTAACGTTAAGTAAGAAGACCATTTCCAGCTGTAGTCAAGGTAAGGATAAGGTCTTGCATAGGCAAGATGTGTATCGTGAGATGGTTTGGGGAATAAAGTCGGCTAATTACGATCTCAGGGTGTATGACGCGTTAGCAATATTTTGCGATGACACTAGTTGTTACGGAGTTCGCGATGGAAAGCTTTATTATTGCGATGACGATCACATTTCAATTTCGGGTAGTGAAGCGGTGTTAGATGATATGTTAAACAAGGGGTTGCTGGATTAAATGTGGCTGAGCGAGAGTAATTGGGCTTTTAATTTTCTAGCGCGTATCGCACACCTTGTACTAACCCCGCTTTATGCACTGCGGTACTTTAGTCTTGCCTGATGCACTGGTTGCATCATCTTCTGGTTGTGTCCAGGCATGGCGGGTTTGGCCGCTGTTAGCGGCGGATGCTGTGTGATTGGGCTGGCGGTTGACGGGATCGGGTGAAGGCGGGGCGTGCTTGCCCCGGTGTTCATATGATCAGCCGCGGCAGGCGGCCGAGGGCCAGGTGCCAAACGGCTTGATCGGGGGCGCTGGTCGGCAGATGGATCTTGATCTTGGATTTCATCTCGACGACGCGGGTGGCGGTCTTGATCAGACGGCCTCGCAGCGTGTCGAACTGGGCGACGCGCCAGGATGAACGTCGGGGCATCAGGGCGCGCAGGCTCCACAGGAGCCAATAGGCGCCGGCGTGCAGGAACAGCCGGAACTGGTTGGCGGTGGCCTTGGGGCAAGACGTGCGGTCGGCGGCGAGGTGGGTTTTCCAGGCCTTGATGTGGTTTTCCGCTTGGCCGCGCCGGCAATAGAGATCCTGATACAGCGATCGGCCGCTGCCGTGGTCGAGGCTGGTGACGACGAAGCGGGTATCGGTGCCGTCGCTGCCGGCCTCGACGCGGGCGATGATGCGGCGGACCCGGCTCCAGGTTTTGGCGGCGTCGTAGAACTCCTTGAAGCGGCGAACCTTGCCCGCGGCCGGAGCGGCCCTGAACCGGCCGGAGGTGCTGTCCTCGAGGCCGATGACGTGGCGCTTCAAGGTGCGGGTCGGGGCGAGGCCGAACACGTAGTCGAGGCCGTTCGCCTCGCACCAGTCGAACACCTCCGGGCAGGCGTAGTGGCTGTCGGCGCGGACCAGGATCTGCACGTTCGGCCAGTTGGAGCGGATCGCCCGCGTCAGCCGGCGGAGAAACGCCCGGATCTCGACGCCGTTTGGCCGTCTCGCCGGGCGCAGGAGCGCCGTGACGAAGCGACCATCGGCATCGAAGACGACGATCGGCTGGAAGCCGTAGTCGTCGTAGTGAGCGTTGAACAGCCGCAGCTGCTGGCCGCCGTGCACCGCATCGAAGGTGTCGTCGATGTCGAGCGTGATCCGCCGCGGCACCTGGCGAAACGAGCCGCAGTAGACGTCTACCAGGGCCCGGGCCAGACGCAGCAGCGTCCGTTTGTCGGGCAGGTTCTCCAGCCGCGAGATGGTCGACTGCGAGCACAGATCCCGATCCGATGGCAGACGTTCGAGCGCCAGCTTGAACAGCGGATCGGTGCGCAGGCCGACGGCGTCGTTGCCGTCCTCGTAGCCGGCGGCGATCATCAAGAGGCGGAAGCGGATGATGTCGGCGACCGTATGCAGGGTACTGCCCGGATCACGCGGATCGTCGATGCAGGCGGCCAGCCGCTCGGCGACGTTCAGCCGCTGCTCGATCTCGCGCAGAACCAACAGACCGCCGTCGGACGACAGCCGGCCGCCGTCGAAGCGGGCAACGACCGCCTTGCCCTCAACCGGTGACAGGTCAGGCAGCGGCAGGGTAGGATCAACCATGGCGGGTGGGCGCTCCGGAAACGACGTGGATGGCTTCGACAACCGAATCCTAGTAACCCCACGGCGCTCGGCTGCTCGCGGCTGCGTGGCGAAATCATCGAGATCAGAGGGAATGACCGGCGCCCTCGTCCCTCAGCGGGGGCGGCCCGCGTCGTTCAGCAGCCAATCGCAGGGATGGCTGGAGATCCGCTGCTCGACGCTCTCCAGGGCCTGCGTCAGCGGTAACGCCGCGTAGCGGCGGAGGTGGGCGATGACGCCGCGGTCGTCGCCGCGGAAGTCCAACCACGAAGCCCGAACAACCAGGCGCCATTTCAACAGCCTGTTAGGGCGGCCGGCTGCTCGTCTCCAGCATTTTACGTCTGGTTCGCGTGGGGTCATTTGCTGGCGCTGAGGCTGGCTACCGTCGTTGCCACCGTCGTTTGGCCGAGAGTTTTCCACCTCCTGGGACGCTCCGGGCGGAGTCCGGCTGTCACGCCGGGGCTTTCAGCAGCTTCGGCAGCCGGACGAGGTTGTAGGCGGCCATGGCGAAAGTGAACTGCCAGTCGATCACGGAAGTCCTGCTCGCCGTTGCGCCCCGCATCCGCCGGCGGGCCGGACGCTCCTTGGGGCGGAAGCTCTTGGTGCTGGCCCACGCCTCCAGCAGCGTGCCGTCCACCGAGAAGTGCTCGCCAGACAGAAGCCGCTTCACCTGCGGCTGCGCCAGCACCCCGGCCAGGACCTTCACCGCCACATCGCCCGCCAACAGCCGGTCGCGGTTCTTGGTGAAGGTGGTCGCATCCCACACCGGATCGTCGATGCCGAGACCGACGAACCAACGAAACAGAAGGTCGAACTCGATCCGCTCCACCAGCTGGCGGTCGGAGCGGATCGAGTAGAACGCCTGCAACAAGAGCGCCCGCAGCAGCCGCTCCGGCGGAACCAACTCCCGGCCATGCGGCGAATACAAAGCGTCGAAGTCGCCCGAAAGCCCGGCCAGCGCCGCATCGACGACGCCGCGGATCAGCCGCAGCGGATGATCCTCCGGGATCCGCTTCTCCAGATCCACGTAGCTGAACAGCGTCCCCCGAACCGTGTCGCTCCCGCGCATCCCGACCTCCAGCCACCAACCCGGACCCAGGAATCACGAACGGGCGAAAACCGCCACCCTCTTCAGCAGCCTGCTAGACCCGTGCGTCGCGCGGGTGATCGACGTAAGTACTAGCGCCCTCATCCAGCAGCCGCTCGCTGGCCAAGGCGGTGAAGGCCTGTGGCGAGAGGTTGGGGCGCAGCCGAGGGAGGCGCAGTTGACGCCGTAGTGGATCCGCGGATTCGCGCAGATCGGGCGCAGGATGCGGTGCTCGATGTCATCGAGGCTCACCGGCTCGCCCTCCACCGCCATCAGTGCTTTGCCCCACCGCCCACCGGCGAACAGGCCGGGCGAGATGTCGATCGCGGATGCTGGCCACCGGTAGTGGTCGATGATCAGCTTGACCGTCATCAATTCAGTTATGGGCTTCCGTACGCGCCGGGCGTCATCGGGCGGCGGCGCCGCGATCGTGCCTCAGCCGTTAACGATCGCCCCTAGCGCTGCTTTAGTGCAGCCGCTGAGCAGGCACAGGGCCGAGTGAGAGGGCGACGTTGGCGGAGGCGTTCAGGCGCTCGCCGTCCTGGAGCGGGGTCAGCGTCTGCAGGCTGAACGCCGAGAAGGTGGTGAAGCCGCCGAAGATCCCGGTCATGATGAACTGGCGCTCCGCGCTCGTCGAGCGGTCCATGGCCGCGATCGTACGGGCGCGGTGGCACGAGCAACGCCGCCGGGGGCATCGCCGGCAGGGCAGCCGCAGGCAGGGGGCCAGGGCCTGACAGGGCAGGGGGAGGTACACGCATGGAGATCGTCAGGCTGTCGCTGGCGGAGGGCGCCGCCGCCGCGCGCGGGGTCGCCGTCGTCATCGACGTCTTTCGCGCCTTCACCTGCGAGCCGCTGCTCTACGCCTGCGGTGCGGAGCGGATCGTGCTGGAAGGCGACATCGGCCGCTGCCTCGGCTGGAGAGACAGGGCGCTCACCCGCGGGGTGCCCAGGCCGGTCCTCGCCGGTGAGCACAACGAGCTGCCCATCGACGGCTTCGACCTGACCAATTCACCGTACCTCATCCTGCGCCATGGCCGGGCCATGTTCGAAGGCCGCACCGTCGTCCACCGCACCACCTCCGGCGTCACCGGCGCCATCGCCGCGCTGGCGGGCGCGGAGCGGGTCTACCTCGCCTCCTACCTCACCGCCCGGGCCACCGCCGCCGTCGTCCGGGCGCAGCAGCCAGCCCTCGTCAGCATCGTCGCCATGGGCATCCGCTCCAAGGAGCCGGCGCCCGAGGACGAGCGTTGCGGCGACTACATCGCGGCGCTGCTCGACGGCTCGTTCTACGATCATCTCGCCGCCGTCATCGAGATCGTCGGCCACGAGACGGCGCAGAAGTTCCTCCGCGGCGACAAGGCGTACCTGCCGAAGGAGGACCCGTTGCTGTGCCTGCAGCGCGACCTGTTCGACTTCGCCCTGGAGGCGCGCGCCGGCGCCGACGGCGTCGAGGCCGTCCGGGTCTATCCGGATCCCGCTCCAAATCCCGCCCCGGATCCCGCCACAGCGGGGAGTTGGCCTGAGGATTGACGCCCGGTGTCGGCTAGGCCTATCGCTACCCTGCCGCCAGCTCCTTCGACGTAAAGCACACGAGATCCCCATGCCCATCGCCATCATTCCCGCGCTCGCCGAGGCCGGCATCGCCCTCGACCGCCCGTTTGCCGGCCGGCCGCTGCTGGTGCATTCAATCGAGCAGGCCCGGCTCGCCCCGCGCATCGCCCGCACCATCGTCGTCACAGACGACGGCGTGCTGGTCAGGCTTGCCGAGCGCGCCGGCGCGGAGGTGGTCGCTGCGGCAGGCGCCGGCGACAGCGATGCGGCGGCGGCGCGGGCGGGGCAGTTTCTGGCCGAGGCGGACGACGGAGAGCGGCTTTGCGTCATCCTCGATCCCAGCCGGCCGTTGCGCACGCCGGAAATGATCGAGGGCGCCCTTGACCACCTCGCCGGGCGCGGCGGCGACAGCTTGCTCAGCGTCCACGAGACGGCGGAGACCCTGTGGGCCCTGGACACGAGCGGCTTCGGACTTCTGGAGGAGGACGCACCAAGGCCGCGTGGCCCGCGGCCCGGCCTCGCCGAGAATCGCGCCATCGTCATCACCACCGTGGCCCAGCTCCGCGACTGGGCCGTGCCGTTTGGCGGGCGGATCGTCCTTCACCGCATTCCCCGCGCCTACGCCTTGCAAGTGCGCGACGAGGAGGCCTGGTGCGCCGGCGAGGCGCTCCACCGGCGGCTCTGGGCGGGGCGCGCCGCCGCGCCGCTCGCCGCCATCCGCCTGCTCGTCTTCGATTTCGACGGGGTGATGACCGACAACCGCGTCGTCGTCTTCGAGGACGGCCGCGAGGGCGTGCTCTGCAGCCGTGGCGACGGCATGGGGATGGACCGGCTCAGGGCCTCCGGGCTGCCGGTGGCGGTCATCTCCAAAGAGGGGAACCCGGTGGTCACCGCGCGCTGCCGCAAGCTCAAGATCCCCTGCATCCAGGGTGTGGGCGACAAGCTGCCGGTGCTCAGCGGCATCGTCGCCGACCAGGGCATCACCCTGGCCGATGTCGCCTACATGGGTAACGACATCAACGACCTGGAGTGCATGCAGGCGGTGGGCCTGGCCATCGCCCCGGCGGACGCGGAGCCAGAGATCCTCCGCATCGCCGGCCTCGTCACCATCGCCAAGGGCGGCTTTGGCGCGGTGCGCGAGGTCGCCGACCTCATCGTCGCCGCCCGCGATGGCGAGCCGGATGCGGCCCGGGTGTCCGCTTGAGCCGGCTTTGGGTATAGTGTCGGCCATGCGCACGCTCTACCACCTCTGGCTGTCGGCCCCGTGCCGGAAGGTCCGCCTAGTCCTCGGCGAGAAGAAGCTGGAAGCCGACTGCCGCATCGAGCCGGTGTGGGAGCGGCGCGAGGCCTTCCTGACCATGAACCCCGCCGGCGAAGTGCCGGTCATGGTCGAGCCTGACGGGACCATCCTCTGCGACGGCGCCGCCATTGCCGAATACCTCGACGAGACGACGCCGATCCCGCCGCTGAACGGCTCGACGCCGCTGGAGAGGGCCGAGGTGCGCCGCCTCGTCGGCTGGTTCGGCGGCAAGTTCAACGACGAGGTGACGGCCAACCTGGTCGGCGAGAAGGTGCTGAAGCGGCTGATGCGCACCGGTTATCCCAGCTCGGACGCGATCCGCGCCGGGCTCGGCAACATCCGCTACCACCTGGACTACATCGGCTTTCTCGCCGAGCGGCGGAACTGGCTGGCCGGCAGGAGCCTCAGCCTCGCCGACATCACCGCCGCGGCGCACCTCTCCTGCATCGACTACATCGGCGACGTCCCCTGGGCGCACAACGACAGCGCCAAGACCTGGTACGCCCGGATCAAGTCGCGGCCGTCGTTCCGTTCCATCCTCGCCGACACCGTCCCCGGGATCGCCCCGGTCGAGACCTACGCCAACCTCGATTTCTGACGTTCGTGCCCCTCACCCGGGGCTCCGGATGGATGACCGCGACGGGCGCGGTCATGACGGAAGGAGAGGGCGGTCGCCATAGCACCAGCCGTCATGGCCGTACTTGTTACGGCCGGCCAGTTGCGGCCAACCAGGAGTTTCTTTCGTCGCCTGAACGTTGACATGGATGACGGCAACACGTGTCGACGAGCGCGGTCATGACGAGAAGAGCGAGCCGTTCGGCACCCGCCAGCCGTCACGGCCGGCGCTGCGCCATGGCGTCGAGGTTGGCGCGGGCGGCCGCGGCGGCCGCCGTTTTGGGTGCTGCGGCCAGCAGCGCCTCCCAGTCGGCGCGGGCGCCGCTGCGATCGCCGCGAAAAGCGCGAAGGATGCCGCGCTCGAGCAGGGTTTCGGGGTGGTGGGGCTCGAGGCCTAGAGCCCGCTCCAGGTCGGCCGCGGCCGCGTCCATCCGCTCGAGCCGGCGCAGGGCGCTGGCGCGGAAGGCGTAGGCGTCCGCCGAGGAGGGCTCCAGGACGATGGCGCGGTCGAGCTCGGCGACGGCCTCCTTGTAGCGGCCGAGCTCGGCCAGGGCCGCCGCCTTGTCGAGGCGCAAGCCGGCGTCCTCAGGGGCTATGGGGATGGCTCGGTCGAGCAGGGCTACCGCCCGCTCCGGTGAGCCCTTCAGCAGCCATGCGCCGGCGGCCTGGTCGAGCAGGGCCGCACGCAGATCCGGCCGCGCCGGCTCGGCGGCGAGCTGTTCGAAGTGCTGCGCCCCCTCCTCGAACCGCCCGAGCCGCACCAGCGCGACGCCTGCGCAGTGCCCGGCCGGCGCGCCACCGCCAGCCTTGCTCCTGGCTTCGGCCTGATCCAGGGCCCGGCCGGGGTCGGCGTCGGCGAGCGTCATGCAGCCGCGATACCAGGCTTCGCCGTCGGCCTCGCCGGCCACAACGGCCGGCGCTGTCAGCGCAAGCGCGAGCGCCACCACGCCGGTGGCGAGGGCGGGACTTCGGCTGCGCAGGCGCATGGGGCTCCTATACCGACGGCTGGCGGGACCTTACATTCCCCGCCATACGGGATGAAGGCAAGCGGCAGGACAGGCGGGGCGGGGCGATTGAGCACAGAGGAACCGAACGGCGGCAGGCCGAGGCTGTTCTGCTTCGGCTTTGGCTTCAGCGCCGAGGCATTGTCGGCAAGGCTCGGACCGCTCGGGTGGACGATCGCCGGCACCTGCCGCGGCGAGGACAAGCGCCGGCGGCTCGAAGCAGCGGGTTTCGAGGCGCACCTGTTCGACCGGGGCCGGCCGCTGGCCGACCCTGCGCGGGCGCTGGCGGAGACGACGGCGCTGCTGGTTTCGGTGCCGCCGGACGCTGCCGGCGATCCGGTTCTCGATCACCACGCCGTGGACATCGCGGCCCTCGCCCCCCACTGGATCGGCTACCTCTCCACAACCGGGGTCTACGGCGACACCGGCGGCGCGCTGGTGGACGAGACCACGCCGCTTCGCCCGACCTCCGGGCGCAGCCGAAGGCGCGTCGCCGCCGAAGAGGCATGGCTCGCCCTCGGCCGAAGCCATGGCCTCGCCGTGCACGTCTTCCGCCTCGCCGGCATCTACGGCCCTGGGCGGAGTATCTTCACCCAGGTGCGGACGGGGCAGGCGCGCCGCATCGCCCGGCCGGGGCATCTGTTCTCGCGCATCCACGTCGATGACATCGCCAGGGTCGTCGAGGCGTCGATGGCCCGCCCGTCGCCCGGCGCGGTTTACAACGTCTGTGACGACGAACCGGCGGCGCAGGCCGACGTTGTCGCTTTCGCCTGCGAGCTCCTCGGCCTTTCGCCGCCGCCTGTCGTGGACTTCGCCGACGCGGCCAAGGAGATGTCGCCCATGGCGCTGAGCTTCTGGGCCGACAATCGGCGGGTCGACAACACCCGGATCAAACGGGAGCTGGGCGTCGCCCTAGCCTTTCCGGACTACCGTACGGGGCTGTGCGCCGTCCTCGTTGCGGAACGGGCGGCCGTCGCCGCGCGTGGAACCGGCGGAACCGGCCCGGGTTAATCCTGGCACCGCCGAACGCTCCTCCGGTCGAAGTCGATGCAGCGCGGTTCGCGGCCCGGACGATGGGGCCGGGAAGCGGGTAAGGTGCATTCTCAGCAGCGAGGGACAGCGTAATGAATGCACAAGATGTGATGACGAGGGAGGTTCATGCGGTCGGGTCCCGCGCGCTTCTGGTCGAGGCGGCGCGGGTCATGGCCGAGCACGACATAGGGTTTCTGCCGGTGGTCGAGGAAAACGTTCTCGTCGGCGTCGTCACGGACCGGAACATGGTGGTGCGGGGCATGGCCGAGGGCTGCCACCCGACCCAGGCCGTGGTCGCAGACATCATGTCGGTCGAGATCGTCTGCTGCTACCCAGAGAGCGGCACCGACGACATCAAGCAGCTCATGACCGAGCACGGTCTCTCCCGGATTCCGGTGATTGACCAGAACAACCACCTCCTTGGCATCGTCAGCCTCAGTACCATCGACGGTGGCGGCGCTGCGAAGAAGAAGAGCGTCCACGTCAAATTCCAGAAGGAGAAGACCAACTCCTACGGCCGCCAACACAAGGTTCCGGTCAAGACCGTCTACATCACCGGTAAGGCCTCGAAAGACGAAGCGGTGGACGCAGCGGTCAAGCACTTCGAGGCCGAGCAGAAGACCCCGTGGAACAAGGCCGCCGACAGCATCGAGGTCCAGGACGGCCCCGAAAGTGAGCCGGACAAGCCGGCGCACTGAAGGCGGCTGGCGGGAGGCGCGGATCGAAAGCTCCTCCCGCTGTCTTGGCGGCTGCCCCCTGCGCGCCCGGGAAACCGCGTGTCGCCGCAAGGAGGCGCCTGTCCGGGTCGCCGCAGACGCCGTGAACCAGCGCCGGCCGCGACGCCGCGCCCGATAACCGCATGACAGCACCGGCGGCATCGGCTATTCCGGACCTCGGGGACCACCCGAGCGGATTAGCGGATCTGAGGTCGCTGGCATGCCGTTGCCGGAGCCGAGCAGCTTCATCGCCGATGTCGCCCCGTTCGACCGCCTCGACGCGGCCGAGAGCCAGCGCGTCAGCGAGGCATTGACGCCCAGCCACTATGCCAGCGGGACGACGGTGCTCAACCGCTGGCAGAGCCCGCCGCACCTGTTCATCGTTGCCGAGGGCACGGTGGAGGAGCAGGACGCGACCGGCGCGGTCGCCACCTTCGGCCCCGGCCAGCTGTTCGATGCCCGCGGGCTGCTCCATGGCCGCTCCGAGAACCAGTTCGTCGCCCGTGGCGATTGCACCTGTCTCCTTCTGCCGGCGCAGCTTTTCGCGGCCCTTGCCCGCACCAATCCCGGCTTCCGCTCCTTCTTCCAGGAGCAGATCAGCCGCAGCCTGGATCTGCAGGTGGCGGTGCAGCAGCAGCGCGAGGCCGCGTCCCTGCTCACCGGCAGGGTGGGCGAGGGCAGGCTGCACCCGCCGCTGTTCGTTGGCCCCGAGACGACGATCCGCGAGGCGGTGAGCGAGATGCGCGACAAGGCCGCCAGTGCGGTGCTGGTTCGCGCCGGCGACCGGGTCGGGATCTTCACCGAGCGCGACGTCCGCGAGAAGCACCTGCTGATGGGCATGCCGGCGACGACGCCGCTCGGCGACATCGCCCGCTTCGAACTGCTCACCATCGACGCCGAGGACCTGATCCTCAACGCCCTCGTCATCATGACGAAGTATGCGATCCGTCACCTCGTGGTCGTCCGCGGCAAGGAGATCGTCGGCATCTTCGAGCAGGCGGACCTCCTTCGCCGGCTGTCGAGCTCGTCGCTGGTGATCGCCAGCCAGGTGGAGCGGGCGGGCGGGGCCGACGAGCTGAAGGAGGCGAGCGACGCGATCCCGCGGATGATCAGGTCGCTGTTCGAGCGCGGGGTGAAGCCCCGCTACATCGCCCGGCTCGTCACCGACCTCAACCGCAAGCTGTTCCGCCGGGTGTTCGAGCAGGTCGCGCCGGCAGAGGTGCGCGACCTCGCCTGCCTGATCGTCATGGGCAGCGAGGGCCGCGGCGAGCAGCTCCTGCGCACCGACCAGGACAATGGCCTGATCTACCGCTCGCCGCCGCCGGCGGACGCCGCCGCACTGGCCGGCCGCAGGTTCACCGAGACGCTGCTCGACCTCGGCTACCCGCCCTGTCCCGGCAACGTCATGGTGTCGAACCCGCAGTGGGCGAAGCCGCTGGAGGACTACCTGCGGGAGATCCGCCAGTGGTTCGAGCATCCTACCGGCGATACCTTCCTCAACCTCGCCATCCTCCTCGACGCCAACACCGTCGCCGGTGACGATAGCCTGCTGTCGGCGCTGAAGGCGCGTGTTTTCACCCTGTTCCACGACCGCATGTCGCTGCTCAGCCACTTCGCCAAGGCGGTCCAGTCCTTCCCGACGCCGATCGGCTTCTTCAATCGGCTGCACGTCGAATCCTCCCCGCATGGCGGCCGGCTCGACATCAAGAAGGGCGGCATCTTTCCCATCGTCCACGGCGTGCGCAGCCTGGCCGTCGAGTACCGGGTCGAGGAGACCAACACCATCGGCCGGATCCAGGCCCTGGCCGGCCGGGGCCCGTTCGACGAGCAGACCACCGCCGACATCATCGAGGCATTCGAGTTCATGTCGATGCTGCGGTTGCGCTCGCAGTTCGAGGCCTGGGACCGCGGCGAGACGGCGGACACCGCGATCGTGCCCGGCCGGCTGTCGCGGCTCGACCGCAACCTGCTCAAGGACTCGCTCAAGATCGTCAAGCACTTCAAGCAGGACCTCGTCTACCATTTCCAACTCAACATGATATCTTGAGCCGAAGACAAAGGGCGCTGCCGCCTAAGTCGCTAGAAACGAGACAAGAATGCGCGGGGGCCAACGAGCCTGGGCGCGATAAGGCAGCGTCCTTCGGGAGGGCACGGGTCCGGAGTCATCGGCGCATGAAACCCCTGTTGTGGTTGGCCTGCGCGGCGCTCACCATCGCCGCCGCCGCTATCCTTGTCGCCAGCGGCTGGCTCGGTTGGAATGCGCTGGCGGACGACCAGCGCGCGGCCGTCTCGGCGGCGCTGGCGCCGCACGGCGGTGCGCTGCTGATCGCCGGTGCGGTGCTGGTGGCGCTGCCGGCGGTCGCCGTCATGGTCATGGCCGGCCTCTACCTCACGCCGCTCCGCGCCATCGCCGAGGACATCCGGGTGATCGCCGTCTCCAACCCGAGGCACCGGCTCAAGGTCGAGGGCCAGGCGGAGATCCGGGCCGCGGCCGGCAACGTCAACGTGCTCGCCGACCGCTACCAGACGCTGCAGGAGGACGTCGCCGCCCGTATCCAGGAGGCCAACGCCGCGGTGGAGACCGAGCGCAATACACTGGCGACGCTGGTCTCAAAGCTCACCCAGGGGATCTTGGTGTGCAACCAGGACGGCCGGATCCTGCTCTACAACCAGCGCGCCCAGCGGCTGCTGGAAGGCGCCGAGCGCGAGACCGGCGGCGGCGACTGGATCGGCCTCGGCCGCTCCGTCTACAGCGTGCTCGACAAGAACATCATCGCCCATGCGCTCTCGACCATCGAGCACCTGGAGGATCGGGGCACGGCCCGCCAGCTCGTGCCCTTCGTCATCTCGCGGAAGTCGGGCCAGCTGCTTCACGTCCACCTGGTGCCGATCCCGGATCCCTCCGGCGCCTCGCACGGCTTCATCCTGTCGATCGAGGACGTGACCCGGGAGATCAACAAGGAGACCCGCAGGGCGAACCTGCTGCTGGCCCTGACCGAGGGTCACCGTTCGGGGATCGCCAGCATCCGCAGCGCGATCGAGACGATCATCGCTTTTCCCGACATGGACGACGACGAGCGCACCCTGTTCCAGCGGGTCATCCACGAGGAATCCGTCCGGCTCAGCCAGAACCTCGCCGAACTCGAGGAGCGCTATCCGGGCGACCTCGACGTCAAGGGCCCGCTCCAGGACGTCCTCGGCAGCGACCTACTCGCCTCCATCGAGCGCCATGTCGAGGATGCTTTGGGCGTCGTCGTCGACGTCAGCGCGCCGCTGGAACCGGTCTGGGTGCGCGCCGACAGCTACGCCATCGCCCGCTGCCTGATCTTCCTGATCAGCCAGCTCCAGCGCATCTGCCGCGCCGAGCACCCGAGCATTTCGCTCCACACCGGCCGCAAGCTCGTGACCCTGATGCTGGAATGGACCGGCGCCGGGCTGGATACCGGGGCGCTGCGCTCGTGGGGCCTGCGTCAGGTCAGCGCCAGCGCCAAGGGCGGCTCGCAGACGCTGTTCGACGTGATTGAGCGCCACAGCGGCGCCATCTGGGCGCACCCGGCGTCGCCGGCCGGCCGGCCGTGCCTTCGCCTGGTCCTCCCCGTCAGCGGCGAGGAGGGAGGCGCGGACGCCTGGGCCGCCGGCGGGGACGATGCCCACGACTTCGACTTCCGGCTGTTCCAGCCGGACCTCTCTCCCGAGGCGATCCTGGACGCGCCGTTCAGCAAACTCAGTTTCACCGTCATCGACACCGAGACCACCGGCCTCGACCCCAGCGGCGGCGACGAGATCATCGCCATCGCCGCCGTGCGCATCGTCAACGGCCGCATCCTGCGCCGGGAAGTGTTCGACGAGCTGGTCAACCCCGGCCGGGCCATCAGCGCCGCCTCGCGCGCCATCCACGGCATCAGCCAGGAGATGCTGCGCGGGATGCCGCCGATCGAGGACGTGCTGCCGCGCTTCCACAGGTTCCTCGAGGACACGGTGGTCGTCGGCCACAACGTCGCCTTCGACATGCGCTTCCTCGAGCTGAAGGAGGAGAAGACGGGCCTGACGTTCACGCAGCCGGTGCTGGACACCCTGCTGCTGGAGCTGGTCGTCCACCCGAACCAGACGGACAAGAGCCTCGAGGCCATGGCCCAGCGCCTCGGCGTCGTCGTCTCCGGGCGGCATACGGCTTTGGGCGATGCCCTGGCCACCGCGGAGGTGTTCCTGGCGCTGATCCCGCTGCTCGGCGAGCGCGGCATCCACACCGTCCGCGAGGCACAGGCTGCTTGCGACCGGCTGGCCATGGCCCAGGTCAAGTATTGAGGGAATTGGACCAACGCCAAATGGCGGATCGAGGCGAAGCTGGATCCGCCGAATGTCGTCGATATCCATCCGTCGCAGGAACGCTCTCACCCCCACCCACTCCCGCCCGCGCGTTCCGCGCGCGGGAGAGGGAGCCGCGGCCGCAAAGTTCGCAACCTTTACCCTCGCCCGCGGCGAAGCCGTGGGAGAGGGAGGGACCCGCGCAGCGGGCGGGTGAGGGCAGCGGCACATGCTTTCCTCCACCCTCGGCAATCCGCGCGTCCTGCGCCGGTTCATCATTATCGTTGCTGCCGCGACCTTCGCCATGTTCACGCTGTGGGCGGTGGTGCGCGAGGTCGTCGACGCGCCCCCCGGCGACTATGAGACGCGCCAGGGCGACATCCTGCTCGGCGACGGCAAGTTCGCCGACGCCATCGGCCGGTTCGACGCGGCGCTGGCGGTTTCGCCGGATCACCGCGGGGCGATGATGGGCCGAGCCATCGCGCTCCTGGAGTCCGGCCGACATGAGGAGGCCGAGGCGGCGTTCTCGGACCTCATCGCCTTTCTCTCGCGCAGCCTCGCCAGCGACGACCCCACCGGTCGTCGCGGTTCTCGCCGCCGCCTTCGCCAACCGCGGCATCCTTCACGATCGCGGCGGCCGCTACGCGGCGGCTTTGGCCGACTATCGCCAGGCGCTGGCGGTGGACGCCGGCGCGGTCGACGGCCCCGGCCTGTTCCACAAGATCCTCTACGGCAACGCCCAGCCGTCCAACATCGCCAAGCGCGCCGACTACATCGAGCAGCAGCTCGCGCTGCCCGAGGACCAGCGGCTGTTGCGCGTGCCGGAGATCGACGCCCGCCAGCGGATGCACAAGCCTTGATGGTCAAGACAGAACCACCGCGAAGATAAAAAACAAGACGTGGATGGCCACGACGAGCGCAGCCATGGCGACAGGCTACGTCCGGAAGTATCAATGGATCGCCGCAACACGTGCGGCGATGACGAGAGGGCAGTACCCCCGGCATTACCACGACTCGTCATGACCGGACTTGTCATCCACGGGCACCTACAGCGCTACAAGAGTGGATCGCCGCAACACGTGCGGCGATGACGGCAGGGGCAGGTACCCCCCGTATCACTATCCGTCATGACCGGACTTGTTCCGGTCATCCACCGGCACCTGCAGCGCTACCAGCGTGGATGGCCGTGACGAGCACGGCCATGAGTCGGTCATGACGGCGTACTGGCAAGCGAGACGTGGCGGCCGCTACTTCAGCGGAAAGGTAATGCGGCAGGTCAGGCCTTCGGGCAAGTAGTTCATCTCGACGGTGCCGCCAAGCTGGTACGAGACGGCCTGCTCGATCAGCCGCGAGCCGAAGCCCTTCGCCTTCGGCGGCGCGATTCGCGAGCCGCCCCGCTCCTCCCAGCACAGCTCGACGCGGGTGCCCACTTCGTCGGCGACCCTGCGCGCCACGCACCCGCAGGCGGCCATCCGAGTGCGACAGTGCGCCGTACTTGGCGGCGTTGGTGCCGAGCTCATGCAGCACCATGCTGATCGCGACGCTGTGCCCGGGCGTCAGCGGGATGGGCTCGCCCTCGGTTTCGACGCACTTGGGATGGTCCGCGAGGTAGGCCTGCACGGCGTTGGCGACCAGCGCGTCAAGGTTCGCGCCCTGCCATTCGGTGTCGAGCAACATGCAGTGGGCCCGCGCCAATGCACCCAGCCGGCCGAGGAATGCCTCCCTGAACACGCTGGCGGATTGGTGGCGAGCGCGGGTCTGGGCGGCCATGGACTGGATGACGGCAAACACGTTCTTGACCCGATGGCTCAGCTCATGGATCAGCAGCTCGCGCTCCATCTCGGCGTGCTTGCGGTCGCTGATGTCGATGCAGTACTCGACGAGGATGCCGCTATCCAGTTGCCGGCCGGCGAACATCATCCATGAGCGCGATCCGTCCTTGAGGATGTACTCCTTCTCGTAGGGGCCGATCCGCCCTGTTTGCGCCAGCTTCCGCATCTCCTGCTCGCTGACCTCGACCCACTCCTGCGGCGTCATCCGCCGCCAGGTCAGCTCCCGGGCCTCCACCTCCTCGCGGGAGTAGCCGGTCATGTGCAGGAAGACGTCGTTGGCGTCGACGAGGGTGCCGGTCGCGTCGAAGAACAGCACGCCGACGGCGTCCGTCTCCAGCACCCGGCGCAGCCGTTCCTCGCTGGCGCGCCGCGCCTCCTCCGCGAGCCCCCGCTCGCTGACGTCCTCGAGCGTGAGCAGGATGTGGCGGCGGCCGCTGGCCAGCGTCGCCGGGCAGGCACTGAGCATCAGCACCCGGCGACCGGAGCCCTCGAAGGTATGCTCGACGCGCACGTCCTCGGCCTTGCCGACCGCCGGAAGGGTGTCCTCCAGCAGCTCGCGCAGCGCCGGAAAGTCCCAGCAACCGTCGCCGATCTCATAGATCTTGCGGCCTTCGGTCTGCCCGGGCGCGAGAGCAAAGGCCGCACAGAAGGCGGGATTCGCCACTTCGACGGTGAGGTCGTCGGCGAGCACCAGCAGCGGCTGACGGACGGCCCGCGCGACAACACGAGCGTCCCCGTTCACCTCCGCCCGCGCCCCTTCAGCGCCGGTCGCATCCCCCGCTTCTCCCCCGCAGGCAAGCCCGGCCGTCGCAGCCGAACTCTCTTGCATCTGCCTTCGCCCCTAACGCTACGCCGCGCCCGATCGACAGTGACGGCGAACATAGACAACGCAGCAGCCGGGGGCCGGTTCCGGCGACAGACCTCCTGATGCTGGGTCGGCGCATGCCGCGCGCGATCAACTCAGGCGGGTATGGGACCTGCTTTCGCACCGCGATGTTTCACGTGAAACATTCCATGAACATTTCACGGCGCGGCCGCGCGGATCCCGGGGTGCCCGCGCTCACGACACGCTTCGCGAGGCCGTTCCGTCCGGACCGCTCTCTGCCGCGAACCAGCTCAGGGTGTCGGCGAGAGCGACCACGTCACCCACCACCAGCAGGGTCGGCTGGGCGCGGTCGATGGCCTCGACCTGGTCGGCGAGCGCGGCCAGCGTGGTGAGCGTCACCTGCTGGTTGGGCCGGGTCCCGTTGACGAGGACGGCGGCCGGCGTCGCCGGGCCCAAGCCGTGGGCGATGAGCTTCGCGCAGATCTGGCGGACGGTGATGCGGCCCATGTAGATGACGAGCGTCGTCTCCGCCGCCGCCAGGCTCCGCCAGTCGAGCTCGAGGGGCTCGTCCTCCTTGGCATGGCCGGTGACGAAGTGGACGCCGTGGGCGACGCCGCGATGGGTGAGCGGGATGCCGGCATAGGCGGTGCAGCCGGATGCCGAGGTGATGCCGGGGACGATCTCGAAGGCGATGCCGTGGCTGGCGAGATGCGCCGCCTCCTCGCCGCCGCGGCCGAACAGGAACGGATCGCCGCCCTTCAGCCGGACGACGACGCGGCCGCTGCGGGCCAGGCTGACGAGGAGCTCGTTGATCTGCTCCTGCGGCATGTGGTGGTTGCGGGCGACCTTGCCGGCGAAGATGCGGGTGGCGCCGGCCGGGATCAGCGCCAAGATCTCGTCGGACACAAGCTTGTCGTAGACCACGACCTCGGCCCGGCCGAGTAGGCGCAGCGCCTTGACCGTCAGCAGATCCGGATCGCCGGGGCCGGCGCCGACGATGTACACGCAGGAAGAAGGCCTGGCCATGGTTCCCGATCGCTCTCGTCCGCCACCGGTCCTTCCTATGCCATCGCCCAGCCGCGCGAGGCAAGAAAATGCGCCGCGGCGCCGGCTCGGCCATGGCCGAGGCGCGCGTTCGCCAGTATCGTCTTTGCTCGAACTGCCGGGCCGCTTGGACTTGCTGAAAGGCTTTTCGCCGTGAACGACACCGTCGCCGCTGCCGCTGCAGCGCCGCTACCGCATCGTCGGCTTGTGGCTGTTCGCCGTCGCCGCCATGGTCTTCGTGATGGTGGTCATCGGCGGCCTGACCCGGCTCACCGAGTCCGGGCTGTCGATGGTCGAGTGGCGGCCGATCACCGGCTGGCTGCCGCCGCTTTCCGAGGAGGCGTGGCAGGAGACGTTCAGCGCCTACCGGGCGACGCCGGAATACCAGAAGGTCAACGCCGGCATGAGCCTCGCCGAGTTCAAGGGTATCTTCTGGTTGGAGTATATTCACCGGCTGTGGGGCCGGCTGATCGGGCTGGCCTTCGCCGTGCCGCTCGTCTTCTTTATCGTCCGCGGCTGGCTCGACCGCAGGCTGGCGCCCCGGCTCGTGCTTCTGTTCGTCCTCGGCGGCCTCCAGGGCGCGCTCGGCTGGTACATGGTGGCGAGCGGCCTGATCGACCGCCCGGACGTGAGCCAGTACCGCCTGGTCGCCCACTTCGCCGCGGCGCTGCTGATCTACGTGGCGCTGCTGTGGGTGGCCCTCGGCCTGGTCCAGCGCACGCCGCCGTGGAACCCGTCGCGCGGGCTGGGCCGCGGCATCCTGGCGGTTGGCGCTCTCGCCGTCGTCACCATGCTCTCCGGCGGCTTCGTTGCCGGCACCGACGCCGGCTATGCCTACAACTCCTTCCCGCTGATGGACGGGCAGCTGGTCCCCGACGGGCTGCTGGCGATGTCTCCGGCCTACCTGAACGTCTTCGAAAACATCACGACGGTGCAGTTCACCCACCGGGTGCTGGCGATGACGACGCTGTTGGCCGTCATCGCCTTCTGGATCTTGACCCGGCGCCGGCGGCTCCCGGCGCGGGCGCGGCTTGCCGTCCACGGCGTGCTCGTGGCCGTGCTGGCTCAGGTCTCGCTCGGCATCTCCACGCTGGTGCTGGTCATGCCGATCGCGCTCGCGGCGCTGCATCAGGCGGTGGGCGTGATCCTCTTGACGATGATCGTCTGGGCCGCCTTCGAGCTTCGCCCGCTGGCGGCGCGGGCCGCCGCGCCCGTGGTCTACAGGAGCCCGGCACGGTCGGGCGCCGGGGCGGGCTGAGGGGGAGCTGAGGGGCAAGCCGAGGGGCGAGCTGGACCGCTTTACGGGCGGAGCCCGGCGGCCCATATTCCTGCGTGTGGTTGAAGCCGTTGCTGAAGCTGACCGTTGCGACAGCAGGTGAGTTCCACTGCAATTTCAACTAAAGTGCGTGCCATAGGGGCACGCTCAGGAGAGGAGGTCCAGGAGTTGTCCTGGAGGCACGCCAGAGCCCTGTTGGTGGTGTTCTCGGCCCTGGTCATCGGCGCCAGCCTGACGCCGGCGCTGAACGGTTGTGCCGGCGATCAACCCGGCGCCGAACGCGTGGCGCACGCCATTGGCGTGGATCCCTACCGCCTCGACGACGATGGGGCGAGGGAGCTCGCCCGCTTCAACCACGTCTTCACGACCTACGCGGAAAACCCCAGCGACATCCGTGAGCTGAAGCAGTTCCGCGACGTCTACAAGCGGATCCGCAGCAACTACGTCGGCGTGGTCTCCGACCAGGCCTTGATCGACGCGGCGGTCAAGGGCGTGGTGGAAAGCGACGCCGCGCCCGGCACGGTCCCCAGCGAAAGCCTGGTCACCCGCGCCCTGGAGGCGATGACGGCCTCGCTGGACCCGCACTCGGCCTACCTCGATCCGGAGGCGCTGAAGGAATCCGAGCTGGTGACCACCGGCGAGTTTGGCGGGCTCGGCATCCAGGTCACCCAGGACGGCGACAAGATCAAGGTCATCTCGCCGATCGAAGGCACGCCCGCGGAGCGCGCCGGTGTCCAGCCGGGCGACCTGATCACCCATATCGACCGCAAGGCCATCACCGGCATGAGCCTGCGCGAGGCCGTGCATGCCATGCGCGGCCCGCCGGGAACGCCGATCCTGCTCACCCTCAAGCGCAGTGAACGGCCGGCCTTCGACGTCTCGATCACCCGCGACGTGATCTCCATCCAGCCGGTCCGCTGGTGGGTCGAGAACGACGTCGGCTACGTCCGCGTCGCCAGCTTCAACGAGAAGACCGCCGATGCCCTCGACATCGCGCTGGACGAGATGCGCAAGCGGCCTGGCGTGCGCGGCCTGGTCCTCGACCTGCGCAACAACCCGGGCGGACTGCTCGACCAGTCGCTGGCGGTGGCCGACGCTTTCCTCGACGACGGCGTGATCGTCTCGATCCGCGGCCGGGAGAAGGACTCGGGCCGCGCCTTCCAGGCGAGCCGCGGCGACCTCGCCCGCGGCTGGCCGATGGTCGTCCTGATCAACGCCGGCTCGGCCTCGGCCTCCGAGATCGTCGCCGCGGCGCTGCAGGACCATGGCCGCGCCATCGTCATGGGCACCCGCTCCTTCGGCAAGGGCTCGGTGCAGACGGTGCTGCGGCTGCCGCAGGAGGGCGCGCTGAAGCTGACGACGGCGCTCTACTACGCGCCCAAGGGCGAGACGATCCAGGCCCGAGGGGTCGAGCCCAACATCCGGCTGACCGGCGTGGAGCAGCAGGGCGAGGATGCGCACGAGGCCGACCTGCCGGGGGCGCTGCCGGCCCAAGGGCTGAGCGTCGATCTGCAGGCGCAGGCCTCGGTGGACGCGAGCGCCTGCCCGAAGCTGGCGAAGGCGGAGGACCGCGAGATCGGCTGCGCCGTCGCCTACCTGCAGGCCGGGTCGCCGGAGAGGTTCGTCGCCTCCGTCGGCCGCCGGTCGGCGCTCTAGGAGGACGGCCATCGTGGCGAGGCTTCCGGCACGAAACGCTCGGCATTGGATTGCCTCGCTCGCCCTTGCCTTCGTGGCAACGGTTGTCCTTGCCGGCTGCGGCTCACCGGTGCGCACGTTCAGCGAGGCCGACGACGCCACCGACTTCGGCAAGATCCGCACCTACGCCTGGCGCGACGCCGGCGGCGCGGCGGGGCAGGCGGGGGCGACCTCGCCGGAGGTCAGCGCCCTGACCTTGCAGGCGATCCGCAGCGCCGTCGAGGCGGAACTGCAACTGCGCGGGATCAAGCGCAGCGAGCAGCCGGACGCGCTGATCGCCGTTCGCGCCGGCAGCCGCGACCGGCTGCGGACGACCTTCTGGGGCCGCGACCCGTTCTCCTACGGGGACCGCTACGGCCGCTACCCGCGCTGGCCGATCAGCGACCGGCGGACGGTTGACACCTACGAGGAGAACCTGGTCGCCATCGACATCTTCGACGCGAAGACGTCGAAGCCGGTCTGGTCCGGCATTGGGGCGACGACGCTCCCGCTCACCGCCGAGGACCGCGAGAGCATCGAGACCGTGGTCGCGGAGGTCCTGCGCGACTTCCCGCCCGGTTACGCGCGCTAGGCTTGCAGAGCGTCCGGCGCCGGGCTACGAAGCCCCGGGCCGCCGCGGCGGCGGCCACAGGGGCGGGCGCGGGATGAAACTCATCCACAAGCTATATCTTTCGTTCGGGCTGGTCCTGACGCTCGCCGTCGCCAGCGTCGTGATGGCCGTCTGGAGCGCCCGCGAGGCTGCGTACCATCTGGAGCGGACCCACTTCGCGCACCAGCAGTACGAGGGCTACCTCGCGCTCTCCAACCACACCTACAAGCTGTTCAAGCAGCTCGGTGACCGGCTGATGATCGGCGACCTCGATCGGGGCGCCGGAGAGAGCCAACTGATCGCCGACATCAGGGAGGACATCCGCGCGCTCCGTCACCTGACGGGCCTGGAGATCCGGCTGGTCGGCGACCGCGAGGTGGAGGAGCTGGACCGCCTGGCGAAGATCGAGCGTGTGCTTGAGGCGTTGGTTGCCGAGTACATGCTTCTCGTCGACGGCGCCGACCCGGGGGCCATTCGCAACGACTGGACCCGCCTGTCGGACATGCTGGAGACCAAGATCGACCGCAACTTCAGCTCCATAATCCAAGAGGCGATCCTGGCGGAGGGGGAGGAGGTCCGCGAGGTCCGCGACGAGACGTCGGCCAGAATTGCGTTGTTCAAGGTTGCCGCCGCGGCGTTCGCGTTCATTGCTGTGGTCGCCGGCGGGCTTAGCCTGGTCATGCTGGCCCGCGACATCCGCCGGCCGATCGGCAGGCTGCTGGCGGGCACGCGGGCGTTCGCCGCCGGCGATATGGATCATCGCATCGCCGATAGCGGCAGCAACGAACTTGACGACGTCGGCCGGTCGTTCAACAGCATGGCGGATCAGATCTCGGCGCGCGAGACGGCGTTGGCCCAGGCCAAGGCGCGGCTGGAGCACGCGGTCGGGGAGCGGACGGCCGAGCTGAAGCGGGTGCTGGATCAGCTCAAGGTCCACGAGGAGAACCGGCGCCGGCTGCTGGCCGACGTCAGCCACGAGCTGCGCACCCCACTCACCATCATCCAGGGCGAGGCGGACATCGCGCTCCGCGGCCGGGAAAAGACCCCCGATGTCTATCGTGAGGCGCTGGAGAAGTCGCGCGAGGCGGCCAAGCACACCGCGAGGCTGGTCGATGATCTGCTCTTCGTCGCCAGGCGCGAGGCCGGGGAAGCCCGGCTGCGTCTCGACGCGGTGGATCTCGCCCGGCTTCTGCCCGAGGTGATCGACGACCACCGCGCCCTTGCCGATGGCCGTGGCGGCGGAATCACCTTCTCCGGAGCGGCAGAGGCCGCCGTCGTGCGCGCTGACGGCGACCGGATCCGCCAGGTCGTCGTCATTCTCATGGACAACGCCCTGCGCTATGGCGATGGCCGCGTCGAGGTCGGCCTGCATGGCGCGCCGGGAGGCTTCGCGGTCTCCGTAAGCGATGCCGGTCCCGGCATGAGCGAGGAGGAGCAGGAGCGGGCCTTCGAGCGGTTCTTCCGCGGCTCCAATGCCGCCGACCGCTACCGCGAGGGCAGCGGCTTGGGCCTGCCGGTGGCGAAGGCGATCGTCGAGGCCCACGGCGGCCAGATCGCGCTCAGGAGCCGGCCCGGTGAGGGCACGCGGGTCACCTTCACCCTGCCGGTGCGGCCGAAGCTGGAGGCGGTGGCGTGAACCTGCTGCTGGTGGAAGACGAGGCGCGGGTCGCCGATTTCATCCAGCGGGGCTTGCGTGCGGAGGGGTACGCCGTGACGGTGGCACGCGACGGCGAGGCGGCGGTCGGGCTGCTCGACGGCCATGCGTTCGACGTCGTCGTTCTCGATCTGATGCTGCCTGGCATTAGCGGCCAGGCCGTCTGCCAGCGCATGCGCGCCGCCAACGACACCACACCGGTGCTGATGCTGACCGCGCTCGATGCCGTCGACGACCGAGTGGCCGGCTTACGCCTCGGCGCCGACGACTACCTGGTCAAGCCGTTCGACTTCGACGAGCTTGTCGCCCGGCTGGAGGCGCTCGGCCGGCGCGGAGCGCGCGCCAACGTCGGCGACGACCGGCAGGAGGTGCTCATGGTCGGGCAGTTGCGGTTCGATGCGCGCTCGCTGCAGGTCACCTGCGGCGGCCAGCCGATCGAGCTCTCCGCCAAGGAGCGCGACATCCTCAAGCTACTGATGACCGACGCCGGCCGGGTGTTTTCGCGCGAGCGGATCTTGAATGCGATCTGGTCGGTGAGCGAGGACCCGCTGACCAACATCGTCGATGTCTACATCGGCCGGCTGCGCAAGAAGCTCGGAGCCTGCGGCGAGGGCATCAAGACCGTCCGAGGCGCGGGTTATCGGCTGAGCCCGGGCGGCGGTTGAGGCTTCATCCCGCCAGCGCCGCTCGGCCGGCCAGCCAGGCGCAGGCGGCGGCCAGGGACAGCAGCGTCATCGGCACCCCGCACTTGGCGTGTTCGGCGAAGCCAAGCGCAACGCCGCAGTGGCGGGCCCGCTCGACAACGATGATGTTGGCGAGGCTGCCGACGACGAGCAGGTTGCCCGGCCAGCGTCGATAGCACGGCGAGCTGGTAGAGCGTCTCCGCCGGCAGGTCCTTCAGCACCGCCAGCAGCAGCACTACCGCCGGGACGTTGCCGATGGTGTTGCTGCCGACCAGGGTGAGCGACACCAGCGCCGGCAGGCCCGCGGGCTCGATGCCGGCCGCGGGCGCCGCCGCAAGCAGCGTCGCCGGCAGCCCGGTGGCCGCCAGCGCGCCGGTGACGACGAACAGCCCGGCGAACAGGACCAGCAGGTGCCAGTCGACGAGGCCGAGGATGTCGCGCGTCGCCAGCCTCCGGCTGATCAGCAGCACCGCAGCGATGATCAGGACGCCGGTCACGTGCGGCACCGGCCCCGCAAACATCGCCAGCAGAGCGGCCGTCGCCAGCAGGCCCTTGCCGACGCCGAACCGATCGACCGCCGGCGGCGCGGATGCCGTCCCCATCGGCGGCCTGGAGCTGCAGGCGCCGCCGCCAGACCAGCCACACCACCACGAACACCGAGAGCAGCGCGAAGACCGCCGGTGGAGCGCAGACCAGGCTGAACTGCCAGAAGCCGAGCCCGCCGACCTGGCCGATCAGGATGTTCTGCGGGTTGCCGATCACGGTCGCTGCCGAACCGGCGTTGGCGCCGCCGGCCAAAGCGATGAGATAGGGCCTCGGGTCGAGGCCGCGCGAGACGAGGCCGCGGATCAGCATCGGGGTCATGGCGAAGACGACGACGTCGTTGGCCAGCACCGCCGACAGCGTCCCGGCCACGGCCACCGTCAGCGCCAGGATGGCCGGCGGCGAGGCTGGGCGTCGTGGCAATGCGCGCCGAGCACCAGTCGTAGAAGCCGCAGGCGGCGAATTGGGCGGACAGGATCATCAACCCGAACAGCACGAACAGCGTCGCCCAGTCGATGCTGGCGAGCACGTCCGCGCCGGAAACGGCTCCGGAAGCGTAGAGCACGATGGCGCCGAGGATGGCGATGCCGGTGCGGTCCAGCCGCAGGCCGGGCCAGCGGCCGAGCGCCATGCCCAGGTAGACGGCGATGAACACCGGGACGACGAGGGCGGCGGGGAAGCTCATCAGAACTTTCGGCGGATCCGGCTATAGGCGGCGCAGCGGTTCCGGCCGCAGCGGGGCCGCGCCGGCCCGGGCCAGGGCGATGAGCGCCAGCAGCTTGTCGCGATCCTCAGGCAGGATGCCGGCAAGCGGCAGGCAATTGGACGCGTGGTTCGAGCGAAAGACGACCGGCGCGGACGGATCGAGGCTCCGGATCAGCCGTTCCTGCTCGGCGAGGATGCCGGCGTCGTCCTGCCAGAGGAATGGCTCACCGCCACGCTGGAAGCGAGCGAGGAACTCGCCGTCTGCGCTATCCTCGAGACGGAGCTGCAGGGTCGAGAGGTAGTCGGGCGGGGCGCGGTTGATGAGCGCCGCGGTCTCGTCGATGTGCTCACGCCAGAGCGCGCGACCGCCGAGGCCGAGGATGACGGTCGCGGAGATAGCGAGGCCGGCGGCGCGGGCGCGGGCGATCCCGGTGGCGATGGCGTTCGGGCTTGCGCCCTTGCGGATGCGCGCCAGCACGGCCGCCGAGCCGGACTCGACGCCGAGGTAGGCGAGCGTCAGCCCGTTGTCGCGGAGCTGCCGGAGCTCCGCCCCGGACTTGCGATTCAGGTCGATCGGGGTCGCGTACAGCGACACCCGCTCCAGCCGCGGGAAGGCGCTGCGCAGGGCGTCCAGGATCGCTGCGAGATGCTCGGCCGGCAGGCACAGCGCGTCTCCGTCGGCGAGGAAGACCCGCAATGTCACCGGCCAGAGGCGCGCCGCCGCCGCAACATCGGCCACGACATCCGCCAGCGGCCGCTGCCGGAACGTCTTGGACTTGTACATCGCGCAGAACGTACAGCGGTTGAACGAGCAGCCGATCGTCGCCTGGATGATCAGGCTGCGTGCCTCGCTCGGCGGACGGTACAGCGGCAGGTCGTAAGCGGCAAACAACGTCTTACCCACGCGGAGTCTTCACGAGAAATAGATCAAAAACATCTAGATCGTTTTCTATCACAAGTTGGGTTCGTCCTGAAATACAGCCGCAACGTAGGGTGCGCCGGTGTCGTGTGCACTGCAGAAGGTCGAGATCTGGTACCCGCATGAGTATCGGCTCATGCTGCGTTTCAGTTGCAGCATCATTCTGGCAGCGAGTATTACTATCGGTCATACGCGGATTGCCACATTCTCATCACATTCTTCTTCGATCTTAGGTCGCCCTAGGGGGTGCCGCGGCCGTTGCCGGGAGAAGGCGGCGATGGCAACACAAGAAAATCGGCCGAGCGGTGCGTCTTTGGCATGGGAGACTGAACGAGATAGGAGACACTCGCATATGTCGATGAAGACGTGCTCTTCCGTCCACCGGCTCGCTGCTGCGGTTGTATTTGGAACGTTCATATCTGCGACCTGCGCCAAGTCTGCCGATGCCGCGATCAACTGTGTGCCGCCCCCGACGCTCTCGAACCCGATCATCTACGATGGCAAGTGCCCCGGGGACTCCGGCTTTCCGACCGATGTCCAGGCAAACTACCGCGACGTCTACGTCAAGTTGCCGACGAGTAGAACCTGCTCGAAGTCTCTCACGATCACCTACGCAAAAAACATCAGGATCATGGGCGGCCACTTCGTTTACAACGACCTAAAGCAGGCCGTGATCTCGATTGGCATGACTTCGGGCGTCACCATGATCGACGGCGTGCTGATCGACGTCAACGGCAAGTCGGCGGACGCGATCCGGGCGTACAAGCACAGCGGCCGGATGATCGTCCAGAACACGTACGCCAAGGGCATCAGCGGCACCGCCAGCGGCACCCACGGCGACCTGGTGCATCCGCAAGGCGGCGGCCCGCTTCAGGAGCTGACCCTGCAGAACGTCACCGGGCTCACCGGCTACCAGGGCCTGTTCACGCCATATCGGCCCGGCACTGGCCACGGCACCCGCAAGCTCAAGATCGACCGGGTCAACGTCGGCTACGATCCGAACCTGTCGAAGTCCTCCGGCGCCGGCAAGCCGCTGATGCTGCTGTTCATGGGCAGCGCCGACAACTCGACCGATCGCGTCCCCGACCTCGGGACCACGCTCTCCAGCGTCTACGTCGACGGCAGCTACTGGAACTTCCCTTACTATAACGCCGTCTACGCCAAGCCGTCCGGAACCGGCGGCTGCACCAGCTTCGAGTCGAAGCACAAGATCAGCGGCCAGGCCTGCGGCGGCAAGCCGTCGAGCGACTTCGCCCCCGCCTCTAAGGTGGGCCTCGGCTACAATCGCTCATACTTCTGCAACTAGCTTGGCTTCTGCGACTAGCTGGCTTCTGCGACTAGCTGGCTTCTGCGACTAGCTGGCTTCTGCGACTAGCTGGCTTCTGCGACTAGCTGGCTTCTGCGACTAGCTGGCTTCTGCGACTAGCTGGCTTCTGCAACGCGCTTGCCGGCCTGGCTTCCCGCACCTTTCGCCATCCGCCCGCGTCGGCCACCCCGCGGCCGCTCTTTAGAAACGGCGGCGGAAGAAGGGGGCGGCTGGCGACTGGTCGCACGCCGCCGCAGCCGCCAGTGTCTGCCATGACCGCCGTCAGCGGTTGGCTCGCGGAACACCGGCGAAATGGCCAGAGCGGAGCCTGCAACAGGTTTGGCGACCATGCGTGATGAAAGGGTTCTCGCCATAAATGCCGGCATGTAATTCTACTGCCGGTTGACAACGTTGCGCCGCCAGTGGCTGGAGATCGCTGCCAGATACAGCAGCTTAAGCTGCGGGTCATTCCCGTTGGCAGACAAAAAGTCTTCGCACGTTCGACAGCCATATTCTGCGCACATTTTTCTTTGATCTTCACTCGCCCTAGGGGGTGCCGCAGCCCTTGCCGGAGGAATACCGGCGAGATCATAAGAAGAAAGCAACTTAGCGGTGCGTCTTTTGGCGTGAGGAGAAAGAATGAACTAGGAGAACTCCAAAAATGAACTTTCTTGACTGCGCGTCCAGCCGGCGGCTTGTTGCGTCGGCTGTAGCTGGCCTTATCGGTTCGTTACCCCTTGCGGGCTTTGCGAACGCCGCCATCAACTGCGTCGCGCCGCCGGCGCTCTCGAACCCGATCACCTATGACGGCAAGTGCCCGGGCGACAGCGGCTTCCCGCAGTCGGTCAACGCCGGTGGCAGAGACGTTTACATCAAGCTGCCGACGAACAGAGCCTGCGCCAAGGGACTGAGCGTCGCGTACGGTAAGAACGTGCGGATAACCGGCGGGAAATTCGTCTACAACGACTCACAAGTGGCCGTGATCACCGTAAAGCAGAGCTCCGGCACGACCTTCATCGACGGGGTCCACATCGACGTCAACGGCAAGTCGGCGGACGCCATCCGCACCAACACCCACAAGGGGCGGATGGTCGTTCAAAACACCTACGTAAGGGGCATCAGCGGCACCGCCAGCGGCACCCACGGCGACCTGGTGCATCCGCAAGGGGGCGGCCCGCTTCAGGAGCTGACCCTGCAGAACGTCACCGGGCTCACCGGCTACCAGGGCCTGTTCACGCCATATCGGCCGAGCAGCGGCCACGGCACCCGCAAGCTCAAGATCGACCGGGTCAACGTCGGCTACGATCCGAACCTGTCGAAGTCCTCCGGCGCCGGCAAGCCGCTGATGCTGCTGTTCATGGGCAGCGCCGACAACTCGGGCGACCAGGTCCCGGACCTCGGCACCACGCTCTCCAGCGTCTACGTCGACGGCAGCTACTGGAACTTCCCTTACTACAACGCCGTCTACGCCAAGCCGTCCGGAACCGGCGGCTGTGCCAGCTTCGAGTCGAAGCACAAGATCAGCGGCCAGGCCTGCGGCGGCAAGCCGTCGAGCGACTTCGCCCCCGCTTCACAGGTGGGCCACAGCTACAACCGGTCGTACTTCTGCAACTAGAGCAACATGCAAATAGGTTGAATTAAAACCTGCGGGGAATCCATCGCGAGGAGTTCGTTCTCAGGCGTCATGGCCGTGCTTGTCGCGGCCATCCGAGCTTCAGTGCACCCTCGGAACAAGTCCGGGCGTGACGGAATGGGGTGACGAACGAGGCCTCGGGTCCACAAAACTGGCTCGATCTGGTGCGTCAGCTTAAGCGCAAGGCGCTCTAGGATACGCCGTGATCAGCCCGACAGCCGCTACGGCTTTGCCTACCGGCAAGGCGCGCCCGGGGGTCTGATCCAGCCTGAGCAAGCGCCACCCGCGGCAACGCGGGTGGCGGCAGCTTTAGGTGCGGGCTTGCGCCGCGGCCGGGCCTACGGCCTCACCCATACCCGGACGAAGTCCAGCTTCAGCGAGTGCCCTGGCTTGCTCCCGACGTAGATCGGGTAGCGGCCGACGTTGAAGCCGCCTTCGGGAGCGCCGGCGACCACCGCGCCCCGCCACGGCATCGTGTCGCAGGCCGCCACCTGCGCATCGTCGCGCCAGTAGGTCACGCCGGCGGCGGTGGTCCGCGCCCCGTAGGTGCGGAACGCGTTGGGGTCGAAGTCATTCTTCCAGACGTTGTTGCAGTCCGGCTCTTCCTTCAAGGTCTGGCTGCCGCGCGAGATCCACATGTGGGTCGCACGCGCCTCGGCGCCGCCCCAGTACTCGTACCAGTCCGGCTCGACGAAGCGAAAGCAGCGAGACGGAAAGTGGTAGACATGGCACATGTCCATGGACCAGACGCCGACGCCGTCTGCGGAGGCCGGATGGGCGACGCGAGCTTCGACGTACCAGCCGCCGGTTTCGCGGTTGATGTAGTAGCCGACCGGCCTGTCGTCCTTAAGGATCGCCGACTGCATGTTGGACTGGTAGTGGGCCTTCGTGGTGCGCAACTCGAGAATCCCATCGCGCACGGTGAACGAGCTTTCCGGCTCGCCATCGTGCGGGCTTGTGGATCGCGAGAACTTGAACCAGTAGTTGCGGTACCACTTGAAGCCGGGATCGCCGGTGCCCTCGAAGTCGAAGCTGCCAGGATCGCTGAAATCGTCACAGAACTGAAGCTGGGTGAGCCCCGCCGCCTGGGCCGCCGGTGGCGGCTGCGCGTCGGCGCACTGCGGGCCCGAGCCGACGTAATCCGCTGGGCCCGGGATCGGCGGTGGCTGCCGCTCGCCGAGGCAACCCGACAACGCCAACAGGCATAGGGGCAACAGGCATTGGAGCGCTACGAACCCGACGCTCACCCCGGCGCCTGCCGGCGGAAGCACGCGCCCGCGTCCACGAAGGTCCTGCGACGGCGCCTTGTCAGGCGGGCTTGCGGAGCAGCACGTAGGCGAAGCTCGTTTGCCCGGCGACTTCATGCCGGCAAAGGAACCTGCTGATCCGGCGATGGATCTCGCGTATGCCCGGAAGGTGCGAGTAGTAGCCGCTGTGGCCGAAGATGCCGACAAAATCGAGAACCTCAAAGCCGATGCTCTCCAGCCTGCGGATCTGGCGCCGGGTCGGCCCTTCGCACCAGCTGTACCAGGCCGGGAACTTCACTTGCTGCCCGGTCAGGTCGCGGTCCGGGGTGAAGCGTGACAGGAGCGACGACGTCAGCCGTTCGGGAGCCAGCCGGTTAATCACCCGCGGCAACGAGTATAGCGTCGGGTAGAAGTGGAACGCGAGGCCGTTCGGCTTCAGCATGCGGAACACGTTCCGGTGGAAGGCGGCGCCATCGCGGAGGTGCTCCGCCAGCATCTGGCTGAACACCAGATCGAAAGCGGAAACGAGCGGCGGCTCGGAGCCGCCGATGTCGCCCACAACCGTCCTGTGTGCCGGGTCGGCTTTGGCGAGTTCCGCCGGCGAAACGTCGAGAACGACGTAGTTCAGGCCAAGCTCCGCAACCTCTGCCACGCCGAGCAGGGGGTTCGCGCCACCTCCGGCGTCGCAGACGTCCGTCACCCGGTGGCGCCTGATCAGGTCGACGACGGCGCCGCGGAAGCCTTCGGGGGAGACGAGGTGATCATCCTCGACCGCGAACCGGACGGAGGCGGGCTTCGCCGCAAGATCCGCGACACGAAGCAGCATCGGTGCGAGTTGCTCGTGCATGGCGTCTGCTCCTGACCTCGGACAAACCGCTGAAGAAGCCGATATCGCACGCTAACCCGGACGCTTCTAGCGCATTGCCCATGTAACGGCCAGGGGAACCTCACCTTCTTCAGTCGGATACACCGAATTGTTTAGATAAGACAGTCCTTGCGAAGGCCTTCTCCACAGTTCATTCGCGGACATGCAGCCGTGTTGGCGGCATGTACTTGTCATGCCGCCACATGTAAGGCGGAGTTATTAGTGGACGCAGTTGTGGGTACTGCCACACGGAAGATGCGCGAAGGGGCGGGAATGGGCGCGAGGCAGGGGTCATTTGCCGCGGCTATACTGGCAGCGGCTGGCCGTTCCGCCCGTCAGGACAGTTTGTACCCGAACCGCCGAGAACGTGCAGCGTCCGGAACTTGCGGCCCGGCAACCATCACCGGCCATCGGCGGCCGCTGTTCCAGTCGGAGCGGGCCGCTGCCGTGTCCTGTCTCAGCCTGCCGCCGCGGACCGCCGCGGCCGCCGCGTCATCCGCTTGGCCTCGCGGCGCAGGCGGCGGAAGCCGAAGTAGAGCGGCGAGATGACGAGCGCGGCATACTGGGCCGGCGTCATCGCCTTCGACAGGATCAGCTCGCGGTACCTGGTCCGGGTGAACAGGTGTTTCGGCTTCTTGATGGCCAGCACCTTCCCCGGGCGGGCGACATGGTCGCTGGGGCTCGCGCTCTGCGTCGCGATCAGCGGGAACAGGGCGTAGGCACCGGGCAGGCGAGCATAGGCGGCATCGATGCCGCGCCCGGAGATGCGCACGCGGTCCACGTTCGGGGTCCCGAACGGGCGGTCGCGGAGCCACGTCAGCAGCCTGGGGCCGGCGATGTAAGCGTGCGCTCCGGTCGAGGAGACGCGCAGGATGTTCGGGCGCACGAGGAAGGCCCAGCGCGGCATGTGCCCGAGGTAGAAGATCGTCCAGTCCCCGGGCAGCCTACCCAGCGCCGCCGCGATCCTGCGGGTCGTCCGGGGCCCGAACGCGCGGGAGAAGACGACGTCGTCCTCGAGAATCAGGACGCCGCGTTTGCCCGACGCCAAGGCATGCAGCGCCGCCGCCCGGTGCGCTTCCCAGATGCCGGCGACCGGCCAGACCGTGTGTTTTACCGGGCGATGAAACAGCGTCAGCCGGCAGAGGCCGGTGCGGTGGAGCTCGGCGGCGGCGCTCTCCGCCCGGTCGGAGCGGTTCTGCAGCGAGATGCAATAGGCGCCGTCGATGAAGGACCAGTCGGGCGTGTCGGCGCCCGCGCCGGGTCCGTCCGTCTCGGTGGCCTCACCGCAATGCGGGCAGCCGGGATCGGTGGGGCAAGGATGAAAGACCAGCGCTCCCGGCCCGGGTGCCGCCATTGCGGCAAAAGCGGCTGCATCCCGCTCCCGGCGAAGAGCGGCGCGGGAAGCGGCGGCGGGCTTGTCGAACGTATCCATTGCGCTGCAGCAACCTTATCTTCTTGGGTCAGCAGGCGCAATTGTGGCAAGGGGCCGCGCTGGCGGACGCCCCGGCTGGTCAACGCGTGGCCTGGGTAGGCCGACGCGGGCTCGCCGCGCCGCCTCCGCGACAAGCCTGAGGCAGACCAGCGGCGCCTGCTCCAGTGGCGTTGCCGCGCCCATGGCTGCCATGGAGCGGCTGACGCCGGCGACGCAGTGGATGAGAATCGGCGCTCGCCGGTCCAGCCGTCGAGGCCGGCGAGCAAATCGGCGACGTGGTCGGCGCAGGGAACGGTCGCGCCCGGGCGGCGAGGCAGACGTCGTCGACCTCGATGCGCAGGTTCCGATCGGCCGCCAAGCCCGGCGGCGGCTGGTCTTCGGCCGCCATTAGCGAAACCACCCGGTGCGGCCGAGCGAGCGGACGTGCTCGGGCATCTCGTGCCAAACTGCAGAGGTCGATCATCGCGGGCACTGCGTGCTGGTTGGATCGGGGCATGTGGTTCTGCACGCGGTTCTGCATGTTGTTATGCCGGTTTGCCGGCCACCGAGGTCTGCCCGCCGCCAAACTCCCGCCAGACGGCGTCTGCCGGGCCCGCGCCGCCATGATAGCCGGGACCGGTTCACGTCATATGACCACTGGCGCCGCGCCCGCCGCGGGCGGAGTGATGGCCGTCACAGCGGCGGCCCGGCGTTTCTTGTACAACATCCTCCGTCGGGGGCACCCCCCACCCTCGGCTCCGTAACCGGGGATGGGCCGGACCAACCAAGTCCGGTCCATCCCGGCGAGGAACGCAGGCGAGGAACCGCAAGCGAAGGAACGCAAGCGAAGGAACGCAAGCGAAGGAACGGCGCCACAGGCTCCACGGGCTGGCGGCTCTGCGCCAAACGGGCGAGCGGCGGGGACGGGCAGGGCACGCGGCTGGGGGGGCAGGACCTTCGGCCTGATGAGGCTGAGGCGGCTCCTTTCGTGCCGCCTCTCGTTGCGGCACCCGCGCATGCCGATGTCGCCTGGGCGACGACGCCGGCCGATGGCGGCTACAGATCGCGGCTGCAGATCGCGGCTACAGATACGGCGAGAGCAACCAGGCGGCGCCATCGCGGAGCTTGACCAGGAGGCCACGCGCCTCGATCGCCTCGAGCAACAGCGGCCGGCTCGCGGCTGTCTTCGTCTCGATCAGCGCGTCCAGCCCGGCGGCTAGCGCCTTGTCGTAGCATTCGACGTTGAACTCGAAGTTCAGCCGCAGGCTGCGCTGGTCCCAGTTGGCGGAGCCGATCAGGCTCCAGGTGCCGTCGACGGTCATGAGCTTGGAGTGGTCGAAGGGCGGCGGCGTCTGCCAGACCCGGCAGCCGGCGGCGAGCAACTGTCCGATCTTCGCCCGCGACGCCCATTGCACCAGGCGCAGGTTGTTGCGCCTGGGGATGCAGATGTCGACCTCGACCCCGCGCATGGCCGCCAAAGCCAGCGAGGTCATCAGGATGGGTTCGGGGACGAAGTAGGGGGTGACGATCCGGATCCGCCGCTGCGCCTGGGACAGGGCGGCGAGGATGGCGTAGCGGATGCGCTCGAAGTCCTCGTCCGGACCGGCGGCGATGCCGCGGGCGACGATCCCGCCGGCGGCGGCGAGCGGCGGGAACCAGTCGGCGCCGGGCAGCCCCTCGCCGGCACAGAAAGCCCAGTCGTCGGCGAAGGTCGACATCAGGTGCGCCACCACCGGGCCCTCGATGCGGAAGTGGGTGTCGGCGGTGCCGTCGCGGCGGTCGGCGGCGAGCAGGTGGGTGCGCCGCACGTTCATTCCGCCGGTGAAGCCGATGCGGCCGTCGATGACCAGGATCTTGCGGTGGTTGCGCAGGTTGGCATAGGCCATGTGCACCGGCACGAAGGTGGGCAGGAACTCGGCGACCGGGATGTTCCGCGCCCTGAGGTTGCCGGTCATCGGCGGGAAGGAGTAGCGGGCGCCGACGCCGTCGATCAGGACGCGGACGACGACGCCGCGGGCGACCGCGGCCTGGAGGGCATCGGCGAACAGCCTCCCGGCGCGGTCGTTGTCGAAGATGTAGGTGGACATGGCCACCGTGCGCTCGGAGCGGGCGATGGCTTCGATCATTGCGTCGTAGGCGGCAGTGCCGGTCAGGGGCTCGACGGCGTTGCCGAAGGTCAGCGGGTGGGCGGCGGTGGTGTCGATCAGCCGGGCGATCGCGGCCAGATGCCGGTCCTCGGTGGCCAGCGGCGGCACCGGCGCTTCGTCGGTCCGGTGGGGCAGGGCGAGCGGCTCGCTGGTGGGCGAGCGGTGCGGGCGAAGCTCGGCGGCGCGGCGCTGGATCCGGTTGATGCCGAGCAAACCATACAGGCCGGCGCCAGCGAAGGGGACGAGCCAGATCAGGCCCACCCAGCCGATGGCGGCCCGCACGTCGCGCTTATGCAAGATCACGTGCGCCGAGGCCGAACCGGCGACCAGGATGGCGCAGATCGCGACCAGGACCGGCCAGACCGCGCTCATGCCGGCAGCGTGCCCGAGCCGGCGGCCGGCAGCAAGGGCGTCGGCGATTGTGGGGCGCGAGGGTGGCGCGAGATCGGCATGACGCTGCCTACTCTTGCGGCGAAGCGGGATCGAGGCAAGCCGGCCGTGCCTCGCCCATTGCCTCGCCGCCTGCCTTCCCCTGGCTCCCGCTCAGTCGGCGGCGGCTGAGAGGCGGGCGCGGGCCAGGCACGGGGACTGGCGGGCGGGGCTCGGCGCGCTTTGCAAGCCCGGTGTTTGTCGCTAAGGTCCGCGCTAGCAAAGGCAGTCTGGATTCTGGGCGGAGGCTCCCGCGTGGCCGTGGTGCGCATCTACCAGCCGAGTCGAACGGCGATGCAGTCGGGTCAGCGCAAGACCCGGCAGTGGCTGCTGGAATTTGAGGCCGAGGCGCCAACCGTTGCCGACCCCCTGATGGGCTGGAGTGGCTCCGCCGACACGCGCCGGCAGATCCGCCTCGAGTTCGAGACGTGCGAGGACGCCGTCACCTACGCCGAGCGCAACGGCCTGCGCTACCGGCTCAGCCCAACGCACCGCCACCGCATCCGGCCGAAGAGCTATGCCGAGAACTTCAGCCCCAACAGGGTGCACTAGCCGCCGGGGTCACCGCCGCCGGCCCGCACCCTCCGCGCCCGTAGCTCAGGCGGACAGAGCAACTGCCTTCTAAGCAGTGGGTCGCAGGTTCGAAGTCCTGCCGGGCGCACCAAAAACGCAAGGAAATTACAAAGGCTTAGTGAGGAAGCCAGATAACCCCAACGGGCCTTGCGGCTCTATGTCCGCATCATGTCCACAAAACGCGTGGACAAGGCGCCGGGACGGGCACGGAGAACGCCCGCCCCGACGCAAAGGCACGGCAAGGGTGTGGAGCAACCCTCGCCAGCCGCCCAATGGTTACGGCCCAGGCCTTGCTGGTGGTGAACACCGGGCCGCCGGTGCGGTCCACCTGGAATGCCTCAACAGGCCGTTTACAAGATTATCCAATTCGTCCTTCCAGATGCTTATGGCCAATTCAAATGTTCTCTGCCGATCTTGGTAACATCCGGAAGCGTGTACTTCAAAACTATGAACTCGCCGAACTCATTGGTACATCTCTTTCTGGAATTCCTTTGCGCTGACAAGCGTATTTGCAACGGTAGGGTTTTTAGTGAACTCCAGAACAAAATGTTTACACATTTGCCAAGTCTCTGCAGTGCTTCAAGCGCTCTCCATTCTCGCGAGCGTGAATATCTTCGCGTTTAATTCCGTATTTCTTCTTAGCCCAGTCAAAAATGCAGTATATTGTTACAGCGCAGTTGAAAGCATGATGACTTGTTCATCGGGATATTTCTCAAAGCTTCTTTCATTGTCGAGTTCACGCTTGGCCTACAAAGCATGTCGCGCGGTTCCTTGAGAGACCAAGCGTAGCGCATGGAATGTCTCCTGAAGCCTGACCGTGCCGTCAGCCCGGCCGTCCCAGGCCCTTGCTCGTCGCGAACACCAGCGCGCCGGGCCCGGCGCCGCGCAGCTCGCGGCGCACGTCGGCCAGGGCCGCCTTGATGTCCGCCTGCGCCCGGTACTCGACGCGCTTGCCGTCGAAGAAGACCACGGCGACGCCGCTTGCCAGCGCCGCCTCGAGCGCCCGTTCGCGCGCCTGCAGCTCCTCGACGGTGGCCATGGCCTAAGCCCCGGCGTCGTTGTACCAGCCGCGCCAGTCCAAAAACGCGACGCCGAAGTCATGGCGCACCTTGATCTGCGTGCCGTCGACCTCGAAGCCGACGCGCGTCTCGGCAACCGGCCCGGCGTTGCCCTCGAGGTTCGCGCGCGACCAGGCCCTCGATGCCCTCGGCGATCAGGTACCAGCGCGTCGTCGACTTGGCGTCAAGGCGCGGATCGATGATCACCCGCAGGTCGCGCCACGGGTTCACGTCCGAGGACTTTGCCGGCGCGTACTGGCCGAAGAACTGCAGCAGCCCGGCCTCAAGCGCCGCCGGCGCCAGCACCACCGTCGGGTTGACGCCGATCAACCGGCCGCTGATGCCCGTCTGCTTGCGCATCGCCAGCATCGCCGCGCCCAGGTTGGTCGCCGGCACCGCGCCGCCGCTGGACTTGAGGTTGCCGTGGCTCGAGTGAAACAGCCGCTGGCCGTCCGCCAGCACCGGCCCCAGGCCGCGAGCCGCTGGTCAAGCAGGTCGACGCACAGGTCGGCCTCGAGCTGCCGCGCCGAGGTCGCGGCGATGTCGCCGATCCGCTGCAAGCGCGCCCAGGTCGTCGTTGACCATCATCTGCCGGGTGTAGCCGAAGATCTTGCCGTAGGTGGCAACCCGGACGCTTTCGCCGGCGGCCTCGCCGATGGTGCCGCTGTGGAACTCGCCGTGCTCGTTCACCTGCTCGAGCGCCAGGTGATCGCCGAAGGCCACGTAGGTCTTGGCCCGGAAGTCCGGCACGCAGACCTGCCGCGCCAGCGACCGCACGCCGCTCGGCGGCACCTGGTAGGCGTTGCGCAGCGTCTTGCCGACGACATCGGCCAGGATCAGCGGAAAGTCGCTGGTGGTGTGCAGCGCCGGGCGATCAGGGTATCCGGCGCGCAGGCTCGCCACCCGCGCCCCGGCATGGCGCAGCGCATCGGCCGCCATCTCGCGCAGGGACATGCCCGCGTACTGCCGGGCGCGGTCGGCCGGCACGTGCGCCGGGTTGATCCGGGCATACACCGCCTCGCCGTAGGCCGCGGCGCGTTCGGCCGGGTCGTCGTGGTCGATGACAACACTTACCGGGCGCGTCTCGGGCCCGGCGCGTTGGACCAGGGCGGCGAGCGCCGCCGCCGCGGGCGTGTTCGACGGTGCCGCCGAGCTCGATGATCGGCTCGGGATCGGCGCCGCCCATGGCGCACAGGCGCCGAATTTCAGCATCGGTATCTGCGCGGGTCGCAACCGCCGCGTCGGTCGTCGGTCTCGTCCATAGGTGCACCTCGCACGGTTGCGGCGGCGATCGGCGGCGATGGGAACCAATGAAAGCTCAAGCGGCTGCCAGCGGGTGGCGATGCGGACGCGCTGGCCGTTTTCGGTGGCGGCGGTCCACTCGGCGACGTGGTAGCCGCACGAGACCTGCCGCAGGATGCCGCGGGCGACGTCGTCGAACACCGGCTTGGCGCGCTCGCGTGAACTGCACCGTGGCGGTGCCCTGGCGGCCGTCCACGCTGGCATCGGTGACGACGCCCAGGACGTCGCCGAGGTCGCGCTGATGATGGGCGTTCAACAGCGGCGCGCCGATCAGCCGCGACAGGTCGACGGCCTCGGGGTCCATGCGCAGCCGCTCGAGGTACGGCCCGACCTTGTCGCGCCGCGGCACGTCGGCGCCGGTGCTGACCAGCACCAGCTCGGCAGGTCAAGTCGGCGTCGGCGTCGGCGGTGGCCGGGCCGAAAGTCGCGCGCGGCGGGTGATCATGCGGGTTGCCCTCTCCTGCGGCGAGTCTCGGCGGCCACCTGGTCGGGGTCTGCTGGCCCCACTCGGCGACGACCTGCCGGCTGGCTCTTGAAGCCGGCCTCAACGGCCAGCACGTCGCTCTGCACGTCCTTGACGGGATCCACATGCGACCAGCACGGGCGCACCCATCGCACGCCCGGGTCCACGTCCGCCGGCAGCGCGCCGGCGAGCGCGGCCACCGCCAGCACCCGCCGCCACACCGGGTCCAAGAGCTGCGGCGTCAGCACGTGCGCCCGCCAAGCTTTCGACCAGCCGGCGGAACTCGATCAGCGCCACCCTGGCGCGTCGAGTAGTTGACCTGCCGGTCATGTCGCCGCTGACCTGCTCGTAGGTCAAACCAAGACCAGCGGCGATGGCGTGAAGTTGACTTGAAACGAAAGCCTCGTAGTTTTCGCCGCCGGCTTGCGGTGCCGAGAACTTGATGTCGGCGCCCGGCGGCAGAAACTGCGACCGTGCCCGGCTCCAGGCCCGGTCGTCAGCAGCGAGCCGTCGGCGGTGGCCTCGCCAAACGCCTGCCGTCCGGGTCCGTCAGGAAGCGCCGCGAACATCGCCTCGATCTTGGCGCGCATCAGCGCCGCGTCCTGCAGCTCGTCCAGGTCGCGCAGGCGCAGCAGCACCGGCGCCAGCCGGCTCATGCCGCGCACCTGGCCCGGCAGCACAGGCTTGAAGACGTGCAGCACGTCCTCGGCCGGCACCCGGCTGGGCTCCAGCGCCGTGCTGCCCAAGGGATCGCCGGGCGCATGCCGGCTCACGTGGTAGGCCACCCTGCGGCCGAGCGCGTCGAACTCGACGCCGCTGACGACCCGCCCGCCCGCGCCCAGGTCGCGGTGCAGGGCCGCGTCGACCTGTTGCGGGTCCAGAAGCTCAAGCTGCAGCGGCACCGCCAAGCCGTCCTCGGGCAGGCGCGGGCGCAACCTGACGAACGCCTCGCCGGCAACGAAGCAGCTGCGCACGACAGCCTCTTGCAGGCCGTAGAAGTCCGTCAACCCGGCCGCGTCGGCCTCGGTGGCCCAGGCGGCAAACACCGCGTCGATCACCTCGGCGCCGTCGGCCGTGATCTGCGGCTTGATGCCGGTGCCAATGACGTTCGACGCCCAGGCCTCGGCGGCACGGGCCGCGTGCGGATCGTTGAGCACCGCATGCTGCGCCCGGGCGCGGATCGTCGCGTGCCCGGCGGCGGTCGAGGCGTTGATGTTGCTGAGCCAGCCGGAGCCTTGCCAGCGCCGGCCGCCGGCGGCGGCCTCGAAGCTGCGAGTACTAGGGGTTTTGCCGTTGCGCCGAGTAAAGGGCCACATATGGGGGATGTAACACGCCAGCGTTGTAGCTTACAACGCGGCCCGCTCCAACCACTTGCTGCGCACGACCGTAGGCCGCTTGGGCGCCGCCAGGGCGCCGGCGCGCAGCTCGGCTTCGCGCTGGTCCCACAGCTTGGCGCAGCCCGGCAAAGGCGGCGAAGGCGTAGACGGCGCAGTCCAGCGCCTCGGCCTGGGCGCCCGGCTTGCGCTCGAACCGCCGCACCGGCTGGCCGCGGCTGTAGCGGGTGACGCGGCGCTCGCTGGCCAGCTGCTCGAAGTAAACCGGCTCAAGGCTGTCCGAGAACCGGATGCACTGCCCGCGCGCCAGGCGGTTCAGCAGGCGACGTCTTGACGGTGTCGACGCCGACGATAATCAGCCGGCCGCCGCGCGATCTTCGACTTCGACGCCTGAAACGCCGGGCGGGCGCCGGCGACGCCCTTGCCGGCCCACATCGCGCCGCGACGAGCCGCGGGAAGCAGAAGCCGGTAGACCGCGATCCGTGGCAGTGGCCGCTGTCGATGATCGCGGCGTCGACGCCCAGCGTGCCGCCCAGCGGATGCTTGCCAGCGGGTGCGCAGCAGCTGGTCCAGCTCGCGCCAGGTCAGGTCCTCGTCGGGCGATGCCCCAGACGACGTGATGGCCCAGCACGAACGGCGTGTTGTCGCGCGCCCAGCCGATCAGCGATGCCTCGAGGCGGTCGTCCTGAACGTCGCAGCCGACGGTCAGGTACAGCACCGCGGGCGGCATCGCATCGAGCCCGAACGGTTCGACCCGGCCGGCGAGGGCGAGCTCGTCCACCTCGTCGGCGGCGTCGGCCCAGCCCTCGGCCAGGATGGTGTTGACGAAGACGCGCAGCAGGTCGCTGTCGTCCTTGGCGGCGACGAACTCCGCGGCCAGCTTGCCCCAGACGGCGTTCGCGAGCGGGCTCACCAGCGCGTTGAGCTTGAACCCGGCGTGGCCCTTGACCTGCGGGCGCGGTGGCTCGCCAGCGGCCGGCGGCGACCATCGCCGGCTTGTGCCGCTCGGCGCACAAGCGCGTTGCAGTGCGGGCAGCGGTAGGCCGCGTCCTCGGGGCGGCCCGGCGGCCATTCGATGTGGCGCCACAGGATCTCGTTGAAGGCGCCGCACTCGGGGCAGGGCACCTCGTAGATGCGCATGTCGCGAGGCCGCGTAGGCGCGCAGGACGTTGCTGGTTTCGGCCTCGAGCGGCGTTGAGCCGATGACGATCTTGCGATCGGCGAAGCGACAGCGTGCGCCGCTCGGCCAGCATCAACGGCGAACCCTCGGGACCCGGCACCATGGCGTCGGCCTCGTCGACCAGCAGCACCCGGGCGGTGTGCCGGCGCAGGTTCCGCGGCGCCTTGGCGGCGACGACCTTCAACGAGCCGCCGGCGAAGCGGCGCGACAGCATGGTGTTGCGCTCGCCGGCGGCATCGTCGGCCAGCACGCCGCGCAAGGCCGGCGAGGCGGCGAAGATCGGCTCCAGGTCGCGCACCACGTAGTCGCGGGCAGTCGGCCTCGGTCGGCTGCAGGACCAGCACCGGGCCGGGTCGTTGACGACGAAATGGCCGATCGCCGCGCTGAGCAGGGTGGTAAAGCCGACGCGAACCGGCTTGACCAGCGTGACCCGCTCAAGGCCGGGTCGCCGATCGCGTCGGCGACCGCGCGCTGGTAGGGGAACAGCCGCAAGCGGCCCAGGCAAGCGCGGTGGCGCCCTCAGGAAGGCGAACGTGCTCCTCGGCCCATTGCGGACAGCGCCAGCCGCGCCGGCGGCACCAGCGACCGCCGGGCGCGGGCAAGGGCGTCGGCGCCGCCCGCTCGTCGTGGCGCTCGCCCATCGGGTCCTCGCCGAGATCGATCCGGCGCTTGAGCCGCGCCGCTTCCTCGCGCGCCGCCGTCGTCGACCAGTCGGGAAAGCTGCCGATGGTCAACAGCCGGCTTGCGCCCGGCGAAGCGGTAGCGCAGGATGAAGGCCTTCGCGCCGCTGGCCGTGACGCGCGCGCGCAAAGCCGGCAAGCTCGCTGTCGTAGGTGATCTTGCTGCCGCTCGCAGGCGCCGGCAGCGCCCGGCACGAGCCGATCCCCGAGTTTCTCCGCCACTTCCACCTCCGCACGTGGATCCGCAAAACGACCGACTGACTTTCCGTCCGCGGGTCTTATGCCGTCGGACGGGGTCAGCCGCTCGGTCCGGGCCATGTCCACATCATGTCCACAGAACCGACGACACTTCATGTCAGGCATTGTCGCTGAAGTGTCCGGGAACGTCCAGGAAAAAGGCGCGCTGTCAAACGGTTAGCGGATGGCTTTCGCCGAAACCGTGGAACCCGAACGGGTTACGAGGCGGGAAAAAACGAACTTCTAAGCAGTGGGTCGCAGGTTCGAGTCCTGCCGGGCGCACCAACTTGCAGTGTCCGCGCGGAGACGTTGCCGAAAATCGCGCCGGCCGCGGGGAACGCTGCTGCTTATGCCGTGGCGCCAACCGCGGAGGGCAGGGGCTCTTCCGGGACGGCGTCAGTTCAAGATGAACTGGCGGAAGAGGACCGCCGCGCGCCTGGTCCGGGGCGAGGGCCTGGTTAACAATAGCCGGTAAGTGCCTCGCGGACGCGGTCGGCGCCGGCCACGCCCACCAGTTCTTCCGCCCGCCGTTCGCGCAGATAGGCGTGCAGCGCGTCGATGATCGCCGTCTTGTTCTCCTCCAGGCGAGGGCGAAGCTCGGCGGGGAGCTCGACGATGATCCCGAGCTTCACGTAGCGCGGCCTGCGGCCCTCGTCCTTGAGGTCGGCGATGATGTCCGGAAAGTCGTGGTAGACGAGCTCGCCGCCGATTTCGAGCTCGACGACGCCCGGGTCGGGGAACAGCGCCGCTGTCGCAACAAGCCCGGCGACGACCACCGCCGCGGCTGCGCCCGCAATCATGTAAGGCCGCGGCAAGCACAGCCACCTACGGCGGCTGCCTTGGGCCGCCGCCTGCTCCGCCTGCTCCTCGCCTGTCGCTGCTGCCGCCACCATGACCGGGCGGCACTATACCTTAAGTGGGTGCCAACGCCGCAACCCCTCCGGCTCCCGAAGGACTCGGGGGCGGCCCGCAGGCGGCTCCGGGGGCTCTACATCGCGAACGTGCCAACGTCGCCAGGGTGACGCAGCATCTTGTCGACCTCGCTCTTGTGCAAGCTCTCCTCGGCGATCATCGTTCGGGCATACTCCTCGAGCATGACGTCGCGGTCGACGACGACGCCAAGCAGCGACCTGTACAGGTCGAGCGCCTCCTGCTCGTGCTCCAGCGACTCGCGCAGGATCGCCCCGATGTCGTGCTTCTCGCTTTCCAGCAGGCGGCCGATCCCGAGCGAGGGGTGGCCGCCGAGCGCGGTGATGAGCTCGCCGGCCTGCTGCGCGTGCACCAGCAACTCGTCGGCCTGCTCACGCAGCCACTTCACGATGGGAATGCGGCCATAGCCGTAGACCATGAAGGAGTAGTGCGTGTAGCGAACTACTCCGGCGAGCTCTGCCTCCAGGATCTTGTTGAGAATTTCGACGGCCGCCTGTTTATCGTAACCGGTCGTGGACATGGCTTCTCCTCGCGTAATCGCCGCGCTTGTTATCGCGCCGCCGACCCCAGCGGCGCATCCCGTCGTCCGAACGAAGCATCTCGGTAACAAATTTGCGCATGCGACGCAAATTCCAAGCTCGGGCTTGTCGAAGCAGCAACTTCCGTGCCAGCGGATCCAAGGCAGTGCCCGCCCTGCGCGCTACGCCAGCGCCTTGGCGGCGGCGAGGACGGCGTCGGCGTGGCCCGGCACCTTGACCTTGCGCCAGATCTGGCGGACGACGCCGTCGGCGTCGATCAGGAACGACGCCCGCTCCATGCCCATGTACGTCTTGCCGTACATGCTCTTCTCCACCCAGACGCCGAACGCCTCGGCGAGCGTCCGCTCCTCGTCGGCGAGAAGCGGGAAGTTGAGGCCATGCTTGGCCTTGAACTTCTGATGGCTGGCGACGCCGTCGGTGGAGACGCCGACGACCGCCACGCCGGCGCTCTGGAACGCGTCGATCATGTCGCGGAAGGCGTGCGCCTCCTTCGTGCAGCCCGGTGTGTCATCCTTGGGATAGAAGTAGAGAACCGTCCGCCTGCCGCGCAGATCGGCATCCGAGAAGGTTCCGCCCGCGTCGGCGGGAAGAGAGAAGGGCGCCACCGTGTCGCCAACAGAAACCGCCATCGTCTCGACCTCCCATCGTTGAGCTGATTGCGTGGACCTGATTGCAGGCCGGCTTCGACCGCCCCCGTCCGCCGGCGGTACAGCCGCTCACGGCAGCCGGATCACCCGCCGCGCTCGCCCGCCGGCCCGGCTGCCGCCTCGCCGACGGCTTCGGTATCGCCGACAATCTGGCGAAACCGCGCCAGCACGGCCGCCGCGGTCTTCTCCATGCGGCCCGTGAGCTGGGCCATGTCTGGTCCGGCGATGTCGCGAAAGGCCTGATGCAGGACCCTGGCCCCGTCCTCACTGTCGGCGGCGAGCGGGCCCGGGAACGCCAGGCGCAGCCGTGCTTGGATCTGCTGCCACAGCCCGAGCGCCTCGATCAACTCGTCGGCGGCGTCGGGCGCCAGCACACCGGCCGCGGCCAGCGCGTTCAAGGCATCCGCCGTGTTCGTCGCAAGCACCTGCGGCGCGTCATGGCCATGACGGAGCTGCAGGTACTGGGCGATGAACTCGATGTCGACGAGGCCGCCGCGGAGGTCCTTCACGTCCCAGAGCGATCTCGCCCGGCGCTCGCGCTCGATGCGCGCGCGCATGTCGACCACGTCGGCGCGCAGCCGCTCCGGATCGCGCCGCCGGGTGAGCGCCGTGCGGATCGACCGGTCGATCTCGGCGGCCAGCGGCGGCGGCCCGGCGACGACGCGGGCGCGGGTGAGCGCCATCTGCTCCCAGGTCCACGAGTCCTCGCGGTGGTAGCGCTGGTAGGAGGCGAGGCTGGTGGCAATCGGCCCAGCCTTGCCCGAGGGGCGGAGCCGCATGTCGACCTCGTAGAGCCGGCCCTCCGCCGTCGGCGCGGTCAGCGCATTGATGAACCGCTGGCTGAGCCTCGCGAAGTACTGGCTGGCGGGCAGGGGCCTCGCCCCGTCGGAGGCGGCGTCCGAAGAGGGGGTCGAGTAGACGAAGATCAGGTCGAGGTCGGAGCCGACCGTCATCTCCCGGCTGCCGAGCTTACCCATGGCGACCACCGCCAGGTCGCAGCCAGCCACGCGGCCGTGGACCTTGGCGAACTCGGCCTCGACGCGGGGCAGCAGCGCCCGGACCGCCGCGTCGGCGACGTTGCTCCAGGCGATCTGCGCCTCGCTGGTGCCGATCAGCCGGTTCAGGCTCAGCATGCCGACCTGGAAGTTCCGCTCCGCCGCCCAGCGGCGGGAGGCGTCCAGCACCTCCTCCGGATCGCGCGCCCGCGACAGTGCCCCGTCGAGCTCGACCTGCAGGTCGGCCAAGGGCGGCGGTTCGCGGAAGAAGTCGGCGGCGAGCACGCTTTCCAGCACGGAGGGCCGGCGCGCCAGCGTCGTCGCCAGCCCCGGGGTAACGCCCATGACGTGGATGACGAGCTTCAGCAATTCCGGTTTGGCGTGGAACATCGAGAAGAGCTGCACTCCGGCGGGCAGGCTATTGAGAAACCGGTCGAAGGTGACGAACGCCGTATCCGGCTCCGGCGCATCGGCCATAGCCTTGAGCAGGAAGGGCATGAGCTCGGTCAAGAGCTCGCGTGCCCGGGGGCTCCGCATCGCCCGGCAGCGGCCGTGGTGCCAGCCGCGGACGGCGGCGTCGACCATCTCTGGCTTGACGAAGCCGAGCCGGGCCAGCGTCGCCAGCGTGTCGGGGTCGGGCTCGCCGCCGGTGAAGACCAGGTTGCCACCGAGCTCGGAGGCGGTGAGCGCCGGCGCATCCTCGAACAGCTCGCCGTAGTGCGCCTCGACCCGGTGGAGGTGATGCAGCAGGGCAGCCGAAAATGCCTCGGTGTCGGCGAAGCCGAGGAAGACGGCGACATGGGCCAAGGCCGCCCGGTCGTCCGGCAGGACGTGGGTCTGCTCGTCGTTGATCATCTGCAGGCGGTGCTCGACCCGGCGAAGGAACTCGTACGCCAAGATCAGCTCGCGCGCCGCGGCCTCGGCGAGCTTGCCGGCGGCGACCAGGGCCATCAGCGCCGCGCACGTTCCGGTCAGCCGCAGCGCCGGCAGCCGCCCGCCCCAGATGAGTTGCTGGGTCTGGATGAAGAACTCGATCTCGCGGATGCCGCCGCGGCCGAGCTTGATGTTGTGCCCGCCGACCGCGATCCTGTTGCCGCCGCGATGGGCATGGATCTGCCGTTTGATCGAATGGATGTCGCGGATGGCGGCGAAATCCAGGTTCTTGCGCCAAATGAACGGGCGGAGCTGATCGACGAAGCGCGTGCCGGCGGCGAGATCGCCGGCGACGGGGCGGGCCTTGATCATGGCGGCCCGCTCCCAGTTCTGCCCCAGCGTCTCGTAGTAGATCTCCGCCGCCAGGACCGACATCGCCGGCGGCGTCGAGCCGGGGTCCGGACGGAGCCTGAGGTCGGTGCGGAAGACATACCCGTCGGCGGTGCGCTGGGCCATGATCCGAACCAGCCCGCGCGCCAGCCGGACGAACCGGTTCTGCAGGTCGGAGCGGCGGTCCTGCGGCCAGCACTCGGGGTCGTAGAAGACGATCAGGTCGATGTCACTGGAGTAGTTGAGCTCGCCGGCGCCGAGCTTGCCCATGCCGAGCACGATCAGCCCCGAGCCCGTCTCCGGCGCCTCCGGATCCTGAGGCTGCATCTCGAGATGATGCGCGAGCTCGGTCAGGAGAAAGGCGCAGGCGCAGCCTAGCGCCTCCTCGGCGAAGCGGGAGAGAGTGGCGGTGACCTCGGCCAGAGGCCAAACACCGGCGACGTCGGCCACGGCCGTCGCCAGCGCGACCCGTCTCTTGGCGAGGCGCAGCGGCCGGGAGGGATCCTCGCCGCTCGCGGCGGTGCGTCTCGATGGCGGCCAGATCCTGCCACAGGGCGGCCTTCGCCGGCTCCGGCCCATCCTCGATCAGCTCGGACAGCAGCCTCGGCTCGCGCTCGGCAAGGAAGGTCAGATAGGGGCTGTTGCCGAAGATCGAATCGACCAGGCGGCGGCCGGCCGGCTCACGAAGCTGCGTCTCGATCCTCTGGGCTAACGCCGGGTCGCGGGCGGCGGCCGCTTGCCAGCGCTCCAGCCCCACCCGCGCCCGGCCGTGATCCGCCGGTCGCGGGAGCTCGTCTTCTCTGGCCGTAAGCCAATTAGCCATGTTCAACATTCCGGCTTTGCCGCAGAATGCGCAGCGCTTGCGCCGCCGTTCCGCTCCGCTCCGCGCCTCAGAGCCGCCTCTTCCTTGCTCAAACGCTCGCTTCATCACCTGTTTTACCTGCTCTCGGGGCTGGTTGTCGCCGCCGTGATCATCGGCGCGCTTACCGCGTGGCGCCTGAGCAAGGGGCCGCTGTCGCTCGGCTGGGCGGTGCCGACGCTGGAGCACGTGGTCAACCGGGCGAGCAGCCCGTTCCGCCTGGCCATCGGCGACGTCATCCTCACCTGGCAAGGCTGGGAGAGCGGCCTCGACGTCCGCTTCCTGGATGTGGACGTGCGCGCCGAGGATGCCCGGCCCATCGCCCGGGTTCCCGAGCTGTCGGTGGAGCTCAGCACCGAGGCGTTGCGGTCGTTCCGCTTGGCGCCGACCGAGATCCACCTCTACGGCCCGCGGGTGCGCCTCGTCCGGCGTGAGGACGGGACGCTGGAGGTGGCCCTGGCCGAGACGGAAGGCACCGGCACGCCCTTTCGCGAGGTGCTGCAGAAGGCGCTGGACAGCCCGCGCGACCCCGCCGATCCGCTGAGTTTCCTGCAGATCGTGACCATCAGCGACGGCCGCTTCGTCTACCGCGACCGCCAGCTCGGCGCGACCTGGCGCGGCCGGCTGGAGCAGGCGCGGCTCGTTCGCGGTGACGACAGCATGATCCTGAGCGCCCGACTGGCGCTGCTCACCGGGTCTGAGGTGGCCGGAGCCACGATCGACGGCGCGTTCACCGGCTCGTCGGGGATCATGCAGGTCCGCACCGTCTTTTCCGGGCTGAGGCCGGCTTCGCTGGCCGCCGTCAACCCCGCGCTCGGCCTGCTCCTTGCGGTGGATCTGCCGCTGAGTGGCGCCGCGTCGTTCACCACCGGCGCGGACGGCGCCCTGGAGGCCGCGGACCTCGATGTCCAGGGCGGCGGCGGCCGCCTCTCGCTCACCTCCGAGATCGCCGCCATGCTCGACGAGGAGGGCGCGGTCCAGGATCTTGCGGTCGAAGAGCTGGCGTTGGCCGGCCGCTACGATCGCCGCGCCGGTATCGTCGACATCCGCTCCGCCGGCATCGACTTTGCGCCGGGAACCAGCGTCCGGCTGCCGAAGCCCAGGGAGCAGGCCTTCCCCATATCCTCCATCGCCGGTCAGGCGGCGTACGATATCGGCGCAGATGCGCTGTCGCTGTCGACGCTGGATCTCGATCTCGGCGGGCCGAAGCTCAGCGTCGAGGGGCAGGCCACGGGGCTGTCGCGGGCGGATCGCGCCGGCGAGGCGACCATCTTCTTCAGCCGAGTCCAGGTCGACGAGCTTGCGACCTACTGGCCGAGCTTCGTCGCGCCGGGCGGCCGCAAGTGGGTTCTCGGCCACCTGTCGCGCGGCAGCGCCCGCCAGGGCGAGGTCCGCCTGGCCTTCGGCCCGACGGAGAAGGGGACGGACGTAACCCGCCTGAGCGGCAGCCTCGACGCTGCCGGGGTGAGCATCGACTACCGGCCGCCGGCGCCGCCGGTGCGCAATGCCGCAGCGTTGGTGGAGTTCGGCCTCGACAGTCTCACCGTCCGGATCGCGGGTGGCGAAGCCGGCGGCCTGACGGTCACGGGAGGCACCGCCCGCATTCTCGATGCCCGCGCCAACCCGCCGCGCCTCGATCTCGATCTCGCAATAGAGGGAACGGTGCCCGCGGCGCTTGCGTTCCTCGCCGCCGAACCCTTCGGCTACACCAGGAACCTCGGCTTCAGCCCTAGGGACGCGCAGGGCAACGTCGCGGCCGGGGTGAAGCTGAAGCTGCCGCTCACGGACGACCCGGACGTGGACGAGATCAAGCTCCAGGCCGGCGCCGACGTCAGCAACCTGTTCATCAGGGGCGCCTTCCTCGGCGGCGACGTGACCGGCGGGACGCTGCGGCTCGACGTCGACGAGAAGGGCATGACCATCAACGGCCCGGCCGCGTTCGAGGGCATCGACTGCCGGCTGGCCTGGCGCGAGAACTTCGCTCCCGGCGCGCCCTTCGTGCGCAGTATCGAGGTCACCTTTGCATCGTTGCGGCTGCCGGCCCTGCGCCGGCTGAAGCCAGAGACCATCGCCACGATGGAGACGTGGGTCGACGGCCCTTTGGCCGGTTCGGCGTCCGTAATCTTCAAGAGCGAGCGCGACATCGCGTTCGACGCGGACGTCGACGCCACCGACGCGGCCCTGAAGTTCCCGCCCATCGGCTGGTCGAAGGACCCCGACAGGCGCGGCTTCATCTTCGTCGCCGGCCGCCTGTCCGGCGAGCGGCTAGCCGAGATCAGCCGCGCCTCGATTTCGGCGCCGGGCCTGGAGGCGCTGGGTTCGGTGAACCTTGCGCCCGACGGCTCGCTGCAGCGTGTCATCGTCGACCGGCTGCTCAGCGGCCGGACCGACGCTTCGGCGATCGTGACCGCCATGCCACGGGCGGCGTGGGACATCTCCGTCGGCGGCAATGGCCTGGATCTGCATCCGCTCATGCAACTCGACCAGGGCGAGGCGGCCGGCGCGGCGATGGGCGGGGGGCGTGCCGGCGCCCTCGACAGCTTCACCTTCTCGGCCGACCTCGACCGCCTGTGGCTGGAGCCGGAGGCGCCGATCCGCGCGGTGAGCGCAACGGTCGTGCGCGAGGATGGCGTCTTCGAGTTGGCGCAGGTCGCGGGAAGCGTCGGCCGCGATCCCATCAGCGTTGAGATTGCACCGGCAGGTGCCGCCGCGCGGACGTTGCGCATCCGCGCCGAGGATGCCGGGGAGGCGCTGCGTGCGCTGGGCATCTTTCCCGACATCAACGGCGGCCGGCTGACAGTAAACGGCACGTTCGACGACACGCCGCAGGGCGGGGGCGCGCTGGAGGGGACGGTGAAGGTCCGGGACTTCCGCCTGATCCGCGCTCCGATCATCGCCCAGATCCTGAACGTCATGGCTTTGACCGGGATCCTTGATGTGCTGCGCGGCGGTGGCATCAGCTTCACCGCGCTGGACGCGCCGTTCGCCCTTGGCAATGACGTCCTGCAGCTCAACGACGCGCGGATGCACGGCAACGCCATCGGGCTGACCGCGGCCGGGACCTATGACCTGAACCGGGACTTGCTCGATCTGCGCGGCACCCTGGTCCCGTTCTACGTGGTGAATTCGCTGCTCGGCAACCTGCCGCTGATCGGCGGGCTGTTCAGCGGCGGCGAGCGCGGCGGCGGCCTGTTCGCGGCGAGCTTCGCCGTCCGGGGGACGATGACCAACCCGGACATCTCGGTCAACCCGATCAGCGTGCTGGCGCCCGGTGTGCTGCGCAACCTGTTCCGGATCTTCGACACCTCGCCGGCGGACGAGGAACCAGCGGCTCCGCGCGCACGGGCGACCGCAAGGCCCTAGGAAAAGTGCGGCCAGGTTGAACTGGACCCTTTAGAGGCGTCAAGGCCGTCCAATGGCCGTGCACAGCCGTGTAACGAGTACGGCCATCTATGATGGACCCGCGGAACAAGTCCACGGGTGACGAATGCGGGTTCAGTGGGCCGCAAAACCAAGCTGAGGACGCCGCTCACGAATTCTGGTGCGTCAACTTCGCGCAAGTTGTTCTAGGCAGCACGGGCCCAAGCGGCACCGGACGGACGAGTTGGGGCAGGCGTCGGACTCAGGCGGCGACGTGCGCGGCGAGCCGGCTGAAGTACGGCTTGAGCTTCATGTCCTCACCGAGCACGTGGTGGAGCAGCCAGCCGGAGACGAAGTCGTAGAACGTGTCCATGTCGAAGGCCTCCGGCTCGTCGAGGAAGGTCGCGCGATGCTCCTCCATCGCCGCCGCGATCCGGCGGTGGATCGCCCGGTGCGGCTCGATCTCGGGGTACCCGCTGCGCTCCATCAGCGCTTCCTCGCGGGCGAAGTGGGTGTGGGTGTAGTCGACCAGCTCCTTCAGCACCATGCCGAGGCCGCTGCGGTCGTCGCCGGCGATCATCGCGTAGTGCAGCGTGTTGAGCAGGCCCACGAGCGTCTTGTGGTCGGCGTCGATGGCGCGGAATGCCGAGCTTCATCGCCGGCTGCCAGCGAAGGACCGTCACCCTATCCTCCTGCGATCATTGATCGCCACGATTATAAAGTCCCACGCGTCCATGCTAGCCCAGCCACAGTGCGAATACAAAACCCGGTGGCTCCCGAGCCATGCGCCTCAGCGCATGGCTGCGGTGCAGCACTCGAAAGCCGGCTCAGCCGCCGAGGCGCACCAGGGCGTGGCGCTTTTTGCCCGCCGACAGCTTGACCACGCCGTCGGCGTCGAGGTCGGCCGCGGTGATCGTGCGCCTCTCGTCGGAGAACGGCGACGTTGTTGATGCGCGCGCCGCCGGCCTTGACCAGGCGCCTGACCTCGCTGTTGCTGGCGGCGAGACCAGCGCGGCAGAAGGCCTCCAGCGCCGGCAGCCCGGCGTCGAGCTCGGCTCGCGTCACCTCGACGCTTGGGAGGGCCTCGCCGGTGGCGACGCCGTCCGCGAGGACGTCGAATCGCGCGCGGTTGCGGCCGCCTGCGCCCGGGCAGCCTCGCCGTGGCAGAGCCGGGTCGCCTCGTCGGCGAGGATCACCTTTGCCTCGTTGATGGCCACGCCCTCGCGGCCCTCGAGTTCGGCGATCACCGGCAGCGGCAGCTCGGTGAACAGGCGGAGGAACCGACCGACGTCGGCATCCTCAGTGTTGCGCCAGTACTGCCAGTAGTCGTAGGCCGACAGCATCTCCGCGTTCAGCCACACCGCTCCAGCGGCGGTCTTGCCCATCTTGGCCCCAGAGGCGGTGGTGAGCAGTGGCGTCGTCAGGCCGAAGACGCCGCGCCCGTCGACCCTGCGGGCCAACTCGACGCCGCCCACGATATTCCCCCACTGATCCGAGCCGCCCATCTGCAGGCTGCATCCGTGCCGGCGGGCGAGTTCCAGGAAGTCGTAGGCCTGCAGGATCATGTAGTTGAATTCGAGGAAGCTCAGCGACTGCTCGCGCTCCAGCCGCAGCTTCACCGAATCGAAGCTGAGCATCCGGTTGACCGAGAAGTGCCGGCCGTAGTCGCGCAGGAAGGCGATGTAGTTGAGCTGATCCAGCCAGTCGGCGTTGTCGACCATGAGCGCGTCGGCGGGCCCATCGCCGAAGCGCAGGAAGCGGGCGAAGACCTGGCGGATCCCGGCCATGTTGGCGGCAATCTCGGCCTCGCCGAGCAGCTTGCGGGCCTCGTCGCGCAGCGACGGATCGCCGATCTTGCTGGTGCCGCCGCCCATGAGCACGATGGGCTTGTGTCCGGCCTTCTGGAAGGCGCGCAGCAGCATGATCGAGACCAGGCTGCCGACGTGGAGGCTGGGGGCGGTGCAGTCGAAGCCGATGTAGCCGACGACGACGCCTTTGGCGCTGGCGGCGGCGAGCCCGTCGAGATCCGTGCACTGGTGCAGGTAGCCGCGCGCAACGACGGTCTGGACGAACTGGGAGGGCTGCGAGATCATGGCGTGGACCGTCCAACCAGGGGGGAACCGAGCCGATGCCGGCATGGCAGCAGGGCATGCGCCCGCAGTCGCAAGATCAGGATGGTTGCGGTGACGGTTAACATGATCGCGCCGGGGCGACAACGCTCGGGCCAGCCGGGTTCGGCCGCACACATGGGATATGCTAGCGCGCCGCGTCCGGAGGCTCAGCACCGCTACAGCGCCATCGGGCTGATGAGCGGCACCTCGCTCGATGGCGTCGACGCCGCCCTGATCGCAACCGACGGCGAGCAGGAGGCGACGTACGAGGCGGCGATCACGCTGCCTTACCCTGCCGAGTTTCGCGCCCGGCTGCGCCGGCTCCTGGGCCGCCGGCCGCAGCCCGATGACGCGGCTACCATCGCGGAGTTGACCGATCGGCACGGCGAAGCGGTTGAGACGCTGCTGCGCCAAGCCGGGCGTGTGGCCGGCGACATCGACGTCATTGGCTTTCACGGCCAAACCGTCCTGCACCGTCCGGACGCGGGCGAGACGGTCCAGATCGGCGACGGCTCTCGGCTCGCCAGCGCGTGCGGGATTCCGGTGGTGGAGGAGTTCCGCGTCGCCGATGTTGCCGGGGGCGGGCAAGGGGCGCCCTTCGCGCCGCTCTACCATGCGGCGCTGGCGCGCGACCTCGACAAGCCGCTGGCCGTCGTCAACATCGGCGGCGTCGCCAACGTGACCTGGATCGGCCGGGAGCGGCCGGACGAGGACGACGGCAAGCCGTCCATCCTCGCCTTCGACACCGGCCCCGGCAACGCCCTGATCGACGACTGGCTGGAGCGGGTGACGGGCATGGCCATGGACGAGGATGGTCGCGTCGCCGCCCGGGGGCGGGTCGATGCCGTTCTGCTCGCGGCGCTCCTGGCGCACCCCTACTTTCGGATACCGCCGCCCAAGTCGCTGGACCGCGGCGCGTTCGCCAGCGCGCTCGCCTCAGTCACACCGCTTTCGGCCGCCGACGGCGCTGCCACGCTCGCAGCCTTTACCGCCCGCGGCATCGCCGCCGCCCGTCTCTTCTTCCCGGAGGCGCCGAGGCGCTGGCTGGTCTGTGGCGGCGGCCGGCACAATCCCGTTCTGCTTGCGCGGCTCGCCGAAGCGGTGGCGGCGCCCGTCGCGGCGGTCGAGACCGTCGGCTGGCGCGGCGATTCGCTGGAAGCCGAGGCCTTCGCCTTCCTCGCCGTCCGCTCGCTGCGCGGCCTGCCGCTCAGCCTGCCGTCGACCACCGGCGTGGCCCGGCCCACCACGGGAGGGGTGCTGCGCCGGCCCGCGCCGGATCACGCCGGCGGGCGATGACGCCGTCGTGGCTTGGCTCATCCTCTTCGCCGCCGGGCTGTTCGAGGTCGGTTGGGCCGTCGGGCTGAAGTACACCGAGGGCTTCACCCGGCTGATCCCGACGCTGCTCACCGTTGCCTGCATGGGGATCAGCCTCGGCCTGCTCGGGCTCGCCCTGCGCACGCTGCCGCTCGGCACCGCCTATGCGGTCTGGACTGGCGTCGGCACCGTCGGCACCGCCATCGCCGGGATCATCCTCTTCGCCGAGCCGGCGGAGGCCCTGCGGCTAGCCTGCATTGGCCTGATCGTCGCCGGCATCGTCGGACTGAAGCTGGTGACCCCGGGATAGCTATAGAAGGCAGTGGCACGGCCGCTTGCCGGTCCCGGCCGCGCTGGCCGTTAGATGCAGTAGCAGCGCAGCGGCTCGAAGCCGTTGAAGGCGATCGAGGAGTAGGTCGTGGTGTAGGCGCCGGCGGAGCGGATCTCCAGCTTGTCGCCGATCTGCAGATCTAGCGGCAGCCGGTAGTCGCTTTGCTCGTAGAGCACGTCGGCGGAATCGCAGGTGGGGCCGGCGAGGACCACCCGGTCGGCGGGACCGCGCCGGTTGCTGAGGATGGGATACTTGATCGCCTCGTCGATGGTCTCGGCGAGGCCGCCGAACTTGCCGATGTCGAGGTAGACCCAGCGGCGCGGTTCCGTGCGCTCCCGATCGGCGATCAGCACGACCTCGGTCTGGATGATGCCGGCGTCGCCGACCATCTGCCGCCCCGGCTCGACGATGACCGCCGGCTGGCGGTTGCCGAAGTGGCGCCTGAGCGACCGGCGGATCACCGCGCCGTAGGCACAGAGGCTCGGCAGCCGGTTGCGGTAGCGGGTCGGCAGGCCGCCGCCGATGTTGAGCATGCCGAGCGTCACGCCGCCGTCGTCAAGTTCGCGAAACAGAGCCGCCGCCTCGCCCACGGCTTTGTCCCATTGCTTCGGATCGCGTTGCTGCGAGCCGACGTGGAACGAGATGCCGTAGGGCTCGAGCCCCAGCGCGTTGGCCAGCCGCAGCAGCTCCGCCGCCGTCTTCGGCTCGCAGCCGAATTTGCGCGAAAGCGGCCACTCCGCCCCCGTTCCCGGCGTGCTGATCCGGCAGAAGACCCGGCTTCCCGGCGCGGCGGCAGCGATCTTCTCCAGCTCCGCCCAGGAATCGAAGGCATAGAGGCGCACGCCGCGCTCGTACGCGGCGGCGATGTCCGCCCGCTTCTTGATCGTGTTGCCGAAGGAGATGCGTTCTGGCCCGGCGCCGGCGGCGAGCACCATGTCGATCTCGTTAACCGAGGCGGCATCGAACGAGGAGCCGAGGCCGGCGAGGAGCTGCAAGATCTCCGGCGCCGGGTTGGCTTTCAAGGCGTAGTACACCGCTGCGTCCGGCATCGCCTGGCGCAGTTTGGCGTAGTTCTGGGTGACGATGTCGAGGTCGAGGACCAGGCAGGGGGTTGCCGGTCGTCGCTGGGCAAGAAAGCGGCTGATCTTCTTGGTCATCGTCGGGATCGCCCTCTGGCTGGTCGTCAGGTGACGCGGAAGTTCTGGAACTGCCAGGGGCAGCCTTGCTCGGTCCGCTCGGGGAAGAGGACGCCGCGGTCGAGCAGCGGGGTCCAGTCGGAGTAGACGCCCACCACCTCGCCGAGGTAGGGCCGGGCGATGGCCATGATCCGGTCGCAGTCGAGCTCTTCCGGTTCGACCAGGCCGGCGCGGGGGTTCTCGATAGCCCAGACGAGGCCGGCGAGGACCGAGACGGTGACCTGCAAGCTGGTCGCGTTGTTGTGGGGCACGAGGCGTCTCGCCTCGTCGATGGAAAGCCTGGAGCCGAACCAGTAGGCGCCCCTCTGGTGGCCCATGAGCAGGACGCCGAGCTCGTCGATGCCGCTCTTGATCTCGTCCATCATCAGCCGCTGGCTGTCCTGCATGTGCCAGTTCTTGCCGGCCAGCTCGTGCAGCGAGAGCACCGCGTCGTCGCAGGGGTGGTAGGCGTAATGCACCGTCGGCCGGTAGATCACGCCGCTGCCGTTGCGTACGGTCAGGTAATCGGCGATCGAGATCGACTCGTTGTGGGTGACGAGGAAGCCGTGGAAGGGGCCCTCCAGCGGCGTCCAGGTCCGCACCCGGGTGCCGGCGCCGGGCCGCTTGAGGTAGATCGCCGCGTCGCTGCCGAAGGCATGACGGGCTCCATCTTCCGGGAAGACGCTCTCGTGGGTGCCCCAGCCGAGCTCGGCCGGCTGACAGCCTTCGCTGACGAAGCCGTCGATGGACCAGGTGTTGACGAACTCGCCGGGCCTCTTGGCGACGTCGGCTGCCTGGGTGTCGCGCTCGGCGATGTGGATCACCTTGATGCCGAGGTCGCGGGCAAGAGCTCCCCAATCGGCGCGCGAGCGCGGGGCGCCGCCGTTGGTGACATGGCGGCCTGTGTCGCGGGCAATGTCGAGCAGCGCCATCTTCACGAAGTGGGAGACGAGGCCCGGGTTGGCGCCATGCGCGGTCACCGCGGTCGGCGCCGGGGCACTGGTCTTCAGCGCCAGGGCGCTCTCGCGCAGGGCGTAGTTCGACCGTTGCGAGGGGGTGAGGGAAGGATCCACATAGGCGCCGGCCCAGGGCTCGATGCAGGTGTCGAGGTAGAGCGCGCCGCGCTCGCGGCAGAGCTGGATGAGCGCCACCGATGAGACCTCGACGGAGACGTTGACGAGGACGTCGTCCGGACCCAGCAGCGGCTCAAGAAGCTGGCGGTAATTGTCGCGGGTGACCGGCTGCGACAGGAAGCGGACGCCCGCCGCCTGCGCTTGCTCCCGCCCATGCTCATCGGCGGTGACGATCGTGATCCGGTCGCTCGCGATTTCGAGGTGGCGCAGGATCAGCGGCAGGACGCCCTGGCCGATCGAGCCGAAACCGAGAATGACGAGGCGGCCGGGGACCTTCGCGTGCTTGGCGGGGGGATGGATCAATCGGGGGCCTCCTGTGAACGCTGTCCGGGTGTCGACGGTGGTCAAGCAGGGGGGCGGGCACACCGCGGCGTTTCGTGCTTCGCCGCACGGTTCCGCTGGGAGCTGTGAGATGAGAACGCTCGGTCTAGGGCCGCGTCGGAGGGCCCGTGCCCGGAACCCGGCAGGATCCGCTGGCCCCGTAAGCGGAGGCCAAGTAGCGGAAGCGCTGGTGAGGCGGACAAGGGCAACCCGCGCAAGCGCGCGGACCGGTGCCTTAAGCCACAACCGACCTAGGGCAATGTGATGAGCTTGATTGTCGCACGGCGCCGGGCGTCAAGCATATCCACCTCCCTTAAGGGCACCGGCCCACGGTTGACCGGCTCGACCTAAAAGGACGCGTTACGTCGTCGCATACCCGCTCTCGTGGGGCATTGGCACGTGCGCGATAGCGTCTGGGCAGAGATATATCGCAAGTCCGGGCCGGCGCAAAGCCATTCCTCAACGCGATGCAGCTAGCACACGATCTGTCCGGACTTATGCCCGGTATCGGGAACAGGGCGAGGATCGCCTCGCGCTCGGCAGGGCAGCAGCAGAGATGCTCTTCCCCATCTACGGCAGGAGCTTACCCACCTACAGCAGGAACTGTTCCTTGATGATCCGTTCCTCAAGATTGTGTTCGGGGTCGAACAGCAGGGTGAGGACGACGCTGCGGTCCTCGCGAATGAGGACGCGGACCACGTCACGGACCTCCGTGTAGTCGGCAACGGCGCTGACCGGCCGGCTTGCCGGCGACAGCACCGTGACGCTGACGGTGACCTCGTGCGGCAGGATGGCGCCCCGCCATTGCCGCGGCCGGAACACGCTGATCGGGGTTAGCGCCAGGACGTGGGCGCCGAGCGGCAGGATCGGGCCGTCGAGGGAGACATTGTAGGCGGTGCTGCCGGCCGGTGTTGCCAGCAGCACGCCGTCGCAGATCATCTCCGGCATCCGCATGACGCCGTCGACCTCGATCTTGAGCTTCGCCGCGAAGCGGGTCTCGCGCAGGAGCGACACCTCGTTGATGGCCAGCGCCTCGTGACTGCCGCCGTGGATGTCGATGGCGGTCATGCGCAGCGGGTTCAGCCCAATGGGCTCGGCCCTGGCCACCCGCTCGATAAGGTTGTCCTCGCCAAAGGTGTTCATCAGAAAGCCAACCGAGCCGCGGTTCATCCCGAAGATCGGGATCTTGCGGTCCATGTAGCGGTGCAGGGTCTCCAGCATGAAGCCGTCGCCGCCGAGGGCGACGATGACGTCGGCCTCCTCCGGCGGGACCGAGGCATAAGCATGGCGGAGGCGCTCCAGCGCGCGCTGGGCCTCGTCGTGCCCGGAGGCGACGAAGGCGACGGCGGGCATGGGGGCGGGGGCGGCCATGATCGGCGATCCCGTGAAGACGACGCATCTGGCGACAGCGGCGGCAGTATAGCCATCGCAGTTGCCGCTGCCAGAGGCAAGGCCCGGGTAGGCAAGGCCCGGGGTCACCTTAAGTTTCGCCCCCGGACTACCCCCGGTCCCGCCCCCCGGCTACCCCGGTGCCGCCGCCAGTCTCGCCTCTGAAGCCGCATCTTCAGCCGCAGGCGGGGCGATCAGGCCGCCACAACAGGTGGGCAAAAACGCCGACAGCCGCGGTGATTGCCGCGGCTCTTACGGTTGCGGCCCACAAGATTTTGTAGTAGCCATTGAAACGCCCGCAGCCTGCGCGGCGAATACTGCCACTCCCAAGACAAGAGGGGGGTTTCTGGGTTGAACAGGAACGAACTGGTTGAGACCGTTGCCGAAGACACCGGCCTGCCGAGGAAGGACGCGGCCAAGGCCGTCGACGGCGTCTTCGAGGCGATTACCAAGGCGTTGAAAGACGGGGACGAGGTCAGGCTCGTCGGTTTCGGCACCTTCTCGGTGGCCGATCGTGCGGCCTCGGAGGGCCGGAACCCGCGCACCGGCGAGACCATTCAGATCGGCGCCGCGCGGGTGCCGAAGTTCAAGGCGGGCAAAGGCCTGAAGGACTCCTTGAACTAGTTTCGAAGTCGAGCGCGTCCATGGGCCGTCGCCGGTAACGGCTTCAAAAAGAGGCGTCGAGAGCTCAAGACTGTTGCGGAGCGACTGGCTGGTCCGCGAGCCATTCGCTTTCGCTTTACCGGGTTTGCCAGCGGTGGGCGGTTAGCTCAGCCGGTAGAGCGCCACGTTTACACCGTGGATGTCGGCGGTTCGATCCCGTCACCGCCCACCAGCCCTCCCCCCGCGCCCCCACGCCGGGCCTCCCCGTCGCGCCACAAACCCTTTGTTAATGCGCTAATCTGCGCTGACATTACGGTCAGCGCCTCGCGACCCCTTCCTCCTTCCTGCCGCGGGGATCATCATAAATGGCCGACACCAAGCTAAGAGTATGGCCAGGGGATCAGTATCCCCTTGGCGCGACCTGGGACGGAAAGGGCGTCAACTTCGCCCTGTTCACCGAGAACGCAACGAAGGTCGAGCTCTGCCTGTTCGACGAGAAGGGGAAGCGCGAGATCGAGCGGGTGGTTCTGCCCGAGTACACCAACGAGATCTGGCACGGCTATCTGCCCGATCTGCGGCCCAACCAGCTCTACGGCTATCGCGTCCATGGTCCGTACGAGCCGCTGGCGGGCCACCGCTTCAACCCCAACAAGCTGTTGATCGACCCGTACGCCAAGTCGCTGATCGGCGGCCTGCAGTGGCACGACGCCAACTTCGGCTACAAGATCGGCCACCCCGACAAGGACCTGAGCTTCGACACCCGCGACAACGCCCGCTACATGCCGAAGTGCCGGGTCGTCGACACCGCGTTCACCTGGGGCGACGACCGGGCCGCCCAAGATCGATTGGCACGAAAGCATCGTCTACGAGATGCACGTCAAGGGCTTCACCGTGCGGATGCCGGAGGTGCCCGAGGCCCGGCGCGGCAGCTTCGAGGGCTTATCCGCGCAGGCGGCGGTCGATTACCTGAAGGCGTTAGGCGTCACCGCCGTTGAGCTGCTGCCGGTCCAGGCGTTCCTCGACGACCGGCACCTGATCGAGAAGGGCCTCACCAACTACTGGGGATACAACACGCTCGCCTTCTTCGCCCCGGATCCGCGCTACCTGGTCTCGGAGCGGCTCGGCGAGTTCAAGACCTTTGTCCAGGTCATGCACTCGGCGGGGATCGAGGTGATCCTCGACGTGGTCTACAACCACACCGCCGAGGGCAGCGAGATGGGCCCGACGCTGTCGTTCCGCGGCGTCGACAACGCCTCCTACTACCACCTCGTGCCGGGCAACCAGCGCTACTACATGGACTTCACCGGCTGCGGCAACGTCTTCGACCTGCGCCATCCGCGCGTCCTCCAGCTGGTGATGGACTCGCTGCGCTACTGGGTCGAGGAGATGCACGTCGACGGCTTCCGCTTCGACCTGGCGACAACGTTGGCGCGGGAGGAGCACGGCGGCTTCGACAACCACTGCGGCTTCCTCGATGCGGTGCGGCAGGATCCGGTGCTGTCGCGGGCCAAGCTGATCGCCGAGCCCTGGGACGTTGGCGACGGCGGCTACCGCCTCGGCGGCTTTCCCGCCGGCTGGGGCGAGTGGAACGACCGCTACCGCGACACCGTCCGCGGGTTCTGGAAGGGCGACGGCGGCGTGATGCCGGACTTCGCCACCCGCATCACCGGTTCCAGCGACATCTTCAATACTCACGGCCGACGGCCCTGGGCGTCGGTCAACTTCGTCACCGCCCACGATGGGTTCACCCTCGCGGACACGGTCAGCTACAACGACAAGCACAACGAAGCCAACCTCGAGGACAACCGGGACGGGACGAACAACAATAACTCCTGGAACTGTGGCGCTGAAGGCGAGACCGACGACCCCGAGATCAAGGCGCTCCGGCTGCGGCAGCGGCGGAACATGCTGGCCACGCTGCTGGTTTCTCAGGGCTTGCCGATGATGGTGGCGGGCGACGAGTTCGGGCGCAGCCAGGGCGGCAACAACAACGCTTACTGCCAGGACAGCGAGATCAGCTGGATCGACTGGACCATCGACGAGGAGAACCAGAAATTCCTCGAGTTCTCCCGGCGGCTGATCCAGCTCCGGCGCGAGCACGTCGTCTTTCACCGAAACAGGTTCTTTCATCGCCGTTTCATTCCCGGCACGGACATTCAGGACATCGTTTGGCTCAACCCGGACGGATCGCAGATGGGCGAGGAGGACTGGGGCGACCCCGGCCGTAGCTGGCTCAGCTTCCTGATCCGCGGCGAGGCGGGCGAGTACCACTTGACCGCGACGGGCGAGCAGCAGCCCGACGACAGCTTCCTGGTCATGATGAACGCCAACCACGAGGAGAAGGAGTGGACCATTCCCGAGCTCGACGTCGGCGAGCGCTGGCAGGTCCTGATCGACACCAGCACGGAGGAGGGGTTCTCGGACACCACCTACTGCGCCGACGGCGACAGCTACCCGGTGACGTCCCGGTCGTTCGTGCTCATGGCTCCGGTCTCACTCCAGCAAAGACGAGAGGGCTTGATATGACAGGGTTCAGCCATCGCATGCCCTTCGGGGCCGAAATCGGCCAGGCCGGCGTGCGCTTCCGCCTGTGGGCGCCGGATGCGAAGTCGGTTGCCCTGTGCCTGGGCGCCGGCGCCGACGAGCAGGTGCTGCCGCTGGAGCGCGACGCCTCCGGCTGGTGCGAAACCACGGTCGAGGGCGATCGGCGCCGGCAGCCGTTACCGCTTCCAGATCGACGGCGACCTGAAGGTGCCGGACCCGGTGTCGCGGTTCCAGCCTGACGACGTCCACGGCGCCAGCGAGGTCATCGACCCGAGCGCCTACGCCTGGAAGCACCCTGGCTGGTGCGGGCGGCCGTGGGAGGACGCCGTCTTCTATGAACTGCACGTGGGCACGTTCTCGCCGGAGGGCACCTACGGCGGCGTCGCCGACCGGCTTCGCTACCTCAAGGACCTCGGGGTCACGGCCGTCGAGCTGATGCCCGTTGCCGACTTCCCGGGCGCCCGCAACTGGGGCTACGACGGCGTCGCCATCTTCGCTCCCGATTCCATCTACGGCCGGCCGGAGGAGCTGAAGGCGCTGGTCGACGCAGCGCACGAGCTGGAGATGATGATCTTCCTCGACGTGGTCTATAACCACTTCGGCCCCGAGGGGAACTACCTCCACGCTTTCGCCAAGCGCTTCTTCAACCCCGACCGGCACACCCCCTGGGGCGCGGCCATCAACTTCGACGGCGAGGACAGCCGGCCGGTGCGGGACTTCTTCATCAACAATGCCCTCTACTGGCTGGAGGAGTACCGCTTCGACGGCCTGCGCTTCGATGCCGTCCACGCCATCGAGGACACGTCCAAGCCGGATATCCTCACCGAGCTGGCCGAGACCGTTCATTCGCGCGTCGACAGCAGGCGCCACGTCCACCTGGTGCTGGAGAACGACAAGAACGAGTCGCGCTACTTGGGCCGCGACGGCGCGCTCCGGCCGCGGCACTACGTCGCCCAGTGGAACGACGACGTCCACCACGCCTACCACGTGGTCGTGACCGGCGAGGGCGGCGGCTACTACAAGGATTACGCCGACCGGCCGGGCGAGCACCTCGCCCGCTGCCTCACCGAGGGCTTCGCCTACCAGGGCGATCCGTCGCCGTTCCGCGAGGGCGAGATCCGCGGCGAGCCCAGCGCCGGCCTGCCGGCGACGGCGTTCGTCTCGTTCATCCAGAACCACGACCAGATCGGCAACCGCGCCTTCGGCGAACGCATCAACATGCTGGCGCCCGCCGAAGCCATGCGGGCGGCGACCACGATCCTGTGCCTGGCCCCGGCGCCGCCGATGCTGTTCATGGGTCAGGAGTGGGCCTCGTCGCGGCCGTTCCTGTTCTTCTGCAACCTCGGCCCCGAGCTGGTCGAGCCGGTCCGGGAAGGCCGGAGGAAGGAGTTCGCGTCGTTCCCCGAGTTCAGCGACCCGAAGGCGCGCGAGCGGATTCCCGATCCGAACGCGGAGACAGACCTTCGAAGACAGCAAGCTCGACTGGGAGGCTTCGGATGAGGGCGAGCACGGCGAGATGCTGGCCCTGCACCGGAAGCTGTTCGCCTTGCGCCAGTCGGAGCTGGCGCCGCGGCTGCGCGGCATGCCTGGGGCCGGCGAGGTTCTCTGGCGCGACCGCATGGCGATGGCGCTCGGCTGGACGCTGGGCGACACCTCGTACCTGACGCTGGTGACCAACATGTCCGCCAAGCAAGCGCAGGCGCCTTCGATCGAGGTCCGTGGCAGCCTGCTGCACGCGACCGGGGGCTACCAGCACCAGTCCCCGATCGAGCGCCTGCCGGCGTGGACGGCGGCCTTCTATCTGGACAAGGCATAAGGAGGCGAGACGGTGAGCGAGGCCAACCTCTACCTCCCCCGGGCGACCTACCGGCTGCAGTTCAACAGCAACTACACCTTCGACGATGCCCGCAAGTTGATCCCCTACCTCGCGGACCTCGGGATCAGCCACCTCTATGCCTCGCCTTACCTGAAGGCGCGGGCGGGCAGCACCCACGGCTACGACATCACCGATCACAACGCCTTCAACCCGGAGATCGGCAGCGAAGAGAGCTTCCGGGCGATGGCGAGCGAGCTCGTCGCCCGCGGCATGGGCCAGATCCTCGATTTCGTGCCGAACCACATGGGCATTGGCCACGCCGACAATGCCTGGTGGCTCGACGTGCTCGAATGGGGCGAGGAATCGCCCTACGCCGAGTACTTTGACATTGACTGGAGCTCGGCCAAGCCGGAGCTGCGCGGCAAAGTGCTGCTTCCGGTACTCGGCAACCACTACGGCACGACGCTGGAGGGGGGCGAGCTCAAGCTTGCCTTCGACAGCGAGGACGGTAGCTTCAGCGTCTGGTACTACGATCACCGCTTCCCGGTGACGCCGGGCCAGTACGCCCGCATCCTCCGCCCGGTCTCAGAGCGGCTGAACCGGGAAGAGCGGCTGGACGACGAGCAGGCCCAGGCGCTGGAGGTCGTCGTCTCCGGCTTCCGCGACCTCGCCCGGCTGTCGCGCTCGCCGCGCGATCGCGCCACCCGCAGGCGGCAGGCGGCGGGGCTGAAGCGCCGGCTGGTCGAGACGGCGCAGTCGCCGGTGGTCGCCAAGGCCATCGAGGCGGAGGTCGAGAGGCTGAACGGCGTGCCCGGCAACCACGCCAGCTTCGAGGCGCTCCACCGGCTGCTCGAGGCCCAGCCGTATCGGCTGGCCTTCTGGCGGGTCGCGGCCGAGGAGATCAACTATCGGCGGTTCTTCCAGATCAACGATCTCGCCGGCATCCGCATCGAGGTACCGGCGGTCTTCGACCACATCCACGAGCTGACGCTGCGGCTGATCGGCGAAGGCTTGATCCACGGGCTGCGGATCGACCATATCGACGGGCTATTCGACCCGCGCCGCTATCTCGAGCGTCTGCAGGAAACCGCGGGTGCGGCGATGCGCACGGCCCTGGCGGGCAACGGGGCCGGCGAGGGGGCTGGCGACGATGGCAGCAGCGGCGGCGGCGACGGCGACCAGCCCTTCTACATCGTCGTCGAGAAGATCCTTGCTCCGCATGAGCGGCTTCGCGAGGAATGGCCGATCGCCGGCACCACCGGCTACGATTTCCTGAACCTGGTCAACGGCCTGTTCGTGGACGCCGATGCCGAGCCGGTTCTCGAAGAGGCCTACGAGCGCTTCGTCGGCGATCGCGTCTCCTTCGAGGAGATCACCTACGCGGCGAAGAAGCAGGTCATGGACATGGAGCTCGCGAGCGAGCTCCGGGTTCTCGCCAACGAGTACAACCGCCTGACCGAGACGAGCTGGCAGACCCGCGACTACACCCTGGTCGGCCTGCGCCAGGCGCTGCGCGAGGTGGTGGCGAGCTTCCCCGTCTATCGCACCTACGTCGACGACAACGGCGCCTCGCCCGAGGATTACCGCGACCTGGAATGGGCGATTGCCCACGCCCGCCGGCGCAGCTATCGCCCGGACGAGAGCGTCTTCGACTTCATCTTCCAGTTGCTCACCACCGACATCATCAAGGAGGGGAGCAACTCGCTCCGCTCCGGCGAGGTGCGGCGCCTCGCGATGAAGTTCCAGCAGTACACCGGCCCCGTCATGGCCAAGGGCGTCGAGGACACGGCCTTCTACCGCTACAACCGGCTGGTCTCGCTGAACGAGGTGGGCGGCGAGCCGGCGCGGTTCGGCACCTCGCTGTCCGCCTTCCACCGGCTGAACCAGGAAGCGGCCCGGCGCTGGCCGCACCGCATGGTCTCGCTTGCGACCCACGACACCAAACGCGGCGAGGACGTCCGCGCCCGGATCAACGCCATCTCGGAGCTGCCGGACGAGTGGTCGGCGCGGGTGCAGCGCTGGGCGACGCTCAACCAGCGGCGCAAGACCGAGTTCAACGGCGGCGTCGCCCCCGACGAGAACGACGAGTACCTGTTCTACCAGACGCTGGTCGGCGCCTGGCCGATCGAGTTCGCCGGCGACGGGCGAGATCGATCCGGACATCGCCGACGTCTTCCGCGACCGCATGCTGGCTTACATGACCAAGGCGATTCGCGAGGCCAAGCGGCGCTCGAGCTGGATCAACCCCGACGAGACCTACGAGGCCGCGCTCGCCGAGTTCGTCACCCGCGTCCTCGACATGCGCAAGGCCAACCCGTTCGTCGCCGATTTCCGCGGCTTCCAGGAGCGGATCGCCCCGGCCGGCATGGTCTATGGCCTCGCCCAGACGACGATCAAGCTGACCGCGCCGGGCGTGCCCGACATCTACCAGGGCTGCGAGCTGTGGGACTTCAGCCTCGTCGATCCGGACAACCGGCGGCCGGTCGACTTCGAGCTGCGGGCGCAGCACCTGGCCCGCATCCGCGAGGACGTGGGCACGAACGGCGCCGGCGCCACCATCGTACGCCTGCTCGATGGCTGGCAGGACGGGGCGGTGAAGCTGTTCCTGACCTGGCGCCTGCTGGAGCTGCGCGGCCACCGTCCGCACCTGTTCCTCAATGGCGGCTACACGCCGACCGAAGCGACCGGGTCGCTCGCCGACCACCTCTGCGCCTACGTGCGGACCGCCGGCGGACAGGCGCTGCTGGTGGTTGTCCCGCGGCTGGTCGTGAAGATCATGGAGCGCCTGGACGGCCTCCCGCTCGGCGAGCCGGCCTGGGGCGACACCGCCGTCGTCCTGCCCGAGGAGCTGCCGGCGGACCGCGCGTGGGTGAACGTGCTCACCGACGAGGAGCACAGGCCGGAGGCGGTTGGCGAGGGCCGTTCCGCCTTTGCCGCCGGCTCCCTGTTCCGGACGTTCCCGATTGCGGTTTTGCTCGCCGGCGAGCGCTAAGGCATGGCGGCCGGTCAGAATGTATCTGGTTCAGACCGCTAGATGCCCTCACCCAAACTATCCCCACACGCGCGTTCCGCGCTGCGGGAGAGGGAGCCGCGAGCTGCCCTCGCCCGCGGCGAAGCCGTGGGAGAGGGAGGGGACCCGCGAAGCGGGGAGGGTGAGGGCGGTCGCGTGCTGCCCGGGGGAGACGCCCAACGGCGAGGTGATCGCGGGCGCGAAAATCGTTGGTAGCGAGGGGTTTATGCCGGGTGGTCGCCGCGGTGCGGCGCCTCGCGGCTTGACACCCGCGGGGCCGGGGGTTACATCCAGCGCGCCCTTGCGGGTGGCCTATCCGCTTCGGGGGTGTAGCTCAGTCGGTTAGAGCGCTGGCCTGTCACGCCAGAGGCCGCGGGTTCGAGTCCCGTCACTCCCGCCATCCGCCGCGGGTCCGGTACGCCCGCACTCGTTCGCGGCATGCCGCGGGCGCGGGGCTCGTCGGGTGCTCCAGTCCGCCGGCCCTACCGTCGATGGCGGCCGGAACCAGAGGTGTCGCCGTGGAAGCGTTCCTGTCCGACTACGTCCCGATCTTCATCTTCCTGGCGATCGCGATCGGCGTGGCGGCAATGGCCGTGATCGCGTCGTACATCATCGCGCCGCAACGCCCGGACGCCGACAAGATCGCGGCCTACGAATGCGGGTTCGACGCCTTCGAGGACGCCCGGGTGCAGTTCGACGTCCGCTATTACTTGGTGGCAATCCTTTTCATCATCTTCGACCTTGAGGTCGCTTTCCTGTTCCCGTGGGCCATTTCCCTTGCGGACATCGGGATGTTCGGGTTCTGGTCCATGATGCTTTTCCTGGCAATCCTTACCGTCGGCTTCATATACGAGTGGAGGAAAGGAGCGCTGGAATGGGAGTGATCCAACCGACCTACGAGCCCGTGCCGGGCCAGGAGGCCGACCTCATCCGCGACCACGACAAGCTGTGGGGGCGGGTGACCGGCGAGCTCGACAACAAGGGCTTTCTGCTGACCCAATTCGACAAGCTGGTCAGCTGGGCGCGCGCCGGCTCGATGTGGCCGATGACCTTCGGGCTGGCCTGCTGCGCCGTCGAGATGATGCACGCCTACGTCAGCCGCTATGACCTCGACCGCTTCGGCGTGGTCCCGCGGCCGAGCCCGCGCCAGGCGGACGTGATCATCGTCGCCGGCACGCTGACGAACAAGATGGCGCCGGCCTTCCGCCGGGTCTACGACCAGATGGCGGAGCCGCGTTACGTCATCTCCATGGGCTCGTGCGCCAACGGCGGCGGCTACTACCACTATTCCTACTCGGTGGTTCGCGGCTGCGATCGGGTGGTGCCGGTCGACATCTACGTGCCGGGCTGTCCGCCGACGGCGGAGGCGCTGGTCTACGGCGTGCTGCAATTACAGAAGAAGATCAGGCGCACCGGGACCCTGGTGCGCTAGCCCCGGCTCGCCGGCCGGCGGCAGGTGGATAGGGAGCTGCCGAAGCATGGTGGATGTGGCGCTGCGCGATCTCGGGGAGTACGTGCAAGCCGCGCTTCCCGACGCGGTCCTCGACGTCGTGGTCGAGCGCGACGAACTGTGCATCCTTGTCGAACGCGAGCGGGTGGCGCGGGTCCTGAAGTTTCTCCGCGACGACGTCAATTGCCAGTTCAAGCAGCTGATGGACGTGTGCGGCGTCGATTATCCGGGTCGCGAGGAGCGGTTCGACGTCGTCTACAACCTCTTGAGCCTCACCCACAACCGGCGCATCCGGGTGAAGGTGAGCGCCACCGAGGACACGCCGGTGCCCACCGTGATCGAGGTGTTCAGCTCGGCCAACTGGTGGGAGCGCGAGACCTGGGACATGTTTGGGATCGCCTTCCGCGACCATCCCGACCTGCGCCGGATCCTGTCGGACTACGGCTTCCAGGGTCACCCCCTGCGCAAGGACTTCCCACTCACCGGCTACGTCGAGGTGCGTTATGACGACGAGCAGAAACGAGTGGTCTACGAGCCGGTGAAACTGCCGCAGGACTGGCGGACGTTCGACTTCCTGAGCCCGTGGGAGGGCATCCAGGGAGAGCTCCCGGGGGATGAGAAGGCGAAAGACCAGCCGGCATGACCGAAACCGAGATCAAGAACTACACGCTGAACTTCGGGCCGCAGCACCCTTCGGCCCACGGCGTGCTCCGCCTCGTCCTGGAGATGGACGGCGAGGTCGTCGACCGCGCCGACCCGCACATCGGCCTGCTTCACCGCGGCACGGAGAAGCTGATCGAATACCGGACCTATCTGCAGTCGGTCCCGTACTTCGACCGGCTGGACTACGTCTCGCCGCAGAACCAGGAGCATGCCTTCGCGCTGGCGGTGGAGCGGCTGCTGGGCATCGAGGCGCCGCCGCGCGGGCAGTACCTCAGGGCGCTCTACGCCGAGATCGGCCGTGTCCTCAACCACGTCTTCACCGTATGCGCCTACGCCATGGACGTCGGCGCGATGACGCCGATGCTGTGGGGCTTCGAGCAGCGCGAGCGGCTGATGGAGTTCTGCGAGCGCGTCTCCGGCGCGCGCATGCACATGAACTACTTCCGCCCTGGCGGGGTGAGCCTGGACATGCCGACGGGGCTTGCCGAAGACATCTGGGCGTGGTCGGAGACGTTCCCCGCGGTCATCGACGACCTCGAGGAGCTGCTGACCGAGAACCGCATCTTCAAGCAGCGCAGCGTCGATATTGGCGCGATCACCGCCGAGCAGGCGCTGGACTGGGGTTTCTCCGGGCCGAACCTGCGCGCCTGCGGCGTGGCGTGGGACCTGCGCAAGGCCCAGCCCTACGACTGCTACGCCGACCTCGACTTCGACGTTCCCATAGGCAAGCACGGCGACTGCTACGACCGCTATCTCGTGCGGATGTACGAGCTGCGCGAAAGCCTGAAGATCATCCGCCAGTGCCTGCAGAAGATGCCGGCCGGGCCGGTGAAGGTCGATGACCGCAAGGTTTCGCCGCCGCCGCGCAGCGAGATGAAGCATTCGATGGAAGCGCTCATCCATCACTTCAAGCTCTACACCGAGGGCTACCACGTGCCCCCCGGCGAGACCTACACGGTGGTCGAGGCGCCCAAGGGAGAGTTCGGGGTGTACCTCGTCGCCGACGGCACCAACCGCGCCTACCGTTGCAAGATCCGCTCGCCGGGCTTCGCCCATCTGCAGGCGATGGACTTCCTCACCCGCGGGCACATGCTGGCGGACGTGGTCGCCGTGCTCGGCTCCCTCGACATCGTGTTCGGCGAGGTCGACCGATGACCGTTCAGGACGCGATCAAGCAGGCGCCCAACGAGCCTTTCAGCTTCAGCGAGGAGAACGTCGCCGAGGCGAAGAGGATCATCGGCAAGTACCCGGAGGGCCGGCAGCAGAGCGCGGTGATGCCGCTGCTCTATCTGGCGCAGAAGCAGAACAACGGCTGGCTGTCGCAGCCGGCGCTGGAGTACATCGCCAAGTTCCTCGGCATGCCGGTGATCCGCGTGGCCGAGGTCGCGACCTTCTACACCATGTACAATCTCCAGCCGATCGGCCGGCATCACGTCCAGGTCTGCACCAACCTGTCGTGCTGGCTGCGGGGCTCCGACGAGATCATGGACGCCTGCCGCGAGGCGCTCGGCGTCGAGATCGGCGGCACGACCGAGGACGGCGGCTTCACCCTGTCCGAGGTCGAGTGCCTGTGCGCCTGCGTGAACGCGCCGATCGTGCAGATCGACGACGACTTCTACGAGGACCTGACCCCGGACAGCATCCAGACGATCCTGGCCGAGCTGCGCGCCGGGCGGACGCCCAAGAGCGGGTCGCAGATCGGCCGGACTAGCTCCGAGCCCGTCGGCGGGCTCACGACATTGACGACGACCGGCACCGGCCAGAGCGGCGGGCCCGGCACGGGAGAGGCCTGATGCTGCGCGACCAGGACCGCATCTTCACCAACATTTACGGCTTCGCCGACGGCGGCCTCGAAGGCGCGCGCTCGCGCGGCGATTGGGACGACACCAAGGGCCTGGTCGCCCGCGGCCGCGACCCGATTGTCGACGAGGTGCGCAAGTCGGGCCTGCGCGGGCGCGGCGGCGCCGGCTTCGTCACCGGGCCTGAAGTGGTCGTTCATGCCCAAGGAGGCCGAGCACCCGGCCGCACTACCTGGTCGTCAACGCCGACGAGGGCGAGCCCGGCACCTGCAAGGACCGGGAGATCCTCCGCCACGAGCCGCACAAGCTGATCGAAGGCGCGCTGCTCGCCGGCGTCGCGATGGCCGCGCACACCTGCTACGTCTACATCCGCGGCGAGTTCCTGCGCGAGGCCGAGGCGCTGCAGCGGGCAATCGACGAGGCCTACGCCGCCGGGCTGATCGGCAGGAACGCCGCCGGCTCCGGGTGGGACTTCGACATGGTCATCCACCGCGGCGCCGGCGCCTACATCTGCGGCGAAGAGACGGCGCTCTTGGAGAGCATCGAGGGCAAGAAGGGCCAGCCGCGGCTGAAGCCGCCGTTCCCCGCCAACGTCGGCTTGTGGGGCTGCCCCACCACCGTCAACAACGTCGAGACCATCGCCGTCGTCCCGGCCATCCTGCGCCGCGGCGGCGACTGGTTCGCCGGCCTCGGCCGGCCAAAGAACACCGGCACCAAGCTCTTCAACATCTCCGGCCACGTGAACCAGCCGTGCACGGTGGAAGAGGAGATGGGCATCCCGCTGAAGGAGCTGATCGAGAAGCACGCCGGCGGGGTGCGCGGCGGCTGGAACAACCTGCTGGCGGTGATCCCGGGCGGCGCCTCGGTGCCGCTGATCCCGAAGTCGGTGTGCGAAACGGTGCGCATGGACTTCGACTCGCTGCAGCAGGCCAAGTCCGGCCTCGGCACCGCCGGGCTGATGGTAATGGACAAGTCCACCGACATCGTCCGGGCCATCACCAGGCTTTCGCGCTTCTACAAGCACGAGAGCTGCGGCCAGTGCACGCCGTGCCGCGAGGGCAGCGGCTGGATGTGGCGGATGATGGAGCGGCTCACGGTCGGGCGGGCCAGCTTCGAGGAGATCGACCTGCTCGAGCAGGTGACCAAGCAGGTCGAGGGCCACACCATCTGCGCCTTCGGCGACGCTGCCGCCTGGCCGATCCAGGGCCTGTTGCGCCATTTCCGCCCCGAGATCGAGCGGCGCGTGCGCGAGGCCCAGAGCGCGCACCAGAGTGCGCATCCGCGCGCGGCCGCGTGAGGAACCGCCATGCCGAAGCTCACGATTGACGGAACGGTCGTCGAGGTCGAGGCCGGCCTGACGCTGCTGCAGGCCTGCGAGACCATCGGCGTCGAGATCCCCCGCTTCTGCTACCACGAGCGGCTGTCCATCGCCGGCAACTGCCGGATGTGCCTGGTTGCCATGGAAGGCTCGCCGAAGCCTATCGCCTCATGCGCGATGCCGGCCGCGGAAGGGATGGTGATCCACACGAACACCCCCGAGGTGCACAAGATGCGCAAGGGGGTGATGGAGTTCCTGCTGATCAACCATCCGCTCGACTGCCCGATCTGCGATCAGGGTGGCGAGTGCGACCTGCAGGACCAGGCCATGTTTTATGGCTTCGACCGCGGCCGCTTCCACGAGAACAAGCGGGCCGTGCGCGACAAGTACATGGGGCCACTGATCAAGACCATCATGACCCGGTGCATCCACTGCACCCGGTGCATCCGGTTTGCCACCGAGATCGCCGGCGTCCCTGAACTCGGCGCGACTGGGCGGGGCGAGAACATGGAGGTGGGCACCTACGTCGAGAAGGCGCTGACCTCGGAGCTGTCGGGCAACATGATCGACATCTGCCCGGTCGGCGCGCTGACGTCCAAGCCTTACGCGTTCGTCGCAAGACCCTGGGAGCTGAGCAAGACCGAGTCGGTCGACGTCATGGACGCGGTCGGCAGCAACATCCGCGTCGACGCCCGCGCCAGCGAGGTGCTGCGGGTCCTGCCGCGGCTGAACGACGAGATCAACGAGGAATGGATCTCGGACAAGACCCGGTTCGCCTGCGATGGGCTGCGCCGGCAGCGGCTCGACCGGCCCTACGTCCGGATCGACGGCAAGCTGCAAGAGGTGCGCTGGCAGGACGCCTTTGCCGCCATCGCCAAGCGGGTGAAGGGGCTACCGGGGGTGAAGATCGCCGCCATCGCCGGCGACCTTGCCGACTGCGAAGCGATGGTGGCGCTGAAGGACCTGATGGCCGGCCTCGGCTCGCCGCATCTCGACTGCCGGCAGGATGGCGCCGCGCTCGCCTGCGAGCCGCGCTCGGCCTACCTGTTCAACACGACGATCGCCGGCATCGAAATCGCCTCGGCGTGCCTGCTCATCGGCACCAACCCGAGGCGCGAGGCGCCGATCATCAATGCCCGGCTGCGCAAGCGCTACCGCTCCGGCAACTTCCCCGTTGCGGTGGTCGGACCGGCGGAAGACTTGACCTACGCCTACGAGCACCTCGGCAACGACCCGCGGCTCTTGCAGCGGATTGGCTCCGACGACCATCCGTTCGCGAAGGTCCTGCGCCAGGGCGAGCGGCCGATGCTCGTGCTGGGGCAAGGGGCGCTGGCCCGGCCCGACGGCGCCGCGGTGCTGGCGGCGGCGCGGCGCATCGCCGATGTCTGCGGCGTCGTCCGCGCCGACAGCGGCTGGAACGGCTTCAACGTGCTGCACACCGCGGCGGCGCGGGTCGGCGGCCTGGATCTGGGCTTCGTTCCCGGCCGGGGCGGCCGTGACCTCGCCGGCATCCTCGCCGGCGCCGAAACCGGCGAGATCGAGGTGGTCTATCTCCTCGGCGCCGACGAGCTGCCGATGGCGCGGCTGGGCAAGGCGTTCGTCATCTACCAGGGCCACCACGGCGACGCCGGGGCGCATCGCGCCGACGTGATCCTGCCGGCCGCCGCCTACACCGAGAAGAACGCCACCTACGTCAACACGGAAGGGCGGGTGCAGAGGGCGATGCGCGCCTGCTATCCGCCGGGCGAGGCGCGCGAGGATTGGAAGATCCTGCGGGCGCTGTCGGACGCCGTGGGCTGCTCGTTGCCGTTCGAGACGCTGGCGGACGTCCGCGCCCGGCTGCGCGAGGTCAACGACGTCTTCGCCGAGCCGGACAGCGGTGCGGGCGGCGCCGTGGGGCGTCTTCGGACAGGCGGGGACGCTCTCGGGCGAGCCGTTCGTGAGCCCGGTTGCGAACTTCTACATGACCAACGCGATCAGCCGCGCCTCGGTGACCATGGCCGAGTGCACCAAGCTGTTCACCGGCGGAACAGACGAGAAGAAGACCGGCACCCATGGATGAGCTCTGGGCAACGCTGATCTGGCCGGTCCTCTGGACCGGGATCAAGATCGTCATCATCGTCGGGCCGCTGATGCTGGCGATCGCCTACCTGACCTTCGCCGAGCGCAAGGTCATCGCCGCCATGCACCTGCGCAAGGGACCGAACGTGGTCGGGCCGTTCGGCCTGCTGCAGCCGATGGCGGACGGCGTCAAGCTCCTGCTCAAGGAAACCATCGTCCCCAGCCGGGCGAACAAGACCGTCTTCCTCATTGCGCCGATGATTACCTTCATCCTGGCGCTGGTGGCCTGGGCGGTGATCCCCTTCGGCGAGGGGCTGGTGCTGGCCGACATCAACGTCGGGATTCTCTATCTCTTCGCCATCTCCTCGCTCGGTGTCTACGGCATCATCATGGCCGGCTGGGCGAGCAACTCGAAGTACGCCTTCCTCGGCGCGCTGCGCTCGGCGGCACAAATGGTGTCCTACGAGGTCTCCATGGGCTTCGTGATCATCACCGTCTTGATCTGCGTCGGCTCGCTGAACTTAAGCGACATCGTCCGCGCCCAGCAGGGGCCGCTGGGCCTGTTTAACTGGTACGTCTTCCCGCTCTTGCCGATGGCGGTGATCTTCTTCGTCTCGACGCTGGCCGAGACCAACCGCCATCCGTTCGATCTGCCGGAGGCCGAGGCCGAGCTGGTCTCCGGCTACAACGTCGAATATTCGTCGATGACGTTCGCGCTGTTCTTCCTCGGCGAGTACGGCAACATGATCTTGATGTCGGCGATGACGTCGATCCTGTTCCTCGGCGGCTGGCTGCCGCCGTTCGACATCGCGCCGCTCAACTGGATCCCGGGGCCGATCTGGTTCGCGCTGAAGATCTCCGCGTGCCTGTTCGTCTTCCTCTGGGTGCGCGCGACGCTCCCACGCTACCGTTACGACCAGCTGATGCGGCTGGGCTGGAAGGTGTTCCTGCCGATCTCGCTGGCGGCGGTGGTGGTGGTCTCCGGCTTCCTGGTCGCCTTCGACATGCTTCCGGGCGCCAAATGAGCTGCCCTGATGCGCTGGGACGAGATGAGGATAGGCTGACATGAGCTTCATGGACCGCGCCGCGCGGACGATCTTTCTGAGCGAGCTGATCTCCGGGCTGAGCCTGACCTTCCGCTACATGTTCCGGCCGACGGTGACCCTGAACTACCCCTACGAGAAGGGCCCGATCTCGCCGCGGTTCCGCGGCGAGCACGCGCTGCGCCGCTACCCCAACGGCGAGGAGCGGTGCATCGCCTGCAAGCTGTGCGAGGCGATCTGCCCGGCGCAGGCGATCACCATCGAGGCCGAGCCTCGCGCCGACGGCAGCCGGCGGACGACCCGCTACGACATCGACATGGTCAAGTGCATCTACTGCGGCTTCTGCCAGGAGGCCTGCCCGGTGGACGCCATCGTCGAGGGGCCGAACTTCGAGTTCTCCACCGAGACGCGCGAGGAGCTGCTCTACGACAAGGAGAAGCTGCTCGCCAATGGCGACCGTTGGGAGGCCGAGCTCGCTGCCAATTTGGCTGCCGACGCACCCTATCGTTGACTGACGGCCGGGTATCGGACAGAAAGGCGCCAATGGCGGCACCGCGGGAACGTCCTTTGCCTACGCCGCTGAGAACACTTTCGGAACCGCAATGGTCTTCCAGGCGCTCGCCTTCTACCTATTTGCGCTCGTGGCCGTCGGCGCCGCCGTCATGGTCATCTCGTCGCGCAATCCGGTTCACGCCGTCCTCTTTCTGATCCTCGCCTTCTTCAACGCCGCCGCGCTGTTCATCCTGATGGGGGCCGAGTTCCTCGGGATGATCCTGGTCGTGGTCTACGTCGGCGCGGTCGCGGTGATGTTCCTGTTCGTCGTGATGATGCTGGACATCAATTTCGCCGAGCTGCGCCAGGGCTTCCTCAAGTACCTCCCGATCGGCGCCGTGGTCGGCCTCGTCCTCCTCGTCGAGCTCCTGATCGTTCTGGGCGGCTGGACCTTGGCGCCGGAAGCGGCGGCCAGCGTTCGTTCGCCGACACCCGGCCTCGACCAGGCGACCAACACCCGGGCGCTGGGGCAATTGATCTATACCCACTACCTGTTCGCCTTTCAGGCCGCCGGCGTCATCCTGCTGATCTCCATGATCGGCGCCATCGTGTTGACCCTGCGCAAGCGCGGGGGCGTGCGCCGCCAGGACATCTCGGCGCAGGTGGCAAGACGCCCGGCCGATACCATCGAGGTGCGCAAGGTTCCCCCCGGGCGAGGCATCTGATGCTCACCATCGGTCTGCCGCATTACCTGTCGCTCGCCGCGATCCTGTTCGCCATCGGGATTTTCGGCATCTTTCTCAACCGCAAGAACATCATCGTCATCCTGATGTCGCTCGAGGTGATGCTCCTCGCCGTCAACATCAACCTGGTCGCTTTCTCCGTGCAGCTGGGCGATCTGGTCGGCCAGGTCTTCGCCATGTTCATCCTCACGGTCGCGGCGGCCGAAGCGGCCATCGGCCTTGCCATTCTCGTCGTCTACTTCCGCATCCGTGGCTCCATCGCGGTCGAAGACGTCAACCTGATGAAAGGCTGAGGCGCCGCCCATGTCCGTCGCCGTCGTCCTTCTGCCTCTGCTTGGAGCCGCGATCGCGGGCGTCCTCGCCCTCATCGAGCCGCGCGACAAGGCCGCCAAGCACCGCATCGACACGACCGCCCAGTGGGTCACCTGCGGCGCGCTGCTCCTGGCAATGGTCCTTGCCATCCTCGTCTTCATCGACGTCGCGATCCGCGGCAACACCGGCACGATCGTGCTGTTCACCTGGATCACGTCTGGCGATCTCGACATCCACTGGGGGCTGAAGCTCGACACCCTGACCGCGGTGATGATGCTGGTGGTCACCGTGGTCTCGGCGATGGTGCACGTCTACTCGGTCGGCTACATGCACCACGACCCGGGCATTCCGAGGTTCATGTCCTACCTGAACCTCTTCACCTTCTTCATGCTCGTGCTGGTCACCGCCGACAACCTGGTGCAGATGTTCCTCGGCTGGGAGGGCGTCGGCCTTGCCTCCTACCTGCTGATCGGCTTCTGGTACGATCGGCCGAGCGCGAATGCGGCGGCGATCAAGGCGTTCCTGGTCAACCGCGTCGGCGACTTCGGCTTCATCCTCGGCATCTTCGGCGTGTTCGTGCTGTTCGAGACGGTGCAGCTCGACCCGATCCTGGCCGGCGCCGCCACCCACGCCGACACGGTGATCAGCATCTTCGGCGGCGAGTTCCATGCGCTGACGCTGTTCTGCATCCTGCTGTTCATCGGCGCGATGGGCAAATCGGCGCAGCTCGGCCTGCACACCTGGCTACCGGACGCAATGGAGGGCCCGACCCCGGTCTCCGCCCTGATCCACGCCGCCACCATGGTCACCGCCGGGGTGTTCATGGTCGCCCGGCTGTCGCCGCTGTTCGAGCAGTCTGACACAGCACTCGCGGTGGTCACGATCATCGGCGCCTCGACGGCAATTTTCGCCGCCACCGTCGCCTGCGTGCAGAACGACATCAAGCGGGTCATCGCCTATTCGACCTGCTCGCAGCTCGGCTACATGTTCTTCGCCTGCGGCGTTTCGGCCTACTCGGCCGGCATCTTCCACCTGATGACCCACGCGTTCTTCAAGGCGCTGCTGTTCCTCGGCGCCGGCTCGGTGATCCATGCCATGTCAGACGAGCAAGACATGCGCCGGATGGGCGGGCTGTGGCGGATGATCCCGATCACCTACGCGCTGATGTGGGCAGGCTCGCTGGCTTTGGCCGGAATTTGGCCGTTCGCCGGCTTCTACTCCAAGGACATTATCCTCGAGGCCGCCTATGCGGCGGAGACCGGCGTCGGCCAGTACGCCTTCTGGCTCGGCATCACCGCCGCGTTCCTGACCGCCTTCTATTCCTGGCGGCTGCTGCTGATGACCTTCCACGGCAAGCCGCGGGGGGACGAGACGGTGGTGGCGCGGGTGCACGAATCGCCGATGGTGATGCTGGCGCCGCTGTTCATCCTGGCGCTCGGCGCCGCGATCGCCGGCTTCGTCGGCTACGAGGCCTTCGTCGGCCACGATTCTAGCCACTTCTGGAACGGCGCCATCACCATCCTGCCGGAGCACCCGGCGCTGGAGCGCGCCCACGACGTCTCGATCTGGGTGAAGCTCTCGCCGCTCGGCGTCGGCGTCGCCGGCATTGCCATGGCCTACCTGTTCTACATGTTTCGGCCTGACCTACCCGGGCGGCTGGCGTCCGCCTTACCGGGCGTCTACCGATTTCTGCTCAACAAGTGGTACTTCGACGAGCTCTACGACGCGCTGTTCGTCCGCCCGTCGTTCGTCATCGGCCGCGGCTTGTGGAAGGGCGGCGACGGCGCCGTGATCGATGGGGTTGGCCCGGACGGCGTTGCCGCCGCCACGATCGGCGTCGCCCAGATCGCTCGCCGGGTTCAGAGCGGGTACATTTACCACTACGCCTTCGCCATGCTGATCGGCGTGCTTGTGCTGATCTCCTGGTACTTCCTTCGCTCTGTCTGACGGGCCGCGATGACCAACCTGCCGATCCTCTCGCTCGTCACCTTCCTGCCCCTGGTGGGCGCGGCCTTCATCGCCACCATCCGCGGCGAGCCGGCGGTCGTCGCGCGCAATGCCCGCAACGTCGCGCTGCTGACGGCGGCGACGACCTTCGTGCTGTCGCTCGGCATCTGGTTCAACTTCGACACGACGCAAGCCGGTTTCCAGTTCGTCGAGCGCAGCGAATGGATGCCGACGTTCGGCATCGCCTACCACATGGGCGTCGACGGCATCTCGATGCTGTTCGTCCTGCTGACGACGCTGCTCATCCCGCTCTGTATCCTGGCGAGCTGGCAGAGCATCACCGTCCGGGTCAAGGAGTACATGATCGCGTTCCTGGTCATGGAAACGATGATGGTGGGCACGTTCTGCGCGCTCGACCTGATCCTGTTCTATCTGTTCTTCGAGAGCGTGCTGATCCCGATGTTCCTGATCATCGGGATCTGGGGCGGGCCGCGGCGGATCTACTCGGCGTTCAAGTTCTTCCTGTTCACCTTCGCCGGCTCGGTGCTGATGTTCCTGGCGCTGCTGACCATGTACCTGCAGGCCGGCACCACCGACATCCCGGTGCTGATGCAGCACGACTTCCCGGTCGATCTGCAGGTCTGGCTGTGGCTGGCGGTCCTTGCCGGCTTCGCAGTGAAGCTGCCGATGTGGCCGGTGCACACCTGGCTGCCGGACGCCCATGTGGAGGCGCCGACGGCGGGCTCGGTGATCCTGGCCGGTGTGCTGCTGAAGTTCGGCGGCTACGGCTTCCTGCGCTTCTCGCTGCCGATGCTGCCCGAGGCGTCGGTGATGTTCATGCCGCTGATGTTCGGCCTTGGCATCATCGCCATCATCTACACCTCCCTGGTCGCGCTGGCCCAGGAGGACATGAAGAAGCTGATCGCCTACTCCTCGGTCGCGCATATGGGTTACGTGACGGTTGGCGCCTTCAGCTTGACCACCCAGGGCATCCAGGGCGCCTTGTTCCAGATGCTGAGCCACGGCATCGTCTCGGCCGCGTTGTTCCTGGTCGTCGGCGTCGTCTACGACCGGGTGCATTCGCGCGACATCTCCGTCTACGGCGGGCTGGTCGAGCGGATGCCGGGCTACGCCCTGGTGTTCATGGTGTTCATGCTGGCCTCAGTGGGCCTGCCCGGCACCGGCGGCTTCGTCGGCGAGTTCCTGGTGATGCTCGGCGCTTTCCGCGTCAATGCCTGGGTCGGGGCCTTGACCGCAACCGGCATGATCCTCGGCGCCGCTTACATGCTGTACCTTTACCGCCGGGTCATCTTCGGCCAGCTCACCAAGGACAAGCTCAAGGGGCTGCTGGATCTGACGCCGCGGGAGGCGGCTGTGTTCGCGCCGCTGCTCGTCCTCGTGATCTGGATGGGCGTCTACCCCAAGCCGTTCCTCGACGTGATGCAAGCGTCCGTCGGCCAACTGGTCGAACGGGTCGAGGTCGCCCGCGCTAATATCGATGCCTCGGTCTTCGCCGAGCGCTGAAGCGACTTCTCGGGAAGGACCAACCACCAAGATGTCTGCCGCTGAGTTCCCCAACCTGATGCCGGCGATGGCCGAGGTGTTCCTCGTGGCCGCGGCCATGGTCCTGCTGATGGTCGGCGTGTTCCAGAAGGACGACGACGGCGGGCCGGCGCGGGTCGAGTGCAGCCGGCTGATCGGACGGCTCTCTGTGCTGTCCCTGCTGGGCGCCCTGGTCCTGGTGGTGACGCTGACGGGCGGCGAGGAGCGGGTGACGACCTTCGGCGGCATGTTCGTCGTCGACCGCTTCGCCGTCTACTTCAAGGTGCTGATCCTGATCAGCTCGGCGCTGACGATCCTGATCGCCCAGGACTACCTGGAGGTTCACCGGGTCGCCCGGTTCGAGTTCCCGGTGCTGATCCTGCTCGCCACCGTCGGCATGATGCTGATGGTCTCGGCCAACGACCTGATCTCGCTCTATCTCGGCCTGGAGATGCAGAGCCTCGCGCTCTACGTCGTGGCCTCCTTCCAACGCGACGACCAGCGCTCGGTCGAGGCCGGGCTGAAGTATTTCGTCCTCAGCGCGCTGGCCTCCGGGATGCTGCTCTACGGCAGCTCGCTGATCTACGGCTTCTCCGGCACGACCAACTTCGACGTTCTGGCCGCGGTGCTGGCCACCGCTCCCGGCGAGAGCGTCTCCCTCGGCGCCCTGATCGGCATCGTCTTCATCCTTGCCGGCCTGGCCTTCAAGGTGTCGGCGGTGCCGTTCCACATGTGGACGCCGGACGTCTACGAGGGCGCGCCGACGCCCGTGACCGCCTTCTTCGCCGTCGGCCCCAAGCTTGCCGCCATGGGCCTATTGCTGCGGGCGATGATCGAGCCGTTCGGCGACTGGGTGGTCCAGTGGCAGCAGGTCATCGTCTTCATCTCCATCGCCTCGATGCTGCTCGGCGCCTTCGCCGCCATCGGTCAGAGCAACATCAAGCGGCTCATGGCCTACAGCTCCATCAACAACATCGGCTACGCGCTGATCGGGCTTGCCATCGGCACCGAGGAAGGCATCGGCGGCATTCTCATTTTCATGGCCATCTACGTGTTCATGAACATCGGCGCCTTCACCTGCATCCTCAGCATGCGCAGGCGAGGGCAGATGGTGGTCGGCATCAACGACCTCGCCGGGCTGTCCAAGTCGAACCCGATGATGGCGCTGGCGGTGGCCGTGTTCATGTTCTCGCTGGCTGGGATCCCACCGCTCGCGGGCTTCTTTGGCAAGCTCTACATTTTCCTCGCCGCGATCCACGCCGAGTTTTATACGCTCGCCATCATCGGCGTTCTCAGCAGCGCGGTCGCCGCCTTCTACTACATCCGCATCGTCAAGGTGATGTACTTCGACGAGGCGGATGAGGGGCTCGATCGGCGCATGGATGGCGCCACCGCGATGGTGATGGCCGGCACCGGCGTGGTGATCAGCCTGTTCTTCCTCTTCCCCGGCCCGCTCCTGGTGCAAGCGCAAGCGGCGGCACAGTCCCTGTTCGGCGGCTGATGCCCGCTCCGTCGCGGTCGGCCCAGCCACGGCCTGTGCAGCCGCGGCCGGCCGAGGGGACCGCTTGGCCATTCAAGCTGATCGCCGTGGACGAGGTGGACTCCACCAGCACCATGGCAAAAAGGCTGTGCGCGGCAGAGGCCGAGGACGGCACGCTGGTCTGGGCGTTGCGGCAGACGGCGGGGAGGGGGCGGCTCAGCCGCACCTGGATCTCCCCTCACGGGAACCTGTACGTCTCGCTGATTCTCCGCCCGAACGCCGATGCGGCACGGGCGACGGGGCTGACCTTTGCCGCCAGCTTGGCTGTGGCCGACGCGGTGGCGGCGTTGCTTGGCGATCATGCCGAGGTGCGCTGCAAGTGGCCCAACGACGTGCTCGCCTCCGGCCGCAAGATCGCCGGCATCCTGCTCGAATCGGCGACCACAGCGGCGGGGCGGCTGGAGTGGGTCGTGATCGGCATCGGGCTGAACGTCGCCTCCCACCCGCCCGACGGCGAGACCATGTATCCGGCCACCTCGCTGGCGGCGGAAGGCGCGGCGGCGGTCGCCGTCGAGGACGCGCTCGCCGCCCTCTGCCGGAGCCTCGACCACTGGCTTCGCCGCTGGGCCGATGACGGCTTCGCCCAGGTCCGCCTCGCCTGGATCGAGAGGGCATACAACCTCGGCGGCCCGATCGCCATCCGCTGCGGCGAGGACGCGCTTCGACGGCGTCTTCCGCGGCCTGGACGAGGACGGCGCGCTGATCCTGGATCAAGGTGGGGCGACGCGCCGCATCACCGCCGGCGACGTTCTCCCGGGCCAGCGCCCGGCGCCCATGCCGCCCGCCTCTTGACGCTCGGGCCCACCGCCATGCTCCTCGCCATCGACACAGGAAACACCAACACCGTCTTCGCGGTGTTCGACGATGCCGGCAGGATCCTCGGCGAGTGGCGTTCGTCGACCAACATCAACCGCACGGCCGACGAGATCGGCGTCTGGCTCGGCCAGCTCATGGCTTTGGCCGGGATCGAGCGGCGGGCGATCAAGGCGGTGATCATCTCCTCGGTGGTGCCGGCGACCCTGTTCAGCCTGCGCCTCTTGTCGCGCCGCTACTTCTCCTGCCAAGCCCTCGTCGTCGGCGCGCCCGACGTCAAGCTCGGCATCGGCGTGCTGGTGGAACGGCCGGAGGAGGTCGGCGCCGACCGGCTGGTCAACGCCGTCGGCGCGCACCTCGAGTACGGCGGGCCGATGATCATCGTCGACTTCGGCACCGCGACGACCTTCGACGTCATCGACGAGAACGGCGCCTACCTCGGCGGCGTCATCGCGCCCGGCGTCAACCTGTCGCTGGAAGCGCTGCACACCGCGTCGGCGCAGCTCCCCCGGGTGGCGATCGGCCGGCCGGAGCGGGTCATCGGCAAGAACACCGTGCAGGCCATGCGCTCGGGCATCTTCTGGGGCTATATCGGCCTCATCGAGGGCATGATCACCCGCATCCGCACCGAGTATGGCGCCAACCTCGACGTGATCGCCACCGGCGGGCTGGCGCCGCTGTTCACCGAATGCACGAACGCGATCCCGAGAACCGACCCCGACCTGACCCTGAAGGGCCTGCTCGCGGTGCACCGGCTGAACGTCAAGCCATGACCGCCGAGGCCGGCAAAGCCAGCGCCGGCGAGGGCGCCGCGGGCGACGAGGAGCTCGTCTTCCTGCCGCTGGGCGGCGCCGGCGAGATCGGGATGAACCTCAACCTCTATGGCTACGGCCCGCCGGCGCGGCGGCGGTGGCTGGTCGTCGACCTCGGCATCACCTTTGCCTCGGGCGACCCACCGGGGGTGACCGTGTTGATGCCGGACCCGGCCTACATCGAGGAGCGGCGCGAGGATCTCGACGGCATCCTGCTGACCCACGCCCACGAGGATCACCTGGGCGCCGTTGCCTACCTCTGGCCGCGGCTCCGCTGCCCGGTCTATGCGACGCGGTTCGCGCTGGCGGTGCTGTCGCGCAAGCTCGCCGAGGCCGGCCTGGAGGGTCAGGTGCCCATCGTCGAGGTGCCGCTCGCCGGCCGCTTCCGCATCGGCGCCTTCGATATCGAGCTCGTCACCCTGACACACTCGATCCCCGAACCCAATGCCGTCGCCCTGCGCACGGCTTGCGGCACCGTCCTGCACACCGGCGACTGGAAGCTGGATCCGGAGCCGGTGGTGGGCGAGGAGGCGGATGTCGCCGCTCTTGAGCGCATCGGCGACGAGGGCGTGCTGGCGTTGGTCTGCGACTCGACCAACGCGCTGGATGCGGGCAGCTCCGGCGCCGAGGGCGAGCTCTATGCCTCGCTGCTTGAGATCGTGAGGGAGTGCCGCCAGCGCGTCGCGGTCACCGCCTTCGCCTCCAACATCGCCAGGCTGCAGACGCTGGGCGCGGTCGCTGCCGCCACCGGCCGCCGGCTCGTCCTCGCCGGGGCGTCGTTGAAGCGCAACGTGATCGCCGCGCGCGAGTGCGGCTACCTCGCGGATCTTTCCCCGACGCTGGACGAGGCGGCCGGCGCGGCTTTGCCTCGGCATGAGGCGCTGCTGGTCTGCACCGGCAGCCAGGGCGAGGGCAATGCCGCCCTGGCCCGACTGGCGTCCGGCACCCATCCGCGGCTCGTCCTCGACGAGGGTGACACGGTGATCTTCTCTGCCCGGGTCATCCCCGGCCACGAGCTCGGCGTCGGCCGGCTGCAGAACGCGCTTCTGCGCCGCGGCTGCCGGGTCGTCACCCACCGCGAGGCGCTGGTGCACGTCTCCGGGCATCCCGCGCAGGACGAGCTCAGGGAGATGTACCGGCTGGTCCGGCCGCGGATCGCGGTGCCGGTGCACGGCGAGCTGCGCCACCTGCGCCAGCACGCCGCCATCGCCCGCGACTGCGGAGTGGGGGAGGTCATCACGGTCGAGAACGGGGGCTTGGTGCGCCTCGCCCCGAGCCCCGCTGCGGTGGTCGAGACCGTTCCATCCGGCCGGCTGGCGCTGGAAGGCGGGCGGCTGGTGCGGGTCGACGGAAATCTTGTTCGAGAACGGACGAAGGCCATATACAGAGGCGTCGTCTTCGCGACAGTGGCGGTGAATAATGAGGGTGGCTTGATCAAGGACCCGCTGCTTTCGACCGTGGGCCTCGTCGAGGATGGGGAAGAGATGGTGAACACTCGCCTCAGCGCCGCCATCGCCAATGCCATCAACAATGTTCCGTCGAAAGCTCGCGGCGATGAGGACGTTCTTCGCGAGGCTGTTCGCAGTGCCATTCGTCGGACCTTTCGCGAACTCTTCGAGAAGAAGCCTTTGACACACATTCACGTGGTGCGTTGCTAACGCGGTAAAGGGAGAAACAGGAATGATCGGCCGATTCAACCACGTCGCCATCGCCGTGCCGGACCTCGAGGCGGCAACGGCAAAGTATCGCGACGTCCTCGGCGCCAAGGTGTCCCCGCCCCAGGACGAGCCGGAGCACGGGGTGACGGTGGTCTTCATCGAGCTGCCCAACACCAAGGTCGAGCTGCTCCATCCTCTGGGCGAGAAGTCCCCGATCCAGGCCTTCCTCGACAAGAACCCGAGCGGCGGCATCCACCACATCTGCTACGAGGTCGACGACATCTATGCCGCCCGCGAGCGGCTGCAAAGCCAGGGCGCCCGGGTGCTGGGCAGCGGCGATCCCAAGATCGGCGCTCACGGCAACCCGGTGCTGTTCCTGCACCCGAAGGACTTCTTCGGCACGCTGGTCGAGCTTGAGCAGGCTCACGCCTGATCGCGCAAACGTTCGGAACGGCTCGCAGTTGGTCGCCTTATGGGCTGGGTCAGCGGGATCGCGGTCTACATCGTCATCTGGTGGCTCGTGATCTTCATGGTGCTGCCGTGGGGCGTTCAGCCGATCGAGGAGGGAGACGTCGAGAAGGGGCACGCGGCGAGCGCGCCCCTTCGCCCGCGCATGTTGCGCAAGATGGCGGTGACGACGGCGATCGCGGCGGTCCTGTGGCTGATCGCCTACGCCATCATCGAAAGCGGCGCGATCTCGCTCCGAGCTGACCGGCACGCGTGGAGGTTGAGGACGAACGTCATCACGAGCCGCGCACGGCGTGGCGATCCAGAAGGCTGGATGCTCGTCGGCAATGGCTCCCGCATGACAGCACGGCTGCGATCCATGCCAGCGCCGCCGCGATGAGCTGGTACTGCGAGGTGGCCCCTGGCCATCCGGTGCACGCGCCCTATCACGACGACGAGTACGGCTTTCCCGCCAGCGACGAAACCGTGCTGTTCGAGCGGCTGTCGCTGGAGATCTTCCAGGCCGGCCTGTCCTGGCTGCTGGTGCTCAACAAGCGGGCGGCGCTGAACCTGGCCTTTGCCGGCTTTTCGGTCGATCGCGTCGCTTCTTTCGGCGAAGACGAGGTCGCCAGGCTTCTCGCCGACGCCAGCATCATTCGCAACCGCGCCAAGGTCCGTGCCGTCATCGCCAACGCCGCGCGGATCCAGGCTGCTGCGCGCGGAGGCCGGGTCCTTCGCCGCATGGCTCGCGGCGCATCACCCGCGCGAGCGAGGCGGAGTGGGTCAAGCTGTTCCGCAAGACCTTCTCGTTCACCGGCCCGGAGGTGGTCCGCGAGTTCCTGATGAGCATCGGCTACCTGCCCGGGGCCCACAGCCCCGACTGCCCGGTCTACCGGCGGATCGCAGCGCATGCCCCGCCGTGGATGCTTGCTGCCGGGCCGATGCCGGACCCATAAGCAAAAGCGGCAAGATCGTTGCCGATCTTGCCTCGCTCTGGCTTGCGCGGTTTCTTGTTCGTAGCGGGCTTCCCCGCCGTGTTCTAAGAGGCTCTTGGTGTTTCCCCAAAACTCAGGCCCGGCACCGCGCTGTTCAGCTTGCGGCGCTAGTACCCATGTTAAACGATGTGCCAAACCTTTTCACTCGTTTTTCAACGGCAAGTGTAGAAGGAACGCACCTGCACACGCCGCTCCGTCTTCATCTTCTGCCTCTGCTTCGTCCTCCCAGCTCCAAGCGCCGCGAGCCCGGATCCGCCGGCGTCCGGGGAGGCGAGGTGAGGCGAGGCGCCCGGCGTTGATGTGGAGGACACCATGACATACAGTCCCGGCTCATCGCGCCGCCCCCCGCCCGAGGCCCAAGCTCCATGCGCCTGTCCCGCTACTTCCTGCCGACAATGAAGGAGACCCCGGCCGAGGCGCAGATCGTCTCGCACCGGTTGATGCTGCGGGCGGGGATGATCCGCCAGGCCAGCGCCGGGATCTACTCGTGGTTGCCGCTCGGGCTGAGGGTGCTGCGGCGGATCGAGCAGATCGTCCGCGAGGAGCAGACCGCGCTCGGCTGTCACGAGATGCTGATGCCGACGCTGCAGTCGGCCGACCTCTGGCGCGAGAGCGGCCGCTACGAGGCCTACGGGCCGGAGATGCTGCGCATTCGCGACCGGCACGAGCGCGACCTGCTCTACGGCCCGACCAACGAGGAGCAGATCACCGAGATCTTCCGCAGCAGCGTCGCCAGCTACCGGCAGCTGCCGAAGCTGCTCTACCACATCCAGTGGAAGTTCCGTGACGAGGTGCGGCCCCGCTTCGGCGTCATGCGCGGGCGCGAGTTCCTGATGAAGGATGCCTATTCCTTCGACCTCGACCTCGAAGGCGCCAAGCGCTCCTACAACAAGATGTTCGTGAGCTACCTGCGCACCTTCGAGCGCATGGGCCTGAAGGCGATCCCGATGCGGGCCGAGAGCGGGCCCATCGGCGGCGACATGAGCCATGAGTTCGTCATCCTCGCCGACACCGGCGAGAGCGAGATCGCCTACCACCGCGACTTTCTGAAGATGAGCCTGGCGGGGGAGAGTATCGACTTCGAGGCTGACCTGCAGCCGATCGTCGATGCGTATGTCGGCCAGTATGCCGCGACCGACGACGAGCGCGACCGGGCGAAGGAGGCGGAGTTGGGCTCCGACGTCATCACCGGGCGCGGCATCGAGGTCGGGCACATCTTCTATTTCGGCACCAAGTACTCGAAGCCCATGGGGGCGCGGGTCACCGGCCCGGGCGGCGAGGCCACCCCTGTGCAGATGGGCTCCTACGGCATCGGCGTCTCCAGGCTGGTCGGCGCCATCATCGAGGCGTTTCACGACGATGCCGGCATCCTCTGGCCGGAGAGCGTGGCGCCGTTCAAGGCCGGGGTGATCAACCTCGCCGCCAACAACGCGGCCTGCACCGCCGCCAGCGAGGCGCTCTACTACCGGCTCGGCGCCAGCGGCGTCGACGTGCTCTACGACGACCGCGACGAGCGGCCGGGCGTCAAGTTCGCCGAGATGGACCTGATCGGGCTGCCGTGGCAGGTGATCGTCGGCCCCAAGGGCGTGCAGGCCGGTTTCGTCGAGCTGAAGAACCGCGCCACCGGCGAGCGGCGCGAGCTCTCCGCCGAGGCCGCGGTTTCCGTTTCTCGTCGGCGTAGCGCCGTCAGCAGTCGGGTCTGGAGATCATCAAGGACGTCACCGCGAGGTCAGGCGAAGCCGACGGCGAACGCCGACGAAGCAATCCAGTGGTCATGTCGCTGGATCGCCACGCCGCTGCGCGGCTCGCGATGACGCGTATGAATGTCCGCCACGGCAAGTCTCGACGGCGATGTCGCTCAAGTCATAGGCTCTGGAAGCATGTTCAGCCGGTTCGAATGGATGATGGCGTCGCGCTACCTTCGCCCGCGCCGCCAGGAGGGCTTCGTCTCCGTCATCGCGATGTTCTCGTTGCTGGGCATCGCCCTCGGTGTCGCAACCCTGATCATCGTCATGTCGGTGATGAACGGGTTCCGCGAGGAGCTGATGAAGCGCATCCTCGGGCTCAACGGGCATCTGAGCCTCTATGCCAGCAGCATCAGCCTCACCGACTACGACGCCGTCGCCGGACGGGTGGCCGGCGTTCCTGGCGTGCTCTCGGTCGCGCCGGTGGTCGAGGGGCAGGTGATGGCAACCGCCAACACGGTGGCACGCGGCGCCCTGGTCCGCGGTATGCGCCCGGAGGATCTGCGCCAGCGAGCGATCGTCGCCGGCAACATCGTCGCCGGCTCGCTGGACGCCTTCGTGGGCGACGACGCCGTGGTTGTCGGCAGCAGGCTCGCCGAGCGGATGGGGATCGCCGTCGGCGACGACATCACCCTGATCTCGCCGCAGGGCAACGTCACCGTCTTCGGCACCGTGCCGACGGTCAGGAACTACGAGGTGGTGGCCACTTTCAACATCGGCATGTTCGAGTACGACTCGAGCTTCGTCTTCATGCCGCTGGAGGCGGCGCAGACCTACTTCCGCATGCCGGACGCGGTGACCAACCTGGAGATCACCGTCCGCGACGTCGAGCGCGCCGGCGGCGATGGCCCGCGACGTCAGCGCCGCGGCCGGCGGGATGAACCGGGTGCAGGACTGGCAGCGCTCCAACGCCAGCTTCTTCAACGCCATCCAGGTCGAGCGGAACGTCATGTTCCTGATCCTGACGCTGATCATCGTCGTCGCCGCCTTCAACATCATCTCCAGCCTGATCATGCTGGTGAAGGACAAGGGCCGGGCGATCGCCATTCTGCGCACCATGGGCGCGACCCGCGGCTCGATCATGCGGATCTTCTTTCTCTCCGGCGCCAGCATCGGCGTCGTCGGCACCATCGCCGGCTTCGTCCTGGGCCTCACCTTCTCGCTCAACATCGAGACCATCCGCCAGGCGCTGCAGCGGCTCACCGGCACCGATCTGTTCGCCGCCGAGATCTATTTCCTCGCCCACTTGCCGGCGAAGGTCGACGGCCTGGAAGTGGCGCTGGTGACGCTGATGGCGCTGGCGCTGTCGTTCCTGGCGACGATCTATCCGTCCTGGCGGGCCGCCCGGATCGAGCCGGCGGAAGCGCTGCGCTATGAGTGAGCCGGTCTTCAGGCTCAACGCCATCCGCCGGAGCTTCGTCCAGGGCCGCCGGACATTGGAGGTGCTGCGCGGGGTCGACCTCGCCATCGGCGAAGGTGGCATGGTTGCGCTGGTCGGCCCGTCCGGCGCGGGCAAGTCGACGCTGCTGCACATCGCCGGCCTGCTCGAACGCCCGGACGGGGGCGAGGTCGTGATCGACGGCATCGTCTGCAGCGGGCTTGGCGACGACCGCCGCACCGCGCTCCGCCGGGAGAAGATCGGCTTCGTCTACCAGTATCACCACCTGCTGCCGGAGTTCTCGGCGCTGGAGAACGTGGTTATCCCGCAGCTCATCGCCGGCCACACCAGGCGGACGGCGGAGGCTCGCGCCGGCGAGCTTCTGCAGATGCTGGGTCTTGCCGCCCGGCTCGATCACCGCCCGGGCCAGCTTTCGGGAGGCGAGCAGCAGCGCGTCGCCATCGCCCGGGCGCTCGCCAACGCCCCGGCGGTGCTGCTGGCCGACGAGCCCACCGGCAACCTCGACCCGCACACGGCGAACGAGGTGTTCGCCATGCTGCTCGAGCTCGCCCGCCGGGTCGGCCTCGCCGCCATCGTCGCCACCCACAATCCGGGGCTCGCCGCGCAGATGGACCGGGCGGTTCGGCTGGAGGACGGGGTGCTGGTCGACGATCGACGGGCGCTTCCGCGCGCCGCCGCATCGTCGTGAGCGCCATGGCCGGCCCCGGTTTCGTCCACCTCCGCGTCCACACCGCCTATTCGCTGTCGGAAGGCGCCATCCGCATCAAGCAGCTGGCGCAGCTCTGCCGCCAGTTCCGGATGCCGGCGGTGGCGCTGACCGATACGAACAACCTGTTCGGCGGCATGGAGTTCTCGGTCACGCTGATGCAGGCCGGCATCCAGCCCATCATCGGCTGCCAGCTCCGCATCGTCCCGGCGGCGGCGGCGGACACGGGCGTCGCGCCGAGGGCTAGGCGCGAACAGGAGGCCGGGGGCTTCGTCGTCCTGGCCCAGACCCCGGAAGGCTATGCCAACCTGCTGAAGCTACTCGCCAGCGCCCATGCGCTGGTGGCGAGCGGTGTGGCGCCGGAGGTTTCGCTGGCCGAGCTGACGCAGCGCAGCGCCGGGCTGATCCTGCTCACCGGCGGCGCCGACGGCCCGCTCGGCCGGCAGCTGCAGGCGGGCCGCGAGGCCGACGCCGAGGCGATGCTGGCGGCGCTGAAGGCGGCCTTCGTCGGCCGCCTCTATGTCGAGATCCAGCGCCACGGCAGCGAGGCCGAGGCCATCACCGAGCCCTCCTTCCTGGCTTTGGCCGACCGCCACGCACTACCCATCGTCGCCACCAACGAGGCCTGCTTCGCCTCACCCGACATGTTCGAGGCCCACGACGCGCTGCTCTGCATCGCCCAGGGCGCGCACGTCGCCGACCGCTCCAGGCGTCGGCTGACGCCCGAGCACTTCTTCAAGAGCGGCGAGGAGATGCGGGAGATCTTCGCCGATCTGCCGGACGCTATCGCCAACACGGCGCTGATCGCCAGGCGCTGCGCCTTCATGATCGAGCCGCGCAAGCCGATCCTGCCGCCCTTCGCCAGCCCCGGCGGCTCGAGCGAGGAGGCGGCGCTGCGCGCCGAGGCGCAAGCCGGCCTGGAGCGCAGGCTTGCGGCGCGCGCGGCGAGGGGCGAGGCGGCCAGGAACGAGCCCGGCTGGCACCGCGACCAGGACTACCGCGAGCGGCTCGACTACGAGCTCGGGGTCATCTGCGAGATGGGCTTCGCTGGCTATTTCCTTGTCGTCTCGGAGTTCATCCGCTGGGCCAAGGCGCAGGGAGTTCCCGTCGGGCCCGGCCGCGGCTCCGGCGCCGGCTCGGTCGTGGCCTGGGCGCTCACGATCACGGACCTCGATCCACTGCGCTTCGGCCTGCTGTTCGAGCGCTTCCTCAATCCGGAGCGGGTGTCGATGCCGGACTTCGACATCGACTTCTGCCAGGACCGCCGCGACGAGGTGATCCGCCACGTCCAGGAGCGCTACGGGCGAGACAAGGTCGCGCAGATCATCACCTTCGGCAAGCTGCAGGCGCGCGCGGTACTGCGCGACACCGGCCGCGTCCTCGGCATGCCCTACGGCTATGTCGACAAGATCTGCAAGCTCGTGCCCAACAACCCAGCCAACCCGGTGACGCTCACCCAGGCGCTGGAGGCGGAGCCGCAATTGCGCGAGCTGATCGCCCGGGACGAGGCGGTGGCGAAGCTGGTCGACATTGCCACCAGGCTCGAGGGCCTTTACCGCCATGCCTCGACCCATGCCGCCGGCGTCGTCATCGGCGACCGGCCGCTGGAGGAGCTGATCCCGCTCTACCGCGATCCGCGCTCCGATATCCCGGTGACGGGCTTCAACATGAAGTGGGTTGAGGCGGCGGGCCTGGTGAAGTTCGACTTCCTCGGCTTGAAGACGCTGACCGTGCTTGCCCGCGCCATCGACCTCATTCGCGACGGCCGGAGCCTCGACCTCGATCTGGCCGACCTACCCCTCGACGATGCCCCGACCTTCGCCATGCTCAGCGCCGGCGACACCGTCGGCGTGTTCCAGCTTGAAAGTGGCGGCATGCGCGACGCGCTCCGCCAGCTCAAGCCGGACACCTTCGAAGACATCATCGCCGTCGTCGCCCTCTACCGCCCGGGGCCGATGGACAACATCCCGAGCTACATCCGCCGCAAGCACGGCGAGGAGGAGCCCGACTACCTCTACCCCACGCTGGAGCCGATCTTGGCCGAGACCCACGGCATCATGATCTACCAGGAGCAGGTCATGCAGATCGCCCAGGAGCTCTCGGGCTACTCGCTGGGCAAGGCCGACCTGCTGCGCCGCGCCATGGGCAAGAAGATCAAGGAGGAGATGGACCAGCAGCGCAGCGCCTTCGTCGAGGGCGCCAAGGCGCGGGGCGTGCCCGAGCGCAAGGCCAAACACATCTTCGAGCTGGTCAACAAGTTCGCCGGCTACGGCTTCAACAAGTCCCACGCCGCCGCCTACGCCCTGGTCGCCTACCAGACCGCCTACCTAAAAACGACTTATCCGGTTGAGTTCCTGGCGGCGTCGATGACGCTCGACATCCACAGCACCGAGAAGCTCAACACCTTCTGCCAGGAGCTGAACCGGCTCGGCATTCCTTTGCTGCCGCCGGACATCAACCGCTCCGACGTCGGCTTCACCGTCGAGCGCGATGCGACCGGCCCGGACGGCGCCGGCGCCATCCGCTTCGCCCTCGCCGCGGTGAAGAACGTGGGCGAGGCGGCGATGGCGACGCTGGTGGCGGAGCGCCGCCGCGCAGGCCCCTTCACCAGCCTCGACGACTTCGCCGGTCGGATCGACGTGCGGGCGTTGAACCGCCGCCAGCTCGAAAATCTGGCCCGCGCCGGCGCCTTCGACGGGCTCAACCGCAACCGCCGCCGAGTGTTCTCCGCGATCGAAGCGGTCTTGCGCCAGGCGGCCGCGGCGAGCCAGGACCGGGCCAGCGGCCAGATGGGCCTGTTCCAGGCCGCACCCGCTGTCGCCGCCCCGGCGCTGCGCGTCCCCGACGGGCAGGACTGGTCGGTGATGGAGCGGCTGAAGGAGGAACTCGACGCCATCGGCTTCTACCTATCGGCGCATCCGCTGGATGCCTACGCCAAGACGCTGCGCCGGCTGAAGGTGGTGAAGAGCGCCGACCTCGCCACCGCGGCGACCGCAGGGACCGTGAGCGTGGCGGGCGCGGTGGTGGGCAAGCGCGAGCGCACCTCGGGCAAGGGCAACCGCTACGCCTTCGTTCAGCTCTCAGACAGCACCGGGCTGTTCGAGGTAACGGTCTTCTCCGACGTGCTTGCCGGCTGCCGCGAGCTTCTCGAGATCGGCAAGCCGCTGCTGATCAAGGTTACCGTGCAGGTCGAGGGTGAGCAGGTCCGCTGCATCGCCCAGTCGCTGGAGCCGCTGGAGGCGGTGGCGGCGCGGGTGCCGGCGGAGCTCGCCGTCGTCATCGACACGCCCGAGCCCATCGAGCGGATCCGCTCGCTGCTCGCCGCCAACGCCGGCGGCGAGGGCGAGGTCAAGATTGTCTGCGGCCTTGCCGGCGAGACCCAGGCGGAGGTGGTCCTGCCAAACCGCTTCCGGGTCGGCCCGGCGATGACCATGGCGCTGCAGACCGTCGCCGGCGTCCGCGACGTCCGCGAGGTCTGAGGCCGTCTGCCGCCGCGCTCGTTGCGGCGATCCATGGACCCGCGGAACGCGTCCGCGGGTGAAGAAGGATGGGCGGGCCCGTCACGTCACCGTCATTGCCGTGCTTGTCACGGCGATCCATGGACCCGCGCAACACGTCCGCGGGCGACGAAGGATGGGGAGCTCGTAGTGTTCTTCACCGCCTCCGTCTTCTTGACCTGTTGCTGCCGCAGCTTGCTCCAAACTCGTGGTTTAGCGTACGCTTATCATGTGCAAACGCAATGCACGCGCGCGAAGAAGAAGCTGCGGCAACAGCAAGCGCACGCAGCGCCAGGAGGACGGTCCGTTGAACAAGTCGTTGCAATACGTTCTTTTCGCCGCGATCGCGGTGCTGGGGGCGGTGGCCATCGGCGTCATCGCGCTGAACCGCGGCGAGACCATCAACGCCGTGTGGATCCTGACGGCGGCGTTGTGCACCTTCGTCATCGCCTATCGCTTCTACAGCCTGTTCATCGCCACCAAGGTGCTGCAGCTCGACCCGAACCGGCGTACCCCGGCAATCGAGCGCAACGACGGCCTGGACTACGTCCCGACCAACAAGTACATCCTCTACGGCCACCACTTCGCCGCCATCGCCGGCGCCGGGCCGCTGGTCGGTCCCGTGCTCGCCTCGCAGATGGGCTTCCTCCCCGGCACGCTGTGGATCCTGGTCGGCGTCGTCTTCGCCGGGGCGGTCCAGGACTTCATGGTCCTGTTCATCTCCGTGCGCCGCGACGGCCGTTCGCTTGGCGACATCATCAAGTCGGAGCTCGGCCCGATCCCCGGCACCATCGCCTCGATCGGCGTGCTCCTGATCATGATCATCATCCTGGCGGTGCTGGCCCTGGTCGTCGTCAAGGCGCTCGCCGAAAGCCCATGGGGCACGTTTACCCTCATGGCCACCATCCCGATCGCCATCCTCATGGGCGTCTACCTCCGCTTCATCCGCCCGGGGCGGGTCGCGGAGATGTCCATCATCGGCTTCGTGCTCCTGATGCTGGCGATCATCTACGGCGAGGACGTCGCCGCGCATCCGACCTGGGGCCCGGCGCTGACCTTCCCCGGCACGACCCTGGCGCTGATGCTGATCGGCTACGGCTTCGTCGCCTCCGTCCTGCCGGTGTGGTTCTTGCTCGCGCCGCGCGACTATCTCTCCACCTTCCTCAAGGTCGGCTTTGTCGCCGTCCTGGCCGTCGGCATCGTCATCGTCCGACCCGACCTGCAGATGCCGGGGCTCACCAAGTTCATCGATGGCACAGGCCCGGTCTTCGCCGGCGCCCTGTTCCCCTTCCTCTTCATCACCATCGCCTGCGGCGCCGTGTCCGGCTTCCATGCCCTGATCTCGTCGGGGACGACGCCAAAGATGTTGGAGAACGAGACCCACGCCCGCTTCATCGGCTACGGCGGGATGCTGACCGAGGCGTTCGTGGCGATCATGGCCCTGATCAGCGCCTGTATCCTCAACCCCGGCGTCTTCTTCGCCATGAACGCGCCGGGTAGCGTGCTCGGGACGACGGTCGAGCAGGCCTCGCAGGTTATCTCCGGCTGGGGCTTCGCCATCACGCCGGAGGTCCTGACGATGACCGCGGCGGACGTGGGCGAGGGGTCGATCCTGTCGCGGGCCGGCGGCGCGCCGACGCTGGCGGTCGGCATGGCCCAGATCATGTCCGAGCTGTTCGGCTCGCGAGCGACCATGGCCTTCTGGTACCACTTCGCCATCCTGTTCGAGGCGCTGTTCATCCTCACCGCCATCGACGCCGGCACCCGGGTCGGCCGGTTCATGATCCAGGACCTGCTCGGCAGCTTCTATGCGCCGATGCGCGAGACCCGCTCGTGGGTATCGAACTTGGTGGCGACGACGCTCTGCGTCGGCATGTGGGGCTACATTCTCTACCAGGGCGTGATCGACCCCTACGGCGGGATCAACACCCTGTGGCCGCTGTTCGGCATCTCCAACCAGATGCTGGCGGCGATCGCGCTGACGATGGCGACCGTGGTGCTGTTTAAGATGAAGCGCGAGCGCTACGCCTGGGTCACGGCGGTGCCCACCACCTGGCTCTTGATCTGCACGCTGACGGCGGGGCTGCAGAAGCTGTTCCACGCCGATCCGCGCATCGGCTTCCTCGCCCACGCCGAGAAGTTCACTGAGGCGATCGCCCAGAACCAGGTGCTGGCGCCGGCCAAGGACCTGGCGACCATGCAGCGGGTGGTCTTCAACGACTATCTCAACGCCGGTCTCTGCGTCGCTGTTCGTCCTGGTCGTGCTCAGCATGATCGTCTTCGGCCTCGTTTCCGCCTGGCGGGCGTTCGTCTCGCCGCGCATCACCGCGAGGGAGGTGGTCTATGCAACCTGAGTGGAGCGAGCGCTGGCGGACCTTTCGCAGCGGCTTCCGCCGGCTGTTCGCGATCCCCGACTACGACGCCTACCTGGAGCACTGCCGGCGGACCCACCCGGACACCTGGTGATGAGCCACGAGGAGTTCTTCCGCCACCGGCTCGAGCAGCGCTACGGAAGCGGGTCCGGCGGAATGCGCTGCTGCTGAACCGGATCATCCGGAACCGCACCGGCGGCGGGCTTGTCAAGATCCACCGCCGGCTTTAAGTAAAGGACATCTCGCACGCGGGCTTGCGGCGTTCGAGCCTGTTGGCTTGGAAACGTCGCTCCGGTGGCTTCGGCCCGATCGGCCCGCGGAGGATCAACCGGACAGGACCTTTTTCGATGGCACTCCCCACCTTCACGATGCGCCAGCTCCTCGAGTCGGGCGTCCACTTCGGCCACAGCACGCGCCGCTGGAACCCGCAGATGGAGCCTTACCTCTTCGGCGTGCGCAACGGCATCCACATCATCGACCTGGAGCAAACCTCACCGCTGCTCTACCAGGCGCTGAACGCCGTGCGCGACGTCGTCGCCGGCGGCGGCCGCGTGCTGTTCGTCGGCACCAAAGCGGCAGGCCGGGGAGAAGGTCGCCGAATCCGCCAAGCGCTGCGGCCAGTACTTCGTCAATCACCGCTGGCTCGGCGGGATGATGACCAACTGGCGGACCATCTCGCTGTCGATCAAGCGGCTGCGCGATCTGGAGGCTCGCCTCGGCGAAGAGAACATGGGGCTGACCAAGAAGGAGTTGCTCCGGCTGACGCGCGAGCGCGACAAGCTGGAGCGGGCATTGGGCGGCATCAAGGACATGGGCGGGCTGCCCGACATCCTCTTCGTCATCGACACCAACCGGGAATCGATCGCCGTCGCCGAGGCGAAGAAGCTGAACATCCCGGTCGTCGCGGTGATCGATTCCAACAGCGATCCGCGCGGCATCGACTTCCCCATCCCCGGCAACGACGACGCGCTCAGGGCGATCAGCCTGTACTGCGATCTCGTCGTCGACGCCGTGCTCGACGGCATCCAGGCGGAGATGTCGGCCGCAGGCGTCGATCTGGGTGGCATCGAGGAGCCCACCGAGCCGCTGCCCGGCGAAGCGGCGGAGGAGGACGCGGTCGCCGCGGCCGCCATGGCCGAGGCGGCAGGGCCAGCCCCGGCAGGCGGCGAGGACGCCGGCCTGCAGGATGCGGCGCCTCAGCCGTAAGCCCGCCGCGGCAGGCAAGCGTATGCGAGCCGGAAGGCGCCACCGCAGGCCGCGAAGCGGCGAGGTATTCCGGAATAATTGTGGCTGGATCGCATCGTCGCCTCCGCGTCCCGGCGGCGACGCGCCCGCCTGATCCGGCCCGTGATCCGGTCGTCCCCTCCATTTACAGCGAACATCGATACAAGGAAGGCGCAGAGATGACGCAAATCACCGCCTCGCTGGTCAAGGACCTGCGGGAGAAGACCGGTGCCGGCATGATGGACTGCAAGAAGGCCCTGATCGAGACCGGCGGCGAGATCGAGCCTGCCGTCGACTGGCTGCGCAAGAAGGGACTGGCCGCCGCCGCCAAGAAGGCGGGCCGCGTCGCTGCCGAGGGTCTTGTCGGCATCAGCGTCGGCGAGGGAAGGGCGGCCGTGGTCGAGGTCAACGCCGAGACCGATTTCGTCTCGCGCAGCGAGCAGTTCCAGGCCTTCGTCCGCACCGTCGCCGGCCTCGCCCTCGAGACTGGCGGCGATGTCGAGGCAATCAAGGCGAGGACCGTGGCGTCGGGCCGGACCGTCGAGGACGAGCTGACCCACCTCATCGCCACCATCGGCGAGAACATGAGCCTACGCCGCGCCGCCATGGTCAGCGTCGATCACGGCTGCGTTGCGAGCTATATGCATGCGGCGCAGATGCCGGGGCTGGGCCGCATCGGGGTGCTCGTTGGTCTTGGCGGGGTCGATCCGTCGCCGGCGCTGGAGGCTCTGGGCAAGCAGCTGGCCATGCACATCGCCGCCGCCAACCCGCAGGCGATCGCCCGCGCCGGCGTCGATCCGAAGGCGCTGGAACGCGAGCGCAACATCCTCTCCGAGCAGGCCCTGGCCAGCGGCAAGCCGCCGCCGATCGTCGAGAAGATGGTCGAGGGCCGGCTGAGCAAGTATTTCGAGGACGTCTGCCTGCTCGAGCAGGGGTTCGTCATCGATCCGGAGCGCAAGGTCGGCAAGGTGCTGGAGGCCGCGGGCAAGGAGCTCGGCGGGCCGATCACGGTTACCGGCTTCGTCCGCTTTGCCCTCGGCGAAGGCATCGACAAGAAGGAAGACGATTTCGCCGCTGAGGTCGCCAAGGCGGCGGGCGAGTAGCGGCCGCGACGGAGCCATTGCCGGCTGGCGGGCGCAAAGACGGGTAAGGGCCCTCACCCCGCCCCTCTCCCGCCCGGTGGGAGAGGGAGAGACCCGCGCAGCGGGAGGGTGAGGGCGCGCAAGGCCGAGCCGCGATCAGCGTCGCGGTGGTGGGGGCATGCAGGGGGCAAGGGGCGATGGGCGCGGATCTGGCCTACAGGCGGGTGCTGCTGAAGCTTTCCGGCGAGGCGCTGATGGGCGATAAGGGCTCCGGCCTGGATCTCGCCGCGGTCGAGCGCATCGGCCGGGAGATCAAGGCCGTCCACGCCATGGGCGTCGAGCTTTGCCTGGTGATCGGCGGCGGCAACATCTTTCGCGGTGTCTCCGCGGCGGCGGCCGGGATCGAGCGGACCAGCGCCGACTACATGGGCATGCTCGCTACCGTCATGAACGCCATCGCGGTGCAGAGCATCCTGGAGGGGCAGGGGCTGCACACCCGGGTGCAGTCGGCGATCCCTATGGCCACCGTCTGCGAGCCCTATATCCGCAGGCGGGCGATGCGTCATATGGAGAAGGGGCGGATCGTCATCTTCGCCGCCGGCACCGGCAATCCCTTCTTCAGCACCGACACCGCCGCGGCCTTGCGGGCGGTGGAGATGGGCTGCGACGCTTTGCTTAAGGGCACCCAGGTCGACGGCGTCTACAGCGCCGACCCGCGCAAGGACCCGGACGCCATGCGCTATGATCGGCTCTCCTACCACGACGTCCTCGCCCTCGACCTGAAGGTGATGGACGGCTCGGCGGTCGCCCTGGCCCGCGACAACGCTCTTCCCATCGTTGTCTTTTCCATCCAACATCCTGGCGCGTTCGCCGATGTCGTCGCCGAGCGGGGCACGTTTACAAGAATCACAAGGGAGTGAAGTCGTGACGCGGCCGGAGTTTGATGCTCTCATCCACGAAAGCGGCCGGCGCATGCAGGGCGCGATCGACGTCCTGATGAAGGAATTCGGCGGGCTGAGGACCGGCCGGGCGGCGACAAGCCTGCTCGAGCCGATCACGGTCGACGCCTACGGCAGCAGCATGCCGATCACCCAGGTGAGCACGCTGGGCGCGCCCGACCCGCGCACGCTCAGCGTGCAGGTGTGGGACAAGAGCCTGGTCAAGGCGGTGGAGAAAGCGATCCGCGAGTCCGGCCTCGGCCTGAACCCGGCGGTTGACGGCCAGCTCCTGCGCATTCCGATCCCGATGCTGACAGAGGAGCGCCGGGTCGAACTCTCCAAGATTGCCGGCCGTTACACCGAGGAGGCGCGGGTCTCCGTCCGCAACGTCCGCCGGCATGCCCTGGACGAGTTGAAAAAGGCGGAGAAAGAGGGGTCGCTGTCCCAGGACGAGCACCGCGACATCGGCCGGCAGATCCAGGACCTCACAGATCAGTACGTGAAGAAGATCGACGACCTGCTGGCGAAGAAAGAAGCCGAGATCATGCAGGTCTGAGCGGCAGCGCCGCATGCTCGGCGATCTGGCCGTCCGCTTCGCCTCCGCCGTCGCCCTCGGTGCTCCCTTCCTCCTCGCCGTCTACGCCGGCTCGCCCTACTTCGATCTGGTCATCATCCTGGCGGGCGGGCTGCTCGCCTGGGAGTGGTCGCGGCTGACGTCCCCCGGCGAGCGCGGCGGTCCGGCTTGGCGGGGCGCCGTCTTCGTCGCCTGCACGATCCTCGCTGTCTCCGCCGCATCCCTGCTGTCACCGGCGGCGGCGCTTGCGGCCGTGGCGGCGGCAGCATCTGGCCTGCTGCTGTGGGCACGGGGCGAGAGGTGGCTCATCGCCGGCATCGCCTACCTGGCGCTCCCCTGCATCGCCCTGCTGTGGCTGCGCGACGACGTCGCTGGCGGCCGGTCGATCGTCTTGTGGCTCATCGCCGTCGTCTGGGCCTCCGACGTCGGCGCCTATTTCGCCGGACGGATCCTCGGCGGACCGAAGCTCGCGCCAAGGATCAGCCCGAACAAGACCTGGGCCGGCTTCTTCGGCGGCGCCGCGGCGGCGGCGGCGGCCGGCGCCGTTGCCTCGCCGCTGATGGCCGCGGAGAGGCCGGCGCTCCTGGTCGCGATCAGCATCCTGCTCGGCATCAGCGCGCAAGGGGGCGACCTGTTCGAATCGTGGCTGAAACGGCGCTTCGGGGTCAAGGACACCAGCGCGCTGATCCCCGGCCACGGCGGCGTGCTCGACCGCGTCGATGGGCTGATGGCGGCCGCGCTGCTGTTGGCGTTGATCGGCCTTACCGGCAGAGGCAGTATGCTCGCATGGCTGTAGTCGCACCCAAGGCCGTGGCCGGCACGCCGGTCCGAAGCGTCAGCATTCTCGGCTCGACCGGATCGGTGGGGTGCAATACCGTCGATCTGCTCCGCCGCGATCCCGGGGCCTTCCGCGTCGAGGCCCTAACCGCCAACCACAACGTCGACCTGCTGGCGGCGCAAGCGCGCGAACTCGGCGCCCGGCTGGCGGTCGTCGCCGATCCCAGCCGCTACGGCGCGCTGAAGGAGGCTTTGGCCGGCAGCGGCGTCGAGGCCGCCGCAGGCGCCAGCGCCCTCATCGCGGCCGCCGAGCGTCCAACCGACTGGGTGATGGCCTCCATTGTCGGCGCCGCTGGGCTGATGCCGACGCTGGCGGCGGTCCGCCGTGGCGCGGTCATCGGGCTTGCCAACAAAGAGTGCCTGGTCTGCGCCGGCGAGCTGATGATGGCCGAGATTCGCCGCTGCGGCGCGACGGTGGTGCCAGTCGACTCCGAGCACAGCGCCATCTACCAGGTCTTCGACTTCGCCAACGCGGACAAGGTGGATAGCCTGATCTTGACGGCGTCGGGCGGGCCATTTCGGACGCTCGACCGCAGCGAGATGGCGGAGGTGACGCCGGCGCAGGCGGTAGCGCATCCCAACTGGGACATGGGCGCGAAGATCTCCGTCGATTCGGCGACGATGATGAACAAGGGCCTGGAGCTGATCGAGGCCTTCCACCTGTTTCCGGTTTCGGCCGACCAGCTCGAGGTGGTCGTCCATCCGCAGTCGATCGTCCACAGCATGGTGTCCTACATCGACGGCTCGGTGCTGGCGCAGCTCGGCCTGCCGGACATGCGCACGCCGATCGCGTACGCGCTGGGCTGGCCCAAGCGGATCGCCGCGCCGGCGCCTCGGCTCAGGCTCCCCGACATCGGCCAGCTCACCTTCTATGCGCCCGACGAGGACAGGTTCCCGGCCTTGCGCATCGCCCGCGAGGCGCTGCGCCTCGGCGGCTCGGCGGCGCCGGTGCTGAATGCCGCCAACGAGATCGCGGTCGAAAGCTTCCTCGCCGGTGAAATCGGCTTCCTCGACATCGCCTCGGTCGTCGAGAAGACTATCTATGCAGTAGGCCGCCGGCCGGTCGACAGCATCGACGACATCACCGCGGTCGACCGCGAGGCCAGAGCCATGGCGCGAGAGGCAATCGCAAGGCTTGCGCGCCCTACGGCGTTTTCGGCCTAGGCAGACGTTCATCACAGCAAGATAGGCAGCGTCAAAATACATGTGGGATTGGATCATCCCCTTCCTGGTGGTTCTCACCGTTCTCGTCTTTGTCCACGAGCTCGGTCACTACCTCATCGCCCGCCGGGTCGGCGTGCGCGTCGAGGTCTTCTCCATCGGCTTCGGTCCCGAGCTGTTCGGCTGGACCGACGGGCACGGAACGCGCTGGAAGGTGAGCGCCATTCCGCTCGGCGGCTACGTCAAGATGCTCGGCGAGCACGACCACGACGATGAGGAGGAAAAGCCGCCGCTGACACCCGCGGAGGAGGCGCAATCGTTCCAGCGCAAGAGCGTCCGCCAGCGCAGCGCTGTGGTCGCCGCCGGGCCGGCAGCCAACTTTCTCTTTGCCATCGCGGCCCTGGCGATTCTGTTCGCCGCCGTCGGCGTGCCGACGCCCAAGGCCGGCATCGGCTCGGTGCAGGAGGGCAGTGCCGCGGCCCAGAGCGGGCTGAAGCAGGGCGACCTGATCGTCGCTGTCGACGATCAGCCGGTGCACTGGTTCGAGGAGGTGCGCCAGATCGTCCGCGACCGCCCGGGCCAGCCCCTGCGCCTCGACGTGGTTCGCGAAGACGAGACGCTAGCGATTACCGCGACGCCATTGGCGCGCCCCGCTGGGCCCGAGGATCGGCGGGCGAACCGAGGTCGGGCTCCTCGGCATCACGCCCGATCCGCAGCAGGTGGGCTACGAGCGGATCAACCCGCTCAAGGCGGTGGGCGTCGCCGTCGAGCGCACCTACGAACTGACGGCGCAGATCCTCTCCGCGCTCGGACAGATCATCACCGGCTCGCGTACTGCCAGCGAGCTGGGCGGTCCGATCCGGATTGCCCAGCTCTCCGGGCAGATGGCGAACGACGGCATCATCAACTTCGTCTTGTTCATGGCGGCGCTGTCGATCAACCTCGGATTGATCAACCTGCTGCCGATACCTATGCTTGACGGTGGCCACCTCGCGTTCTATGCCGTGGAAGCGATGCGCGGGCGCCCGGTGAACAAGACCATTCAGGAATACGGCTTTCGCATCGGCTTAGCCTTCGTCCTGTTCCTCATGATCTTCGCGACGTGGAACGACCTGATGAACTTGCGAGTCTTCGAGTTCCTCCGCGATCTCGTCAGCTAGGAGCGCCTCATCGTTGTGCTGTATTCCGCCGCTGGCAGCCCTGAGCCCCATCCTTGCGCCGACCAGTGCAAGGAGATCGTCGGCGCCCCTCCGGGGCTCGCGATGATGCCGCAGGCCGCAAGTCGGCGGCGGGCGGAGCCGCTCGGCGAGCTTCGGCCGCGCGATCCCTCTGAAGCTGGTTCCGCTTTCGGCTCCGTCATGGCCGCACCCGTTGCGGCCATCCACGGCCTCCGCCGCCTGGACGCCGTCAGGCTCGCCCTCGGGCTGCTTCTCCTGGTCCTCTGTCTGACCCCGGCGCTGGCGCAAGAGGGCGTCCCCATCCGGGAGATCGTCGTCGAGGGGACGCAGCGGGTCGAGCCCAGCACCGTCCGTTCCTACCTCTTGATCCAGGCCGGCGACCGTTACGACCCAGGCCGGGTCGACCGCTCGCTGAAAAGCCTCTACGCCACCGGGCTGTTCGCCGACGTCGCCATCCGCCAGGAAGGCGATCGGCTGGTGGTCGCGGTCAGCGAAAACCCGATCATCAACCGCGTCGCCTTCGAGGGGAACGACGAGCTCGACGACGAGACGCTGACGGCGGAAACGTCGCTTCGCCCGCGGGTCATCTACACCCGGCCCAAGGTGCAGAGCGACGTCAACCGGATCCTCAACCTCTACCGGCGCAGCGGCCGCTTCGCTGCCACCGTCGATCCGAAGATCATCCGGCTGGAGCAGAACCGGGTCGACGTCGTCTTCGAGATCAACGAGGGCGAGGTAACCTCCGTCGAATCGATTCGCTTCATCGGCAACAGGGCGTTCGGCGAGGGCGACCTGCGCGAGGTGATTCGCACCAAGGAGTCGCGCTGGTGGCGGTTCCTCAGTACAGAGGACACCTACGACCCCGACCGCCTCTCCCTCGACCGCGAGCTGCTGCGCCGCTTCTACCTGTCGGAGGGCTACGCCGACTTCCGCGTCCAGTCCACCGCGGCAGAGCTCACGCCCGACCGTCGCGACTTCCTCATGACGATCGCGGTGGAGGAGGGGGAGCGCTACCGCTTCGGCAAGGTCGGCATCGAGAGCGCGATACCGGGACTGAGCGCCGACGCCCTGCGCGACGTCGTGGATGCGAAGGAGGGGGACTGGTACGACGCCGACGCGGTCGAGAAGTCCATCGACGCCATCACCGATGCCGCTGGCGACCTCGGCTACGCCTTCGTCGAGGTGCGCCCGCAGATCCAGCGCAACCGCGACCAGCTCACGATCGACGTCAACTTCCTGGTCAACGAGGGCCCCCGCGTCTTCGTTGAGCGGATCGAGATCTCGGGCAACGTGCGCACCATCGACGAGGTGATCCGCCGCGAGTTCCGCTTCGCTGAGGGCGATGCCTTCAACGCCGCGAAGCTGCGCCGCTCCCGCCAGCGGATCCAGGATCTGGATTTCTTCCAGAAGGTCGAGATCGACCAGGCCCAGGGCAGCGCTCCGGACCGCGCCGTGGTCAAGGTCGACGTCGAGGAGAAGTCGACAGGCTCGCTGTCGCTGGGCGCCGGCTTCTCGACCTCGAGCGGCATCCTCGGCGACATCAGCGTGCGCGAGCGCAACCTGCTCGGCCGCGGCCAGGACCTGCGCGCGACCCTGCTGCTCGGGCAGAAGCAGCAGCAGATCGACCTCGGCTTCACCGAGCCCTATTTCCTCGACCGCAACATCGCGGCGGGCTTCGACGTCTACTACGTCCAGACCGACCGGCGCAGCGAGAGCTCCTTCGACACCCGGACGATCGGCAGCTCCGCCCGGGCCGGCTACCCCATCACCGAGCACCTGACGCAGAACTGGCGCTACACGCTGAAGCGCCAGACCATCCGCAACGTGCCCGAGGATGCCTCGGTCTACGTCGAGGACGCGGAAGGCACCGACACGGTCTCCGAGATCTCGCACGGCCTGACCTACGACCGGCGCGACAGCCGGATCAACCCGACGCGGGGCTACTTCGGCCGGATCACGACCGACGTCTCGGGGCTGGTCGGCGACGTCAGCTACCTCCGCAACCGCTTCGACACCGGCGTCTACTATCCCGTCACCGACGATTGGGTGGCATCGCTGACCGGCTCGGTCGGCTACATCTTCGGCCTTGGCGAGGACGAGCGCCTGCTCGACCGCTTCTTCATCGGCGGCGAGGAGATCCGTGGCTTCGCCACCGATGGCGTCGGCCCGCGCGACCGCGACAGCGACGACTCCCTTGGCGGCCAGTGGTTCTACGCGACCTCGGCACAGGTCACCTTCCCGCTCGGCCTGCCCGAGGAGTATGCCATCCGCGGCCGGCTGTTTACCGACGTCGGCGCCGCCTGGGGCTATTCGACCGACGAGGAACCGGGCAGTCCCATCGACGACAGCTCCAACCCGCGCGTCGCGATCGGCACCGGCGTGACCTGGTTATCGCCGTTTGGCCCACTCGGCGTCGACATCGGCTATCCGATCATCAAGGAAGAATTCGACGAGACCGAGCTCTTGCGCGTCAACTTCGGAACGAGGTTCTAGGACATGGCCATGCGCCGCCGCCTGCTTCTTGCCCTGGCCCTGCTGGCGCTCGTGTCCGCGCCCGGACCGCTCACCGCCCAGGAGGCACCGGGCGTCCGCCTCGGCATCCTCGACGTCGGCCGGGCATTGCGGGATGCCACCTCGGTGAAAGGCATCCGCTCGCAGCTCAACAGCTACATGGACTCCTACCGCGCCGACACGCAGAAGGAGGAGCAGTCGCTCCGCGCCGCCCAGGACGAGCTCGGGCGCAAGCGCACGGTGCTGTCGGCGGACGCCTTCACCGCTGAACGCCAGAAGCTCGAGCAGCGGCTGACGAACGCTCAAGCCAAGGTCCAGGATCGCCGCCAATCGCTGGAGCGGGTGCATGCCGAAGCGATGCAGAAGGTGCAAGACGCTTTGGCCGGCATCGTCTCGACGATTGCCAAGGAGCGGGGGCTGACGCTGATCTTGCGCAAGGACCAGACCCTGTTCGCGCTGCCTTCCTACGAGATCACCGACGAGGCGCTGAAGCGTCTCGACAAGCAGCTGCCGTCGGTCAAGATCGCCAACCCCAACACCCCGCCGGCGAAGAAGCAGTGACAGGGCCATGTCTTTCGGCGGCCGGCCACTGGGTTAGGCCTCCAACGCGGGTCAACCCGGACTTGGCGGCTCTCGGTCCGCTAACCCCGCGGTGCCGTTCTGAGGCGGTCTGCTATCGGTCCCGGTCGGTATCAACGGCGTCAGCTCCGGGCGCGGATGCAGAGGATCGGCCGGCTGCGGTACCTCTAAGGGAATGGTGGGCGGCGGACGTTGGCCACTGGCCATCAGGAACTTCGCTTTGCGCAGTTCGGCTAGGCGCAAGGTTTTCCACTGGAAAGAATCCGGGAGCCGGAGAAATTCTTTCTCGGCATCGGCCTGAAAAACCCTCGCCTCCTCGGCGAAGCCAGCCGCGTGCTCGCACTGTGCCTGCGTCTGTAACAGCAGGCCGAGGGCGTCGATGCGGTAGTCGTTGCTGACGCCGTACGTCTGCGACAACGACCGGAAGACGCTGGCGCTCCTGGCGAAGGCATCACGACCCTTGGCGATGGTCTCGGTCGCGCGTGGCTCGGCGCGGAAGAAGAGAGCGCCGACGTGCATCCAGCCATAGCCGATCTGGCGGAAGTCGGAAATCCAGCCGATAGCGTTCCCCGTCGGGATTTTCAACCATTCGTCATGTGCCAGAGCGAGAAGGCGCCACGCCTCGTCCCGGTTCTCGATCCAAAGCTCAGCCTCGGCCCAGCTCCGGTAGCCGAGCGACCGGACGTACACACTGTACGGGTCGTCCAGCCGGTTCAGGGCGTCGGTGGCGGCACGATAGGCTGCCCGTCCCCTTTCAAGGTTCCTGAACTGCGGATTGCTGAAGTAGGACCAAGCCAGGGCGCGATGGATCTCGGACCGTCGCGTCGGCGAAGAGTTCATCCGCGCGCCGTGCCGCCTCCGCGTAGAACTTCTGCGCATCCGCGAAATCAGACTCGAACTGGTTCTCGACCGCAATCACGTAGTACTCGGAAGCCGTTACGTGCTGTGGGATCGTCTTGACGATGCTTTCCGCAGCTTCCGTGTAGAACGCCTTCTTGATGTTTAGAAAGATCGAGCCGGATGATCGCAAAGCCTCGTCAGGCTCTTTCATAAGCACATTGAACTCCTCACGAAGGGAGACGAGACGTTCAAGTACACCTCTCAGTTCTTCTTTTTTCTCGCGCACGTTCTGTGCGTGCTGGCCGCGTTGGGAAAGATACAAAGCGGCGATCGAGAGCAAAACCGCGAATAGCGACCCGAAGTCCGATAAAGTATCGATATCTGGCAGTTCAGGCATGAGACCAACTTCACGAGTCAGCAGGGCATCGCGCGCACTCGTTGGCGAGACGCTGTTGAGCAGCGCAAGCGCGAATTCTCCATGGCCATCACTTGCCCGATAGAAACCGCTGCGCTCAGCGAGGTCAACGTAGGGAACCCAGCAAGCGCAAAGCGTGTCACGATTGCCGGCAAAGGATCAGCCGTCCCGGATCATCGCCGCGTAGGTGGCCTCGGCGACGAGGACGCCGGCGACTTCGGCGCGGCCTGAGAACTTCCAGACGTTGCCGCGCTTGCGCTCCTTCTCGACGTGCACGAGCAGGGTGTCGCCCGGCACCACCGGTCTGCGGAAGCGGGCCTGGTCCACCGACATAAAGTAGACGAGGCTGCCCTCGCGCTCCGGGCCCAGGCTGGCGACGACGAGCACCGCCGCCGTCTGCGCCATTGCCTCGATGATCAGGACGCCGGGCATGATCGGGTCGGCTGGGAAGTGCCCGGGAAAATAGGGTTCGTTGATGGTGACGTTCTTGATGCCCGTGGCCCGGCTGTCGACCACCAGGTTGACGACACGATCGATCATCAGGAACGGATAGCGGTGAGGAATCATCCGCTGAATGCCGTGGATGTCGATGACTTGTTCAGCCACGGCCACCGTGTCTATGTCCATCGGCCATGAACCCTTGTTTTTCTGCTGACCCTGCCGAATGGAAACGGCAACGGGCCGGCTCCCTCGTCAGGGCCCGCTCCTGCTGCAACTTCGATCCGGCGGTGCCTGTCCCAACTCCCGCTCTCGCCGAACGTTTATCGCGCAACTTGCGGAGTTAAGCAAACGCGCATGGGCCGCTTCCGCCGCTGCCGGTCATTCGTTCGGCTCGTCCACGAGGTACGAGACGATGCTCGGAGCACCCGTGAAAGTTCACCAGGGCGTCGCGCCCGCTGTTCGTCCGGCGCCAGCCGGCCTATAAGGCCTGGGTTAAGGGCGTGGCGCCCGCCTGCGAGACGAGGAAGAAGGAAGGGACGCTCGAGATGATCAGTCGCAGAGGATGGCTCGGCCTCGCCTTCGCCGCCGCAGCCACGACCACAACGCTCGCCGCGGCCATGGCCGCGCCCGCGCCGGGCCGACGCCGGGCCGATCCGCATCGGCGAGCTCAACAGCTACACGACCTTTCCGGCCTTCACCATTCCCTACCGCCACGGCTGGCAGATGGGCCTTAACGAGATCAACGCCAAAGGCGGCGTCCTCGGCCGGCCGCTGGAGGTGATCTCCAAGGACGACGGCGGCAACCCCGGCACCGCCGTCACCGTCGCCAATGAGCTGATCTCGCGCGACGGCGTGGTGCTGATGTTCGGCACGCTGCTCTCCAACGTCGGCCTCGCCGTCGCCGACGTCGCCGCCCAGCGGCGGATCCCGTTCATCGCCGCCGAGCCGCTCTCCGACGCCATCGTCTGGGAGAAGGGCAACCCCTACACCTTCCGCCTGCGCCCCGGCACGTTCGTTCAGGCAGCGATGCTGGCCGAGGAGGCGGCGAAGCTGCCGGCGAAACGCTGGGCGACGGTGGCGCCGAACTACGAATACGGCCGGGCCGCGGTCGCCGCTTTCCGGATGCTGCTGGAGAAGCGGCGGCCGGACGTCGAGTGGGTCGGCGAGCAGTGGCCGGCGCTGAACAAGATCGAGGCCGGGGCGACGGCGCAGGCGCTGGCGGCGATGCAGCCGGATGCGATCTTCAACGTCACCTTCGGCACTGACCTCGCCAAGTTCGTCCGCGAGGGCGAGACCCGCGGCCTGTTCGAAGGCCGCGACGTGGTCAGCGTGCTGGGCGGCGAGCCGGACTGGATCGACCCGTTGGGCGGCGAGGCGCCGCAGGGCTGGATCGTCACCGGCTATCCCTGGTACGCGCTGGAGACGCCCGAGCATTCAGCCTTCCGCGCCGCCTACATGGACCGGTTCATGGACTACCCGCGGCTCGGCTCGGTGGTCGGCTACACCGCGATCAAGGCGGTAGCGGCGGCGATCGAGCGGGCCGGGTCGACCAGCGCCGACACCATCGTCGCGGCCCTGCGTGGGCTCTCGCTGACGAGCCCGCTCGGCCCGATCGAGTTCCGGGTGGTCGACCAGCAGAGCACCATGGGCACCTTCGTCGGTACGCTGACGGTGCAAGACCAGATGCCGCGGATGGTCAACTGGCGCTTCGGCGCCGGCGCCGACTACCTGCCGGGCGCGGAGGAGACCGCCAAGCTCCGCGCTGCGAACTGAGCCTCGCGCGCCCACCGGTGCGGCCAATGGCGCCTGCGGCGCGGCATCGATGAGCTTCGTCGTCGTGCAGGCCCTGACCGGCCTCGCCAACGCCGCCTCCCTGTTCCTCGTCGCCGTCGGTCTGTCGCTGGTCTTCGGCGTGACCCGCATCGTCAACTTCGCCCACGGCTCGTTCTACATGCTGGGCGCCTACGTTGCCTACACCGTGGCGGGGGCGGCCGGCGGCGGGCTCCTCGGCTTCATCGTCGGCGCCTTCGCCGCCGCCGCAGCCGTGGCGGTGGTAGGCCTCGTCGTCGAGGTCGGCCTGCTGCGCCGGCTCTATGCCTCGCCGGAGTTGCTTCAGCTCGTTGCCACGTTCGCCGTGGTGCTCTTGGTGCAGGACCTGACGGTGGCGCTGTGGGGGCCGGAGGACCTGCTGCTTCCCCGTGTAGCGGCGTTCGCTGGCTCCATCATGGTGCTGGGGCAGAGGCTGCCGATCTACGACCTGGTGCTGATCGGCCTCGGCCCGCTGGTCCTGGCCGGGCTGTGGCTGCTCTTGACGCGGACCCGCTGGGGGATCCTCATCCGCGCCGCCACCGAGGACCGGGAGATGGTCGCAGCACTCGGTGTCGACCAGCGCTGGCTGTTCACCTCGGTCTTCTGCCTGGGCGCGGCACTGGCCGGTCTCGGTGGCGCCGTCCACCTGCCGCGCGAGCCGGCGAACCTGATGATGGACCTCGGCATCATCGCCGAGGCGTTCGTGGTCGTCGTCGTCGGCGGGATGGGGAGCATCGCCGGCGCCTACCTCGCCGCCGTCCTGATCGCCGAAATCAGCGCCTTCGGCATCGTCCTGTTCCCGGACGTGACCCTGGTGCTGCTGTTCGCGATCATGGCGGTGATCCTCGTCGTCCGGCCATGGGGGCTGCTGGGCCGGGCCGACGCCGCGGCATCGCCGCCCGCGGCCGCCCTCACCGGCCCGGCCGTGGGACCAGGCCTGCGCTTCGTGGCCGCGGCGCTTGCCGCCATCCTGGCGATGCTGCCGCTCGCCGCCGGCGATTTCATGCTGCAGGTGATGAGCGAGATCTTCATCTTCGCGCTTTACGCCGCGAGCCTGCAGTTCATCCTGGCGGCGGGCGGGATGATCTCGTTCGGCCATGCGGCCTACCTCGGCCTCGGCGCCTATGGCGCGGCGTTGCTGGTGCACCACCTCAACGCACCCATGGCCGCAGCACTGCTGACGGCGCCGCTGGCCGGCGGCCTCGGCGCCTTACTCTATGGCTGGTTCTGCGTGCGCCTCTCCGGCGTCTACATGGCGATGTTGACGCTCGCCTTCGCCCAGATCACCTGGTCGGCCGCCTTCCAGTGGTACGACGTGACCGGCGGCGACAATGGCCTGCTCGGCATCTGGCCGGAGCGGTGGGCCGCGGGCCCCATCGCCTACTACTACCTCTCGCTCATGCTTGCCGCTCTGGGCGCCTGGCTGCTGCACCGGGTGAGCGCCGCACCTTTCGGCTATGCCTTGCGCGCCGGACGCGACTCCTTTACCCGCGCCGAGGCGCTGGGCGTCGACGTTCGCCGCCAGCGCTGGTTCGCCTTCGCGCTGGCCGGCGCCGCGGCGGGCCTGGGCGGCGGGCTCTACGCCTTCCTCAAGGGCAGCGTGTTTCCCAACGTGCTGGCGATCCCGACCTCGGTCGAGGGCCTGGTCATGGTCCTGCTCGGCGGCATCGGCGCCGTCCTCGGCCCGCTGATGGGCGCGGCGACCTTCCTCGGGCTGAAGATCGCGATCTCGAGCGAGACCGACCTCTGGCGGGCGATCCTGGGCGCGATCATCATTGTCCTCGTGCTCGCCTTTCCGCGAGGCATCCTCGGTGCGCTCGGCGGCCGCGGGCGGGGCAGGAGAGGATGAGCCTGCTCGTCGTGGAGAATTTGCGCAAGGCCTTCGGCGGCGTGCATGCGGTCGATGGCGTCGACTTTGCTGTCGATGCCGGCGAGGCGGTGGCGCTGATCGGACCCAACGGCGCCGGCAAGACAACCTGCTTCAACCTGCTCGGCGGGCAGCTTCGACCCGACGCCGGCCGCATCCTGCTCGCCGGCGAGAACGTCGCCGGGCTTGCGCCGCACGCCATCTGGCGGCGCGGCCTCGCCCGCACCTTCCAGGTCGCCGCCACCTTCCGCTCGATGAGCGTGCGCGAGAACGTGCAGGTGGCGCTGCTGTCGCAGCGCAAGCGGACGCTGGACCTGTGGCGGCCGGCGCGGAGCCTGCTTGGCGCCGGAGGCCGACGCCCTGCTGGCGCAGGTCGGGCTGGCCGAGCGCGCCGGCCAGCCGGTGACGGCGCTGCCCTACGGCGATCTGAAGCGGCTCGAACTGGCCATGGCCCTTGCCAACGCGCCGCGGCTGCTGCTCCTCGATGAGCCGACCGCCGGCGTTGCCGCCGGCGAGCGCATGGCATTGATGGACCTGATCTCGGAGATCGTGCGGCTGAAGGGCATTGGCGTGCTGTTCACCGAGCACGACATGGACGTGGTCTTCGGCCACGGCGAGCGGGTCATCGTCCTCCACGAAGGCCGCGTCGCCGCCGAGGGACCCCCCGACGCGATCCGCGCGAACGCGACGGTGCGCGAGATCTACCTCGGCACGAGCGAGGAGGCCCGAGCCCCAGTCCAGCTGCGGCCATGCTGAGCATCCGTAAGCTGGAGACGCTGTACGGCTCGGCGCAGGTGCTGTTCGGCATCGATCTGGACGTCGCCGAAGGCGAGGTGCTGGCTCTGGTCGGCCGCAACGGCGCCGGCAAGTCGACGCTCCTGAAAAGCCTCATCGGCCTGGTCCGCCCCGCCGCCGGCAGCATCGTCTTCGCCGGACGCGACATCACCGCCGAGCCGACCCACCGCATTGTTCGCCGCGGCCTGGGCTACGTGCCGGAAGAACGGCGCATCTTCGGAGGCCTGACGGTTCTGGAGAACCTGACCGTGGCGCGCCGGCCGCCGCAGAACGGGACCGAGCCGTGGACGGCCGAGCGGGTCTTCGCGCTGTTCCCGCAGCTCGCCCCGATGCGCCGGCGGCTCGGCCGGGAGATGAGCGGCGGCGAGCAGCAGATGCTGGCGATCGCCCGGGCGCTGATGGGCAACCCGCGGATGATCCTGCTGGACGAGCCGTCCCAGGGCCTCGCACCCAAGGTGGTCGAGACGCTCGCCGAAGCGCTCGCCGGGCTGAAGACGCACGGCCTCACCGTGCTGCTATCGGAGCAGAACGTCCGCTTTGCCGGACGCCTCGCCAATCGCGCCGCGGTGATGGAGACGGGGCAGGTGCGCTGGCTCGGCGGCATGGCGGCGTTCGCCGCCGATCACGACGCCCAGCGCGATCTGCTTCACGTTTGAGCGCCGCCGCCGCAACCGGTACAACTGGATCATGATTGGGTTCGGCGGGCTCTCCCGCCTCATTGCCGGCATGGCGGTGCTGGCCGCCATGATCCTGGGGGCGGACGCGACGGCTGCGACGCCCGCTGGCCCGGCCGCTGCGGTGGCGCTGCCGCGCCTGCCGGCGCCGCTCGGCCTGAGCTTCGGCATGCGGCCCGAGGAGGTTCCGCTGCCGGTCGTCGTTCCACCGCCGCCGCTGGGGGTGGTGACGCCGCCCCGCCCGCCCGTGAATGCGTCTGCACCGCGGTCAACGAGTTATCGGCCAGCCGCGGCGCCAACCGCGCTGTTCTCTTCGGCAGCACCCGTCACCGGCGCGAACACACCTGCCACGCCACCGCCGCGACCCGCCAGCGAAGTCCTGCCGCGGCAGGCTTCCCAGGACGGCCTCGGCGACTACCTGCGGGCCTGCGAGGCCGCCTTCGACAGCGTCTCGGCGCTGGCCGCCTTCGACCAAAAGTGGCTGGCCTGGCGAGCACAGCACCTGCGCGGCGGGGAGGGCGACCGACTTCGCCGATGATCTCCCCGATCGCACGGGGGTCGCCGTCGCTCCGGCGCCGGCGCGGGCTGGCGAAGCCGCCGGCTGGCGCAGCGCCGGGCTCTATCGCTTCGACGGCGCCGACGGCCGGCGCGTGGTCTGCCTGCTGTTCACCGCCGACGGGCTGGCGCAGGTGTTCCTGGCCGGCCATGGCCTGGATGGGCTCCGCGACGATGTCATATCCCGGCTCGAGGACCAGCCTCGGCTGGAAGGCTTCGGCCTCACCCGCGAGGCCAGACGGTTTTCGCTCTCGCTGCGGCGTCCGGCCTGCGGCCTCTACTGTCGGCTGTTCGGCGAGCGGATGCTGGTGGAGCGGCGGCTGTGGCTGGACCCGCGGACGCGGATCCTGGTCGCGGCCAAGCGGGGCGTTGTCGTCTCCGGGTTCGCCGGGCTCTTTGCCGGCGGGGAGCAGAGCGAGGTGTCCGACGGGATCACCGACAGCTTCCTCGCCTCCATCGACCTCCACCGCCGCGCCTTCGTCCCGCGCCGGCCCTGGGTGTCCGGGTGGGCGAGCCGCCTGGGCGCCTCTCAGGCCGCGCCAGCCTTCGCGCCTCCGCCGGCGGGGACGTCGCGAAAGGCGCTGGTGGAAAGCTTCGTGCCGTAGCTCAGCCGCCGGCAGGATCCGCCTTGGCCAGGGCCGCCTGCGCCTCGGCCTTCTCGTTTGCATCGAGGAGCGCTGCGGCGAAGTCGCGGTTGAGCTCGGCCCCCGGTTGGCCCTGCCGGACCGCCCGCTCCAGCCAGACGTAGGCCTGCCGAGGATCGCGGCGGACGCCCTCGCCGTTGAGGTACATCAGTCCGAGACTGTTCTGCGCCGGCGCGTAGCCCTGGCGCGCCGCCCGTTCAAGCCACGTCGCCGCCTCCCGTGGATCGTGGGGGACGCCGCGGCCGGCCTTGTACATCCGCCCGAGGCTGTTCTGCGCCTCCGGAGAGCCGGCTTCGGCGGCCTCCCGGAAGAGCGCCGCCGCTCGCCGCGGGTCAGGGGCGGAAACGCCGAGGCCGTCGTCGTGGAGGATGGCGAGGTTGACCTGGGCGCCAGCGTGGCCCTGCTTCGCCGCCCGGTCGTACCAGGCGATCGCCTCGCGGTAATCGCGCTCGACGCCGAGGCCATTGGCGTAGGCCCAGCCCAGGGCTTGCTGCGCATCGGCATTGCCGAGCCGGGCGGCGTCCGCCCAGAGCTCGCTGGCGTCCGCATAGCGCTCCCGGTCGTAGGCCTGGAGGCCTTCGCGGAAGGTGGTTTCGCTCCCGGCGCAACCGGTCAGGGCAGCCGTCGCCACTGCCAGCGCCACGGCGCGCAGCCCGTATCGTCCCATCCTCATCACCATCTCCGCATCTCCTCAGCGACCACCGCCGCCGCCGCCTCCGGCTCCACCACCACCGCCACCGCCGGCACCACCGCCGCCGTCGCCACCTCCGGCACCCCCACCGGCGCCACCGCTGCCGTCACCTCCACCGGCGCCACCGCCGGCACCACCCCCTGCACCGCCACCTCCGGCGCCACCGCCGGCGCCACCACCAGCACCGGCACCGCCGCCGCCGTCGCCACCACCGGCACCGCCACCTCCGGCACCGGCACCGCCGGAACCCCCACCGGCGCCACCACCAGCACCGGCACCGCCGCCGTCACCCCCGCCGCCGTCACCACCGCCGGCGCCACCACCGCCGTCACCCCCGCCGGCGCCACCACCTCCGGCACCGCCACCTCCGGCACCTCCACCGGCGCCACCACCAGCACCGGCACCGCCGCCGTCACCCCCACCGGCGCCACCACCTCCGGCACCTCCACCAGCACCCGCACCACCGCCGTCACCACCTCCGGCGCCACCTCCGGCCCACCGCTGCCGCCGTCACCACCACCGGCGCCACCGCCGCCCACCGCCGCCGTCACCACCACCCCGGCGCCGCCACCTCCGGCGCCGCCGCCGCGCCACCGCCGGAACCCCCGCCGTCGCCACCTCCAGCGCCACCACCGGCACCACCTCCGGCGCCGCCGCCAGCACCACCTCCGGAGCCGCCGCCAGACACCTGCCGCCGCCGGCACCTCCGCCAGCGCCACCACCAGCACCACCGCCGGAACCGCCGGAACCCCCACCGGCGCCACCACCAGCACCGGCACCACCGCCGCCAGAACCTCCGCCGCCGGAGCTGCCCCCAGCACTCCCGCCGCTACCACCGCTACCGCCGTCGCCCCCACCGGCGTCGGCGAGCGTGTAGCGGGGATCGCCCGGTGGAACCGCCCCGGCCTGGCCGGGAGCCGCAGGCCGGGGCGCGGGCTCGGCGGAAGCGAACGTCGCCTCCGCCCGCGTCCGCACAAAGGCCAAGCGCCCCGGCGCGGCGGCCATGACCATCGCCGTCTGACCCGCGGGCAGCACCGATGTGTCCGCCGACCCTGTGGGCGCCACCGCTACCTGTCCCCAGGCGACGTTGGCGGCCGCCGAGGCATCGCCGACGACCATAGAGAAGCTGGAGGCGACGGCGCTGACGGTGAGCTGGGGCGTGCGCACCTGCGCCACCCGCTCGCCGTCGCCGCGGATGTCGAGCAACAGCGTGCCACGCTGCTGCTCGATCTCGCTCAGCCCCGGCGTCGCGCCCGGGATGAGCGTGATGGCGCTGCCAGCGCCGAGGATCATCCGATAAGGGCCGCTGGCGAGCTTGATCCAGCCATCGGGACCGGTCCGCAGCGTGCCGCCGGCCGCGATCACATCCCTGCGACCGACCGGCCGGGCCTGCCCTCCGAGCTCGCCCGCGCCTGCCACCGCCGCGCCGGCGGCATCGACGACCATCCACTGATCGGCGCTAAGACCGGGTGTGCGCCACTCCCCTGCGGGCGGATCGTCAAACACCGTTTCGCTCGCGGTGCGGTCGCTACCGCGTGCCGGCCCCGCCGGCACCAACGACAGGCCGGCGAGGGACAGGGCAAGGACCGGAGCGGCGGAAACGGCAACGCCACCGCGAATGCGGTGGCGCCGAAAGGTCGTCGTCGACATCGAGCGCTATCCCGTCTGCGTCTTGTTGCGGCGGATCCTATTGCAACGCAGCCGCAGACGCAATCACGAGAGGGAAGCGTTTCGGAAGCACAATCCTGGGGAGAAGTTGGCCGCGCTTCAGCGGGACGATCGTACGGGGCCTGGCTTCAGCAGAAAACGCCTCACCGGTTCAGCGGTCTTCTTCCGGCGGCTCGAGCAGGCGGTGAAGGTGCACGACCACGTATTTGATGTTGGCCTCGTCGACGTGCTTCATGCTGACGCCGCGCCATGCCGTCAAGGCCTCGGCATAGCTGGGGAAGATGCCGACCACGTCGAGCTTGTTGACGTCCTTGAAGTCGAGACCCTGAGGATCGGCGACCTCGCCGCCGAACACCAGATGCAAAAGGCTTTCGCCCATCGCCTTCCTCCGCTTGCCGGCGTTTCCACTGGCCGGCGCGCCGGGAACCTCTTCGCCGAGATCCCCGGCCGCCTCGCCGCGGCAGGCTAGCTCGCCGGCCGCTGCAGCTCGATGCGAACCCGCCGGTTCTGCGGCTCGCGTTCGTTCGCACCGGTCGGGACGATCAGCACGTCCTCGCCCTGACCCTGGGTGGTGATGATGTCGGCGGCAACGCCGTTCCTCACCAGCTCCTCCTTCACCGCGTCGGCGCGGCGTTCCGACAGGCGCATGTTGTACTTGGCGTTGCCGGAGGTGTCGGTGAAGCCGGTGACGACGACGCTCTTGGCGCCGGATGACTTGATGGCCTCCGCCGCATCGCGGACGATCGCCTGCGCTTCCGGCGGCATTCCCGCCCGATCCCAGTCGAAGAACAGGAGGAAGCTGTTGGCAACCGCGGTCTGCCCGAGCGCCGCGTCCACCTCGTCCATGGCGTTAAGATGGCCGCTGCGGCAGGTGGTGATGTCGGCCTGGATGGTGTTTGCCGCCTGCTTCTGCATCCAGCAGTCGAGGTAGACCTGGGCCCTGGCGGCGGCCACCGGCGACTTGACCTTGGCACTTGCATCCAGTGCACGGACGAGCCGGGCGCGCGCATCCGTGAGCTCGCCGACCTTGTCGCCCGGCAGATCCCAGTCGGAAACCGCGCTCGGCGCCGGGGCCGTCCCTTGCGCCGCCGTCATCGACTTCTCTGCCCACAGATCGGACGCTGTGTAGGAGCCGCCGTTGTAAGAGAGCTGGGACCGCTCCAGGTAGCTCTTGGCCAGCGCGGTCGTGAACGCGTCGCCGCTGGGCGCGGCCTTGCGGGCGTCGGCCAACTGCGTGCCGGCGCACCCCGCGAGCATGAGCAGGGAGAGGCCGCACGCGGCCATCCTCACAGCGCCTGTCATGGTTATCCTCCTCGATATCCCGCCGGCGACATCCCGCGCCGGATTTTTTCGACATTATCGCCGTCCGCGCCATCTTGTGGGCGCGTGCAGGTTGTACGCCCGGCGCAGCGCCTCGTCCATCCTGGACCGGATGGCGGCCGCTTGAACAGATCGCTTGCTGTTGGAAGGGGAGTTCTTGGAGAGGAGGTCGCCGCGGGCCGGCCACGCGGCCCCCTCGTGGCGAGCGGATGCGGGCGCGGCGCCTCCCTACCGTCAGCGGAAGGCGCCGCCGCTCCGTTACTTGGTCATTTCTTCGACTTTTTCGCCGACCGCGCGCCCGGCGTCCTTAACCGCGTCGTACGCGTCCTGCCCGGCCTCCTTTGCGGCCTGGCCGAGATCGGAAGCGGCGTCGCCCGTCTCTTCCGCGGCTTCGTCGCCCGTCCGTGCGGCCTCGTCTGCGGCGTCATTGGCCTCCTCGGCGGCCTTGTCGCCCGTCCGTGCGGCCTCGTCTGCAGCATCGTTGGCCTCCTCGGAAGCCTTATCGGCGGCCGTGGCGGCCTCGTCGCCGGCTTCCTCGGCCTTCTCGCCGGCCTTCTCGGCCGCCGCCTTGCTCTCCTCGGCGGCCTTCTCGCTGGCGCTCTTAGCGTCCTCGGTCGTTTGGGTGGTCGTCGAGGTCTCCGACTTCGGCGCGTCATCGCACGCGGCGAGCGCTCCGGCGACGACGAGGCCTGCCGCGAGCAGCGGCAGCCTGGTCAACAGCTTGTTCATGCTCATCTTTGCGCCTTCTCCTTGCTAGGCTGTGGATCGATAGACTGTCGCTGGGGCCGTCGCGGCAGCGCGGAGCCTGCCTGTCCGTGCGCCGGCCTCGACGTCATCAGCCGCAGACAAACTATCGCCCGGCCCGCCGGCTCAAGGCCAGGGCGCCGAGCAAAGCAAAGTCTGCATAACATGAAGGCGGGAGGCGGCAAAATGTATAAGGCGTAATGTTGCCGGAAAATGATCGCACCACGCGAGGCGCGGGCGCGCGCATTACCCGTCATTGCCCCGTTCGACTTTCCCGATCCGGTGAACCGTCGGCAGCTTCTCACCGTCCCGGGCACGCCCGCGCCCACAGGTGCATTCAGAGCTGCGGAAGCCGATGCGGATTCGCCGCCAAGCCGGGAACATCCGCGCTTTTCAGCCTGGAGATTTGTCCGCTATCATCAAACAACCGTTGGATCGGAAGGGCAGGGCCATGGACGAGGTAGCGCCGAAAATCGGCAGGCAGACAGCGGCGGCTGGCACGCCGGTTCCCGATGCGACGCCGACGGCGCTCCGGCCCCAGGTCCTCTCCCTGGCGCTGCAGCGGCACGAGACCTGGCTCGGCTCGGGCTGGGAACTCGGCGCGCGCGCCGACCTGCATGGGGCGGACCTTCATGGCGCCGGACTTGTCGGCGCGGTCCTGGAGATCGCCGACCTGCATGACGCCGACCTGCATCGCGCGGCGCTCGGCGATGCCGACCTGGAGGGAGCCGATCTGCATCGCGCCGACCTGCACCGGGCCGACCTGCACGGGGCGCAACTGAGCTGGGCCGATCTGCAGGGCGCGGACCTGCACGGCGCCGACCTGAGCGGCGGGATGCTCTGCGACGCGGACCTGCGCGGCGCCGACTGCCATGGCGCCGACCTGACCGGCGCCGACCTGCAGGGGGCGGACCTGCGCGGCGCCGACCTCCGCCGGGCGCGGGGCCTGACGCAGACGCAGATCGCCTCGGCGATCGTCGACGGCTTCACAAAGCTTCCCTGAAGCTGCCGGGGCGACGGGCCGCGGGTTCAGGTCAGGGTAAAGGCGGGCGCGGGGATGGCCGTCGCCGCCAGCGCCAGCTCGCACCACACCGGCGTGTGATCCGAGGTCTTGTCCCAGCCCCTCGGCTCGCGGTCGATCCCGACGCCGGCAAGCCGGTCGGCGGCCTGCGGCGACAGCAGGATGTGGTCGATCCTGAGCCCATGGTCCGCCTGCCAGCAACGGCCGCGGTAGTCCCACCAAGTGTACTGGCCATCCTCATCGCGCAGCGCCCGCAGGGCATCGGTGTAGCCGAGATGCAGCAGCCGGCGGTAGCCGGCGCGGGCGGCAGGCTGGCAGAGGGCGTCGTCGCGCCAGGTCCTCGGGTCGTAGACGTCGCCGTCGGTGGGCGCGACGTTGTAGTCGCCGGCGAAGACGCAAGCCTCCTCGTCGGCCAGCGCCGGCCGCCATGTGGGCGTAGAGCCGGTCGAGCCAGGCGAGCTTGTAGGCGAAGCGGTCGCCGCCGGCGGGGTTCCCGTTCGGCGCGTAGATCGAGGCGGCGCGGATGCCGCCGGTGAACACCTCGATGTAGCGGGCTTCCGCATCGTCCGGATCACCCGGCAGGCGCGTCGCCAGCACCTCGATCGGCCGCTTGGAGAGGACGGCGACGCCGTTGTAGCTCTTCTGCCCGACGGCGGCGGCGTTGTAGCCGAACTCGCCCAGCGCGAGCGCCGGGAATTCGCCGTCGACGGCCTTGGTCTCCTGAAGCAGGACGACGTCAGGCTCGGCCCGGCGCAGCCACGCCAGCACCACCGGCAGGCGCGCCTTGATCGAGTTCACGTTCCAGGTCGCGACCTTCATCGCCGCCGAGGCCACGGGTCAGATCGAGAAGGAGGAGCCGCAGCCGCAGGTGGACGTGGCGTTCGGGTTGCGGATGGCGAAATAGGAGCCGATCAGGTCCTCGACGAAAGTCGACCTCGGAGCCCGCGCAGCAGGTCGAGCGAAACCTCGTCGATGACGACGCCGACGTCGCCGCGGCGGAAGACCCGGTCGTCGGGGTTGTGCTGATCGTCCAGGCTGAAGCCGTACTGGAAGCCGGAGCAGCCGCCGCCCGAAACCGAGACCCGGAACATCATCCCCGGCGTCCCGTCCTCGCCGACCAGCGCGGCGATGCGCCGGACCGCCGCCTCGGAAATGCGGACGTCGTCTGCGACCTGCTCAACGGAATGATCGGCCATTCTGTCCTCGTTCGCGAAAGCCCTCGTCGGGCACCCGTTATGTGGCCTGAAGCGCGAGCCGAGTCAAAGCCCTGCGCCGGCCGCACGCCTGATCCACGCCTGACGAGCCGCATTGCACCCGGCGTGCCACGTTGGGTACTGTCGCGGCCATGACCCCGAGCGAGAGCCTGGCGCCGTGGGCCTGCCACAGCGGCGAAAGCCGCGGCCGGCTGCACCCGGAGGCGGAAAGCGCCAGCCGCTCCCCCTTTCAGCGCGACCGCGACCGGATCATCCACTCGGCGGCGTTTCGCCGGCTCGAGTACAAGACCCAGGTGTTCGTCAACCACGAGGGCGACTTCTTCCGCACCCGCCTCACCCACAGCCTCGAGGTTTCGCAGATCGCCCGGTCCATCTGCCGCACGCTGAAGCTCAACGAGGACTTGGCCGAGGCCCTGGCTCTAGCCCACGACCTCGGCCATCCGCCGTTCGGCCATGCCGGCGAGGACGCGCTGAAGGAGATGATGGCGCCCTACGGCGGCTTCGACCACAACGCCCAGAGCCTGCGCGTCGTGACCAAGCTGGAGCAGCGCTACGCCGAGTTCGATGGGCTGAACCTGACGTGGGAGACGCTCGAGGGGATCGTCAAGCACAACGGACCCCTGATTGGCGGGGCGGGGCGGGGCGGCGAGCTGCCGGAAGCCATCGCAACGTACGCCACGGAGCACGATCTCGAACTCCACACCTTCGCCGCCGCCGAAGCGCAGGTCACGGCGCTGGCCGACGACATCGCCTACAACAACCACGACATCGACGACGGCCTGCGGGCAGGGCTGTTCACCATCGCCGACCTGGGCGCCGTGCCGCTGGTGGGCGACATGTTCCGCGAGGTCGCCCGGCGGTATCCGGGGCTGGCGCCGTCGCGGCTGATCCACGAGGCGGTGCGCCGGCTGATCGGGCTGATGGTCGAGGACCTGGCCGTGGAGACCCGGCGGCGGATCGAGGCGCTGGCGCCCCGCGGGGCTGCCGACATCCGCCACCACGACGCTCCGGTCGCCGCCTTCTCCGCCGAGATGCAGGAAAACGACCGGGCGCTGAAGGACTTCCTGTTCGACAACATGTATCGCCACTACAAGCTGAACCGCATGACCAGCAAGGCGCGGCGGCTGGTCCGGGACCTGTTTCGCCTGTTCGTGGACGAACCGGGTTGCCTGCCGACGGACTGGCGCCGGCAGGCTGCCGGGCCTGGCGCGGTCGAGACGGCGAGGGTCGTCGCCGACTACATTGCCGGCATGACCGACCGCTTCGCCGGCGACGAGCACCGCCGGCTGTTCGACGTGCAATCGAGGGCCTCTTGAACCTGTACCGATACTTCCACGGCCGGATCGGCGAGATCTGCGCCGCGCTCGCCGAAGACGGCAAGCTGCCACCCGGGCTCGACGTCGGCCGCATCGCGGTCGAGCCGCCGCGCGAGGCGAGCCACGGCGACGTCGCCACCAACGCCGCCCTCGTCCTGGCCGGCCCGGCGAAGAGCAAGCCTCGGACGCTGGCGACGCTGCTGGCGGCGCATCTGCTGTCCGTTGATGGCGTCGAGACCGCCGAGGTGGCGGGGCCCGGGTTCATCAACCTGCGCCTGAGCAAGGCGTTCTGGCTCGCCCGCCTGGCCGAGATCCTGGACGCCGGCGTCGCCTATGGCGATTCCGCTTCTGGCGGCGGCCGGAAGGTCAACATCGAGTACGTCTCGGCCAACCCGACGGGCCCGCTCCACGTCGGCCACGGGCGCGGCGCGGTGGTCGGCGACGCGCTGGCATCGCTGCTGGAGAAGGCGGGCTTCGCCGTCACCCGCGAGTACTACGTCAACGACGCCGGCGGCCAGATCGACAAGCTGGCCCGCGCCGCCTACTGGCGCTACCTGCTGGCGCTGGGCGAGCGCGCGGGTCCGGTCGCAGCCGAACGCTTCGCCGCCGAGACGCCGCCCGAGTACCGGGGCGACTACCTGATCCCCGTCGGCGAGGCGCTGGTGGCGCGCCACGGCGATGGCCTGGTGGATCTTCCGGAGGCGGAGTGGCTAGCGCCGGTGCGCGACGTCGCCGTCGGCCAAATGATGGCGCTGATCGAGGACGATCTGAGAGCGCTGGGCGTCGTTTTCGACGTCGTGAGTTCGGAGCGGGCGCTGGTCGAGGCCGGCGGCGTCGACGCCACCTTGCAGACGCTTAAGGAGCGCGGGCTGATCTACACCGGCGTGCTGGAGGCGCCCAAGGGCAAGCTGCCCGACGACTGGGAGCCGCGGCCGCAGACGCTGTTCCGCTCGAGCGATTTCGGCGACGACGTGGACCGGCCGCTGCAGAAGTCGGATGGGAGCTGGACCTATTTCGCCAGCGATATCGCCTATCACCTGGACAAGCACCGGCGGGGCTTTCCCATCCTCATCGACGTCTGGGGCGCCGACCACGGCGGCTACGTCAAGCGGATGCAGGCGGCGGTCAAGGCGGCGACCGAGGGAAAGGCCGATCTCGACGTCAAACTGTGCCAGATGGTCAACCTGCTCGATGCCGGCCAACCGGTGCGCATGTCCAAGCGGGCAGGGACCTACGTGACCCTACGCGAGGTGCTCGACAGGGTGGGGCGCGGCGTCTTCCGCTTCATCATGCTGACCCGGCGCAACGACGCGCCGCTCGAGTTCGACTTCGAGAAGGTGACCGAGCAGTCGCGCGACAACCCGGTGTTCTATGTCCAGTACGCGCATGCCCGCTGCCACTCCGTGATTCGCCATGCGGCCGGCGAGATTGGACGCCGACGCGGTCACGGACGCGGCGCTGGCCGGTGCGGATCTGGCCCGCTTGACCGATCCGGCCGAGCTTGATCTGATCAAGGCGATGGCGGCGTGGCCGCGGCTGGTGGAAGGTGCGGCGGAAGCGCACGAACCCCACCGCATCGCCTTCTTTTTGCAGGAACTGGCGGGGCTGTTCCATCTGCTCTGGACCAAGGGCAAGGACGATGCCGAGCTCCGCTTCGTCACGCCGGCGGACCGGCCCCTGACGCTCGCCCGACTGGCGCTGGTGCGGGCGGTGCAGGTGGTTCTGGCGTCCGGCCTCAAGGTGATCGGCGTCGAGCCGGTCGAGGAGTTGCGCTGAATGGCTGCGGACTGGGATACCAGCGGCATACATGAGCGGCGCGTCGACGAGCGCATGGCGCCCGAGCCCCGCCGCGGCTGGCTCGGCGCCCGGTTCGGCGGCTGGTCTAGGGGCCGCCGGCGGACCGCCGGCGTGCTGACCGGGCTCGTCTCCGTCGCGATCATCGCCGGCTATATCTGGTCCGGGACCGGCGACGCCGTGCCCGAGGCCGGCGTCGAGCCGCCGCTGATCCAGGCCGACGAGGGGCCGATCCGGGTGGCGCCGGAAAAGCCGGGAGGGATGGAGATCCCGCACCGCGACAAGCTGGTCCTCCAGCGGCTGCCGGGTGCGGAGGAGGATCCGCGCCGCGAGCGGCTGTTGCCGCCGCCGGAGGAGCCGCTGCCGCCGCCGCAAGAAGAGCCGGTCGCGGCCTACGAGCCTCCCGGCGAAAGGCTGCCGCCCTCGGCGCCGCCCCGCGAGAGTCTGCCCGAACCGCAAACGACCGCTCCGGTCCGTAGCGGCGAGACCGGCCGCGCCGTTGCGCCGTCCGCCACGGAGCCGGCGAGGCCGGTGGTGAAGACCGAACCGACGCCGCCGGCGCGGACACAGGCACCGCCGGCACAAGCCAGGTTGTCGGACGGGCCGACGCGGCTGATCCCCAGGCGCAGCAGCCGGCGCCGCAGCGCTCCGCGGCGCTGGCGGCGCGGCGGCACCTACGTCTGGCCCTCGGACGGCGGCCGGTCGGCCGATGCTCCTCGGGCGGCCTGCCCGCGGGCGCGCGCCGCGAACGGGCGAGACCATGACGGCCATGCCTGCCGCCGGCGACGACGCAGCCGGCACCGGCCGGGGCCGGCACGTTCATGGTCCAGCTCGCCGCGGTCAGCACCGCCGAGCAGGCACAGGCGGCCTGGTCGCGGCTGCGCGGCAACAACGGCGATCTGCTCGCCGGCCTCAGCCCGTCCTATGCCCGCGCCGACCTGGGGACGAAGGGCGTCGTCTACCGTCTCCGCGCCGGGCCGGTGCAGGGGGAGACCCGGGCGCGGGCGCTCTGCGCCCAACTCGCGGGGCGCAAGGTAGACTGCATGGTCGTGAGGTCGGGTGGCTGAGCCGATGCCTGGCGCACCGGCCGCCGCCATCTTCGGGCTGTCGGGGCCGCAGCTCGAAGACCGCGAGCGCGCCTTCTTCCGCGCCGCCGACCCGCTGGGCTTCATCCTGTTCGCCCGCAATTGCGTCGACGAGGCGCAGGTCCGCGAGCTGATCCTGGCGCTGAAGGACTGCCTCGGCCGCGACGACGTGCCGATCCTCATCGACCAGGAGGGCGGACGGGTGCAGCGGCTGAGGCCGCCGCGCTGGCGGGCGGCGCCGGCCGGGGCGCGGTTCGCCGCCCTTGCTACCCATGCCGAGGACGATGCCATTGAAGCCGCTTGGCTGAACGCCCGGCTGCTCGCCGACGAACTTGCGGCACTCGGGATCACGGTCGATTGCGCCCCGGTCCTCGACATTCCGGTTCCAGGTGGCCACGACGTCATCGGCGATCGCGCCTATGGCACCACCGCGGAGCAGGTGGCGCTGCTCGGCCGCGCCGTCTGCGCCGGCCTGCTCGCCGGCGGCGTGCTGCCGGTGATCAAGCACATCCCCGGCCACGGCCGTGCCAGCGTCGACAGCCATGCCAGCCTGCCGGTGGTCGATGCGGCTCGCGAGCTGCTGGAACATACCGACTTCGCTCCCTTCCGTGCGCTCAGCGACATGCCATGGGCGATGACCGCGCATGTCGTCTACGCCGCCATCGACGCAGGCGCGCCGGCCACGACCTCGCCCCGCGTCATCGCCGAGGTCGTCCGCGGCTGGATCGGCTTCGACGGCGTGCTCGTCTCGGACGACCTGTGCATGAGAGCCCTGGCCGGCACACCGGGCGAACGGGCGGCGCTGGCCCTGGCCGCCGGCGTTGATGTTCTGCTCCACTGCAACGGCGACCTGGCGGAGATGGAGGCGATTGCCGCCGTCTGTCCGCGCTTGGGCGAGCGTCGCGTTGCGGCGGCTCGCCCGGGGCGAGGAGATGCGCCGGGCGGCGCAGACGAGCGGCTTCGACCGGCCTGCCGCCGTGGCGCGGGTGGATGCCCTGCTGGCAGGGGCGGTGGCTTGAGCGTCGCCGAGATCCTGGTCGAGGTCTCGGTCTGGGTGCTGCCGGTTCTCTTCGCCGTCACCTTCCACGAGGCCGCGCACGGCTGGGTCGCCTGGCGGCTCGGCGACGACACGGCCTACACGCAGGGGCGGGTGAGCTTCAATCCGCTCCGCCATATCGACCCGTTCGGCACGGTGCTGATGCCGGCGATGCTGCTGCTGCTCTCCGGCGGCCGGTTCATGTTCGGCTTCGCCAAGCCGGTGCCGGTGAACTTCCACCGCCTGAACAACCCGCGCCGCGACATGGCCGTGGTCGCCGCCGCCGGGCCGGGCATCAACTTCGCCATGGCTCTGGCCGCGGCCTTCCTCATCGTGCCGGCGGCCGCCTTGCCGGGGACGCTCGGCGCATGGACGGCGCAGAACCTGGCGAACGCGGTCTGGATCAACATCCTGCTCGCCATCTTCAACCTGCTGCCGTTGCCGCCGCTGGATGGCGGCCGCATCGCCGTCAGCGTCCTGCCCAACAGCCTGGCGGTGCCGCTGCAGCGGCTGGAACGCTACGGCCTCGTCATCGTCCTCGGCCTGGTGTTCCTGCTGCCCTTCATCGGCGCGCAGGCGGGCCTCGACCTCAACGTCTTCGGCTGGCTGGTGGTCGAGCCGGCGCGGGCGGTCGAGCGCATCTTCCTCACCGTTGGCGGCGTGCCATGAACGCCGAGGGCCGAGCGCGCGGCCGCGTCGAGCCGTGCTCGACGGCGGGCATCCGCCTCGCGACTTCGTCGTCGATGTCGACGGCTACGAGGGTCCGCTCGATCTGCTGCTTGTCGCTCGCCCGCGAGCAGAAGGTGGACCTGACCCAGATCTCGATCGTGCGCCTGGCCGAGCAGTACCTCGATTTCGTCGCCGCCGTCCGCCATGCCGACCTGGAGCTCGCCGCCGAGTACCTGGTCATGGCGGCGTGGCTCGCCTACCTGAAGTCGCGCCTGCTCCTGCCGGTGGCCGGTCCCGCCGACGAGCCCTCGCCGGAGGATCTGGCGGCTCGGCTCGCCTTCCAGCTCCGGCTGCTCGAGGCGATGCGCGAGGCGGGCGGCGAGCTCTTGCGCCGGCCCAGGCTCGGCGTCGACGTCTTCGGCCGCGGCCGGCCCGAGCCGATCGAGGTCAACACCGAGACGGTGGTGCAGGCCTCGCTCTACGACCTGCTCAGGGCCTATGCCCGCTGGCATGGGCGCAACCACGAGGCGCCGGTTCTGGAGGTGGCGCCATCGACGCTCGACAGCGTCGAGAAGGCGCTCGAGCGGCTGCGCCGCGGCCTCGGCCACGCGCCGGGCTGGGAGAGCCTGAGCCACTACCTCCCGGCAGAAACCCTGCGCCGGCTCGACTCCGGCGGGCTTGCTGCTCGCTCGGGCATCGCTTCGACCTTCGCCGCCGCCCTCGAACTGGTCCGCGAGGGCGAGATCGTGCTCCGGCAGACCTCGCCCTTCGGCCCCATCTTCCTCCGCGCCATCAACCGCGAGAACCGGCGGCCATGAGCGACGCCGATCCCCATCACCTGCGCCTGGCCGAGGCCATCCTGTTCGCCGCCGCCGAGCCGATGACGACCGGCGAGATTGCCGCGCGCCTGCCCGAGGGAGCCGACGTCGACGCCTTGCTGGCAAACCTGCAGGCGGTCTACGCCGGCCACGGCGTCAATCTGGTGCAAGCCGGCGCTACCTGGGCCTTTTCGACCGCAGCCGACTTGGCCCCGTGGCTGCGCCGCGACGTCCAGGTGGAGAAGAAGCTGTCGCGGGCTGCGATCGAGACGCTCGCGATCATCGCCTATCACCAGCCGGTCACCCGCGCCGAGATCGAAGACGCGCGGGGCGTGCAGCTCAGCCGCGGGACGCTGGATGCGCTCCTGGCGCAAGATTGGATCCGCCCCGGCGGCCGGCGCGAGGCGCCTGGCCGGCCGGTGGTGTGGGTGACGACGGATGGCTTCCTCCGCCACTTCGGCCTCGGCGGCCTCGACGACCTGCCGCGGCTGGAGGAACTCAAGGCCGCGGGTCTGCTTGACAATGGCCCCGCGCTGCAGACCTATAGTGAGGGTGATCCGGGGGCGCACGAAGCCCACGACGGCCCGCGCGAGGTCGTCGGCGACTAGCCGCCTCGGCTCCAGCCGGGCGGACCGGCATCGCCTCTGAGACGAAAGCGAGAGCACGAACATGGGTAGCTTCAGCATTTGGCACTGGCTGATCGTCCTGGCGGTTGTCCTCGTCCTGTTCGGCGGCAAGGGGCGGCTGTCGCAGATCATGGGCGACTTCGGCAAGGGGCTGAGGGCGTTCAAGAAGAGCGTTCGCGACGACGAGGAGCCGATGGCGGACGCCGATGAGCCGGGCCGGCCGCGGGCGCTGTCCTCGCGATCGCGCCGACGTTGGCGATCCCGCCAAGGATCGCGATCGGGCGACGCACTTTTAAAGGCGCGCCCGCGCCGCTCCGGCGCGGCGGCGCAATCCGCCTATCGGCCCCGCAGGAGCCACAGCGAGCCGGATGTTGGACCTCAGCTGGCAAGAGCTGTTCCTGATCGGCGTCGTCGCCCTCATCGTCATCGGCCCCAAGGACATGCCGCAAGTGATGCGCTCGGTTGCGGGCGTCGTGCGCAAAGCCCGAGCGCCTGAGCCGTGAGTTCCAGAACGGCATGGCGCAGATGATGCGCGAGGCCGAGCTCGACGAGCTGCGGCGCAAGCTGGAGGAGGCGGGCCGGGTCGACGTCGGCAAGACGGTGAAGGATACGGTCGACCCGACGGGTTCGCTGAGCGACGACTTCGATCCGGCGCAGTTTGCCCGCGAGCTGAAGCGGAGCGTCGAGGAGCCGACCATCCATCGTGCCGCCGCCGTGGACGGTGCGGGACAGCGGCCGCGCACCCGGCGGCCGATCCCGGCGCCGGCCCTGGCGATGCCGGAACCCGACCGGACCCGCACCCGAAGCGCGACGCGCCGGGGAACGGCAGCGGCGGCAGCACCTAGGATCGGCATGGCGCTCAGCGACGAGGAGGTGGACAAAGCCAGCATGCCGCTGCTCGATCATCTGGTCGAGCTGAGGCGGCGGCTCATCTATTGCGTCGCCGGCCTGATCGTCCTGTTCTTCGTCTGCTACGCCTTCGCGCCCGAGATCTACGGCTTCCTCGTCCAGCCGCTGGCGGACATCCTCGCCGAGAAGGGCGGCGGCGAGCGGCGGATGATCTACACCGCCCTGCAGGAGGCGTTCTTCACCTACGTGAAGGTCGCCTTCTTCGCCGCTGCCTTCCTTGGTTTTCCGCTGATCGCCGTCCAGCTCTACAGGTTCGTCGCCCCCGGCCTCTACCGCCACGAGCGGCGGGCCTTCGTGCCGTTCCTGGTGGCGACGCCGGTGCTCTTCTTCATCGGCGGCGCGCGTGGCCTATTACGTCGTCTTTCCACTTGGCTTGGCGGTTCTTCCTCGGCTTCGAGATGAGCGGGGAGGGCAACGGCCTGCCGATCCAGCTCGAGGCCAAGGTCGCCGAGTACCTGTCCCTGGTGATGCAGCTCATCTTCGCCTTCGGCCTCGTCTTCGAGATGCCGGTGGTAATGACGCTGCTCGCCCGCGCCGGCCTCATCACCGCCCAGGGCATGCGCCAGAAGCGGAAGTACGCCATCGTGATCGCCTTCATCGCCGCCGCGATCCTGACCCCGCCCGACGTCATCAGCCAGATCGGCCTCGCCGTCCCGGCCATGCTGCTCTACGAGCTTTCGATTCTTGCCGTCGGCTATGTCGAACGGCGAGCGCGAGCGGGCCGGCGAGGCGGCGGACACCGAGGCGGGAGGCTGAAGCCGAGGCGCCCGGGCGCTTGCGCCGGTGGCGTGGATGCGGTGCGGTGGCGTCCTTGACCCGTAGGGGCCCTTCGGCTAACCCCCGTTTAGCCATGCTCTTTCGCCGAAAGCGCCGCGATGCATGACATCAAGTGGATCCGCGATAATGCCGAAGCCTTCGACGCCGGCCTCGGCCGGCGCGGGCTGGCGCCGTCGAGCCCGGCGCTGTTCGCGCTGGACGCCACGCGGCGCGAGGCCATTGCCGCGGCCCAGGCCATCCAGGCCGAGCGCAAGGAGCTGTCGCGCGAGATCGGCCAGCGCAAGGCCAAGGGCGCCGACGCCGGCGATCTGCTCGAGCGGGTGAGCGAAAGCAAGCAGGCGCAGACGGAAGCCGAGGAGCGGGCGCGCCTGGCCGAGGCCGAGCTCGACGCGGCGCTGGCGGCGCTGCCCAACCTTCCGGGCGACGACGTCCCGGAGGGCGCGGACGAGACGGCCAACGTCGAGGTCCGCCGCTGGGGGGCCCCGCGTGCCTTCGATTTCCGGCCGAAGGAGCACTTCGAGCTGGGCGAGGGGCTGGGGCTCATGGACTTCGACCGGGCGGCCAAGCTCTCCGGCGCCCGCTTCGTCGTCCTCACCGGCGCGCTGGCGCGGCTGGAGCGGGCCTCGCGGCCTTCATGCTCGACCTGCACACCGGCGACGCTTCGGCTACACCGAGGTCAACCCGCCGGCGATGGTGCGCGACGAGGCGGTGTTCGGCACCGGCCAGTTGCCGAAGTTCGGCGAGGACCTGTTTCGCACCACCGACGGCCGCTGGCTGATCCCCACTGCCGAGGTGCCGCTCACCAACCTCGTCGCCGGCGAGATCCTCGACGAGGACCGGCTGCCGCTTCGGCGCACGGCCATGACCTGGTGCTTCCGCGCCGAGGCCGGGGCCGCCGGCAAGGACACCCGCGGCATGATCCGCCAGCACCAGTTCACCAAGGTCGAGCTGGTCAGCATCACCCGGCCGGAGGACTCCGCCGGCGAGCATGAGCGGATGACGGCCTGCGCCGAGGCCGTGCTGCAGAAACTGGAGCTGCCCTACCGGGTGGTCGTGCTGTGCACCGGCGACATGGGCTTCTCCGCCCGCAAGACCTACGACATCGAGGTCTGGCTGCCGGGGCAGGGGCGCTACCGCGAGATTTCGAGCTGCTCGAACTGCGGCGACTTCCAGGCGCGGCGGATGAAGGCGCGCTGCCGCCCGCGCGGGGGGAAAGCCACCCGGTTCGTCCACACCCTGAACGGCTCCGGCCTCGCGGTCGGGCGCACCCTGATCGCGGTGCTGGAAAACTACCAGCAGGCCGATGGCTCCATCACCATTCCCGACGCGCTGCGGCCGTACATGAACGGCCTCGAAGCGATCCGTGCCGATGTCCCGGCCGATGTCCCGTCCGCCGGTTGACCTCGCCGCGGCCCGGGTTCTCCTCGCCAACGACGACGGCATTCAGGCGCCCGGGTTACGGCTTGTGGAGCGCATCCTCCGCAAGGAGGCGCGCGAGGTCTGGGTAGTCGCTCCGGAAACCGAACAGAGCGCCGCCAGCCACTCGCTGACCATGCGCCGGCCGCTCTACGTCCGCAAGGTCGGCCGCCGCCGCTTCACCGTCGACGGCACGCCAACCGACTGCATCCTGCTCGCCATCCACCAGGTGATGAAGGACACGCCGCCGGACGTGGTGATCTCCGGCATCAACCGGGGCGGCAACCTCGGCGAGGATGCGACCTACTCCGGGACGGTCGCGGCGGCGCGCGAAGGCACCATGCTCGGCTTTCCCTCCATCGCGCTCAGCCAGCTCTACGAGGACGGCCGGCCGGTCTACTGGGAGACGGCGGAACGCTGGACGCCGGAGGTGCTGCGCCGGCTGCTTCAGGCGGGCTGGCCGCCAGCCGTTCTGATCAACATCAACTTCCCGGCGGTGCCGGCCGGCGAGGTTCGCGGCATCGAGGTCACCCGCCAGGGCCGGCGGAAGATCGGCGGCTCCATGGTCGCCGGCGAGGATCCGCGCGGCGAGCGCTATTTCTGGATCGGCGGCGGCAGGAGGGAGGACCGCGGCCGCGAAGGCACGGATCTCGAGGCGGTGCACCGCGGCGCCATCTCGATCTCGCCGCTGTCGCTGGAGCTGACCCACGAGCCGACCGTGGCGGCGCTCAAGGATGCCTTCTCGTGAGCCCGGATTCGCGCAAGATCCGGCTGATCATCGAGCTCAGGCGCAGCGGCGTCACCGACACCCGGGTCTGTGCCGCCATCGAGCGCATCCCCCGCGAGCGGTTCGTGCCCGAGGCGCTGCGCCACCAGGCCTACGAGAACATCCCGCTCGCCATCGGCTGCGAGCAGACCATGAGCGCGCCCATCGTCGTCGGCCGCATGACCCAGGCGCTGGAGCTCGGCGAGCGGATGAAGGTGCTGGAGGTGGGCACCGGCTCCGGCTACCAGGCGGCGGTGCTGTCCCGGCTCTGCCGGCGGGTCTACACCATCGAGCGGCACCGGTCGCTGCTCGCCGACGCCGAGGCGGCGCTGAAGTCGCTGAACATCAGCAACGTCTCCACCCGGAGCGGCGACGGCACCCTCGGCTGGCCGGAGCAGGCGCCGTTCGAGCGGATCATCGTCACCGCTGCGGCGGCGGACGTTCCGCCGGTGCTGGCGGAGCAGCTCGCGGTGGACGGGGTCATGGTCGTGCCCATCGACCATGGCCGCGGCGAATCCCACCTCCTGCGGGTGCGCCGGCACGCCGACGGGCTCGACACCGAGGACCTGGGCGAGATCCGCTTCGTGCCGCTGATCGCCGCCCGCGGCGGGACCTGAGGCCGCCTGCGCCCGTCGGCTCAACTTGGGTTGCTACCGGGGCGCGTCATTGAAGCGAGCCGCGGCTTCGCGCATACTTCGTGACCATGACACGACGCATCGGGGTTGCCCGTCGCCTGATGGGCGTCGGCTTGGCGCTGGTCATGCTCTCCTCCGCCGCCTGTGCCTATATCGAGGTTTCGCCGCCGCCACCGCGGCCGGCGGCAAAGAAGGTCGTGACCCGCACCAAGATCACACCGAATCCGCCGAGGCCGCAGACCCGGGCGGCGGAGAGCGTCGGGCAGGAGCCGGTGTGGAGCTCGGAGCCCCTGGAGCCGGTGCGGGACGCCCGGACCGAGCCTATGGGCGGACGCGAGGAGGCGCCGGCCGGGCCGGCCGACGCGCCCAATGAACCCGGCGTGCACATCGTCCGCAGCGGCGAGACCCTGTACTCCATCTCCCGCCGCTACGACGTCGACGCCTTTGCCTTCGCCGAATACAACGACCTTCCCGCTCCGTTCGCAATCTACGCCGGCCAGCGCCTGTCCATTCCGCCGGCCGGGACCCAGCCGGGAGCCGCGCCCGTCTCGCCGGGTGCGGAGGAGGGGCCGATGGTGGCGAGCCTGCCGGCGATGGCGCAGCCGCTGCCGTCGCCGCCGGACTCCAGCGATCGCGGCTTCATCTGGCCGGTTGAGGGCAAGGTCGTCTCGACGTTCGGGCCCAAGGCCCGCGGCCGGCGCAACGACGGCATCAACATCGCGACGTCACGCGGCGCGCCGGTCCGCGCCGTCGAGAACGGCGTCGTCGCCTATGCCGGCAACGAGCTCCGCGGCTTCGGCAACATGGTCCTGATCAAGCACCAAGCCGGCTGGATCAGCACCTACGCCCACAACGACCGGCTGCTGGTCAGCCGGGGCGAGCGGGTGCGCCGCGGCCAGGTGATCGCCCGGGCCGGCAGCACCGGCCGCGCCGACGGCGTCCAGCTCCATTTCGAGCTGCGCAAGGGGACGACGCCGGTCGATCCCCTCCAGCACCTCCCGCGCGCGCGGCCTTAGCGGCCCCCGGCCTCCCGCCTGGTTAGCCCGCCCGGCGGCGGAGGAAAACGTAGATGGCCGTGACAAGCAAGAACAAGCACGGCCATGGCGGGTCAGAGAGCACGCAGCCGGCCGTACCGCGTTCGCGTCACCCTCGCGTGCCCGCGAGGATCCACACTTGGCGGCAGGAGGAGACGGATCTAGCCGCGCCCGGCGAGCGGCCGGCTCTGGCTGGCGCATGAGCCGGGCACCCCACTGCGGCGCCTTGATGACCAGATAGACCGCGCCGATGGAGCTCGCGACCGGGGCGATGACGCCGAGCAGCGAGCCGCGCATGAGGATGATGCTGAAGCCGCAGACGAGTGCCAGCAGAACCCGGTAGAGGGTCACGCCGCCGATGTCGCTCGCCGCGGTGAACAGGTAGTCGAGCCGCCGGTAGGCATAGCCGATGGCAAAAGCTCCGAGGATGACCGCGAAGAACGCGCCGTCGATGTAGAGCTCGGCGATGATCGGCGCCGACAGGTTGTTGAAGTCGAAGCCGAGCGCCAGGCTCGTCATGTTGCCGGTGGCCAGCGATTTCCCCGACCAGATGCCGCGCGGAACGAAGAACAGGACCGCCGAGGCGAGCTGCCGGCCGTAGGTATGGCCGAACTGGTCGACATAGACGATCGTGTTCATCGTCGACTGGAAGCCGTCGAGATCCCCGTGGGTGAGGTATTCCTCGATCTTCGGCAGCTCGATGTCGAAGTTGAAGCCCTCGCTGCGGTTGATCTGCTGCGAGATCGGAAACACTGTGAACGTGCCGATGACGAAGACGGCGATCAGCAACAGCCGCCGGGCGACGCTGCGGAAGCTCACGAACATGAGGCCGAGGGTGATCAGCATTCCGAACAACCAGAAGCGCGACTGGGCGCCGGGGAAGTTGACGATCATCTGCAGCGGCAGGAGCAGCAGGAAGAGGGGGGCGAAGACGGCGTAGCGGTCGAGGCCGCCGGCGAACGACCGGCGGCGGGTGAGGCCGTAGAGCATCAGGATGAAGCCGGTGAACAGGACCGCGCGGGGCAGATAGACGAGGAGACCCATGCCGGTCTGGTCCAGGCCGGCGAAGACGAGCTCGCTGAGCGAGCCGCGCGACTGCATCATCGAGGAGGCGCCGAATAGCCGGACCGGGGTGATCCCGACCAGGAAGGCGATGATGGCGACGGCCGCGAGCGTCAGCGTCCGGCCATGCCGCTCGCTCTCGCGGATGGTCTCGACCGCACTGGCGTAGTGGCGCTCGGTCGCCAATGCCTGGCCGGCGGCGAAGCAAACGAGAAAGAGGAGGGTGAGCGCTGCGGCCGCGGCCGTGGTCGCGGTGTCGTAAATGAGCAGCCGCCAGAAGTAGGTGTCCAGGCCGACCTGGAACAGCGCCGGGACGATGTTGTAGAGGAGGAAGTAGATGAGCACGAGCAGCGTCGGCAGGCAGGCGAAGCGGCTGAGCGCGCTCTGAACCAGCATCGCGGTGCAAAGCATAACGCTGGTAAGAAGCAGGAATACGGCGAGGGGGTTGTGCACCGGCCGCGACAGGATGATTGCGGCAAGAAGGCCCGTCACCAAGGCGCCGATCCCGATCGCCACGAGGATGCTTCGGCTAAACGTCATCAAGATGATCCGTGCTGATCGAGGGGCCGCTGCCTGCGGAACGCCTCGTGATGACGACGACGCATGGCGCCGACGTCATCAACTCCGTTGTTGAGCCATGGTTCTGGACTCGCAATTTCGTTACCCGCGGGCTTGTCCCCGGGGTCGCTAAAGACGTGGATCGGCAAACGAGTGCGGCGATGACGGCGAAGGGCGATCGCTCCGTCGGCTTGCGCCTTCTTGCAATTGACAACCTCCTGGTTGCGCGGGTTTGACCCAGCCAGATTTGCCGAGGGCGCGCCGACTGCCGAGGACACGAAGAGCATACCACCACTAACCCATTTGTAGTGCAAAATGGCGCAGAACGGCAACGTCCGGCTGCGCCCCTGATTGGCATTGCGAGATGCGCCCGCGAGATCCGCCCCTCAGCGGCCGGCAATGCTTCTCGGCTGTGACGGCGGTCATAGGCGCTGCACGTGTCTCTGCGGCACACTTCCCGATCCAGCCGCCGTGGCCGCCGTGGCCGATTGGTGCCGGCGTCGCTGGTGGCTGCGGCGGTTAACCAGATCTAAAGGCTGGGCGGGATAGCTACTGTTCATCCGCGGCGCGGACCATGGGCCGCGGCGAAAGGAGCAAAGGGCGGTCGAGACCGTGAGGGTGAGGCGAGATTGCCGGGCGAAATGATTCTCGTCAGCGGATCGGCTAGACTGGAGCCGGTCGCGCCGGGAAGGAGGCCAGAGCATGAGCGACAACCTGCTGTCGCTGCTCCAGCAGCAAATGGTGGAGATCATCGCCGCGCACGCGCACTTGGTCAGCGAACAGATCGGCAAGGAGACGCTCGACGAGCGGGTCATGGCGGTCATGGGCCGCATCCCGCGCCACGGTTTCGTGCCGGTCGAGCTGGCGCCCTACGCCTACGCCGACCAGCCGCTGCCCATCGGCTTCGACAAGACGATCTCGCAGCCGTTCATCGTCGCGCTGATGACCGACCTTCTCGCCGTCGAGCCCCACCACCGGGTGCTCGAGATCGGCACCGGGCTCGGCTATCACACGGCCATTCTCGCCGAGCTCGCCGGCGAGGTGTACACCGTCGAACTCATCGAGGAGCTGGCGGAGAAGGCGCACAAGCGATTCGAATCGCTTGGGCTCGGCAACGTCCAGGCGCGCATCGGCAACGGCGAGAACGGCTGGCCGGAGCACGCGCCGTTCGACCGGATCCTGGTCTGCGCCGCCTCCGAGCTGATCCCGGCGATGCTGCTGAAGCAGCTCAAGGCCGGCGGCAAGATGGTCGTGCCCACCGGCATGTCCGACTCGCAGACGCTAATGCTGGTCGAGAAAAACGAGGCCGGACGGATCAGCACCCGAGAGGTTCTGCCGGTTCGCTTCGCCCTGCTCGAGGCCGCCAGTTGACGCCGCGCCCAACCCGGGGTAGAGCCCGCGCCGCGCGTTTGCCGGTTGCGACGGCCATTCGGCTATGGCACAAGCGGATGTAGTCACTATCAGTGCGGCAACTTAAGGTAAGGTGCGGATGCGGCTCGCCGTGATCGTCCGGGCTTTCGCAACCGTCGTGCTCGCCGCGTCCGCGGCAGGGCTGGCGCCTTCTGCCGCCGGCGCCCAGCCGGCCGACGCCGCGGCGGTGGCCGCGCCGGAGCGCAGCTTCGCCGACTGGCTCAACGGGCTCCGCAGCGAGGCGGCGTCGCGCGGCGTCTCTGCGGCAACGCTCGATGCGACGCTGGGGCGCGCCCGTTTGCTCGACGAGGTGATCGCGCTCGACCGCAAGCAGCCCGAGTTCAGCCAGACCTTCTGGCAGTACCTGGACAAGCGGGTCACGGCGCAGCGGATCGAGCGCGCGCGTCGGCTTCTCGACGACCACCGCGGCCTGCTCGAGGCGACCTACCAGCGATTCGGCGTCCAGCCCCGCTTCCTCGTCGCCTTCTGGGCGCTGGAGAGCAATTTCGGCGACTTCACCGGCTCACACTCCGCCGTGTCGGCGATTGCGACGCTCGCATTCGACGACCGGCGCGCCGGCTTCTTTCGCGAGCAGCTTCTGGCCCTGCTGCAAAGCATCGACGACGGCGATATCCCGGCGGCGGCCACGGGCTCGTGGGCCGGCGCGCTCGGCCAGCCGCAGTTCATCCCGACGACCTACCGCCGCTTCGCCGTCGATGGCGATGGCGACGGCCGGCGCGACCTGTGGGGGAGCCTGGCGGACGTCTTCGCCTCGACCGCCAACTACCTGGCGGCCTCGGGCTGGGACGGCGAGCGCACGTGGGGCCGCGAGGTGCGGCTGCCGGCGAGTTTCGACCTGACGCTCTCGGGCCTCGAGACGCAGAAACCGCTGGCGGAGTGGCAGCGCCTGGGCGTGCGCGGCGCCGACGGGCGCGCGCTGCCGGCCGTCGATCTTTCGGCCTCGCTGGTGCTCCCCGGCGGCATCGCCGGCGGCCCGGCACTGCTCGTCTATCCGAACTTCCGCACGATCATGACCTGGAACCGGTCGATCCTCTATGCGGTCGCGGTCGGCCATCTGGCTGACCGCATTGCTGGCGGCGAGCCGTTTCGGGCGGTGCCACCAGCCAACGACGTCGCCCTGTCGCGGAGCGAGCTCATCGAGATCCAGGACCGGCTGGGCCGGCTGGGCTTCGACGTCGGCGATACCGACGGCGTCGTCGGGCCGAAGACCCGCCGCGCCATCATGACCTTTCAGCAGGAGGCGCGCCTGCCCGCCGACGGCTATCCGGACGGGACCTTGCTCGACACCGTCCGCCGGGTTCCGGCGCAGTAGGCCGCCGGGTTCCGGCGCAGTAGAAAGGACGAGGGCAGAGCCATGCAGCAAACCGCGACCGCTGGGGGACCGAAGGCGGCTTGGGGGCAGGGTGCTGCGTGGTCGGCCACCGCCGCGGTCCTGCTGCTGTCGCTCGCCAGCTGCAGCGAGACGCGCACGGATCGGGACGGGTCGCCGCGGGCGACCGAGCTGTTCGTTCCGGGGCCGACCGCCGATCCCCGCTTCAAGATTGGCAAGCCCTATGCCATCAACGGCGTCTGGTATCGCCCGCGCGTTGACTGGACCTACGAGGAGGTGGGCATGGCTTCCTGGTACGGGCCTCAGTTCCACAAGGAATCCACCGCCAACGGCGAGCAGTTCGACATGAACGCGATCTCGGCGGCGCACCGCACCCTGCCGCTGCCCAGCATCGTCGAGGTGACGAACCTGGAGAACGGCCGGCGGCTCAGGCTCCGGGTCAACGACCGCGGCCCGTTCGCGCGCGACCGCATCATCGACTTGTCCAAGGCAGCGGCCAAGAGGCTGGGCTTCCACGAGGACGGAACGGCGAAGGTCCGGGTCCGGCTCGTCGTCGACGAGAGCATGCGCCTCGCCGGCCTCAACCCGGCGCTGGCGCGCCAGGCCGCGCCCAAACAGGCGGACGTGGCGGTGGCGGCGGAGGCGACCAGGCTCGCCGGCGGCGCCGGTGCGGCGCCGCCCGCGCCCTCCGGCCAGGTTGCGAGCCTCGCCCTGCCGCCTGCCGGCGGGCAAATCGAGAGCGCCCGTCCCGTCGTCGGCGAGAGCAAGCCCTTCGTGCAGGCCGGCGCCTTCGCCGACGGCGACAACGCCTCGCGGGCCGGCAGCCGGCTCTCCCACCTGGCCCCCGTCGTGATCACCTATGGCGGCCTCGACGGCCGCAACCTGTACCGCGTGCGCCTGGGCCCCCTGGCCTCCACCGAAGAGGCCCACGAGGTCTTGACCGAGGTGGCCCGTGCCGGCTTCGCCGGATCCAAGGTGATCATGGAGTAGCCGGGGCGCGCCGGCGGTGCACTTGGAGGCTGGGCGCAGCAGGCAGGTGGCCCGGGCTTGTTTATGCTCGGGTGCGGCGTACGGTGACCCATTCCTGCTATACTCCACCAACCTAACGGCCAACCCGCTCAAGTCTGCCAGTCGTCGAGGGAAGATGAAGTCGAGTCTGAACCGTTTCGTTCCGCGCCTGCTCGGCGCGGCCTTGCTCATGGGTGTTCTTGCCGCCGCGAGCCCTGCCTTCGCCGCTCCCGCCGCCAGCTTCGAAACGCCCGCACGCGAAGCCATTCTGATAGACGCCGACACCGGCGCGGTCCTGTTCGAGAAGGAAGCGGACGCACCGATGCCACCGGCGTCGATGAGCAAGATGATGACGCTTTACGTTCTGTTCGAGCGTTTGCAGGAGGGCCGCATCAAGCTCACCGACACGATGACGGTGAGCCGGAACGCCTGGCTGACGGGCGGCGCCAAGAGCGGCGGGTCGACGATGTTCCTCAACCCCAACGACCAGATCAAGGTCGAGGACCTGATCCGCGGCATCGTCATTCAGTCGGGCAACGATGCGTCGGTGGTGGTTGCCGAGGGGATCAGCGGCACCGAAGAAGCCTTCGCCGAGGAGCTGAACAAGACGGCCGCCCAGATCGGGCTGCGCAACTCAAACTTCGTCAACGCAACCGGCCTGCCTGACCCGAACCATCACATGACGGCGCGCGACATCGGGATTCTCTCCTACCGGACGATCAAAGACCATCCAGAGTACTACCATTACTATTCGGAGAAGGAGTTTGTCTTCAACGGCATCCGCCAGGGCAACCGCAACCCGTTGCTGTACAAGACCCTGGGCGTCGACGGGCTGAAGACCGGACACACCGAGGCCGCCGGCTTCTGCCTCGCCGCGTCGGCGAAGCAGGGTGATCGGCGCCTGATCGCGGTCCTCGGCGGGCTCACGTCGATGCAGCAGCGCAGCGACGAGAGCGAGCGCATCCTGTCCTGGGGCTTCCGCCAGTTCGACAACTACGTCCTGTTCAAGCCGGGCGAAGAGGTGACGACGGCGGAGGTGTGGCTGGGCGAGCAGGAGACCGTGCCGCTGGTCAACGACCAGGGCGTGACGGTTACGCTGCCGCGCAGCGCCCGCCAGGAGATGAAGGTCACGGTGAGCTATGACGGCCCAGTTCCCGCGCCGATCCAAGCGGGCGACCAACTCGCGGTGCTGACGGTGAGCGCGCCGGGCGTGGATCCGGTGGAGGTGCCGCTGGTCGCCGGCGCCCCGGTCGAGCGCCTGGGCCCCTTCGGCCGCCTCAGCGTCGCGCTCACGCACATGGCCGGCTCGGCGCTCCGCTGAGCCGCCCCGCGTAGCCTCGTGAGCGCGCCCCGAACGAGCGGTCCGAGAGGCCGGTTCATCACCGTCGAGGGCGGGGAGGGCACCGGCAAGTCGACGCAGGTTCGGATGCTGGCCGAGAGCCTCCGCGCGCATGGGCCTCGCCGTGGTTGCCAGCCGCGAGCCCGGCGGCGCACCCGCGGCCGAGGACATCCGCGCCCTGCTGGTCCAGGGCGCCGTCCGCCGCTGGTCGCCAGTCAGCGAGACGCTGCTGCACTATGCCGCCAGGCGCGAGCACCTTGACCGCACCATCCTGCCGGCGCTGGCGGCAGGCCAGTGGGTCGTCTCCGACCGGTTCGCCGACTCGACCATGGCCTACCAGGGCTACGGGCTGGAGCTCGGCCCCGCCTTCGTCGCCGCGCTCCACGAGCTGGCCGTCGGGCGCGACCGCGCCGGACCTGACGCTGATCCTCGACTTGCCCGTGGAGGAGGGGCTTGCCCGGGCGGTCGCGCGGGCAGGTGGCGAGGACCGCTACGAGCGGATGGACCGGGCCTTCCATGAGCGGGTGCGCCGGGGTTTTGCCGCCATCGCACGGGCCGAGCCGGAGCGCTGCGTCGTCGTCGACGGCCGGGGCCCGCCGGAAGCGGTCGCGGCGGCGCTGCTCGAGCATGTCGTGGCCCGGCTTGGACCGCGCGCGCCATGAGCCCGCGTGCGGCCTCCGAGCCCGCGTGCGAGCCATGGCCGGCGCCTCGGTCGAATGCCCAGATGCTCGGTCATGCGGCGGGGGAGGGCGCCCTTCTCGCGGCGGCGCTCGTTCCGGCCGGCTCGCCCACGCCTGGCTGATCACCGGCCCTTGCGGCATCGGCAAGGCCACGCTCGCCTTTCGCTTCGCGCGTTATCTCCTCGCCCGCGGAACCGCCGGGGGCCCGCCGCCTGCGGACCTGGCGGTCCCGGCCGACTGCCCGGTGTTCCGCCGGGTCGCCAGCGGCGGCCACGCCGACCTGCTGACCATCGAGCGGGGCTTCGACGACCGGCGCGAGCGGCTGCGCAAGGAGATCGTGGTCGACGACGTCCGCGCCGTCGGCGCCTTCCTGGCGCAGACGCCGGCGGAGGGCGGCTGGCGGATCGTCGTCGTCGACAAGGCCGATGTGCTCAACCGGAATGCCGCCAACGCCCTGCTGAAGGTGCTCGAGGAACCGCCGGAAAAGGCGCTCCTGCTGCTCATCAGCGACGCGCCGGGCCGTCTGCTCCCCACGATCCGCTCGCGCTGCCGCCGCCTCGCCCTGCAGCCGCTGGCGACGGCGAGCGTGAGCGAGCTCCTCGGCCGCTACCGCTCGGACCTGGGCGAGGCCGAGCGCCATGGGCTCGCGGCCTTGGCCGAAGGCAGCATCGGCACGGCGCTCGCCATGGCCGATGCCGGGGCGGGGCGGCTCCAGGGCGAGCTACGGCGGCTGTTCCTGTCGCTGCCGGCGCTGGATCTTGCCGGCGTCCACAAGCTGTGCGACGGGGCCCTGAAGCAGGGCGACGAGGCTTTCGCCGTGATCGCCGAGCTCATCCGCTGGTGGCTGGCCCGGCTGCTGCGCGCGGCCGCCGGGGGCATGGCGGAGGCGGAAGCCGGGCAGGGGGCCCCCGACGCGGCGGCGGTGGTGAAGGTGGCCGGGGCGGCGCCGCTTGATCGCTGGCTTGAGGTATGGGACAAAACTACGCGCCTGCTGGCCGTGGTCGATAGTGCCAACCTCGACCGCAAGCAGGTCCTGCTCAGCATCTTTCTCGACATCGAGGCCGCGTTGCGCCGCTGAGCGAGGTGCGGCCGGCCGCGGCGACGGGCCGGGCGCCGAACCGATTGAGGATGACCGGGAATGGCCGCGCGCGCCGCGTTCTACGTCACGACGCCGATCTACTACGTCAACGACGTTCCGCACATCGGCCACATGTACACCACGCTGGCCTGCGATGTGCTCGCCCGGTTCAAGCGGCTCGACGGCCATAACGTCAAGTTCCTCACCGGCACCGACGAGCACGGGCAGAAGGTGGAGAAGGCCGCCGCCGCAGCCGGGATCGCGCCGCAGGCCTTTACCGACCGGGTCTCCGCGAACTTCCGCGAGCTCGCCGCGCGGATGAACTTTTCCAACGACGACTTCATCCGCACCACCGAGCCGCGGCACATCGCCGCCTGTCAGGCGCTATGGCGCCGGCTTTTGGAACGCAGCGAGATCTACCTCGGCAGCTACGCCGGCTGGTATGCCGTGCGCGACGAGGCCTTCTACGCCGAGAGCGAGCTGGCCACCGGCCCGGACGGCAGCCGGATCGCCTCCTCCGGGGCGCCGGTCGAGTGGGTGGAGGAGCCCAGCTACTTCTTCCGCCTCTCCGCGTGGCAGGAGCGGCTGCTCGACTTCTACGCTGCCAACCCCGACTTCATCCTGCCGGAGACACGCCGTAACGAGGTAATAAGTTTCGTCAAGGGCGGGCTGCAGGACCTGTCGATCTCGCGCACGACATTCAAGTGGGGTGTTCCCGTTCCGGACGATGACGCCCACATCATGTACGTCTGGCTGGACGCGCTCACGAACTACATTACCGCAGTCGGCTTTCCCGACACGCAAACAGAGGCTTACCGGTCGTTCTGGCCTGCCGACGTGCACATGGTCGGCAAGGACATCCTCCGCTTCCACGCCGTCTTTTGGCCGGCGTTCCTGATGGCGGCCGGGCTTGAGCCGCCGCGCCGGGTCTTTGCCCACGGCTGGTGGACGAACGAGGGACAGAAGATCTCGAAGTCGCTGGGCAACGTCATCGAGCCCCTGCAGCTCGTCGAAACCTACGGGCTGGACGAGGTGCGCTATTTCATGCTGCGCGAGGTCCCGTTCGGCAGCGACGGCGATTTCTCCAGGCGTGCCATCGTCGGCCGAATCAACGGCGATCTCGCCAACGATTTCGGCAACCTGTGCCAGCGCGTCCTCTCCATGGTTCAGCGCAACTGCGGCGCCGAAGCGCCAGAACCAGCGGCGTATGCGCCCGAGGACGAGGCGATGCTGGCGAGGGCCCACGGCCTGATTGAAGGCGTCAGGGCCAGCATCGACGCTCAGGCGTTTCACACGGCGCTGGTCCAGATCTGGAGCGTCGTCGCTGAGGCCAATGGCTACGTCGACCGGCAGGCGCCGTGGGCCTTGCGCAAGTCCGACGCGCCGCGGATGGGCACGGTGCTCTACGTGCTCGCCGAGGTGATCCGCCATCTCGGCATCCTCATCCAGCCATTCACTCCAGATGCGGCCGCGCGGCTTCTCGATCAGCTCGCCGTGCCCGCCGACCAGCGGAGCTTTGCCAGCCTCGGCGCGGCGCAGGCGCTGGCGCCGGGGACGGCGTTGCCGCGGCCTGTGGGGATCTTCCCGCGGTTCATCGAGGCCGACGAAGGCGCGGCGGAAGCGAAGGCGCGATAGGTAGGTGTCTGACCACATTGGCTTCCGAATACCAACAACGTCATCGCGAGCCGCGCAGCGGCGCGGCGATCCAGAACCACAGTCACTGGATTGCTTCGGCGGCTTCGCCTCCTCGCAAGGACGGACTTCCCATAGATCCACCTGATCAAAGGCTGCGCCACGTGATGCTCGTCGACAGCCACTGCCACCTGGACTTCCCGGAGTTCGAGCCCGAGCTCGACGCGGTGGTTGCCCGCGCTGAAGCGGCGGGGGTCGGCACGATGCTGACCATTTCCACCCACCTCAGCCGGTTTGAGCGGGTGCGGGCGATCGCCGAACGGTTCGCCAATGTCTATTGCACTGTGGGCGTGCATCCCCACGAGGCGGCGCGGGAGGGGAGCATGACCGTCGAGACGCTGACGCGCTTGGCCGAGCATCCCAAGGTCGTCGGCTTCGGCGAGACGGGCCTCGACTACTACTACGAGCACAGCCCGCGCGAGGCGCAGCAGCGCAGCTTCCGGGTGCATCTGGCGGCGGCGCGTGCCGCCGGCCTGCCGGTCGTGATCCACACCCGCGACGCCGACGACGACACGGCCCGGATGCTGGCCGCCGAGCACGCGCGAGGGCTCGTTCGCGGGCGTCATCCACTGCTTCAGCTCGACGCTGGCGCTGGCCCGCCAGGCCGTGGGCCTCGGCCTCTACATCTCTTTTTCCGGGATCGTCACCTTCAAGAAGGCGGATGCCTTGCGCGAGGTGGCGGCGGCGGTGCCGCTGGAGCGGCTGCTGGTCGAGACCGATGCGCCGTTCCTGGCGCCGGGGCCGAAGCGCGGCAAGCGCAACGAGCCGGCGTTCGTGGTCCATACCGCCGCCGAGGTGGCCCGCGTCCGGGCATCGGCGAGGCCGCGTTGGCAGAGGCAACGAGCGAGAACTTCTTTCGCCTGTTCGCCAAGGCAAAGCGCGCAAGGCCGACGCTGGGGCCGACGCAAGGGCCGGCGCTTGAGGGTCGTCGTTCTCGGTTCCGGCGGGTCCAGCGGCACGCCCGGCGCTCGACGTCGGCTGGGGCCGCTGCGATCCCAACAACCCGCGCAACCGGCGGACCCGGCCGGCGATCCTGGTGGAGGAGGGCGAGACCCGCATCCTCGTCGACACGCCGCCGGACCTGCGCGAGCAGCTCCTTGCCGCCGACGTGCGCTGGCTCTCGGCGGTCGTCTACACCCACGCCCATGCCGATCACCTGCACGGCATCGACGACCTGCGCTCGATCAACCGCAACATCGGCGCGGCCTTGCCGGCCTACGGCGACCCGATGACGCTGACGGTGCTTGCGCGAGCGTTTCGCTTATGCCGTCGAGCCGCTCGCCGGAGCGGGCACGCAGCTTCTACAAGCCGACGCTGGACCTTCACGACCTCGGCGACGGCGAGAGCTTCGCCATCGGCGCCATCCCGGTGACCGCCTTCGCCCAGAGCCACGGCTTCAGCATCACCGTCGGCTATCGCTTCGGCAACGCCGCCTATACCACCGACGTCGTCGAGCTCGGCGAGGCCGCCTTCGCCATCCTCGAGGGCGTCGACACCTGGATCATCGGCACGCCGGTGGCGCGGCCGCACCCGACCCATTGCCACGTCGGCAGGGCCCTGGAGTGGATCGCCGAGGATCCGTCCGCGCCGAGCCGTCCTCAGCCACCTCGGCAACGACCTCGACTATGCCGCTCTGGCGGCAGAGCTTCCGCCGGGGGTCGAGCCGGCATTCGACGGGTTGTCCCTCGATGTGGGAAGCGCACCCGCGAGCGAACGAAACAGGATCAACGAAAGCTTAACACCGGCATGGGGAGGCGCGGGCTAAACGTCCAACGCGATCAGTGACTCAACTGCGACTGGGGGATGTATGTCCGATGCCTACGACAGAGATGCTATCGACAGCGACGCTTACGACGGAGATGCTAACCATGAGAACAACTGCTGCGGCTGCGGCGCACGCTTGTCCCGTTTTGCCGTGCGCGTGGTCCATGCGGACACGGGCGTGCTGCTGAACCGGCTGTGCCGCCGCTGCGCCGGCGACCTGGTGGCGCCGCCGCTGCCGCTCGGGCTGGCCAGGGCGAGCGAGCCAGCCGCCGGATGAGGCGGCGACCGGAGCAAGGCTGGACGGGATCATTGCGGGGAGGTGCGCCAGCAGGCGCTGCGCTGCTTCCGTCATCGCGAGCCGTGAAACGGCGTGGCGATCCAGACCCGCAGATGCCGGCGTGCCAGGCGGTACGTCCCCGTGGACTTATTTTCCATAATATCGCTTATGCGGCAAGAAGAGGGTCGGGCGCGGCATGCGCCGGCCGCTGCCCCTGGCGCCGCCATGAGCACTGAAACGGACCGGTTGCTCGAGCTCATGGCGCGGCTGCGCGATCCGGCGCACGGCTGCCCGTGGGACGTCGAAGCAGAGCTTCGCCACCATCGCCCCGCACACCATCGAGGAAGCCTACGAGGTCGTCGACGCCATCGCCCGCGGCGACCTCGCCGGGCTGAAGGACGAGCTCGGCGACCTGTTGCTCCAGGTCGTCTTCCACGCGCGGATGGCCGAGGAGCAAGGCGCCTTCGCCTTCGCCGACGTCGCCCGCGCCATCTGCGACAAGCTCGTGCGCCGCCACCCGCACGTCTTCGGCGACGCGCGCATCGACAGCGCCGAGGCGCAGACGCACGCCTGGGAAAGCCACAAGGAGGCCGAGCGCGCGGCAAAAGCCGCGAGCGTGGACGCCGAGCCCGCCGCAGGCGCCTTGGCCGGCATCGCCCTCGCCCTTCCGGCGCTGACCCGCGCCCAGAAGCTGCAATCGCGCGCCGCCCGCGTCGGCTTCGACTGGCCCGACGCGGCGTGCGGCCTTGCCCAAGGTCGGCGAGGAACTGGCGGAGCTCGCGGCCGAGATACAGGACGCAACCGGAGAAGCCGCGCACGACCGGCTGGAGGACGAGCTCGGCGACCTGCTGTTCGCCGTCGTCAATGTCGCCCGCAAGCTGAAGATCGACCCGGAGGCGCGCGCTGCGCCGGGCCAGCGGCAAGTTCGAGCGCCGCTTCGCCGGCATCGAGGCTCGCCTCAACGCCCAGGGCCGCACCACGCGACAGCGCGACGCTCGCCGAACTCGACCGGCTGTGGGACGAGGTCAAGGCGGCGGAACCGTCTCCCACCTAGCGGTTCGGGACGGCCATCGGCTCATTCTGCGAAAGCGACTTCGTTTGCATCCGTTATCTCACGAAGCGGGCGAACATTTACTACTCGTCCTTCGCCTCGACCCCTGATATCGGTGTCTTCCTGACGACTTTATCCCAATCGACATCAAGGTCGAACACGATGTAGTCGTCATCTGCATCTATTCCACCAGGCTCAAACTGAATGTTCCGTATAGAGCGGTCGCGCGCGAGCGCGCTTCGGAAAAAATTGTTTTCATTTCCAAAAGCTTTTGCACTGAATTCGGAAGCGGTCATTTGGCCAGCAAGATACTCATGCAACAGACCCGCAGACAGTTTTATCGTCATTCTTCCGCTCCGTCCGATCACTTCTGTTCCAAGATACCAGTTCCGCCCATCCGGAGAAAAGCCTCCTTGTCGGTGGATGTCCCTTGCCTGGTATCCCTCGTACTTCGGTTTCGGGAGCCGCTCGGCCAACGCCTCGAAGCGCTCGTACTCCCGGTTCGGAATCTCTTGCCGGCGATCGAAGCAGCTCACTTCCCAAAATAACCCTCCGAACAGCCCAAAGGGATAGGTTTTTCCCCGGTGCGGCGAAACCACAGCGACAACGTCGACGCCGAGCTTTGAGAGCGCGTGGTGGATTATCTCTTCGCCGCGAATTTCGTGCAGGGACCTTATCGGCCGCAGGTGACGAAGCAACCTGCAGCCGGCGTCTACGAGAATGATGCACCTTAGGGTGCCGCTTTCCGCACCCTTGACCTGTCTGGCCTTCTTTTTGAGGGCCTTGTATATCGGGTTGTCTTCTAGGTCGTAGGCTACAGGTGGCATTTCGCAAACAGTCCGGAGTAACGGAACTGTAGATCCATACGGTTTTCCGCAAGTGACCTCTACATCTGTGTTCCCGTCGGTGATCCGTATCGCTTGCGGGTTGGGCCAATCCGCAGCCTTGATCCAGACACGAAGTTGCGTCTCGATCGCCGCCGTAAGCGCGAACCTCGGGTCCACGCACCGCTCGCGGTGAAATAGGTTGTTCCGGTAATAACTGCGCTCGTTGAATTTAAAGTAGAGGTGTCTTCCAGCGCCCTTTTTAAGGCTGTCGGCGAAGTTCGAAATTAGGTTTGCGGTGCGTTCCATAGCTTCCTTCCCCGAGAAGCTATGGTCGGACAACGCGTGAACCTCGACGACCGATGGTGCTGAAAGAAACAAGTCGTTAGACACCGCGTCGGGCCGTTTACGGCTGTTAGGGAGGCGCGGCTCGGGTTGCATATGAGCGACGCGCGGAGAGTGGCCCAAAGCACGGCCGGATTCGGCTCGGCAGCGAGGGCTTGTTTCGTATCCACATGATCAATGTCACGATGCGACGACATCGGCTGTTTTTGACTAGAATTTGGCCGTGATCATCTGTCAGCATCGTGCATAAACGTCGTCTTGCAAGCGGGTCGGCATGTTCGCCTTACGAGGGAAGACGCGACTCTGGGCGCAGCAGTGTCGACAAACTCAATGTAAGGCGCGTTGTTGCTTCACGGTGACGAAGCTGCTGCCGCTGGTTTCGAAGCCGGCGGGTCAGCTATGCCTGACCCGCCTTATGACGGCGTCTGTGCCAGCGCGCAACCGGGAGTGCGCTCACACGTTAGGAAAGCGCGATGCGTCGACGCGGCGAGATCGTCGAGCGATCGTTCGCTCACAACCTGGAGCGCGGCGGCATCCGTCGGACGTGGCTCAGAGGACGCGAGAACGTCCACAAGCGCTACCTGATCCACGTCGCCGGCCACAACCTCGGAATCCTGATGCGCTTGCTGATCGGCGCCGGAACCCCGAAAGAGGCGGCCGCCCGCGGCCGGGCATTCCTGTTCCTCAATTACCGCGACAACACCCTGGCGATCGTCGTTCTCTTCCTCGACGAAGCCGGCCCCGGCATCCTCGTGGTCACCGTGACCGCCGAGCTGACACAACGCCCACATCGTCAACGGGCTGTTATGGCCGCGTCAGCTTCGCGTGCTCGCAATACGGTCCTGATTCACTTGATCACGCCTCTCCTAATGGGTTTGTCGCCATGGCGCTGACGCCGACCGCTGGAGCCGGATGCGTCAGGTGATGACCGTGGGCTCGCTCGGCCGGTGCGCTTCTCGATCTCGGCGGTCGCGTTGGCGATCGCGATCAGGTCCGCCAGCGCCGCTTGCGTGTCGAAGTCGTGGCGCGCCGGGTCCTGCTCGTAGCGCTCGATGTAGACCCGCAAAGTCGCGCCCTCCGTGCCCGTCCCGGACAGGCGGAAGACGATCCTCGAGCCGTCGGCGAAGCCGATGCGGATCCCCTGCTTGGTCGAGACGCTGCCGTCCACGGGGTCGGTGTAGGCGAAGTCGTCGGCGAAGGCGACCTCGAAGCCGCCGAGCTTCTTGCCCTTCAGCGTCGCCGTCTGCTGGCGGAGACGGTCCATCAGCCCTTCCGCGGCGGCGCTGTCGATGCCCTCGTAGTCGTGGCGGGAATAGTAGTTCCGCCCGTAGGTGCGCCAGTGGTCGCGGACGATCGCGTCCACCGTCTCGCGCTGGGCGGCCAGGATGTTCAGCCACATCAGCACCGCCCACAGCCCGTCCTTCTCGCGGACGTGGTTGGAGCCGGTGCCGAAGCTTTCTTCGCCGCAGACGGTGGCCATGCCGGCGTCGAGGAGGTTGCCGAAGAACTTCCATCCTGTCGGAGTCTCGAAGCACGGGATGTTCAAGGCCTCCGCCACGCGGTCGGCGGCAAGGCTGGTCGGCATCGACCGCGCCACCCCGGCGAGGCCGCCGGCATATCCCGGGGCGGCGGTGGCGTTGGCGGCGATGATCGCCAGGCTGTCGCTGGGGGTGACGAATCGGCCGCGGCCCATGATCATGTTGCGATCGCCGTCGCCGTCCGAGGCGGCGCCGAACAGCGGCCCGTCGGCCCTGCCGATGCGCTCGACGAGCTCGTGGGCATGGACCAGGTTCGGGTCGGGATGGCCGCCGCCGAAGTCTTCCAGCGGCTCGCCGTGGATCACCGAGCCCGGCTGCGCCCCCAGCATCCCCTCCAGGATCGCCCGGGCGTACGGCCCGGTCACGGCATGCATGGCGTCGAAGCACATGGCGAACGATCCTGACGTCAGCAGCGAGCGGATGGCGTCGAAATCGAACAGCTGCTGCATCAGCTCGGCGTAGTCGGCGATGGAGTCGATGATCTCGACGCGCATCCCGTCGAGTTCGGTCACTTGCACCCGGTCGAGGTCCACGTCGGGCGCGTCAACAATGTTGTAGGCGCTGATCTTCTTGCTGTTTTCGAAGATCGCCTCGGTCACCTTCTCCGGCGCCGGGCCGCCGTTGGTAATGTTATACTTGAGCCCGAAGTCCTCGTGCGGCCCGCCCGGGTTGTGACTCGCCGACAGAACGATGCCGCCGAAGGCCTTGTGCTTGCGGATGACGCAGGAGGCCGCGGGCGTCGAGAGGATACCCCCCTGCCCGACCAGCGCGCGGCCGAAGCCGTTGGCGGCGGCCATCTTGAGGATGATCTGGACGGCCTCGCGGTTGAAGTAACGGCCGTCGCCGCCGACGACCAGCGTCTGCCCGCCGTAGCCTTCCAGCGCGTCGAAAATAGACTGAATGAAATTCTCAACGTAATGCGGCTGCTTGAAAACGGAGACCTTCTTGCGCAGGCCGGACGTGCCCGGTTTCTGCCCTTCGAACGGGGTCGTGTCGACGCGGCGGCGGCTCATGTTGCTTTTCTCCTCCGATCCCGAAGCGATTGATATCCCTTTTGCGGCACGTTAACAGGTCGCGTCGGGACGGCCAAGCCCGCGCCCCTGCCCGCGGTCGTCCGCAGCAATCACGGTCCTGCGGCGCGAAAGTCGCAGTAGCGGCGCGAGAGACGAACGCAGCCGATGCGCGTAAAAAGCGATGCTGCGGGGCTTAAGGCTTTGTTATATGCTGGGCGCTAGAAATGCGACGGGAAAGAGGCGGGCAAAGTACCCGCTTCGCGGGAGGCACGGTTTTTGTAGGCTGATCACGTCGATCGCGCCGCCGGTGGCTTGCGGCGCGAGCTGGGGCGACACAGGGGAAACCCATGACGGATTGCGTTCGGCTTGCGGCGAGGCTTGTGGGGGTCGGTTTCTTCCTCGCCGCGATCCTGATGGCAGGAAGGTCTCACGCCGCCGAGTACGCGGCGCTGGTGATGGATGCGGAGACGGGCCGCGTCCTCAGCCAGGAGAGCGCGGACAAGCCGCGCTACCCTGCCTCGCTAACCAAGATGATGACGCTGTACCTGCTGTTCGAAGCCCTCGACAGCAAGGCGGTCCGGCTGAACACGCCGATGAAGGTCTCAGCGCTCGCGGCATCGCGGCCGCCCGTCGCGCCTCGGCCTCAAGCCGGGGGACACGATCACGGTGCGCCAGGCGATGCTGGCGCTGATCACCAAATCGGCAAACGACGTCGCCACAGTCGTCGCCGAGCGGCTTGGCGGCAGCGAGGGCCAGTTCGCCCAGAAGATGACGACGCGGGCGCGCGGGCTCGGCATGCAGCGAACCACATTCCGCAATGCCTCCGGTCTCCCCGACCTCAGCCAGGTGACCACGGCGCACGACATGGCGGTCCTCGCCCGCGCCCTGCTCCGCCGCTTCCCGCATTACTACGGCAATTTCTCGAAGGACGCCTTCGAGTACAACGGCCATCGCCACGTCAACCACAACCGTCTGCTGGGCGCCTATGACGGGGTCGACGGGATCAAGACCGGCTACATCCACGCGTCGGGCTTCAACCTGGTCGCCTCTGCCAGGCGCAATGGCCGTCGGCTGATCGGCGTCGTCTTCGGCGCCGACTCGCCTGCCGAGCGTAGCCACGTGATGATTGGCCTCTTGGACCAGGGCTTCCGCGCCCTGCCCGCCCTACCGACCATGGTGATGCAGCAGACCCCGGTGCGGCCAAGCGCCGTTGCGGCGCCAAAGCCGACGCTTGCTGCGGCTCCCGGGCGGCCCGACACCACGCTTGGCACCATGCCCGATGCCCTTCCAAGCACCCTGCCCGGCGTCCTGATTGCCAGCGGCGATGCCAGCGCCGCCCTTGAGGTCGCGGCCGGAGCGCGGCTGGGGCATCCAGGTGGGCGCCTTCTCCGCTGCCGAGGCGGCGGCCAAGCGTGCCGAGCAGGTGGCCGATCTGGTCCCCGGCGAGGTGGCCGGCGGCAGCATCGACATCCTCAGCCAGGAGAGCCGCAGCGGCACGACCCACTACCTCGCGCGGATCCATGGGCTGACCCGCGCCGATGCCGCCGAGGCTTGCGGCAGGCTCAAGGCGAGCAAGATCGGCTGCTTCGTCGTCGCCCTCGACGACGGGTTCTCGCCGGACGGCGTCGCCTCCGCCACCGGCACCGCCACCGGCAGAAGCGAGATCGGCGACGCCGTCGCCGGCGGCGACTGGGGCGTCCAGGTCGGCGTCTATCCCCGCCGCGCCTCGGCACTGGCCACCGCCAAAGCGGCGCTGGGCAAGGCTCCGAAGGCGCTGTCGGAGGGCACGATCGCCGTCGTTCCGCTCAAGGGGCGCAAGGGCCCCCTCTACCGAGCGCGAATCGTCGGCCTGGAGAAGCAGCAGGCCGAGGCCGCCTGCCGGACGCTGAAGGGCGCAAAGGCGCAGTGCATGGTCCTGCGCATGGGCGAGGCCGATCGCGAGCATCAGGCGGCGGCGCTGTAAGGAATGGACACCGCCGCCCCCGCGCCCCGCACGGCGGCTTCCCGCCATCAGCTGGGCTTGTGCGTGCGGCCGATCCGCTGGAGATACTGCCGGCGGTAGCGCCGGCGCCAGTCCTCCGGCGACCACGTCCGCGGCGAGGCCGGCACCCACGGCCTCGGCATGAACATTAGGGCCGGGACATGCCGGCCGCGAGCGAGCCGCACCGGCATCTCCCGCAGCAGGTAGTCGCTTCCCTCGAAGGCGTCGAGCCGGCGAGCATCCCCCTCCCCCAGCCCCTCGACGAGAAGGCCGGCGACGCTCTCTTCGGCCGCCGGCACCAGCACCGGATAGCTCCTGCCCTGGCGGAACACGCGGAGGTAGCCGTCGAGGATGGCTGCACGGCCGGGTTTGGGCGGCAGACGGCCGATGACTGCCGCCAGCACCAACCGGTCCATCAGCGTCCCGTAGAAGAAGTAGCGCATCATTAGGTGCGCATCGTCCGGGCCGGGCAGCGCAGCCTCAACTCGGCCCCAGCACCGGCTCAGCCCGGCCCCGGCCCCGGCCACTGCGCCATCGGCTCGGTCGAGCGGACGACGTGCATCCCGGCGTCGGCAAAGCGGCGGAAGGCCTCGTCGGCGGCGTCGGTATAGTCGATGACGCCCGGCACGACGACCGGCGACGAGCAGTCCTCCAGCAGGTAGACCTTGCCGACCAAGCTCCGGTCGTGCGCCGAGAGTTCGGCGAGCAGGTCGGCGATGGTCCAGGCGACGCAGTGGCTCTTGGCCTGGCCGGCAACGATCACGGCGTCGAAGTTCCGAGCGAGCTCCAGGAAGGCGCCGCTGCGCTCCGCGAGCAGCCGGCCGTCCGGCCCGTGCGCCACCTCGGGGCCCAGTACCGAATAGTGCTCGGTCAAGGGATGGCTGCCCTTGATGTGCACGTCCGGCTGGCTGAAGCGGGCCATGCCGTGGAAGAAGATCGCGGCCTCCACCGCCGGCACCAGCGCATGGCCGATGCCGCCCAGCATCGAGTGGTAGGGCCACACCGTCAGCGCATACTTGCCGCTGTCGGCGAGCGCCCTCGTGTAGTGCTGGAGGTGGCGCTGGAGGTAGGCAGCGTCGATCCGCTCTGCGCTCGTCCGGAGCGTCCCTGGCCACGAGCCGGGCCACCTCCCCCGCCACCTCGGGGTTCACCCGCCACCGCCCGTCCGCGACGTCCTCGGCGGTGATGAGGGTGTATGGCGGCGGATGGTTGCCGTTGGGATCGACCAGGAAGACGCCGTGGAAGATCTGCATGGCCCGATGGGTGTCCATGGTCGGCACGATCCGGGTGAGCCGGCCCAGGTTCCGGTAGATGAAGGCGCAGAGCCTGCGGTTGTCGTCGACCGCGCCGGTTCCCGACCGCCCGCCGACATAGAGCTCGAACCCCGGGATGCAGAACGTGTTCTGCACGTCGACGGCGATCAGGCAGATCCGCCGGGCGTCCTCGCTGGCCGGGCGGATGCGGTGCCGCGCCCTCCAGGCGTCGGCGGCGTCGGCCAGCTCCTGATAGGGCACGCGCCAGACGGAACCGACAACATCGAGGTCGACATGCGGCGGGATCGGCAGTTCGTCCAAGCTTCGCCTCCTCTTTCCGAGAGCCTCGCCGCACTGGCCGAAGCCTTGCCTGAAAAGCGGCCGCCGCGAAGCCGCAACCGCGGCCGGCCGATGAACCGGACGGATGCTCCCGCGTATGTGATGGCCCGCCGCCGCTCTGGACCTATCTCTCGCGCAAAAAAATTGGGCGGGATGTCGATTCCGCCGCCGCTCGTTCGTCGTGTCAGCAGGGAGGCCAGTGTGGCCTCCGTCGAGCAGAGGAGACTGACGATGCGCGTCATGGTTCTGGTGAAGGCGACCAAGGACAGCGAAGCAGGCATCATGCCCTCGAGCGAGCTCCTCGAGGCCATGGGCAAATACAACGAGGAGCTGGTCGACGCCGGGCGTGCTTGTGGCGGCCGGCGAAGGTCTGCAGCCGTCGGCGAAAGGCAAGCGCGTCGCCTTCGACGGCCCGAGGCGCACGGTCATCGACGGGCCGTTCGCAGAGACCCGCGAGCTGGTCGCCGGCTTCTGGCTATGGGAGGTCAAGGACATGGCCGAAGCGGTCGCGTGGGTGAAGCGGTGCCCCAATCCGATGCCGGGCCCGAGCGAGATCGAGATCCGCCCGGTCTACGAGATGACCGACTTCGCAGACGCGCTAACGCCTGAGATCGCCGACCTGCACGCCCGGACCCGCGACAAGGCGGCAGGCGGCTGACGCCCGGTCTCGGCTAGTGACCACCGGCGTAACGCGGGGGCGCGAGGCCGCTCAAGAGCAGTTCGCGGTCCAGTGCCTCCTGCAAGCGCTTGAGCCCTTCGGCGTCCGCCGCCTCGCAGCGGCCGACCAGCACCGGCTGAGTGTTCGAGGCGCGGAGCAGCCACCAGCCATCGGCGCTGGTGACGCGGACGCCGTCGACGTCGCTCACGCTGATGCCCTGGCGCTCCTTCAGCCGGTTGCGCACCTCCTCGACGACGGTGAACTTCCGCTCCTCCGGGCAGTCGATGCGAAGTTCCGGCGTGTTGACCTTGACCGGCAGGCCGTCGCGGAGGCTGCCCAGGCTGCGCTCCGGAGCCGCCCAGGAGCGACAGCAGCCGGACCGCGGCATAAAGCGCGTCGTCGTAGCCGTAGTAGCGATGGGCGAAGAAGACATGCCCGCTCATCTCGCCGGCGAGCGGCGCGCCGGTCTCGGCCATGAGCTTCTTGATCGGCGAGTGCCCGGTCCGGCTCATCAGCGGCTTGCCGCCGAGCCTCTGGATCTCGTCGAAGAAGACCTGGCTCGACTTGACGTCGGCGATGATGGTGGCGCCCGGCAGCTCCGCCAGGACCGGCCCGGCCAGAAGAACCAGAAGCTGGTCGCCCCAGAGGATGCGGCCACGCTCGTCGATCACGCCGATCCGGTCGCCGTCGCCGTCGAAGGCGATGCCGAGGTCGCAGCCGTGACGGAGCACCTCCTCGCGGAGCTGGAGCAGATTCTCTTCGACGGTCGGATCCGGATGGTGGGCCGGGAAGGTTCCGTCGACGACGTCGTTGATCAGGACGTGCTCGCCGGGAAGCCTGGTGCAGAGGTCGCGAAGCACGGCCGCGGCGGCGCCGTTGCCGGGGTCCCAGGCGACGCGCAACGCCCGGCCGGGGACGGTTTGGGCGCAGATGTCGGCGCAGAGCCTTGCCACATACGCGTCCGCCACGGGCCGATCCTCGACCCGACCGGCGCCGGCGACGTAGTCCATGCTGGCGATGGCGGCGCCCAGGCTGCGGATGTCGTCGCCGAAGAACGGCCGGCCCCGGCGCGACATCTTGATGCCGTTGTACTCGGGCGGGTTGTGCGACCCGGTGATCATCATGCCGCCGTCGGCGCCGAGGTGGTGGACGGCGAAGTAGAGCATCGGCGACGGACCCAAGCCGATGCGGTAGACGGTGATCCCGGTCGAGGCCAGCCCCTCGACCAGGGCCGCCTCCAGCATGGGCGAGGTCAGCCGGCCGTCGTAGCCAACCGCTACCGACGTCCCGCCCTCGCGGAGCACGCCGGTGCCGAAGGCCCGGCCGATCTCGCGGTAGTGGTCGGCGGTCAAGGTCGTGCCGATGATGCCGCGGATGTCGTACTCGCGCAGCGTGGACGGGTCGAGCTGCACTGCCGCCATCGCCCTCTCCTTCCTCAGGTGTTTCGCCGGTTGGGGCAGGGCCTGCCGACCGAGACGTAGTCGATGCCGTGCGCCGCCATCTCGGCGGGGCTGTAGATGTTGCGCAGGTCGACGATGAGGCGCTGCTTCATCGTCGCCTTCAGCCGGCCGATGTCGAGGCCACGGAACTCGTTCCACTCGGTGAGGATGGTCATGGCGTCGGCGCCCTCGGTGGCCTCGTACGGTGAGGAGCACCAGGTCACGCCCGGCAGCAGTCTCCTCGCCTCCCCCATGCCCTCCGGGTCGAAGGCGCGGATCGAGGCGCCGGCGGCCTGCAGCGCCGGCACGATCACGAGGCTCGGCGCGTCGCGCATGTCATCGGTGTTGGGCTTGAAGGTCAGGCCGAGGACGGCGATCGTTTTGCCGCGGACGTCGCCGCCGCAGGCGTCGATGATCTTCTCCGCCATCCGCTTCTTGCGGTTCTCGTTGATGTCGATGACGGTCTCGACGATGCGCAGCGGGCTGTTCACGCTCTGCCCGGTGCGAACCAGCGCGAGGGTGTCCTTGGGAAAGCACGAGCCGCCGAAACCGGGGCCGGCATGGAGGAACTTGCGGCCGATCCGGCCGTCGAGGCCGATGCCGCGGGCGACGTCGTGGACGTCGGCGCCGACGACCTCGCAGAGGTCGGCGAGCTCGTTGATGTAGGTGATCTTGGTCGCGAGGAAGGCGTTGGACGCGTACTTGATCAGCTCCGCCGTCGTCCGCGAGGCGAAGACGAACGGCGTCTCGATCAGGTAGAGGACCCGGTAGAGCTTGCGCATCACCACCCGGGCGCGCTCGCTGTCGGTGCCGATGACGATCCGGTCCGGGCGCATGAAGTCGTTGATCGCCGAGCCCTCGCGCAGGAACTCGGGGTTGGAGACGACGTCGAAATCCGCATCGGGGCGCGCTTCGCGGATGATCCTCTCCACCTCGTCGCCGGTGCCGACCGGTACCGTCGACTTGGTCACGACCACGGTGTAGCCGTTGAGGCTGCCGGCAATCGCTTTTGCGGCAGCATAGACATGGGTGAGGTCGGCGTGGCCGTCGCCGCGCCGGCTCGGCGTCCCGACGGCAATGAAAACCGCAACCGCCTCGCTGACCGAGGACTTCAGCTCGGTCGTGAACGTCAGCCGGCCGCTTTCGACGTTGCCGGCGACCAGCGCCTCGAGCCCCGGCTCGAAGATCGGGATCTCGCCGCGGCGCAGACGCTCGATCTTGCCCGCATCGGTGTCGACGCAGACGACCGTAAGCCCGAACTCCGCAAAGCACGCGGCGCTGACCAGCCCGACGTAGCCGGCGCCTACCAACACGATCTTCACTGCACTGCCCCCCGGTTCATCCCCTGCGCCTGCGCCAAGGCTACGGCATCCGCTCCAGCATGCTGACCACCCGGTCGCGGAGGTCCTCGCGGTTCAGGGCATAGGCGAGGTTCGCCTCGAGGTAGCCGACCTTGCTGCCGCAGTCGAACCGGCGGCCCTCGAAGCGGATGCCGTGGAAGGGGATCAGGCCGATGGTCTTGGCCATGGCGTCGGTGAGCTGGATCTCGTTGCCGGTGCCCCGTTCCTGATGCTCCAGCACCGTGAGCACGATCGGTTCGAGGATGTAGCGGCCGATGATCCCGAGCGTCGAGGGGCTCTTCTCCGGCGAGGGCTTCTCGACCAGGCCGCGGGCGCGGATCAACTGGCCCTCGTCGCGCTCGATATCCAGGATGCCGTAGGACTTGGTCTGCTCCGAGGGGATCTCCTCGACCGCGACCAGGTTGCCGCCGACCCGGCGATGGTGCTCGACCATCTGCCGGAGGCAGCCGGGCTGCGCCAGGATCAGGTCGTCGGCGAGAAGAACGGCGAACGGCTCGTCGCCGATGAAGTTGCGCGCGCACCAGACGGCATGGCCGAGGCCCAGCGGCTGTTGCTGGCGGGTGTAGGAGATGTGCCCGGGCGCGGGCATCCAGTCGAGGACCGACTGCAGCGCCTCGGTCGCCTGACGCTCGCGCAGCGTCTGCTCGAGCTCGAAGCTGTGGTCGAAGTGGTCCTCGATTGCGGACTTCGCCCGGCCGGTGACGAAGATGAACTCCTCTATTCCCGCGTCGCGCGCCTCCTCGACGGCGTACTGGATCAGCGGCTTATCCACCACCGGAAGCATTTCCTTGGGCATCGCCTTGGTCGCCGGCAGGAACCGCGTTCCCAGGCCCGCAACCGGAAATACCGCCTTGCGCAGGGGTTTCGGCATCGCTCTCCTCGTGGTGATGAAGGACTTGCTGAGGACCGTCTGAAGAGGAAGCTCTTTGTGCCACAGGGGTGGTTCCGCCGCAACTCTTCGCACGTGCGTCATCCTGCCCGGGCGGATAGGGGCGCATAGTTTCAGACGGCCTTCCCCGCCGGGCGCGGAGGTCGTTGGCTTCGCTGCAGCGGCTTAGGCGCGGCCCGGCCGCCGCCAGCGCCCGCACTGGGGTAGAATGTTCTGGTCTGGGGAGCGGGGCTGCGGGATAACCTCTATGCGTCTGAGCCAGAAAGCAGGCCGCACAAGGCCGAACGGCAAGCAGAGCTCGGCGCGGGGATGAGGAGAGTGACGCGCACATGAGGACGATAGGGCCGGGCCTGCGCTCGCGCACGCCCGGCGCCGGCTGCCTCGCCGTCGTGCTGGTAACGGCCGCGATCTCCGGATGCGGCGAACCGAACACCTACGTGCCGCCGCCGCCGCCGGAGGTGACCGTCGCCAGGCCCGAGAAGCGGGCGGTGACCGAGACGATGAACTTCACCGGCAACCTCCAGGCCGTGCGCTCGGCCGAGCTGGTGGCGCGGGTGCCGGGCTTCCTGGAGAAGGTCCTGTTCCAGGACGGCCAGGACGTGAAGGAGAACGACCTCCTCTTCGTCATCGAGCAGGCGCCCTACCGGGCCACGGTCGCCGGCGCCGAGGCCGGGTCTGCAGAAGGCCGAGGCCGAGCTGGCGCAGGCGAAGATCACCACCGCGCCGGCTGCAGCAGGCGGCGCGCACCGGCGCGGTCTCGAGGCAGCAGCTCGACGAGGCCGAGGCTAACGAGCAGGTCGCTCAGGGCCAGGTCCTGGCGATGCAGGCGGCCCTCGATCAGGCCAGGATCGACCTCGGCTACACCGAGATCCGCGCGCCGTTCTCGGGGCGGATCGGCCGCCGCCTGGTCGATCCCGGCAACTTCGTCGGCGCCGCGGGGACGCCGACGACGCTCGCAACCCTCGATCAGCTCAGGCCCATCTACGCCTTCTACAACATCGACGAGCGCAGCGTGCTGCGCATCAGGCAGATGCACCGGGACGGCGCCGGCCCGAACTACCGCGAGCGGCCGGTGCCGGTGGCGATCGCCTGCAGACCGAGCAGGATTATCCGCATTCGGGCCAGGTCGACTTCGTCGCCAGCGGCATCGACCCGAACACGGTACGCTGCAGGTCCGGGCGATCTTCGCCAACGCCGACGGCGCGCTGCTGCCGGGCGCCTTCGTCCGCATCCGCATACCGATCAGCGAGCGCGCGGACACGCTGCTGGTTCCGCAGCTCGCCTTGGGCACGAACCAGGCCGGCCGCTACGTCCTCGTCGTCAACGACGACGGCGTCGTCGAGCAGCGGACGGTCACGACCGGACCGCGCGAGGGGGCCATGCAGGTCATCGAAGGCGGCCTGCTCCGCCGACGACTGGGTGGTCGTCAACGGCATCCAGCGCGCCCGCCCGGGGGCGAGGGTGACGCCGGTGCGCCAGGAGCAGACGGCAGCGGCACCCGCCGCGGCCGCCACGGACTGAGCCGCATGTTCTCCAAGTTCTTCATCGACCGGCCGATCTTCGCCACCGTCATCGCCATCCTGACCATCCTGGCCGGGGTGGTGACGCTCCTCGATCCTGCCGATCTCGCAGTACCCGGACATCACCCCGCCGGTCGTGCGGGTCACGCACCAGCTACCCCGGCGCCAGCGCCAGGACCGTCGTCGACACCGTCGCCCTGCCCATCGAGCAGCAGGTCAACGGCGTCGAGGACATGCTGTACATGCAGTCGACCAGCGCCAGCGACGGCACGTACACGCTCAACGTCACCTTCGAGGTCGGCACCGACCTCGACTTCGCCCAGGTGCTGGTGCAGAACCGCGTCTCCTCGGCGCTGTCGCAGTTGCCGCCGCAGGTGGCGCAGCAGGGCGTCGTCACCAACAAGGTCTCGACCGCCATCCTGCAGGTCGTCAGCCTGACCTCGCCGAACCGCACCTACGACAGCCTGTATCTCAGCAACTACGCGACCATCAACATCGTCGACGTGCTGAAACGGCTGCAGGGCGTCGGCGACGTCATCGTCTTCGGCACCGGCGAATACAGCATGCGCATCTGGCTGAACCCGGATCAGCTGCAGACGCGCAACATCACCACCGTCCGACGTCGTCGACGCAATCCAGGGGCAGAACATCCAGGTCGCCTCGGGCCAGATCGGCGCGCCGCCGGCGCCTGCGGACCAGGACTTCCAGCTCACCCTCAACGTGCTCGGCCGCATCGCCGAGGTCGAGGAGTTCGAGAACATCGTCGTCCGGGTCGATCCCGGCGAGGGCGGCCGGATCACTCGGGTACGCGATGTCGCCCGGGTCGAGCTCGGCGCCCAGACCTACAGCCAGTTCTCCCGCCTGGACGGCCAGCCCTCGGCGGGCGTCGCCATCTATCCAGCTTCCCGGCGCCAACGCGCTCGATGTCGCCGAGCAGGTGCGGGCGGAGATGGCCAAGCTCGGCCGAGGCCTTTCCCGAGGATCTCCGCTACAGCATCGATTTCGACACCACGGTCTTCACCACGGAATCGATCAACGAGGTCTACAAGACCCTGTTCGAGGCGGCGATCCTGGTCGCGCTGGTGATCTTCCTGTTCCTGCAGGAGTGGCGGGCGACGCTGATCCCGGCGATCACCATTCCGGTGTCGTTGATCGGCACCTTCGCGCTGATGGCGCTGTTCGGCATCTCGATCAACACCGTCTCGCTGTTCGGCCTGATCCTCGCCATCGGCATCGTCGTCGACGACGCGATCGTCGTGGTCGAGAACGTCTGGCACAAGATGGAGACGCGCGGGATGTCGGCGCGGGAGGCCGCGGTCGCGGCCATGGACGACATCACCGCGCCGATCATCGCCATCTCGCTGGTGCTGATGGCGGTGTTCGTCCCGGCCGCGCTCATGCCGGGCATCACCGGCGAGCTCTACCGCCAATTCGCCATCACCATCGCCGCCTCGACGGTGTTCAGCACCATCAACGCACTCACCTTGAGCCCAGCGCTCTGCGCGCTGATGCTGAAGCCTCCCGCCGAGCGGCGGTTTTTCCTGTTTCGCGCCTTCAACACCGGCTTCGCCAAGGTCGCCCACGCCCAGAACGGGCTCGTCACCCGGATGGTCAAACGCAAGGCGTTGGTCATGCTCGTCTTCGTCGGCATCAGCGGCGCGGCCATATGGGGCTTCGGTGCGCTGCCCGCCGGCTTCCTGCCGGAGGAGGACCAGGGCTACGCCGTCGTCGGCATCCAGCTCCCCGACGGCCAGTCGCTGAGCCGGATGACGCCAGGTGGCGGACAGGGTCGACAAGATCTTGGCCGACACGCCCGGGCGTCGCCCACTGGGTCGGCATCGGCGGCATCTCGCTTCTCGACAACAGCGCGACGCTTTCGAACGCCAGCGTCGTCTACGTGATCTACGACAGCTTCGAGGCGCGCAACGGCCGACGGCCTGACCCAGGAGGGGATCCTCCAGGACCTGCGGCGGAAGTTCGCCGGGATCCAGGAAGCGCTCGTCTTCACCGTGGTTCCGCCCGCCATCCAGGGCCTCGGCGTCGCCGGCGGCTTCCAGATGCAGCTCCTGCTGCAGGACGGCAGCGGCGACTACGCCAAGCTGCAGGAGGTGGCGGCCGAGGTCATCCGCAACGCCAGCACCCAGGCCGGGTTGACCCAGCTCACCACGTCGTTCCGCGCCAACGTTCCGCAGCTGTTTCGCCGACGTCGACCGGGTGCGCGCCGAGAACCTGGGCGTGCCCGTCGGCGACGTGTTCTCCACCATCCAGTCCTACATGGGCTCGACCTTCGTCAACCAGTTCAACAAGTTCGGCCGGACCTTCCAGGTCTTCGTCCAGGCCGACTCGGCGTTCCGGCAGGAGCCGGACAGCATCCGCCAGCTCTACGTCCGCAACCGCGACGGGCAGATGGTGCCGCTCGGCACCATGACCGCCATCGACTACACCACGGGCCCGGCCCTGGTCAGCCTCTACAACCTGTTTCCGACCGCGTCGATCAACGGCCAGGCGGCGCCCGGCTTCAGCTCGGGCCAGGCGCTGACGATCATGGAGCAGCTTGCTGAGCGGACGCTTCCGCCCGGCATGGGCTATTCCTGGACGGGCATGTCCTACCAGGAGAAGCAGGTCGGCGGGCAGGCGGCCATTATCTTCGCGATGTCGATCCTCGTCGTCTTTCTCCTCCTCGCCGCCCAGTACGAAAGCTGGACCAACCCGTTCGCGGTGATCCTGATCGTGCCGATGGCTCTGGTCGGCGTCGTCATCGCCGTCGCCATGCGCAACTTCAACAACGACGTCTACACCCAGATCGGCATCGTCCTTCTGATCGCGCTGGCCAGCAAGAACGCCATCCTCATCGTCGAGGTCGCACGCTCGCTCAGGGCCAAGGGCGTGGACATCGCTGAGGCCGCGGTCGAGGCCTCGCATGAGCGCTTTCGCCCGATCCTGATGACCTCGTTCGCCTTCATCTTGGGCGTCGTCCCGCTGGTCATCGCCTCGGGCGCCGGCTCGGCCAGCCGGCAGGCCCTGGGCACGGCCGTTTTCGGCGGGATGATCGCTGCGACCGTCTTCAACGGCACCTTCACCCCGGTGTTCTATTCGGCCTTCCAGGGCTTAAGCGAATGGATCGGCCGGCGGCGGGGCAGGCGCCACGAGGCGCCCTGGCGTGAGCAACGCTGCGGCCAAGGCGGATCGCGCCGCCGAGTAGCGGCCGATCCCGGCCATGCGCTCTTGCGCCGGCATCCGCCGGGTCGCGCTTGCCTTCGCCGGTGCGGTCCCCTATTCCCGTGGCGAAAGATGGTGGCGGAGGTGCTACGGGATGATCCATGGCGGTTGATGGCGCGCCGGTTGACACCGCGGTGCGGCCGGCCCAGTGGCGGGAGCGGCTGCGGGCGTTGGTCGAGCAGCGGTTCGTCCAAAACGCCATTCTCGTCCTCATCGTCGTCAACGCCATCACCCTTGGGCTTGAGACCTCGCCCACAGCCATGGCCACGGCGGGGCCGGCGCTGGTTGCCCTGGACAGGGCTATCCTTGCCGTCTTCGTCATCGAGATCGCGCTGCGCCTTGCGGCCTACGGCTGGCGGTTTTTCCGCGACCCGTGGAGCGTCTTCGACTTCATCGTCGTCGCCATCGCGCTTGTACCCGCTAGCGCCCAGTTCTCGGTGCTCCGCTCGCTGCGGATCCTGCGCGCCCTGAGGCTGATCTCGACGGTGCCCAGGATGCGCCGCGTCGTCATCGCCCTGCTCTCCGCCATCCCCGGCCTCGGCGCCATCATCGCCCTGCTCTCCCTGATCTTCTATGTCAGCGCGGTGATGGCGACGAAGCTGTTCGGCCGCTCGTTCCCGGACTGGTTCGGCAGCATCGGCGAGAGCCTGTACTCGCTGTTCCAAATCATGACGCTGGAAAGCTGGTCGATGGGGATCGTCCGGCCGGTGCTCGAGGTCTATCCGCTGGCCTGGCTGTTCTTTGTCCCCTTCATCCTGATCACCACCTTCACGACGCTGAACCTGTTCATCGCCGTCATCGTCAACGCCATGCAGGCCGAGCACGACCGCGAAGCGGACGCGGCTGAGGCCGAGGCCAAGGGCGAGCGGACGCTGCTGCTCGACGAGCTGCAAGCCGTTCGCCGGGAACTCGCCCAGCTGCGCGAGGGGATCGGCGGCCGCGAACGGATGTAACCCAAGCTGGTCCGATCAGACGACGGGAAGCGCGCCGGTGGAGCCGCCGCGGGCAACATCGGCGACGATGTCGATGGCGCTGGCGAACCGCTCGTCCGAGGCGATCGCGCACAGGCAGAGCCGCACGTGGTCGTGCGCCTCCTCCACGGAGGCATCGCCGGCGAAGGCCTCGCCGGGCGTCACCGCCACCCCGCGGTCGGCAAGCCGCGCCGCGAGTTCGCCCGAGCGCCAGCCGGGCGGGACCCGCAGCCAGAGGTGGAACGAGGCCGGATGCGTCGAGAGCGTGAGCCCCGCCAGCCGCTCCATCGCCAGTCGCTGGCGCTTGCGCGCCTGGGTCCGCTGGCGCTCCGCGGCCTCGGCGGCGCCGCCCGATAGGATAAGCTGGCTCGCCAGCTCGGCCGTGACCGGCGACGTCATCAGCACGTTCGCCCGCACGGCGCCGGCAAGGCGGGAGCGCAGGGCCGGTGGCCCCCAAAGGTAGCCGACGCGCAGTCCCGGCGCCACCGACTTGGAGAGACTGGTGACGTAGAGGCCGCGTTCCGGGAGGAAGGTCCTGAGCGGCGACGGCGCATCGTCCAGCAGGAAGCCGTAGACGTCGTCCTCGAGGACGAACAGCTCGTGCGCCTTCGCGATAGCCGCGATCTCGCGCCGGCGCGCCTCGGGCATGACGATGCAGGTCGGGTTGTGCAGGCTAGTCATGGTGTAGAGCAGCCGCGGCCGGTGGGCCCGGCAGGCCGCCTCCAGGGCGTCGGGGCGCAGGCCATGCGCGTCCATCGCCACCGGCTGGACACGCAGCCCCAGCGGGGTCGCGGCCGCCCGCAAGCCGGGCCAGGTCAGCGCCTCGGTCAGCACCGTCTCTCCGGCCTTCGCTAGCGCCATGAACGCCGCCAGCAGCCCGCCCTGACAGCCGGGAACGATGATGATGTCTTCCGCATCCGCCGCGACCCCCAGCCGCTCCAGCCAGCGCGCTGCGGCTGCGCGATGGTTAAGCATCCCGTTCGGCGGCTGATAGCCGCCGATCCTGGTCAGGTTGGTCTCGTCGAGCCGGGCCAGCCCGGCCAGCCCGGCGGCAAGTCCAGCCGTGAGCGACGGCGTGTGCGGGTAGTTGAGGCTGAGGTCCAGGCTCTCGTCGTCGCCGCGGGGCTGGTAGATGGCGTCGAGCGCATGCTCACCCGGCCGCCCTCCCCCGCCGCCGGCGGTATCAGCCTGGTTCGCCCGCTCGGCGACGTAGGTGCCGCGGCCGACGTGGGCGGCGACGAGCCCGCGGCGCTCGGCCTCGGCATAGGCACGGCTGACGGTGCCGACGGTGACGCCGAGGCGGTAGGCGAGGTCCCGGTGGGTGGGAAGGCGCGTGCCGGGGAGGAGGCGGCCGGCGCGGACGTCGCCGGCCAGGACGTCAGCGATAGCAAGATACCGCGGACCCGCCCCCGCTTGCAACTTCGGCAGCCACATTGTCATGGTAACAATGTAAACATTGACGGACGTATGCGGTCAATGTTCCATGGAGATCATGACAATGCGGGTGAAGCGCCATGTCCTGTCGCGAATTGTAGCGATACAATCACCTCCGGCACGTCATCCGGCGCCCGCCTTCCCACCTGGCGGCAGTGGCTGACGCTCGGCATGCACAAGGCGGGCGAGGATGCACGGGCAAGCATCCTGCTGCTGGAGCTTTGGGCGCAGCGTCACCAGGAACGGCGGCGGCTGCTGGCGATGGACGCGCGCATGCGCAACGATATCGGGATCAGCGATGCCGACGTCTGGGCCGAGGCTCGAAAGCCGTTCTGGCGGGGGTGATCCTCGCGGAGATCCTAGGGCTTACCGGCGCGATCCGGCTTGATCAGCACGTCGGCTTCCGGGTCGTAGAGGACCACGCTTTCGCTTTCCCCGGCGTCATTGCGGGCGACGATGGCCAGGGCCGGCTCCTGGTCGCTAAGGTTCCGCGGCTGGTGGGGCACGTCGGCAGGGATGTAGACGAACTCGCCGGCCTCGTTGACGACCGAATGCCTGAGCCTTCGGCCGTAGCGGGTCTCGACCCGGCCCTTGAGCACGTAGATCGCCGTCTCGTAGCCGCGATGGACATGGGGCTCGGCGGCGCCCTTTGGCGGGATCACCACCAGGTTCATGGCCAGCCCCCGGCTTCCGGCCGTGTCCTTGGAAATGCCGACGAAGTACGGCAGCCGCTGACGGGTCATCGTTTCGGCCGGCACACGCACGGTGACCACCGCGTCGGCATCGTCGCGCAAGTCCGCCGCGTCCGCCACGGCCGTTGCATCCGCAGGCATGAGAACACCCTCCGCGCGTCGCCAAACCGGTTGATATGTCGGCCGCGGGCTCCTTAGCTTCAAGCAAGCCGTCGCGGCTACCGAGGCGGTAGCGTATCCGGCAAAACCAGCAAGGCTTGAGGAGGAGGAGACAATGGCGGCACGGACGGCACAAGCGACCTGGAACGGCGACCTCGTGGGCGGCAGCGGCGAGGTGGAGCTCGGCAGCGGCGCCTACAAGGACAGCTATTCGTTCAAGTCCCGCTTCGAGGAAGGCAGCGGCACCAACCCGGAGGAGCTGATCGCCGCCGCCGAGGCCGGCTGCTTCTCCATGGCCTTGGCCCACAGCCTGGCCTCAGCCGGCTTCAAGCCGAGGTCGGTCACGACCAAGGTGAATGTGCACCTCACCAAGGCCGGCGAGGGCTTCGAGATCCCGCGCATCGAGCTCGAGATCGAGGCCAGCGTCGACGGAATCGACGAAGCCACCTTCCAGGAGCACGCGCAGAAGACCAAGGTCGGCTGTCCCGTCTCCAAGGCCCTCGCCGGCCCCGAGATCACCCTGAACGCGAGGCTGGTGTAGGTCGGCTCCCGCTCCCACCTGGCGGGATACGCTTCGCTAACCTGCCCTACGCCGCGTGGGGCGGAATAGCCGGCAGGTGTATTCCGCCCAATGGCCGGCAGCCCGCTTGGTCAGGTGACGGCTCGGCCCTGCCGTCTCCATCCGCAGGTGTCGGGAGGGTGAGGGCAAAAAGCGGTGGCGCCGCCTACGCAGGGTTGGAGGTTGGCAGCGCCTTCGGGCCGACCAGGCCCTCGAAGTGGGTGTGCAGGGCGTTAACGAGGCGGGCCTGCTCGGGGGTCCCCTCCGCTCGGCCCTCCCCCCGCTCCGGCAACGCCTTCGGGTCCACGGGCGGACAGATGCGCACCCGGATCGGCCGCAACCGCGGCAGCAGCTTGTCCCGCGGCCAAGCCTCGTAGGCGCCCTCGATTACCACCGGCACCACCGGCACCGGCACGTGCGCGAGCAGCAAACCGACGCCGGCGCGGAACGGCTGCAGCGTCCCGTCCGGCGAGCGCTGGCCTTCGGGGAACCAGATCAGGTCGTCGCCGCGCTTGAGCACGGCGCCGCCAAGCGCGAGAGACGAGACCACCGCGCGATCCGGGTCGATGGGGACGACCTGGCAGATGCGGCTGAACCAACGCCTCACCGGCGTGTTGAAGACGATCCCGGTCCAGCCGGCCCAGTAGGTCCGGCGCAGCCTCGGGTAGTCCAGGGCGGCGCCGATGGCGAAGGGGTCGATCAGGCTGGCGTGGGTCGGCGCCATCAGGTAGGGGCCTTGCGCCGGCAGGTTCTCGTGGCCGGTCGCCTCCAGCCGGAAGAGCTTCGTCATGAGGAAGCGGTTGATGGCGAACAGGATCTTCGCCGTCCGTTGCTCCGCCGGCGACAGCGGGCTGATCCAGCGCCGGTCGGCCTCATTGATTGCGGCCTCGGGGTTGTCGAGGAGCGCCGCGTTAGCGCCCGGCCCGGCCTCCTTGGCCTGGCCGACCTCGACCAGCAGGTCGCGCACGGTCTCGATCCGGCCGATGGCGCCCTCGTCCAGCTCGACGCCCGTCCGCTGGGCGATCTCCAGCGTCAGGTTCAGCCATTCCATCGAATCGACGCCGAGGTCGAGCTGCAGATTGCTCTCCGGGCTCAGCGGCTCGTTGGCATACTTCTCGGCCAGGTAGTCCCAAGCCGCCCGCGCCGCCTCGTCCTCCAGCAGCGTCCGGTCCTCGGCCGCCATGTCCTCGACGGCGAGCGGATGGGCACGCGCCGCCATTGGCGCCTCGCCCCGTGCAGCCCTGTCGTAGCGCTCGGCCAGGAGGTGCCGGCGCGGCTTGCCGAGGCGAGTGCGCGGCAGCGTCTCCACGCTCAGCACGAAGTCGCCGAGGCGCTGGTAGGAGGGCAGCTTGCGCGAGATCTCCCGCAGCGCCGCCGAGACCGCCTCGTGTTGGGCAGAGGCGTCTCCAGGCGGCAGCGCCTTCGTCTCCGGCACGATCAGCCCGACCAGCTTTCCTTCGCGCTCCAGCACCGCGATCTCGCGGATCAGCGGGCTCGCGAGATACGCGTCCTCCACGTCCTCCGGGTAGACGTTCTTGCCACCCTCGGTGACGATCATGGTCGACAGCCGGCCGCTGAGGCTGAGGAAGCCGTCGTCGGTGATCGCGCCGAGGTCGCCGGTGCGAAACCAGCCGTCCTTGGTGAACGCCTTCTTCGTCTCGTCGGGGAGGTTGAGGTAGCCGGCGAAGATGTTCGGCCCCCTCGCCTGCACCTCGCCGAGCCCCGAGCCGTCGCCGCCCGCCATCGTCTCGGCGCCGCGATCGACGAGCGTCGTCCGGTCGATGCGGAGCTCGACGCCGGCGACCGCCTTGCCGGCGGTTTTCAGCCGTCCCGTTTCCGGCTCGTTGATGGTAAGCATCGGCGCCGTCTCGGTCAGGCCGTAGCCGGTGGCGACGGTCCAGCCCAGGCCCTGCAGCTTCCACGCCATCTCGGTGCCGAGCGCGGCGCCGCCGGAGACGAGCAGGCGCAGGTCCGGTCCGACCGTCTGGTGCAGGCTGGCGAAGAGCTTGCGCCCGGCCTTGACCTTGAACGACCGGCGCAGCGTGACCGAGAGCCACAGCAGCGCCTGGAACAGGGCGGCCGGAACCTTGCCGCGCGACGCCACCCGGCCGGCGATGCCGGTGAACATGGCGGTATAGAGCCTGGGGACGCCGATGATCACGCTCGCCCGGCCGCCGCGGATGGCCTCGACGATCTGCGGACCGGTGAGCGCGCGGGGCAGAATCAGCGGTAGGCCCGCGGCCAACCCGGTCAGCATGCCGACGACGAATGGATAGACATGGTGGAACGGCAGCGGCAGCAGCACTCGGTCGTCCGGATTGACGATCCCGGAGGCAACCAGGACGTCCACCTCGAAGCGCATGTTGCGATGGGTCAACGGCACGCCCTTGGGGGTACCGGTGGTCCCTGAGGTGTAGAACAGCGCGGCGATGTCGTCGCCTCGCGCCCGGTCCAGCGCGGCCGCGTCGGGCCCCCATCTGCCAGAAGCGACCGCCACGCCGTCCCCCCTTCGGGGGCCTCGTCGGCCAGAAGCACGATCTCGACCCCGTCCGCTGGCAGGAGCGGGCCGATGCGCTCGGCCTCCGCCGGCGGTGGCAAAGACGAGCCTCGCCTCGCTGTCGGCGAGCACGTGGCGGAGCGCGTTCTCGCCCATCTGCGCGTCGATCGGCACGACCGTGGCGCCGGAGCGAAGGACGGCCAGCGCGGCGAAGATCCACTCGGGCCGATTGGTCGCAAAGACGATGACCCGCTGGCCGAGGCCGATGCCGCGGCCGCAAGACCGTTGGCGAGGCGGGTGAGCGTGGCGTCAAGCTCGGCAAAGCTCAGCCGCTGCTCGCCGCGGCGGCGGAAGGCGACGATCGCCTCGCTACCGCCGTGCCGGCCCAGATCGCGCACCACGTCTTGCAGCGTGCCGTCTGCTCGGGTGCCTCTCGCGTCCGCCATTCCCGTCCCTTCCCGCCGCCCTTATGTCCTCGGATTACCGCCTTCTTCTTCGGCCGCGACAAGCTCGTCGACCGCACTCACATAACGGTCGATGTCGAACTTCCGCTCCAGCCCGGCGGCGTTCATGTAGCGGATCTTGCCGAAGATCGGCCGCTCGGTCCAACCACGGTCGTGCAGTCCGAAACACCAGGCGACATTGGTGTAGGCGTTGGGATCGCGGCCGTCGAGGAAGTAGCGGTTGTTCAGCGCCAGCATCGTCGCAAAGGCGCTCTCCGGATCCGGCGACCATTCCAGGATCTTCTTGCCCCAGTACATCCGCATGTAGTTGTGCATGAAGCCAGTGTGGACCATCTCGCGCATCGACGCGTTCCAGTAGCGATCCTGGGTCGCCGCGGCGGCAAGCGCCGCCTCGTCGTAAAGATGCGGGCGGGGATCGGCGGCGTGGTCGGCCAGCGTCTTCCGCGCCCAAGCCGGCAGGCCGTCGTAGCGATCGTAGGCGCGGTTGTAGGCGACGTTGTTCATCGCGAGCTCGCGCCGCACGATGAGCTCCTCGAGGTAGGACGCCTTGTCCTCGACGCTGCCGGCGGTGGCGCTCGCGAACCGTGAGCGCGATCTCGACGGCTGAGATCTGGCCGAAGTGCAGGTAGGGGCTCATGAACGAGCAGCGCCAGTCGGCCGGTTGATTGCGCCCCTGGGCGTAGCCGGCAAGCTTCCCTAGAAACATCTCCAGCCGCAGCCTTGCCTCGCTCGTGCCGCCCGTCAGCCGGCGCACGGGGGCAACCGACCGGTCCAGCTTCAGCCCGGCGACAATGGTGGCGACGTCGGCGAGCTCAACGTCCGAGGCCAGGGCCAGGGTCCGCGCGTCGCGAACCACCTCCTGCTCCGGCAGCGCCCTCAGGAACTCGTCGCGGTGACGGAGGATGCGCGGGCGAATGGTCCGCGCCGCGTGCTCGGCCTTGGCCGAGGCGAGCCCGACCGGCACCACCACGTCGCCCTCGACCCGCAGCACCGGGCACTCCGCCGCCTCGCCCACCCGCTGGCGCCAGAGCCGCTGGTGGCGGAGGTAGCCGGCGTCGCAGACGACGACGGCGGCATCGCGCGCCAGATCGAGGGCGACGGCGTCCGGCGCGCCGCGGCGAATGACGAAGGCGATGCCGCGCTCGCTGAGGCGCGCCCGGACCTCGCGCAGGCCCTGGAGCATGAAGGTGTAGTGACGGGCGTTCGCCTCCGGGTAGTCGTCCATCAGGCCGAAGCCGACGACGACGGGGAGCTTGCGGTCGTTGGCGATGCCGATGGCCAGCTCCAGGGCCGGGTTGAAGCTCGCCCGCTGCGACTGCTGCATCCAGTAGAGGACGTAGGCGCCGTCCCGCTCGGGCCGGTCGTTCAGCCTGCGGATGCGTTCCGCCTCGATCATCATCGCCTCAGCCCCAGGTCTCGGCGGTCATCGCCGCCTTCAGCGCGTCCGCGCGGCGGCGGATGGCGGCGACCTCGCCGTTGGCTTTGCGCTCCAGGTTGCGAAGCTGCATGGTCATCCGCCGGTTCGGCGCAAAGCGCTGCTTGTGGCGGGCGAGGAAGTCCCAGTAGAGGGTGGTGAAGGGGCAGGCGTCGTCGCCCTCCGCCCGTTTCGGATCGTAGCGGCAGCCCCGGCAGTAGTCGCTCATCCTGTCGATGTAGTTGCCGGACGCGCAGTAGGGCTTGGTCCCGACCAGGCCGCCGTCGCCGTACTGGCTCATGCCGAGCACGTTCGGCAGCGACACCCAGTCGAGGGCGTCGGCGAACATCGACATGTGCCAGCGGTGCATGGCGTACGGGTTCACCCCGAGCAGCAGGTTCAAGAGGCCCAGCACCATCAGCCGCTGGATGTGGTGGGCGTAGGCGTGGTCGACGAGCTGGCCGACGGCGGCGGCGACGCAGGCCATGTCCGTCTCGCCGGTCCACAAGAACCGCGGCGCCGGCAGGTCCGCTTCGAGCGCATTGCGTTCGGCGTAAGCAGGCATCTCCCGCCAGTAGACGCCGTGGACGTACTCCCGCCAGCCGATGATCTGGCGGATGAAGCCCTCGGCCGAGTTGAGCGGCGCCTCGCCACGGACGTAGGCCTCCTCGGCGGCGGCGACCACCTCGCGCGGGTCGAGTAGGTGCAGGTTCAGCACGCACGAGAGCCGCGCATGGTAGAGGTAGGGCCGGCCGCGGGCCATGGCGTCCTGGAAGCGGCCGAAGTTGGCGAGCCGGTGGGCGACGAAGTCGGCCAGTGCCGCCAGCGCGTCCTCGCGGGTGACGGGGTAGTCGAAGCACTCGAGCGAGCCAGGGCTGGCCGCGAACCGCCGGCGGACCAGGTTGATGACGCCTTGCGTCGTCTCGTCCGGGGAGAATCCCCTTGGCGGTTCGATGTCCGGCGGCCCCTTCCTGCCGAAGGCAGCGCGATTCTCGTTATCGAGGTTCCAGGCGCCGCCCACCGGCTCGTCGCCGTCCATGAGCGCGCCAAGGCGGGTGCGCACCTTGCGATAGAAGGTCTCCATCACCAGCGACTTGCGCCCGGCGGCGAACGCCTCGAACTCCCGGGGCTGGACGATGAAGTGGTGGTCGTCGCGAATCTCGATGGGCTTGCCGAGCCTCTCGGCGGCGCGGCGAAGCGCCTGCTCCACCCGGTGATCGCCCGGCTTGGTCACGATCAGCCGCTCGCAGCCGCTGTCTGCCACCCGCCGTTCCAGCTCAGCGGCGAACGAGCCGCGGTTCGCCGCCTCGTCCATCTCCGAGTACAGCACCTCGATGCCCCGCGCCCGCAGCGCATCGCGGAAGTGGCGCATGGCGGCGAGGAAGAAGGCGATCTTGAGCTTGTGCTGGGGGATGTAGCTGGCTTCCTCGTCCACCTCCATCATGACGACGGCGTCGCGGCCGGGATCGATGTCGGCCAGAGCGGCGCCGTCGGCGTCGAGTTGATCGCCAAGCACGATGACCAGATGCCGCCACTGCCTTTCCGTCATCGCCTCGTCGTCGCTCCTGCCCGCTTGCCCGTGCCGTCATGGTTACAACCTAAGCCGCGAGCCGCGGCGGGCGAGAGCTTTCTACACGTGCGCCGTTTCCGTTGACGCGCCCGGACCAACCCGGGCAACGATGGTGCTCGGCGTTGGCGAGGAGACGGCGATGACTGGGCTTTGCGCTCAACCTCCTAGGACGAGGTGCAGCCGGGTTGAACCAAGCGACGAACGAGGGTTCGGGAGGCGGCAAGGCCGAGCGGACAACTCTGCTCGCGGGTCCTGGTGCGTCAACCTCATCGCAAGTTGTTTAAGGACGAGGACGGTCGCGGCGCTGGCGCTGGTCCTTGGCTTTGCTGCCTGCGCCACGCCTGGGCCGCAGCGCATCCCCGACGGCGGCAACGACTTCGTCTGGCCGGTCGAGGGCACGCTGCTGTCCGCCTACGGGCCGAAGCCCGGCAAGCGCTTCAACGACGGCGTCAACATCGCCGCCCCCGCCGGCACGCCGGTTCGGGCCGCGGCGGGCGGCGTCGTCATCTACACCGGCAACGAGCTGAGGAGCTTCGGCAACCTGATCCTGATCCGCCACGCCGGCGGCTGGAGCTCGGCCTACGCCCACACCGAGAACGTCCGGGTGAAGCGCAACCAGCGGGTCGAGCGAGGCGCGGTGATCGCGATGGTCGGGCGCAGCGGCAGCGTCGCCTGCTCGCAGCTCCACTTCGAGCTCCGCCGCGAGGCCAAGGCCATCGACCCGTTCGCCGTGGTCGAGGGCCGGCCGCGGGCGCTGCGGGCGGGCGCAACCGGTGCCCCCGCGGACGCCGGCTGCACGCCGGAAGCCGGCGCCCGGCCGACAAGCTGACGCCGCCCCGGCGGGTTCAGCAGGCGGGCCCCTGGCGTACTGAGACGATGGTCAGGCGATGGCGCCGGCCATCGCGGGCCAGCCAGTCGATGGACTGCCCGGGCGACAGCCCGAGCAGCGCCGTCCCGATCGGCGTCAGGATCGACACCTTGCCCTCGGCGATGTCGGCCTCGCCGGGAAAAACCAGCGTTACGGTGCGGGCCGCGCCCGCCTCGGTGCGGAACTCGACGATCGAGTTCATCCGCACCACGTCCGGAGCGATCTCGCCATCGGCGACGACGCCGGCGCGGTCGAGCTCGCCCGCCAGCTCCTCGGCGACGTCGGGCTGGCGCCGGCGGGCGGCGTTGGCGAGGCCCTGCAGCCTCTGGTAGTCGCCCTGGGTGACGACGATGGTTGTTTTCTGTTCCGTTTGTTGTGTGTCTTGCATGGATCTGACCTCAGGCAGAAGCCGCGTGCGTGCACGATGACGCGCCCGCGGCATACCCGTCTTCGATTGGATCGTCAGGTGGTGGAAGCAGCGGTCGGCGGCGGATCCGCGAACCGGCCGCGATGCCGGGTGAGGACCCCGCGGCCCGGCTGGTCGCAGCCTGGCCGGGGGTCAGGATCCCGCGATGGGGCAGACCCGAAAGACAACTCGCAGAAGCGGACCGCGGGAAATGATCATGGCGTCCATCGTGGCCGGCGCCGGGTGGCGAGTCAACCTCCACACGGGTTAAGCCCCGGTGGAAGCCGTCGTCCGCCACCCCCGCTCACGCGGTCTCCGACCTGGCGCAGCGGAGACGACAAGGGCCCGGCGGAAGCCGCCGGGCCCGTCTTGCGTCTTACGGCCGAAACGGGCCTAGTGGGCGAGCGTCGCCAGCAGTAGCAGGGCGACGATGTTGGTGATCTTGATCATCGGGTTGACGGCCGGGCCGGCGGTGTCCTTGTAAGGATCGCCGACAGTGTCGCCAGTGACGGCGGCCTTGTGGGCATCGGAGCCCTTGCCGCCGAAGTTGCCGTCCTCGATGTACTTCTTGGCGTTGTCCCAGGCGCCGCCGCCAGCGGTCATGGAGATGGCGACGAACAGGCCGGTGACGATAACGCCGAGCAGCATGGCGCCGAGGGTGGAGAAGGCCGCGGACTTGCCGGCGATCCAGTTGATCACGAAGAACACCACGATCGGCGCGAGGACCGGCAGCATCGAGGGGATGACCATCTCCTTGATCGCGGCCTTGGTCAGCATGTCGACGCAGCGGCCGTACTCGGGCTTGCCGCTGCCGTCCATAATGCCCGGGATCTCCCGGAACTGCCGGCGAACCTCGACCACGACGGAGCCGGCAGCACGGCCGACGGCGGTCATGCCCATCGCGCCGAACAGGTACGGGAGCAGGCCGCCGAGCAGCAGGCCGACGACGACATACGGGTTATCGAGCGAGAAGTTGACATCGACGCCGGCGAAGTAGGGATAGCGGACCTGTCGGCGCTGAAGAACGTCAGGTCTTGGGTGTAGGCAGCGAACAGCACCAGCGCGCCGAGCCCGGCGGAGCCGATGGCGTAGCCCTTGGTCACGGCCTTGGTGGTGTTGCCGACGGCGTCCAGCGCGTCGGTGGTTTTGCGCACGTCGGCGTCGAGGTCGGCCATCTCGGCGATGCCGCCGGCGTTGTCGGTGACCGGGCCATAGGCGTCGAGGGCGACGACCATGCCGGCCACCGCCAGCATCGCGCTGACGGCAATGGCAATGCCGAACAGACCGGCGAGCGAGTGGGTGATGATGATCGCGGCGCAGATGATCAGGGCCGGGATCGCGGTGGCTTCCATCGATACGGCGAGGCCGCGGATGATGTTGGTCGCGTGCCCGGTTTGCGAGGCATCGGCGATGGAGCGGACCGGCCGGTACTCGGTGCTGGTGTAGTACTCGGTGATCCAGATGAGCAGGCCGGTGACGACCAGGCCGGCAACGCCGCAGAAGAACAACGACCAGCCGGTGAAGGTCTTGCCGCCGACGGTGAACTCGGTGCCGAGGCCGATGACGATGGCCGTGATCGGCAGCAGCAGAATCGCCGAGAACACGGCGCAGGCGAGAAAGCCCTTGTAGAGCGCGCCCATAATGCTGTTGTTGGCGCCGAGGCGGACGAAGAAGGTCGAGGCGACCGAGGCGAGGATGCAGCCGCCGCCGATGGCCAGCGGGTACATCATCATGCTGCCGAGCGCCGGTGTGCCGGCGAAGAAGATCGAGGCCAGAACCATGGTCGCAACGACGGTGACGACGTAGGTCTCGAACAGGTCGGCGGCCATGCCGGCGCAGTCGCCGACGTTGTCGCCGACATTGTCGGCGATGACGGCCGGGTTGCGCGGGTCATCCTCGGGGATGCCTGCCTCCACCTTGCCGACCAGATCGGCGCCCACGTCCGCGCCCTTGGTGAAGATGCCGCCACCGAGACGAGCAAAGATCGAAATCAACGAGGCGCCGAAGCCGAGGGCAACCAGCGGGTCGATGAGGTCGCGGCCCGACGCCCCCAGGCCGAGGAGGATGGCGTAATAGATGGCGACGGCGAGCAGGGCCAGACCGGCAACGAGCATTCCGGTGACGGCGCCCGCCTTGAAGGCTAAGGCAAGACCTTCCGCCAGACCCTTACGCGCTGCGTCGGCCACACGGACGTTCGATCGCACGGAAATGTTCATACCGGCATAGCCGGCAGCGCCCGAAAGCACGGCGCCGATGAGGAAGCCGACGGCGACCTTGGCGCCCATCAGAAAAAACAAAATGACGGCGACGACCGCGCCGACGATGGCAATGGTGGTGTACTGGCGATTGAGGTACGCGGCCGCGCCCTCTTGCACCGCTCCCGAAATCTCCTGCATGCGCTGCGTGCCGGCGCTGCTGGCCAGCACAGAGCGGCTGGCATAAACGCCGTAGAACACCGCGACTGCGCCGCACGCAATCACGAGAAAGTGGACGATCGACATGCTGGTGGCCCCTTATTGGCAGGGACGCCTCACCGGGACTTCTCTGACCCCTTCCCCCCGGCGAGCGCCGTTTGTTCATTGCGACTCATGGGGAGGCGACCATGCCAGATGCATCCGCCATGCGCAACATGGGACTGTTGCATTGCAGCACGGCGCCACACGCAATCTGCTTTCCTGGTCGCTTGGCTCAGCGGAGGTGTTGCCACCCGGCCATGGTGAGGGCGAACGGAGCGCCCCTCCGCTCGACCCGGAGGCGCGGCGCGGCGGGATCATCGCCCGCGCGGCACGATCTCGCCAATGGCGGTGAGCGGAAGCGCAAGGTCCCGGGCCAGCTCGGCAATCTCCGCATCCCGGGACGCGGCGGCGGTGAAGACCAGCTCGTAGTCGTCGCCCCCGCTCAGCGCCAGTGCCAGCAACGCCGGATCGTCGCCGATGGCGGCGGCGGCGGGCGCCGACAGCGGCACCCGCCCGGCATCGATTCGCGCGCCGACGTTCGACGCGGCGCAGATGTGGCCTAGGTCCGCGACCAAGCCGTCGGAGACGTCGGCGGCGGCGTTGGCAAGCCCGCACAACCTCCGCCCCAGCTTCAGCCGCGGCCGCGGCAGGCGGTAACGATCGAGGAGAAAGGCGCGCTCGGCGGCGTCGAGGGGCGCGAACTCGCCCTGGAGCACGCGCAGGCCCAGCGCGGCGTCGCCGATGCTGCCGGAGACGTAGATGCGGTCACCCGGCCGTGCGCCTGAGCGAAGCAGCGCCCGCCCCGCCTCGACGTGGCCAAGCGCCGTCAGCGTCAACGTCAGCGGCCCAGGCGTCGCCACCGTGTCGCCGCCGATCAGCGCGATCTGGTGCTCGCGTTGCCAGCCGGCGAGACCGGCGGCGAAGCCGTCCAGCCACGGGTGGAGGTCTGCCGCCGCCCAGGCCCGCGGCAGCGCCAGGGCGAGGAGGTAGGCGGCCGGCTCTGCGCCCATGGCGGCGAGATCCGAGAGATTGACGCCGAGGAGCCTCCCGGCGACGTCCGCGGGCTCGGCATCGGCGGGGAAATGAACCTCGGCGACGATGGTGTCCGTGGTGGCGACCAGCGACCAGCCCGGCCGCTCGTCGATCAGCGCCGCATCGTCGAGCAGGCCCAGCGCACCCGGCGCGGTGGCTGCAAGCGGCGCGAAGTACCGGGCGATGAGCTCGAACTCGCCCAGCCCCGGCGCCACCCTTCAGCCCTCGCCGGCCGGCGCCGCCTTCTCGCCCCGGCCCATGGCCGCCGCCATCCGGTCGAGGACAGCATTGACCAGCGCCGGCTCCTTGCCGGTGAAGAAGGCATGGGCGATGTCGAGGTACTCGTTGATGATCACCTTGGCCGGGATGTCCTGGCGCGACGACAGCTCGTAGCCACCGGCGCGGAGGATCGCCCTGAGCAGGATCTCCAGGCGTTCGACCTTGAGCTTTTCCGCCAGCGCGCCCTCGACCGCGGCGTCGAGCGCCTCGCGCCTGGCCGCCACTGCCCGAATGACCTCGGCGAAGTGGGCGGCATCGAGCTCGGCCAGCTCGGCCTCCCCGGCGCTGCCCCAGCGGCCCCTGAGGAACCCGTCGATGACCACGTCCGGCGTGGTCCCGGCCAGCTCCATCTCGTAGATCGCCTGCACCGCCGCGAGGCGCGCGGTGCTGCGTTTGCGCGCCGCGGAGGGCTTGAGCTCCGCCGTCACGTCAGCACCGATGGCATCGCCGCCTTGAGCTCCATCATGCGGACGCAGGCCCGCGCCGCCTCGGCGCCCTTGTTCTTGCCGTCGACGGCGGCACGGACCCGCGCCTGCTCATAGGTGGCGCAGGTGAGCACGCCGAAGCCCAGGGGTGCGCAGTTCAGGGTGGCGAGGTCCATCAGCGCCCGGCTGACCTCACGGCAAATGTGGTCATAGTGGTCGGTCTCGCCGCGGAGCACGCAGCCGAGCGCGATGTAGCCGTTGTAGGACGCATCGCTGCCCGCGCGCATGGCCATGTGGATCACGGCCGGGATCTCGAACGCGCCCGGCACGGCGATGCGCACGGTAGCGATCTCGCGCTCGTCCAGCACCGCCATGGCGCCGGCCGCGAGCTGGTCGGCCAGGTCCTCGTAGTAGCGCGCCTCGACGATGAGCACCCGCGCGCCCTTGCTGATCATTCCGCCGTGCCCTCTCCGATGGCCTGCTGGCCGGCCACGCAGAGGCCGTAGCCTTCGAGGCCGATGATCGTGCGCTTGGTGTTCGACAGCAAGATGAGCTGGCGCACCCCGAGGTCGAGCAGGATCTGGGCGCCGACGCCATAGTCGCGCAACTGCGGCACCTCGGCGTCGTTGCCGGCAAGCCGCGCCCTAACCCGTTCCGAGAGGCTGGTCGGATGCGGCTCGCGGATCAGGACGACGACGCCGCGGCCCGTCCGGGCGATCATCCGCATCGACTGGTGGAGTTGCTCGGCGCGGCCGGAATGATCGTCGCCGAGGACGTCCTCGAGCACGTTCAGCGCATGCATGCGCACCAGCACCGGCCCGTCGGCGGCCAGGTCGCCTTTAACCAGGGCCACGTGCTCGGCATGGGCAACGCGGTTGACGTAGACATACATCGAGAAGCGGCCGCCGTAGACGCTCTCGAACGGCGCCTCCAGCACCCGCTCGACGATCCGGTCATGGCGGAGGCGGAAGGCTATGAGATCGGCGATGGTGCCGATCTTGAGCCCATGGCTGCGGGCGAAGCGGATCAGGTCCGGGGTCCGGGCCATGGTCCCGTCGTCGTTCATGATCTCGCAGATCACGCCCGACGGGTTGAGCCCGGCGAGCCTGGCGATGTCCACCGCGGCTTCCGTGTGGCCGGCGCGCACCAGCGTCCCGCCGTCGCTGGCCTTCAGCGGGAAGACGTGGCCGGGCGAGACGATGTCGTCGCTGCCCTTGCTGGGGTCGATGGCGACGGCGATGGTCCGGGCCCGGTCGGAGGCGGAGATGCCGGTGGTCACGCCCTCGCGCGCCTCGATCGAGACGGTGAAGGCGGTGTGGTGGCGCGACGCATTCTTCTGCGCCATCAGCGGCAGCTTGAGCTGCTCGACCCGCTGGCGGGTGAGCGCCAGGCAGATGAGGCCGCGGCCGTACTTGGCCATGAAGTTGATGGCCTCCGGCGTCGCCATCTGCGCCGGGATGATGAGGTCGCCCTCGTTCTCGCGGTTCTCGTCGTCGACCACCACGACCATGCGGCCGTTGCGCGCCTCCTCGACGATCTCGTCGAGCGGCGCGAAGGCAGCGTGCGCCGCCGGCGCTTCAGGCGGTTTCGAGAATGCGTGCGACATAGCGGGCCAACAGGTCGATCTCCACGTTCACCTTGCCGCCGACGGGCAGACGGCCGAGGGTCGTCACGGTCCAGGTATGAGGAATGATATTGACGCCGAAGCGGTCGCCGTCGACCTCGTTGACGGTCAGCGAGACGCCGTCGATGGCGATCGAGCCCTTCTCGGCGATGAAGCGATGCAGGGGCCGCGGCGCCGCGAACACCATCCGCCAGGAGGCGCCCTCGGCCGCGGCGGAGACGAGGGCGCCGATGCCGTCGACGTGACCCGAGACGATGTGGCCGCCGAGCTCGTCGCCGAGCCGGGCCGAGCGCTCCAGGTTGACGGGCGTGCCCTCCCGCCAGTCGCCGATCGTCGTCCGCGACAGCGTCTCGCCCGAGACCGTCACCGCGAACCAATCGTCGCCGTGCTCGACCACGGTGAGGCAGACGCCGGAGCAGGCGATCGAGGCGCCCAGGGCGAGATCGGCGGCGGCAGGACGCGGCAACGCGATCTCCAGCCGGCGGTCGCCTTCGTCGCGGAGGCTTCGCACCGTGCCCAAGTCGGTGACGATCCCGGTGAACACCTCAATCACGCCCCTCGGCTGTAAAGCTCCATCATATCGCCGCCGACCGCCGTGACCCTCTCGCGGACGAACGCGGGGGCCGCCGGAACGGTCCCGACGCCCAACGCCGCCGCGGCCGACCGGCCGTCCCCGCCGATGATCAGCGGCGCGTGGAACCAGGCCACGTCGTCTACCAGACCCGCGGCCAGAAACGAAGCGGCAAGGCTGCCGCCGCCCTCGATCAGCACCCGGGTCAGCCCGCGCGCCGCCATCGCCGCCGCCATCGCCGCCGCGTCAGGATGCCCGGACGCGTCAGCTCCGACCTCGATGACCTCGGCGCCGGCGGCGGCCAAGGCCTGTCCGCGGCCCGGCGCCGCGCCCGGTAGCGTCATCAGCCACAGCGGCTGCGTGCACGTGCTCCTCGCGAGCTTCGAGCCGGCATCGAGTCGCAGCCTGCCGTCGGCGACGACGCGGACCGGCGAGCGCTCGCCAAGCCCCGGCAGACGACAGGTGAGCTCCGGGTCATCGGCCAGAGCCGTCTCGGAGCCGATGAGAATGGCGTCATGGCTGGCGCGCAGCCAATGTCCGCACCGGCGCGCCTGCTCGCCGGTGATCCAGCGGCTGTGGCCGGTGTGGGTGGCGATGCGGCCGTCGAGGCTGGTCGCCGCCTTCAGCGTGAACAGCGGCCGGGCGTGGCGGATGCGCAGGAAGAAGCCGCGGTTGAGCCTCCGAGCCTCCGCCTCGGCAACGCCAGTGGTCACCTCAATCGCGCTGGCGCGGAGCCGCTCGATGCCTCGCCCGCTGGTCCGTGGGTCCGGATCTTCGACGGCAACGACGGCCCGGGCAATGCCGGCTGCAATCAGCGCGTCGGCGCAGGCCGGCGTCTGCCCCTCGTGGGCGCAAGGTTCGAGCGAAAGGTACGCCGTTGCCCCCGCAGCCGCCGCGACCGGCGCGCCTTAGCGCCTCCGTCTCCGCGTGCGGGCGCCCGCCGACCTGCGTCCAGCCCCGGCCGACGACGATGCCGCCGCGCACCAGCACGCAACCGACCGCCGGGTTGGGCCACACCCGGCCGAGCCCCCGCCGGGCCAGCGCCAGGGCCATGGCCATGTATCCCGCATCGAGATCGCCGGCGGCAGGCTCTGCGCGCTCACAGCCGACTCGCGCTCACTGGTCGGGCAGGCTTTCCACGAACTCCTCGAAGTCCTTCGCCTCGCGGAAGTTCTTGTACACCGAGGCGAACCGCACGTAAGCCACCTGATCGAGCTGGTAGAGCTGCTCCATCGCCATCTCGCCGATCACCTTCGACGGGATCTCCGCCTCGCCCAGGGTCTCGAGCCGGCGCTGGATGCTGTTGACGATGCGCTCGATGCGCTCGTCGTCGACGGGCCGCTTGCGGAGCGCGATGCGCAGCGACCGCAGCAGCTTCTCCCGGTCGAACGGCGTTCGCTCGCCATTCTTCTTGACGACGGTGAGCTCGCGCAGGTGCACGCGCTCGAAGGTCGTCCAGCGGGCGCCGCACGTCGGGCAGTACCGCCGGCGGCGGATGGCGGCGTGATCCTCGGTCGGCCGCGAGTCCTTGACCTGCGTGTCTTCATGGCCGCAGAACGGGCAGCGCATCGGCTACACCCCCTCCCCCCTTCCGAGCCTTCAGAGGCCCGGGTAGATCGGAAACCGCCGGCACAGCTCGCCGACACGGTCCCGCGCAGCTGCCTCGGCGGCGCCGTTGTCATCGGGATTGGCGGCAAGAGCGTCCAGCACGTCGGCGATCAGCTCGCCGACGCGGCGGAACTCGGCGGGGCCAAAGCCACGGGTCGTCCCCGCCGGCGTGCCCAGCCGGATGCCCGAGGTGACCATCGGCTTCTCCGGGTCGAACGGGATCCCGTTCTTGTTGCAGGTCAGGTTCGCCCGCCCAAGGCTCGCCTCAGCGGCCTTCCCCGTCAGCCCGCGCGCGCGCAGATCGACGAGCATGAGATGCGTGTCGGTGCCGCCGGAGACGATGCTGTAGCCTCGGCTCGACATCGTCGCCGCAAGCGCCTTGGCATTCTCCACGATCGTCCGCGCATAGCCGCGGAACTCCGGGCGCAGCGCCTCGCCGAAGGCGACGGCCTTGGCGGCGATGACATGCATCAGCGGCCCACCCTGCAGGCCCGGGAAGACGGCCGAGTTGAACTTCTTCCCCAGCTCCTCGGACTGCGACAGGATCATGCCGCCGCGCGGCCCCCGCAGGGTCTTGTGCGTGGTCGTCGTCACCACGTGCGCATGCGCTAGCGGGCTCGGATGCGCGCCGCCAGCGACCAGCCCGGCGAAGTGGGCCATGTCGACCATCAGGTACGCGCCGACAGCATCGGCGATCTGGCGGAAGCGGGCGAAGTCGATCACCCGCGAGTACGCTGACCCGCCGGCGACGATGACCTTGGGCCGATGCTCGTGGGCGAGCCGCTCGACCTCGTCATAATCGATCAGCCCGTCCTCTTGGCGCACGCCATAGTGCACGGCATGGAACCACTTGCCGGATTGCGCCGGCGCCGCGCCGTGGGTCAGGTGGCCGCCGGCGGCCAAAGACATGCCCAGCAGAGTCTCGCCCGGGGACATCAGCGCCAGGTAGACGGCGCCGTTGGCCTGGGCGCCGGAGTGCGGCTGGACGTTGGCGAAGGCGCAGTCGAACAGCCGGCGCGCCCGCTCGATCGCCAGCGCCTCGGCGACGTCGACGTGCTCGCAGCCGGCGTAGTAGCGCCGTCCGGGGTAGCCTTCGGCGTACTTGTTGGTCAGCACCGAACCCTGCGCCTCGAGAACGGCGCGGGAGACGATGTTTTCCGACGCGATCAGCTCGATGTGCTCGCGCTGGCGCCGTAACTCGCCGCGAACGGCGGCGTCGATCTCCGGATCGCTCTCGCTCAGCGGCGCACTGAAGAAGGAGTCCCCGCTGAGGCCGCGAACCTCTGGCTCGGCCAATGACATGATCAAGCGCTCCTGATTGCTGCGAAGTATTGTTGCGTGGTTGCGATTCTGCCGCTCACTCGGGGTTGGACAGCTTTTCGATCCGGCGGACGTGCCGGCCGCCCTCGAACTCGGTTTCGAGGAAGAAGCGAAGGCAGTCGCCGGCGACATCCTCGCCGATCATTCGCCCGCCGAAACAGATCACGTTCGCGTCGTTGTGCTGCCGCGCCAGCCTGGCGCCCAGTGCGTCGTGCACCAAAGCGGCACGAACGTCCGGGTAGCGGTTGGCGGCGATGCTGATGCCGATGCCGCTGCCGCAGATCAGAACGCCGCGATCGGCGCGGCCCTCGCGGATCGCCCGCGCCATGGCATAGCCGAAGTCCGGATAGTCCACAGAGCCGGCTCCGTCGGTGCCGAGGTCGACGACGTCATGCCCAGCGCCGGCAAGACGCGACTTCAGCGCCGTTTTCAAAGCGTAACCAGCGTGGTCGCTGGCGATTGCCACCCTCGCCCTGCCCATCGGCGCCTGTCCAGACCCAACACCAACATCATTCGCTGCGAACTGGTCCTCCTGTACCATATGTCTGTTGGCGCTGGCCAGCGCGCCACCACCCATCGAAGTGGCGCGCCAATGGCAGGTGGGCAAGAGGCGGTCAAGCGGCGCCCCGGCGCGCACTTCGGCTACTCTCATCAGGTCCAGCCGGACGCGAACACCGGCTCACGGCGAGGTCATCGCGTTCCTTCGCCCGAATGGCCTGCTGCAGCCAAGGCTCAACCTAACAAATGCTACCAAAGCGATGCGCGGGCGCGGAATACAGCGCCAGATATGTCTTTCCTGCGGCGCACCGACAAGAAGTCATTATTCGCGCGTTGTGTTTTATGTTGACACGGGAAAGGTCCGCAGCGATACCATGGCGCTTGAGTTTCTCAAGAGGTAAATCGGGTTATAGTCTGATGAGCGACGACGACAACGATCTCATCTCGCGGGACGACGTGCTCCGCATGGCGGTAGACGTGGTTGCCGCGTACCTAAGTAACAACCAAGTGGCGGCCGGCCAGATCCCGGAGGTCATACACAGCGTATTCAATTCGCTGACGACCCTGGAGGCGCCGCCGCCGGAACCCCTAAGCGAGCCGCAAAAGCCGGCGGCGCCCATCCGCAAGTCGGTGCACCCGGACTACATCATTTGTCTGGAGGACGGCAAGAAGCTGAAGATGCTGAAGCGCCACCTGCGGACGACATACAATATGACGCCGGAGGAATACCGGGCGAAGTGGAACTTGCCGGCCGACTACCCAATGGTCGCGCCGAACTACGCGCGGCAGCGGTCCGACTTCGCCAAGCAGATCGGCCTCGGCCGCAAGGCCCGCGAACGCCCTAAGCCGACCCGCCGCGGGTAACGCGAGGCGCTTGCTCCGGCACAACTGACCGAAGCCTGCGAATGACCACCCGCGGCAACCGAAGGTCGGGCGCTTGCGTCGAGCGCTACGCGGCCAGCCAATCCAGCAGACACAGACGGCTAAGAACGCCCGGCGGGTTGCCGGGCGTTCTGGCCTCTACGACTGTGGTTACTGCACGTAGTCGTACGCGCCGTCTTTCCAGACATAGAAGACATAGCCGGGCGCGGTGACGTCGCCCTTGTCGTCGAAGCTGAACTTGCCGAGGACGGTGTCGAACTGCATGTCCTTCAGCGCGGCGGCGACTTTCTCCGGGTCCTTGACGCTGCCGACCTTCTCCACCGCCTGCTTCCAGGCCTGCATGGCGCCGTAGGTGTAGAGGGTGTAGCCCTCCGGCTCGATGCCAGCCTTGCGGAAGCGCTCGACGACCGGCGTCGCATCCGGGTTCTTGCGCGGATCGGGGCTGAAGGTCATCAGCGTCCCTTCGCCGGTATCGCCGGTGATCTTCCAGAACTCCTCCGTGACGAAGGCATCGCCCGAGATCAGCTGCGGCCGGTAGCCCTGCTCCGCGGCCTGGCGGATGATCAGGCCGCCTTCGGTGTGGTAGCCGCCGAGATAGACGACGTCGATGCCGGCGGCCTTGAGCTTGCTGACCAACGCCGAGTAGTCCTTCTCGCCGGCGGTGAAGGCCTCGTACATGGCCTCGGTCACCCCGCGGGAATTGAGCTGACGCTTGGTTTCGTCCGCGAGGCCCTTGCCGTAGGCGGTCTTATCATGAAGGATCGCGATCTTCTTGCCGGCGAACTTGTCGGCGATGTAGTTCCCGGCGACGCCGCCCTGCTGGTCGTCGCGGCCGCAGACGCGGAAGACGTTCCAGCCGCCCTCGTCGGTGAGCTTGGGATTGGTCGAGGCCGGCGAGATCTGGATGATGTTCTCTTCCTCGTAGACCTTCGACGCCGGGATCGACGAGCCGGAGCAGAAGTGCCCGGCGACGAACACCACGCCTTCGCTACCGGCCTTGTTGGCCACCGCCACCGCCTGCTTCGGATCGCAGGCATCGTCCTCGACGAACAGCTTCAGTTGCTGGCCGAGCACGCCGCCAGCGGCGTTGATGTCCTTCACCGCCATCTCGGCGCCGTTCTTCATCTGCTCGCCGAAGGTGGCGTACTGGCCGGTCATCGGCCCGGCGACGGCGACGCTGATCTCGGCACGGGCACTGCTCCCGGCAAAGACGAGTCCCGCGGTCATCACGCCAATGACTGCGGCCACGAACTTTTTCATCTCCACGCTTCCCTTCTCCTCAAGGTCTCGATGCGGCCGACCGGTATTGGCCGACACTTCGCCATCGACGATGCCGAAGGTTACTTTATCAGACGCTATAATGGATGACGGTTGTGGTAATGCAACCTGCGTTTTACACGAGGCGCGACGTCAGGCCCGCCGCCGCCAGCCGAACAGGCCGGAGCGCTCGTACAGCCATGGATACTGATGCACCATCCTGCGCGCCCGGGTCAGCCGGTAGGCGAAGACGCCGATGGCCAACAACAGCGCGGTGGAAGCGGCGTAGCCCGTGAGCGACAGGAGCTCGCCGTCGAACAGGGCGAAGATCAGGAAGCGGGCGACGACGCCCAGCAGGAGGACGTAGACGACGAGCTGCCATGCCGGCCGCCAGGTATTGGCGATGGCCTGGCCGGTCATGTAGGCGGCGAAACCGATCACAATCCCGGTGACGATGAAGAACACCGGGAGCGTGCTGCCGAGAATGTCAGCCATCGCCGTTTCCCCCGTCCGACGCTTCCTGCGGCGATGCAGCGGGACGACAGGCATCCTCGTCGAGGAGGATCAACGCGCAGCCGACGTCCGGGTCATGGCCGCACGTGCCGCGGCCGACTATATGCGAGTTGCCTGCGGCGGCGTCTCCCGTGAGGGCCGAGCGAGTCGGCGGTGACGACGAGGATCATCGCAAGGCCTATGAGCTCGCGACGCTCGCTACCGGCAACCCGCAAAGGCCTTACGGCCCGATGCCACCATCGTCCTTAGGCCCCGCCTTCGAGGTAGGCGGCGCGCACCTCTGGGTTGGACAGGAGCTCCCGGCCGCTGCCGCTGAGGCTGATCCGGCCGGTGACCATGACGTAGGCACGGTGCGCCAGGCGCAGGGCATGGAAGGCGTTCTGCTCGACGAGGAAGACGGTGACCCGCTCGCGCTCGTTGATCTCCTTGACCACGCGGAAGATCTGCTTGACCACCAGCGGCGCCAAGCCGAGCGATGGCTCGTCGAGCAGCAGCAGCCTGGGCCGGCTCATCAGCGCCCGGGCGATCGACAGCATCTGCTGCTCGCCGCCGGAGAGCGTCCCACCACGCTGCGTGCGGCGTTCCTTGAGGATCGGAAAGAGGGAGAAGACCCGGGCCAGGTCTTCGTCGAAATGCTCCGGCGTTGCGGTCGTCGCCCCCATCTGCAGGTTCTCCATCACGCTCATGCGCGCGAAGATGCGCCGGCCCTCCGGCGCCTGGGCGATCCCGAGGCCGACGATCTCGTGGGTGGCGAGGGCGGTGATGTCCTGCCCCTCGAAGACGACGCGGCCCGTGGACGCCCTCGGGTTGCCGCAGATGGTCATCAGCAGCGTCGACTTGCCGGCGCCGTTGGCGCCGATCAGGGTCACGATCTCGCCGGCGGCGATCTCGACGTCGACGCCCGAGAGCGCCTCGATGTTGCCGTAGTGGGTATAGACGCCCGAGACCGACAGCATCGGCTCTAGCCTTCCTCGCGCTTGACGGCGATGTCGTGGGCCACTTCTTCCGGCAGCTCCTCGTCCTCCTCCTCGCCGAGGTAGGCGCGGATCACCGCCGGATCGGTGCGGATCTCGGCCGGCGAGCCGTCGGCGATCTTGCGGCCGTAGTCGAGGACGACGACGTGGTCGGAGATGCCCATGACCACGGTCATGTCGTGCTCGATGAGCAGGAGGCCGATCTTGTGCTCGCTGCGGATGTCGAGGAGCAGCTTGTTGAGGTCAGCCGACTCCCTCGGGTTCAGGCCGGCGGCCGGCTCGTCCAGGCAGAGCAGCACCGGCTCGATGCACATGGCCCTGGCGATCTCGAGCCGGCGCTGATCGCCATAGGGCAGGCTCGCCGCCGGATCGTCGGCGCGGGCGGTGAGGTTGACCCGGTCGAGCCAGTACTTCGCCTTCTCTACCGCCTTCGCTTCCGCCCGGCTGTAGCGCGGCAGGCCGATCAGCCCGGCCAGGCTGAAGCCGGAGGCGCGCATCAGGACGTTGTGCTGGGCGACGATCAGGTTTTCCAGCACCGACATGGCGCCGAACAGGCGGATGTTCTGGAAGGTGCGGGCGACGCCGGCCTTGGCCGGGATCAGGTGGCCCTCCATCCGCTCCAAGAGCAGGCGGCCGCGGCGCGGGTGGTTCAGGACCAGCCGGCCGATGGTCGGCTCGTAGAAGCCGGTGAGGCAGTTGAAGACGGTGGTCTTGCCGGCGCCGTTGGGGCCGATGATGGCGGTGATCTCGCGGTCGACGGCGACGAAGGAGACGTCGTTGATGGCGAGCAGGCCGCCGAAGCGCATGGTCAGGTGCTCGACCTCGAGCAGCGGCGCAGCCCCCTGCCCCGCTCCCCGCTGAGCCTCGTTCACCGCAAGACCTCGCCCGCACCCGCCGCCGTGCCCGTAGCCGTGCCCGCGGCCGTGCGTTGCGCCGGAGCGCCTGAACCCGGCCGCGTCTTGTGCAGCCGGAGCGTCGGCTCGCGGAAGGCGAGCAGGCCGCGCGGCCGCCACAGCATGATCAGCACCATCGCCGCGCCGAACGCGAGCATGCGGTACTCCTGCAACTCCCGGAAGAACTCCGGCAGGCCGATGAGCAGGATGGCGGCAAGCACGATGCCGATCTGGCTGCCGAAGCCGCCGAGGACGACGATGGCGAGGATCACCGCCGATTCGATGAAGGTGAAGCTCTCTGGGCTGATGAAGCCCTGGCGGGTGGCGAAGAAGGAGCCGGCGAAGCCGGCGAACATGGCGCCGATGGAGAACGCGGTGAGCTTGGTGTTGCGCGGGTTGATGCCGAGCGAGCGGCAGGCGATCTCGTCCTCGCGCAGCGCCTCCCAGGCGCGGCCCACCGGCAGCTTGCGGATGCGCAGGGTGAACAGGTTGGTGATGAGCGCCAGCGTCAGGATCAGGTAGTAGAGGAAGACGATCCTGTCCGTCGCCGAGAACGGCAAGTCGAAAAAGCTGTAGAAGGTCTCGCCGCCGTCCTCGGCGGTGCGGGCGAACGGCAGTCCGAAGAACGTCGGACGCGGGATGCCGGAAATGCCGTCGGGGCCCTTGGTGAACTCGTACCAGTTGAGCAGGATCACCCGGATCATCTCGCCGAAGCCGAGCGTGACGATGGCGAGGTAGTCGCCGCGCAGGCGCAGCACCGGAAAGCCGAGCAGCATCCCGGCCATCGCCGCCATCAGCCCGGCGAACGGCAGGCAGGTCCAGAAGCCGAGGTCGAAGTGGGTCGCGAGCAGGGCGTAGCTGTAGGCGCCGACGGCGTAGAAGGCGACGTAGCCGAGATCAAGCAGGCCGGCGAGGCCGACGACGATGTTCAGCCCCCAGCCGAGCATGACGTAGGTCGCGACCAGGATGCCGATGTCGAGCAGGCGGCGGTCGACCTTGGGCAGCCAGGACGACTCCGGGGCGAAGATCAGAAGCGGGAAGACGATGGCGCCGGCGAGCAGCGCCGGACCGATGTAGCGGGACGCCTGCGAGACCTTGGCGGCGAACCCGCTCCATCGCCGCGTCGCGGTCGAGCACCGTCTGCGCCGAGGCGCCGGTGTGGCGCAGCGTCCAGACGGCGCGGATGGCGAAGCCGAGCGCGGTGAGCGCCACGATCCAGTTGACGACGACGTCGTCGAACGGGAGGGCGACCTGGAGCCGCTGGCCGAGCTCCGCCGGCAGCAGCCGGTCGGCCAGGAGCGCCGCGAACCACAAGCGCCGCGAGCGGCACGGCGATCGCCAGGACCGGCAGCGGCCGGCCGCAACGCAGCAGGATCAAGGCGAGGCGCCCGAAGAAGCCGAGGACGGTGACGGCGGCGACGGTGGCGAAGCGCGTCCCGATCTGCAGCGCGCCCGGCACGTCCAGGGTGTGGAAGCCGACGATGCCGGCCGAAAGCGCGCACATGACGAAGGCGGTGAGCGCCGCCTCCTTCAACGCGGCAGCGACATCGAAGGGTGGAGCCGGCGCCCGTGCCATGCGCGCGCTCACACCTTCTCGATGTCGGGCCGGCCCAGCAGGCCGGTCGGCCGGAAGATGAGGACCAGGACGAGGATGGCGAAGGTCGCGACGTCCTTGTACTCGACGGTGAAGTATCCCGACCAGAAGGCCTCGATCAGGCCGATCAGCAGGCCGCCCAGCATCGCCCCGGGCAGCGAGCCGATGCCGCCGAGGACCGCGGCGGTGAAGGCCTTGATGCCGGCGAGGAAGCCGATGAAGAAGTCGATGACGCCGTAGTTGACGAGAAAGATGAGCCCAGCCACCGCCGCCAGCGAGGCGCCCATGACAAACGTAAGCGAGATGGTGCGGTCGACGTTGATCCCCAGCAGCGAGGCCATGCCCATGTCCTGCTCACACGCCCGCTGCGCCCGCCCGAGCGCGGTGCGGGTGATGATCACGGTGAACACCGCCATCAAGGCGAACGTCAGCGCCCAGATGAAGATCTGGAGGTAGCTGAGCGAGACGATGAAGTCGCCCTCGCGCATGATCTCGAAGCCGCCGGAGATCATCGGCTGCAGCGGCTTGACCCGCGCGCCCTGCAGCAGCTGCACGTAGTTCTGCAGGAAGATCGACATGCCGATGGCGGTGATCAGCGCCGCCAGCCTGGGCGAGCCGCGCAGCGGCCGATAGGCGATCCGCTCCAGCGACCAGCCGTAGACGGCGGTCAGCGCCATGGTCACGATCAGGGTCAAGAGCAGCGCCAACGGGACCCAGGTGATCCCGAACATTCCCAGCACCATCACCGAGAGCAGCGACACGAAGGCGCCGATCATGAAGATCTCGCCGTGGGCGAAATTGATCATGCCGATGATGCCGTAGACCATCGTGTAGCCGATGGCGATCAGGCCGTAGATGGCGCCCAGCGTCAGGCCGTTGATCAATTGCTGTGCAAAATATTCCATCACCCGTCCGCCGCCCCGGCACGTCGCGCCCCTGCGGGGCAACGCACCGGCGCACACAGCCTTCAGCCTTCGCGTTGACGCGATGCGGCGGGGCCGGAGACGATGCTCCCTGCAGGCTTGTTGTTCTTGCTCCGCCACGCCACCGCGCCCCGTTTCCTCGAACGGCACGAGATGGTCAAGGAAAAACAGCAAAACCGGTGCCAGCCGTGGGAGCGCGGGAGCCGGACGAGAAAGCGGCTCAGGCCGAAAAGCCCTCATCGCCGCGGCGGAACATCACCCACAAGGCCGTGCCCAGGTCCGCCCTGCTCGCCGCTTCTGACCAGACCCGGAACCGCCTCGGCGCGTTGAGGCCGGCAACCGCGGAGCCCAGCCACTTGCCGAGCGCCTTGGCGCGAAAAGACCGCGACCAGTTCTCGATCGTGCCGGCCTCCTGGCTCCGCCTGAGATAAAAGAAATGGAGGTCCTTCTTGGCGAACGCCGCCAGGGAGAAGGGCTCGGTCTCGTGCTTCTCCATCCGCAGGGCGTGACGGGCGCCGATGATGCGGAAGGCGTCCACGGACCACCTGCCGATGTGGTTCGGCGGCATGTCGCGCAAGCTCGCGTGCGCCTCCTGGAAATCGATGCGCTTCGCGTTCGGCACGGAAATGAACAGCAGCCCGGACCTGCTCAGGAGCGACGACAGCTTCGCGAAAAGCGTGTCGAGATCGTCCATGTGCTCGACGACCTGGAACATGAAGATGGCGTCGAACGTCCGGTCGAGCTGGAGCGTGCGGACGTCCTTGTCGATGGCCGTGTAGCCTTTCTGGGTGAGCTTACTCACCTTTACGTCGTGATACTCGATCGCATGCACGCCGGAAGCCGGCACGTACGTCCCGGCGACCTTGTCGAGGAAATGGCCGAATCCGGCGCCGATCTCGAGGACGCTGTCCATCCTGCTGTTCTGCGACGACAGCTCCGCCAACGTCCGGTCGAACTCCCACTTCTCGCTGACCCTGGACGGCCTGGGGTAAGCGATGTTGTAGAACGACTTGTCCCCGGCGACGAAGGGCACCGCGAACGAGAAGCTGCATGCGCTGCAGTGGGCGATCGCGCAGTTTTCCTGCTGCCACAGGCGCCGTATGCACCGAGCGAGATCTTCATGCCGGCAGGCGTCGCCTTCCATGCTCACGAAGTGTTGGGCGGCTTCTTCCGCAGAGACCTGCCAGACCGTTTCGCTCACGCGCGCGCGACATACCGGACATTCCGTCATTTGCCCTCTCCCCCCGACCGTCGCCCGTCGCAAGCCACCGGCGGCAGCGTACAGCGTTATCCGATCACGGCGGAGGCGCCATGCGCGGTCAAGAGGAAAAAGGGTGTATGACACCAGCCCGGGAAGGCCGTCGCCGTGGGTGTCCCGGCGCGCCCGCGCGATGATGCCGCGTCTACATGCTGCGCCGGTACTGGCCGCCGACCTCGAACAGCGCGGCGGTGATCTGGCCCAGCGACAACACCCGGACCGCGTCCATCAGCACGGCGAAGACGTTGTCGCCGGCCGTGGCCGCCTGCTGCAACCGCTTCACCATCTCCGGCGCGGCATCGGCGTTGCGCGCCTTTAATGCTTCGAGCCTCTGGATCTGGCTCTGCTTCTCGGCTTCCGTGGAGCGCACCAGTTCCGGCGTCGGCACCTCCTCGCCGCACGGGTTGAGGAAGGTGTTGACGCCAATGATCGGGTAGCTGCCGTCGTGCTTCTTGCGCTCGTAGTAGAGCGATTCCTCCTGGATCTTGGCCCGCTGGTAGCCGGTCTCCATCGCGCCCAGGACCCCGCCCCGCTCGCTGATCCGGTTGAATTCCTCCAGCACCGCCGCCTCGACCAGGTCGGTCAGCTCGTCGATGATGAACGAGCCCTGGTTGGGGTTCTCGTTCTTCGCCAGCCCCCACTCCCGGTTGATGATGAGCTGGATGGCCATCGCGCGGCGCACGCTTTCTGCCGTCGGGGTGGTGATCGCCTCGTCGTAGGCGTTGGTGTGCAGGCTGTTGGTATTGTCGTAGATGGCAAGCAGCGCCTGCAGCGTCGTGCGGATGTCGTTGAAGCTATACTCCTGCGCGTGCAGCGACCGCCCCGACGTCTGGGTGTGGTACTTGAGCTTCTGCGAGCGCTCGCTCGCGCCATACTTAAAGCGCATGGCGGTCGCCCAGATCCGCCGCGCCACCCGGCCCATCACCGTGTACTCGGGGTCCATGCCCGCGGAGAAGAAGAACGACAGGTTTGGGCCGAAGTCGTCGATGTGCATCCCGCGCGCGAGGTACGCCTCGACGTAGGTAAAGCCATTGGCCAGCGTGAAGGCGAGCTGGGTGATCGGGTTCGCCCCGGCCTCTGCGATGTGGTAGCCGGAGATCGAAACCGAGTAGAAGTTCCGCACCCGGTGGTGGACGAAGAAGTCCTGGATGTCGGCCATCATCCGGAGCGCGAACTCGGTAGAGAAGATGCAGGTGTTCTGCCCCTGGTCCTCCTTGAGGATGTCGGCCTGCACCGTGCCGCGGACGTTCTCCAGCACCCAGTCGCGGATCTTGTCGGCCTCGTCCTCGGTCGGCCGCCGCCCGTTCTCGGCCACGAAGCGGTCGAGCTGCTGGTCGATGGCGGCGTTGAAGAACATCGCCAGGATCGTCGGCGCCGGGCCGTTGATGGTCATCGACACCGACGTCCGCGGGTCGCACAGGGCGAAGCCGTCGTAGAGCGCCTTGATGTCGTCGAGGGTGGCGATGGAGACGCCGGCGTTGCCGATCTTGCCGTAAATGTCTGGGCGCAGGTTCGGGTCGAAGCCGTAGAGCGTGACCGAATCGAAGGCGGTGGACAGCCGTTTCGCCTCGGAGTCCTTCGACAACAGCTTGAACCGGGCGTTGGTGCGGAAGGGATCGCCCTCGCCGGCGAACATGCGCGTCGGGTCCTCGCCCTCGCGCTTGAAGGAGAAGACGCCGGCGGTGAACGGGAAGCTGCCCGGGACGTTCTCCTTCAAGAGCCACTTGAGGATCTCGCCCTCGTCCTCGTAGGCCGGCAGCGCCACCTTGGGAATGCGGCTGCCCGAAAGCGTCGTCTGGTAGAGCTTGGTGCGAACCTCCTTGTCGCGCATCCGCACCACGAACTCGTCGCGGCCGTAGGTCTCGCGCACCGTCGGCCACAGCTCGATCAGCTTGCGGCAGCGCGGATCCAGCGCCCGCTCCCGCGCCTCCACGAGCTCGGCCAGCGCTTCCGGTTCGGCCGTCCCGGCATCCGCCAGCATCCGCCGGGTCTCGCGCAGGTGCTGGCGCTCGCGGGCGATGCGCACCTGCTCGGCGACGGTCTCTGTGGTAGCCGCGGACGGTGTCGGCGATCTCGGCGAGGTAGCGCCGCTTCGCCGCCGGGACGATGCCGGCGCCGGCGTCGGAGAAGCGGGTCGGCACGCCGGCCAGGTTGCAGCGCCATTGCCCGAGGCCGCGCTCGTTGAACAGCGAGACCAGGGCTCGGTAGACGGCGCTGACGCCCGCGTCGTTGAAGCGCGAGGAGATGGTGCCGAACACCGGCATCTCGTCCACCGGCTGTGGTGAACGCCTCGCGGTTGCGCTGGATCTGCTTGGCGACGTCGCGCAAGCGCGTCCAGCGCGCCCTGGCGGTCGAACTTGTTGACCGCGACGACGTCCGCGAAGTCGAGCATGTCGATCTTCTCGAGCTGGCTCGCGGCGCCGAACTCCGGCGTCATGACGTAGAGCGCGACGTCGACGTGCGGCGCGATCCCGGCGTCGCCCTGGCCGATGCCGGGCGTCTCGACGATGACGAGATCGAAGCCGGCGGCCTTGGTCGCAGCGACAATGTCGGGCAGCGCCTGCGGGATCTCCTGGTCGCTGGAGCGGGTCGCGATGGAACGCATGAAGACGTTGGGGGCGTCGATGGCGTTCATTCGGATGCGGTCGCCAAGCAGCGCCCCGCCGGTCTTGCGCCGGGTCGGGTCGATGGCGATCACGGCGATCCGCGGCTCGCTGCTGTACATCCGGAAGCGGCGAACCAGCTCGTCGGTGAGCGACGACTTGCCGGCGCCGCCGGTCCCGGTGACACCAAGCACCGGGATCGCGCCGCGCCGGTGCGCATGCGCGTGGATGTCATCGCGGCGGTGATCGTCGAGGACACCCGCTTCCAGGGCGGTGATGATCCGGGCGAGGACCCGCGCGTCGCCGGTGGACAGGCCGCCGATGTCCTCGGGCGCGTCTTTCGCCGGGTCGAAGTCGGCGCGCGCCAGCATGTCATCGATCATCCCCTGCAGGCCGAGCCTGCGGCCGTCCTCCGGGGTGTAGATGCGGGCGACGCCGTAAGCGTGCAGCTCCGCCACCTCCTCGGCGACGATCACCCCGCCGCCGCCGCCGAACACGCGGATCTCGCCACCGCCCTGCTCGCGCAGCAGGTCGAGCATGTACTTGAAGTACTCCATGTGCCCGCCCTGGTACGAGCTGATGGCGATGCCCTGCACGTCCTCCTGCAGCGCCGCGCGAACCACCTCGTCGACGGAGCGGTTGTGGCCGAGATGGACGACCTCGGCGCCGCCGCTCTGCAGCAGCCGGCGAATGATGTTGATCGACGCATCGTGGCCATCGAACAGGCTCGCCGCGGTCACAAACCGGATCGGGTTGGCGAGCCGGTAGCCGCCGCGCTCGGGCGTGCCGGTGGCGCTCAAGGGTTGGGTGGGTACCGCGATATCGTCTGGCACGATCGTCTCCTCCGTCCTGGCGCGCGTCGCGGCTCTCGCCGCCCGCAGCGGCCTTTTGGTCGCAACGCCCATCATGACCCAGATGGCCGACGGCGTGCAGGCATAGGTGAAGGTGGCCGGCGGTTCCTCCCGCGTCCGCGCCCGGCCGCCGGCCCTGGAACTTTCCGTTTACGTTAACGTAAAGCGACGGCGAGCGTAGAGGAACCGCCGCGGCAGGTCAAAGGCGGATTGCTCAAAGCCTGGGCCGCCCGCGCCCAAAAAACCAGCAAAAGCCTACTCATCGCCGCGGCCAGCGTATACTCTCCGCGCCGCCCCGGCCGGCGGAAGGCGGCCTTCCGGGGCGCTGGACCCATGGACGCGGAAGCGGAAGGCGAAAAGAGTGACCGAACGGACGATGCACCCGGAGACGGTCGTGCTCCACGGCGGGTTTCGCAGCGAGGAGGTCACCGGCGCGGTCGCCGTGCCGATCTACCAGACCACCTCCTACCAGTTCCGCCACACCCAGCACGCCGAGGACCTGTTCGCGCTGCGCGAGCTCGGCAACATCTACACCCGGATCATGAACCCGACCTGCGACGTGCTGGAGCGGCGGATGGCGGCGCTCGATGGCGGCGCGGCGGCGCTCGCGGTCGGTTCGGGCCAGGCGGCCTCGACGCTCGCGGTTCTCAACCTTTGCCAGGCGGGCGACAACTTCGTCAGCTCGACCGACCTTTACGGCGGGACCTGGAACCTGTTCGTCAACACGCTGAAGGGCATGGGCATCGACGTCCGCTTCGTCGATCCGGCCGACCCGGAAGCCTTCGCCCGGGCGACCGACGCGCGCACCCGCTGCTACTACGCCGAGACGCTGCCCAACCCCAAGCTCCAGGTCTTCCCCATCCGCGAGGTCGCGGAGATCGGCCGCGCCCACGGCGTGCCGCTGATCATGGACAACACGGCAGCGCCGGTGCTGTGCCGGCCGTTCGACCATGGTGCTGCGGTGACGGTGTACTCGACGACCAAGTACATCGGCGGCCACGGCACCTCCATCGGCGGGCTGATCATCGACGCCGGCAGCTTCGACTGGGAGGCCCACGCCGAGCGCTTTCCGACCCTGACCCAGCCCGACCCCAGTTACCACGGCGCGATCTGGACCGAAGCCGCGAAGCCGCTGGGGCCGATCGCCTACATCCTGCGCGCCCGCGTCGTGCTGCTGCGCGACATCGGCGCCGCGATGAGCCCGTTCAACGCCTTCATGTTCCTCCAGGGGCTGGAGACGCTGCCCTTGCGCATGCGCGCGCATTGCGCCAACGCCGTCGCCGTCGCCGAGGCGCTGAGCCGGCACCCCAAGGTCACCAGGGTGATCTTCCCCGGGCGCCAGGAGGGCGAGATGCGAAGGCGCGCCGAGGCCTACCTCAAGGGCGGGTTCGGAGCACTGCTGGGCTTTGAGCTCTCCGGCGGCCGCGAGGCGGGCCGGCGGTTCATCGACGCGCTCAAGCTCGTCTATCACGTCGCCAACATCGGCGATGCCCGCACGCTCGCCATCCACCCGGCGACCACCACCCACTCCCAGCTCTCGCCCGAGGATCGCCTCGCGACCGGCGTCTCCGACGGCTACGTGCGGCTTTCGATCGGCATCGAGCACATCGACGACATCCAGGCCGACCTGATGCAGGCGTTGGAGGCGGCGTAAAGCCGTGCCCGGTCCCGAAGCGCCGGCGGCACGCGGCCATTTCCCGCGCACGCGGATGCGGCGTAACCGCCGCGCCGTCTGGTCGCGCGCGCTCGTCGCTGAGACCCACCTCAACGCCGAGGACCTGATCTGGCCGATGTTCGTCATCGAGGGCGAGGGCCGCAGAGAGCCGGTGCCGTCGATGCCGGGCGTCGACCGGCTGTCTGCGGATCTGGTCGTCGAGGCGCTGGGCGAGGCCGTCGAGCTCGGCATCCCCGCGGTGGCGCTCTTCCCCTACGTCGAGCCGGAGCTGAAGACGGCCGACGGACGCGAAGCGTTCAACCCCGACAACCTCGTCTGCCGCACCATCCGCCGGATCAAGGCCGAGCACCCGAAGCTCGGCATCATCTGCGACGTGGCGCTGGATCCATTCAACAGCTACGGCCACGACGGCGTCTGCCGCGGCGGCCGGGTGCTGAACGACGAGTCGGTCGCCATCCTCTGCCAACAGGCGCTGGTGCAGGCGCAAGCCGGATGCGATGTGGTGGCGCCGTCCGACATGATGGACGGCCGCGTCGGCGCGATCCGCGATGCGCTCGATGCCGCCGGCCTCGTCGACACCCAGATCATGGCCTACGCCGCCAAGTTCGCCTCGGCCTTCTACGGTCCGTTCCGCGACGCCATCGGCTCGGCCGCGGCCCTCGTCGGCGACAAGAAGACCTATCAGATGGACCCCGCGAACGCACTGGAGGCCCTGCGCGAGGTCGCGCTCGACGTCGAGGAGGGCGCCGACATGGTCATCGTCAAGCCGGGCCTGCCCTACCTCGACGTCATCCACCGGGTGAAGACGTCGTTCGGCGTGCCAACCTTCGCCTACAACGTCAGCGGCGAGTACGCCATGCTGCGCGCCGCCGCCGACCGCGGCTGGATCGACTACCCCCGGGCACTGCTGGAGACGCTGCTCGCCTTCAAGCGCGCCGGCGCCGACGGCATCCTCACCTACGCGGCGCTCGACGCCGCCCGGCTGCTGAAGAGCGGTTAAGCGGCCATAGAGGCGGGCGAAAGGATCGGGGTAAGGCGGACGAGGCTTGTGTGCGAGCCTCCGGGCTCTTAACAAGAACATGCGGCGAGAGGACGTCGAAGGATCTAGAAACTCATGGATGCTCCGGTCGTGCTTCGATCGCGCGTTGTAGCCAACAGGAGATCGACGCTATCGCTTGCAAACCACCGAGCTTGATAAAACAATATAACCGCCGCAAAAATTTCCTCGATGTTTCTAGTCACAGTAAAAGCAGAAGGTGGTCCCTTGGAGAACTGTACTACGCTAGCTACATCTGGCCATTCACTTATTGGTAAACCATATTGCACATGGGTAGTTACGTGCTCGCTAGTATGCTTTGCCGCATTGCAGAGCGCGTTCAATATTTTCCACTCCGCACATGTCGTAAACTTCTTTATAAAATCTCTCGGCTGGCGTCTCGCCGTCTTTCCGTGACTGTATCCAGGTGCTACCCATTCCCTAAGATGATTTAGCGCGGGAAGAAGACGCCGGTCATCACGCACGCGACGACCAGAGCTCCTCGCCGTCGATGTCACGCGGACTCCGCGTTGCAACACGCGCTCACTCGCGAGCGCGTGCCACGCGCGGGAGACGGAGTCCAGCGGCATCAGCGCCGCCGGATCCCTCGCCCGCGGATCGGGAGACGGAGGGGCTCCGCGCAAGTAGCAGGCTGCGACGAGAGGCGCCGGGCGGCGGCTAGGCCAGCAGCCAGTCGCGGACGACGGCGATCTGCGCCGGATCCATCAGCGTCGGGGCGTGGCCAATGCCCGGCAGCTCGACGAGTTCGGCCCCGGGGCCGCGGGTCAGCATCTCCTCGGCGGTCTCATGCAACAAGATGTCGGACTCGGCGCCGCGGATGATCAGGACCGGACAGGTGATCGCCTCCCACACCGCCCACAGGTCGACGTCCTCCGCCGAATCCTCCCGGAACGGCTTGGCCAGCGCCGGGTCGTAGTGCAGCCGCCAGACGTCGGCGGCCTTGTCCCGCCTGGCGCTGTGGATGGCGAGGTGGCGCCACTGCGCGTCTGTGAGCGGGCCGAACGGCGCGTGCACCTCGCGCAGGTACGCCTCCAGCGCGTCTAAGCTGCGGAAGGTCGGGTCCAGGCCGATGTAGCCGCCGATCCGCGCCAGCGCCGCCTTGTCGATGAAGGCGCCGACGTCGTTGACCACGAGCTTGCGGATCGGCGTGTTGGGCTGCGCTGCCAGCATCATGCCGAGGATGCCGCCCATCGAGGTGCCAATCCAGTCCACCTCCGGTGCGTCCATCCGCGCGATCAGCGCGTTGAGGTCGGCGAGGTAGGCCGGCGGCCGGTACAGGGCCGGCGACGGGAACCAGTGGCTCTTGCCGCGGCCGGGCATGTCCGGGCAGGCCACGCGGTAGCGGTCCTCCAGCGCCTCGGCGATGAAGTCGAAGCAGCGGCCGGTGCGGGTCAGGCCATGCACGCAGATGGCGACACGGGTCTCGCTCGGCGCGCCCCACTCGGTGTAGGCGACCCGGTGGAAGCCGTGGACGCTGAGGCCGAGGTAGCTCTTCTCCCGCATCGCCATGACGTGCCTCCCCTGACTCCGCTTCGCGCCCAACGCTGAACGGGCCTTGTAGCATCTTCGCGCGCCAGGTTCAGGTCCTGCACCTGTGAGACACCAATGCAAGGGGGTCGACCTGGCTCAAAGCTGGAGAATGGCGAGCGAGCTCTGGGAGGGGGAGCGCCGATCCCCGTTCGCGGCCACATTGCCGCCGGCGAGGGCGGCCCGTTGATGCCCCACTCGATGCCCCACTCGATGCCCCGCTCGATGCCCGACTCATTCCCGGGGAGGCCAGCGGCGCACAGCGCGAAAACTACGGGTTCTGCGCCTCGATCATGGCCGCTTCGATCGCGGCCGGATCAACGAACAGGCCGGCGCCGAGGCTGAGCGCCAGCATAACCGCGGCCTCGTCCCAACGGGTGAGGTGGTCGGCCTGCGCCCGCTCGCCATAGACCAGCGCGAAGGTGGCGATCACCAGCGCCGAGATGAAGGCAAGCGAACTAATGGCGGCAATCGTGAGACCCGGGGGTGCGAAGGAGGCAAGCAAGAGCGTGGTGGCGATCATCACCGCCAGCCGGAGCAGGCTCAGCCGGTTGCGCTCATCGCGTGGATCGCCCGACGAGCCTAAGGACGAAGCCGAATGCTGCCTCGGGCTCATCGGGGTCATCTCCTGTCTCCTACGTTTGCTCACGCATAAGATATCGGCGTCGAGCGCTGGGAGATCAACGGCCTGACATCTTGTTCAGCCGGCCGCCCGCCGATAGGCTCGCCGCCGCCCCCGCCCTCCTTGCACGCGAGGACATGCCCTTGGAGAGGAACAGCGAAACGCCGCTACGGCCACCGCGAGACGAGGCCCGCACAGGGCTACGGCCACGCATCTGGGTTCCGGCCTTGATGCTGGCGGTGGCGCTGATCCTCTATGTGGCAAGCTGATAGAACCAAGCTGCGCCGCGAAGCACATCCAGACGCAAGCAGCGTTGCCGCTCAGCGCGCCGCGGCGTCCACCGGCAGGCTGTCGAGGAATGATTTGGTCGCCGGCAGAATGCGGCGGACGATCTCGTTGACCCCGGCAGCGTTGGGGTGAATTCCGTCAGGCTGGTTAAGGGATGGCGCCAGGGCAACGCCCTCGAGGAAGAACGAATAGAGCGCGACGTCGTGCTTGTCGGCGAGGCGGTGGAACACGGCCTCAAAGGCGCGGCCGTACTCGGCGCCGAGGTTTGGCGGCGCCTTCATGCCCGTGAGCAGAACCGGCAGACCGCGATCGGCGGACAGGGTCAAGATGGCATCCAGGTTGGCGTACATCGCCTCGGGGTCGAGGCCGCGCAGGCCGTCGTTGCCGCCGAGCTCCACCATGACCGCATCCGGGATTGTCTCAGCGGAACCGAGCAACCAGGGTAGCCGCGCCAGTCCGGCGGCGGTGGTATCGCCCGACACCCCGGCGTCGATCACCTCGACGGCATAACCCTCGGCGCGGAGCGCCGCCTGCAGCCGGGCGACGAAGGCGTCGTCTTGGGCCAGGCCATAGCCGGCGGTGAGGCTGTCGCCCAGGATCATCAGCCGCACCGGTTCCTTCGCCGCCGCCTGCAAGCCTCCGGTCATCGTCATGGCGAGGCCGAGCAGGAGCGCGGCGGCGGCAAAAGCCAGTCGCCGGAGCATCGCGTTGACAGCGAAGCCTCCCGGTCCATATCGCCTGCTAGTCCACGCATTCTCGCCGCAGGTGAGCGCGCATTGATATGCGCGCCAGGACCCGAGGAACCCTTCGTTTGCCATTGCCATCACCGTCCGATCCGGCCATCGAGCTGACCCAAGTGCACCTGAGGTTGGGAAGCGCCGCCGGGCCGGTCAATATCCTGCAGGGGATCGATGTCCGCGTAGACACCGGCGAAACCGTCGGCCTGATCGGGCCTTCCGGATCTGGCAAGACCAGCCTGCTCATGATTATCGCCGGCCTCGAGCGCGCGACCGCCGGCCGCGTGGCCGTCGCCGGTGAGGACCTTTCGGTCCTCGACGAGGACGCGCTTGCGGCCTTCCGCGGGCGGCGCATCGGCGTCGTCTTCCAGAGCTTCCACCTGGTCCCGGCGATGACCGCGCTGGAGAATGTGGCCCTTCCCCTCGATCTAGCCGGCGCGCCCGGCGCCTTCGCCCGGGCGAAGGAGCTTCTCGCTGCGGTGGGCTTGAGCCGGCGGCTCACCCATTACCCGGCGCAGCTTTCCGGCGGCGAGCAGCAGCGGGTGGCCCTGGCCCGCGCCTTCGTCGCCGAGCCGGCGCTGCTTCTCGCCGACGAGCCGACGGGAAATCTCGACGGCGCGACCGGCGCCGCCGTGATCGAGCTGCTCTTCGACCTGCACCGCCGGCGGCGGACGACGCTGCTGCTGATCACTCACGACCCGGCCCTGGCCGCCCGCTGCGCTCGAACGATCGAGCTGAAGGACGGCCGCATCGTCTCAGACCGGCGCGCGCCCGCCTTGAGCGCGGTGGCCGGGCGGTGACGTTCGCCAGACGTCTCGCCCTCGCCTGGAGGCTGGCGCGGCGGGAGCTCCGCGGCGGTCTATCCGGCTTTCGCGTGTTCCTGGCGAGCCTGGCGGTGGGCGTCGCCGCCATCGCTGCCGTCGGCACGCTGAGCGCCGCCGTTATCAACGGGCTGCAAGCCGACGCCCGGGCGATGCTCGGCGGCGACGTCGAGGTCCAGCTGTCGCAACGCTCACCGGAGGCGGCCGAGGCGCGGTGGCTCCGCGAGCAGGCGGCGCAGGTCTCGGAGGTCATTGAGATGCGGTCGATGGCCCGCGCCGGCAACGCCCGCAGCCTGGTCGAGCTGAAGGCGGTGGATGGCGCCTACCCGCTGGTCGGCCGCGTCCAGATTGACCCGCCGTTGCCGCTTGGCGAGGCGCTGGCCCGGCGCGACGGCATCTGGGGCGCGCTCGCCGAGGCGGGGCTGCTGGCGAAGCTCGGTATCGAGGTAGGCGACCGGGTGCGGGTCGGCGCAGCCGAGGTGGAGGTCCGCGGCGTCATCGCCCGAGAGCCGGACCGGGTGACCAACGTCATTAGCTTCGGTCCGCGGCTGATGCTCGCCTACGCCGCCCTGCCCGACGCCGGGCTGATGCAGCCGGGAAGCCTCTATCGCCACAACGTCCGGGTGCTGCTGCCGCCGGCCGCCGAGGCCGGCGCCTGGGCGGCTTCGGCGCGCGAGGCCTTTCCCACCGCCGGCTGGCAGATCCGCGAGGCCTCCGCAGCAGCCCCAGGCGTCCGCCGGTTCGTCGACCGCCTCGGCATGTTCCTCACCTTCGCGGGGCTCTCGGCGTTGCTCGTGGGCGGCCTTGGCGTCGCCAACGCGGTCCGCCACTACCTTGCCGGCAAGCGCGAGACCATCGCCACGCTTAAGTGCCTGGGCGCGCCCGGCGTCCTGATCGTCGACGTGTACCTCATTCAGGTGGGGATCCTCGCGGCCGGCGGGATCCTCGCCGGGCTGCTCCTCGGCGCCGTCCTGCCGTTGGCGGCACTGTTCCTGCTCGAAGGGCACGTTCCCATCCCGGTGGCGGTCCGCGTTTACCCCGGCCCGTTGCTAACCGCCGCGGTCATGGGGTTCTTGACTGCGCTCACCTTTGCCGTCTGGCCCCTCGGGCAAGCGCGCGAGGTACCGGCGGCGGGGCTTTTCCGCGGTGCGCTGGAGGCCGGGCGTGGCCGCCCCCGCGGCGCCTATGTTTTCGCCGCCGCGGCAAGTGCGTCGGCGCTGGCCGCCCTCACCATCGCCTCGGCGCATGACCCCGGCTTCGCCGCCTGGTTCGTCCTGGGCGCCGTGGTGACGCTGGCGCTGCTCCGCTTTGCCGCCGGCCTGCTCATGGCGTTCGCGGCGCGGCTGCCGCGTCCGCGCCAGGCGGCGCTGCGCCTCGCCATCACCGGCCTGCACCGGCCCGACGCGCCGACACCGAGCGTCGTCGTCTCGCTCGGTGCCGGGCTGACGGTGCTGGTCGCCATCGCGCTCATCGACAGCAACACCCGGGCGCAGATCGGCGAACGGCTGCCGGAGAGTGTGCCGGCCTTCTTCTTCATCGACATCCCCGCCGGCCAGGGCGAAGCGTTCGATGCAACGGTCGCGGCCGTTCCGGGCGCCGGGGCCGTCGAGCGCGTGCCGTCGCTCCGTGGCCGCATCGTCGCCATCGCCGGCGTGCCGGTGGACCAAGTCCCGATCGCCGCCGATGCCGCCTGGGCGGTACGTGGCGACCGGGCGCTGACCTATGCGGCGACGGCCCCGGCGGACGCCGCCTTCGTCGAAGGCGAGTGGTGGCCCGAGGACTACGCCGGAGCGCCGCTGCTCTCGCTCGATGCCGACCTGGCTACGGGCTTCGGCGTCGGCCTCGGCGATACCATCACCCTGAACGTGCTCGGCCGCGAGATCACGGCGCAGATCGCCTCGCTGCGCCGGATCGAGTGGCGCGCCGTGCCCTTCGACTTCGCCATGATCCTTTCGCCCGCGGCCCTGGCCGGCGCGCCGCACAGCGACATCGCCGCCGTCTACGCGCCGGAGAATGCGGAGGCCGCGCTGGAGCGGGCGGTGACCGACCGGTTCGCCAGCGTCACCGCCATCCGCACCCGCGAGGCGCTGTCCGCCGTCACCGGCTTGCTCGACCGGATCGCCTGGGCGATCCGCGCCGCCGCGGCGCTGACACTTGCGGCCGGCGCCCTGGTGCTGGCCGGCGCCGTCGCCGCGGACCGCCGCAGGCGCACGTTCGAGGCGGTCGTCTTCAAGGTGTTGGGCGCGACCCGCGGGCGCATCGCCGCCACCTACCTCGTCGAGTACGGCGTCCTCGGCCTCGTCACCGCGGCCATCGCGGCAGGTCTCGGAACGGCCGTCGGCTGGGTGGTTAGCGTCCTGGTCATGGACTTCGCGTGGACCATGCGCTGGGACATCGTCGCCATCACCGTTGCGATCTGCGTCGCGCTCACGTTGGCGATCGGCTTCGCCGGCACCTGGCGGATCCTCGGACAGAAGGCCGCGCCCTACCTGCGCAACGAGTGAAGGCCGGTCGCGCTCGTCCTCGCGGTCAGCCGTGGCGAGATCGACATCGCCTGTGATGGTCGTCACAGCGTCGGCAGGCTGATTGCGGGCAGTATCTGGAGGACCGCAGCGCTGTCGCCGTCGGTCGGAATAGCCGAAGGCGTATTCCGATGGATGCGGGGATGCAGGATGATGCGGGCGAAGGGGAGCGACACAAGCGCCGTAGCAACCATTAAGCACCGGCCGGTTTTCGGTCCACGGAAGGTGCCGCGGGCGGGGACGGCGTTGGCGAAGACGAGGAGCTTGAGGGCGCATGCGACGAGGGCGAGCGTGTGCGGCTTGCCGCGTTGGCTGAGGCGCTCTAGAGCGCCTTCAGCGCCGGGTTCCAGCGAAAGGGGGCGGCTACGCCCGCTAGCAGCGGCGGCAAGGGCGGGTTCTCTTTGTTCGTCACCCGCGGGCTTGTCCCGCGGGTCCATAGAAGGCGTGGATTGCCGCAACGAGTCTCAACACGTGCGGCGGTGACGGGGGAAAAGCCGATCGTCATCGCGAGCCGCTTAAGCGGTATGGCGATCCATCGCGAGCCGCTTAAGCGGTATGGCGATCCAGAGCAAACGGCTTCGGGATTGCTTCGTCGGCTTGCGCCTCCCCGCAAGGACGACTTCGTGCTGTCGCTCCACCCAGTCACATTCTGCTCTAGCCGCCCTTGCCGGCGATCGAAGGCTCCCCCGCCCGCGCGGGGATAGACCCCGTTGGGGGACAAGGGCGAAGCTTACACAGGGCTCCCCCGCCCGCGCGGGGATAGACCGGGGCGCGGCGGCCTGCCGCCCCGGCCCGCCGCGGCTCCCCCGCCCGCGCGGGATAGACCTTGCGACAGGCAAAAAATACATACTCGGCTGATTGGCTCCCCCGCCCGCGCG